>CAZTKJ010000006.1:0-90262 GCA_964614185.1 uncultured Lachnospiraceae bacterium
TGTTTATTTGTCAAGGTGCTTCGCCGGCTTTCCTGCCGGTCTTTCTGCGTCTTTCTCGGACGCAACTCTGATATAATATCATAGCTGCTTCCTGCTGTCAAGACTTTTTAAGAACTTTCTTCACTATAAATCCACCATTCTTTTCTGAACGGTGGATTTTTATTATAACATTAAACCGGCTCTTATGTCAATGAATTATTTGAGAAAGTCCCCAGCTTTTAATCACATATACAAGTATTCCCACCAGAATCCCTGCTTCTGCCAGGCCAACTACCGCTCCCAATATCTTATCCAATCCTTTAATAATAGGAAGTTTGGAGATTAACTGTAGTGAAGTAAACAAAGTATTGATAAGACGGTATACAATGCATACTGCCAAAAGCACCAAAACAAACTGAATCAGCTGTCCCATTTCTTTATTAAAATAACTTTCAACAGCTGCAAATATCAGCAGCATGCAGAATCCTGCAACAGCCATGGCAATTAAGGATACGATCTCATGAACCATTCCCTTTTTAAATCCTGCCGCTATCCGCCATATAAATATGAGAACTATTATGATCAATGCAACAAAATACATACTTCAACCTTATTCCTTCCGGTATTCAAAGACTTGATACGGCAGTTTATCTTCTGTCGGTTCAAGAATTTATTCTTACGCAAACTATCTTTTTCGAAGTTTCTATTCTAGTTCAATAGTATCAATAGAACTGCTTGTTACAGCAATATATCTATAAATAGAAGAAGTAGGCACTATTAAAGAAGAAGGCTTCTCAAACTGTCCCGTAAATTTATTGACCCCACTTATACTGCAAATCTGACAGTCCATATCATTATATATAATAATCTGATCTTTATTAAAAATAATATCTGTATACTCTATGTCAAAGAGCTGGGAATGAATCTTGTTTCCTGATGTATTATATACATCCAGACGATAAATAGCTTCTCCCGTCTGATCATGATATACCATTCCCACATATTCTTCATTATAGTAGATTCCCTGAGCTTCCTCATCTAAAAACGTTAAAGCGGTACTGTTCGGCTTCTCACTTCCCGTAAAAAATACAATTCTGTCATCCGATACTGCAAATGCCGCATTATTGCTCATAAACTGGACATAAGGCACTACTGTATTGGAATAATCGTATCCGCTGACATAATTGTCGCTTTCATTCTTTCCCACTTCACCAAAGTTGAAGAATGCTACTGTTGATTTCATTTCTCCACTGTCTACATGCAGATAAGAAATGGCTAACAGCTTTCCATTAGGGGATAAAGAGAGACTCATAGGATAGCCGCTTTTATCCATAGTAGCTTTAATATCTATCAATGAAGTGTCCGTATTTTCGTTCCCATTATAAAGCAGGATTCTGGTAATTGCCGCATCATCCAAAACGGCTGCCACCACACCATTCTGTGAAACACAGATTCTTCGTATAGGCAGGTTGGTGTTGATTGTGCCAAGCTGCTTGGTACTGCTTACCACATAAACAGTCCTGCCGTTATAGTCCCCAATTGCTGCCACGTCACCACACACAGCAATCATGGGATTCTGCATTTCAAAGGTCTGATTCCAAAGACTGTTTCCTTTGGCGTCTAAACAGCTGGCGCCATCCTTACTATATAAAAGCACGTTGTTTCCTAAAGCCCGCACTCTTGCACCCTGCACAATTGTTACCGGTGATGAACTTGTCACAACACTGGTAGTAAAAATTTTATTTTTCCACTGGAGCACCAAAAAAGCAGCCACCACCGCAATCAATACGATTACCAGGGCTGCCCGGTAAAAAATAGTCAGTTTATGACTTTTAATCTTGTCTTTGTAACTGGTACGAGCTGGTGTACCTGCATTCCCCAGTCTTTTTTCTCTTTCTTTCAAATAATCCCGCACATTAGACATTGATTCATCTCCATGGCCTTCCGCTTATTATCCTCCTGCTTCCTGCAGGGCTCTGGCTGCCATCATCGTAAAATCATACATACAACTGTAATTATTGATAATTGTTATTGCTACTGCACTTAGAACCGCCATAATGCCCAAAAATGCCTTCTGCAATAGTTCCTTTACATATGAAAAGCCTGAACTTTCCTTTGTTTCCGTCATCTTTCGGATTCCGGCTTTGTTTTGATAACAGGAAACCATATAATTCTGCATGGCTTCATTGCTTTCATAAAAAACACAGCAGCCTTTATCCGTTCCGGGCAGTTTTTGCCTGGGATACAGATTTACATAACCGATCAACCCATACTCGGGGAAAAAAGTTTTTTGGATCTCTTCCTGCTTCCTTCCCCTTTCCATCTCTCCCATGATATCAGAAGCGCCATATATTAAATAAAAATGAACACCTTCTCTGCTAAAAGCATGCCCGTAGAGCGCTGCCCGTATGGGAAGTCCCGGTTCTTTCTTTTTCAATTCATTCAGATAAGTATATGCATAATCTTCAATATAAACCCTGTTCTCCCCTGTAACCTTTCCCATTTGTCTGACAATCAATGGTAACTGCATACTTCCTCCCCAAATAACGGCATTTTTCTGTTATTATATCAGAAGATTTCTGCATTTTATGTCACAGCATGTCTTTATCTTTTTCATTCATCGACAGACTTCTGTCAAGTTCTGCTCTTTAAAGAGAAAGGAATTTATAAACGGTAATTGTATCATACTTTCTGTCAGGTCCAAAAACTGCTGACGGGAACCGGGGTTTGTTAGCCGTATCGGGATAATACTGAGTTTCCAAACACATTCCGCTTCTTGGTCCGTATACAATCCCCTCTTTGCCTGTAGTTTCACTAATGCAGTTTCCTGCATAGAACTGAACTCCCGGCAAATCTGTATAAGCTTTCATTACTCTGCCTGAATTTTCCTCTGTTACTGTTGCAAATTCCCTTAAACTTCCATCTGCTCCGTCAATAACCCAGTTGTGATCATACCCTTGCACCAATTTCAGTTGTTCACAATCGTTATTAATGTCTTCTCCGATTTCCTTTTCATTTAAGAAATCAAATGGCGTTCCCTTCACAGATGCTATTTCTCCGGTAGGAATAGCGCCTGCTGCAACCGGAGTATAATCCGATGCAAAAAGCTTAAGTTTATGATCACAAATAGTACCTTCTCCATGTCCTTTCAGATTAAAATAAGTATGATTAGTCATATTAATGATCGTATCTTTGTCACTTTCCGCCTGATAATGAATCTGCAGTTCATTATCTTTAGTTACAGTATAAGTAACGGAAACTTTCTTGTTTCCGGGAAATCCCATAGAACCGTCTTCATCTTCAATAAAAAATGTAACGCTGTCTGTCCCTTCTTTAACATCCCACACTCTTTTATGATAACCCAGCTCAGCATGACTATGTAAATTATTCTCTCCATCATTTACATCCAGTTGATAGCGTTTTCCGAAAAGTGTAAATGCAGCACCGCCGATCCTATTGGCATTGGGTCCTACTGTAGCGCCAAAAAAGCTGCCATTTGTAAAATAAGGCTCCAGGGTATCGTAACCCAGCACAACATCTGCTGCTACTCCTTGTTTATCAGGTACAAACAGATTTACTAAAATAGCTCCGTAATTGATCACTCCGGCCTTTAATCCCCGGTCATTGGAGATGTAATATTTATTTATCTGTCTGCCATCCCCGGTCATACCAAATATTTCTTTTTTTACTGCCATGCAATACTTCCTCTCTTTCCTTCACGTTACAACTCTGTCCTGCCTTCAAGAGCTCTGAGCAGGGTCACCTCATCAATATATTCCAAATCGCCTCCCACAGGAACACCGCTGGCAATTCTGGTCACTTTAATACCGGTGGGTTTGATCAGTTTGCCAATATACATTGCTGTTGTTTCCCCCTCCAGACTGGAATTGGTTGCTATAATAACTTCTGTCACATCGCCTTCAAGACGCTTAATTAATTCTTTTAATTTAATATCTCCCGGCCCTATCCCCAACATGGGAGAAATAGCGCCGTGAAGCACATGATAAACTCCTTCATATTTACCCGTTTTTTCATAAGCCGCCAAATCCCTGACGTTTTCCACTACCATAATAATGCTGTGGTCTCTCTTACCATTGGCACAAACGGGACAAATCTCCTGATCTGTCAGGGTATAACATTCTCTGCAGTATCTGACATTTTCTTTTGCCTCCAAAATTGTTGCAGCCAGACGTTTTACTTTATCCTGAGACATATTGATCAAATGAAAAGCCAGTCTCTGTGCTGACTTGGCGCCGATACCCGGAAGTCCTGCCAGTTCATCTATTAACTTGTTGATAGATCCGCTATACAGGTCCATTAAAAGGGAAAGCCTCCTCCCAGATTAAGGCCGCCTGTCATTTTATTCATAATCTCCGCACCTGCTTCTTCCGCCATGCGAAGCGCTTCATTGGCAGCTGCCATAACCAAATCTTCCAGCATTTCAATATCTTCCGGATCAACTACCTCTTCCGAAAGCTTTACTTTGGTAATTTCCTTCTTGCCCGTAACCGTAACTTCAACGGCTCCGCCTCCTGCTTTTGCAGTAAATTCCTTTGTTTCCAGCTCTTTTTGGTTCTCTTCCATCTGACGCTGCATTCTCTGTGCCTGCTTCATCAGATTATTCATATTACCGGGCATACCGCCGCCCGGGAATCCTCCGCGTTTTGCCATTTTGCTCTTCCTCATTTCTTTTATTTATGTTAGGGAACCGCTGATTTGATCATCGCTCCCTTAGAACTCCTGATCCAAAGGCTCCTTCTCTTCCTCAAGTTCTTCAATTTCCATGTGAATGTTCTCGGAAACTAATCTGGTAAGGTCCGGAAAGACATCTTCAGGATCTTTGCCTTCTTCAGTGCTTTGTATCACAATTTCTATTTCTTTTTCTGCGTACTGAGAAAGAATTTTTTCAAGTTCTTCTTTATGTTCTTTCTGTCCGAAGTAATAAAGAGACATTCCATCCTGCACAATGATCAAGAGCCTTCCATCTTCCGAAAGACTGGGATACGCCCCCTTTAAGTATGTCCTCATAGGATTTTCCACTTCCAGGATAGCATTTCTCCAATTATCCGCTACTCGCTTTATGTCTTCCGGAACAGCTTTGGGAAGAGGTGCCCTTTCTTTTGACGCACTAACTTCCAAAACAGTTCTGCCATCTGCATCTGCCATCTGCATCATCTGAAAATCAGCCTTTGAAAAATTTCCCTGAGAAAGAATTCCCATTTCTGCTTTTTGCTCCAGCTGCCTGATCCGGTCTATCAGAGACTGCATATCCGTCTCCATGGCAGGTCTGCAAAGCTTGATCAATGCCATTTCTATCAATATCCGCTTTTGAGATGCAAAACGGATCTGTCCGGAAAGCTCTGAAAGCACACGGATATAACGCATGATCGTATCGTTCTCTGCGATCTTGGCCTCTTCTTTCAGCCGTGCCAGATTCTCAGTGGAGACATCAATCACATCTTCAATTCCGTCTGCAGTCTTGATCAGCAGAAGATTACGCAGATACCATGTAAAATCTATGATAAACTGAGCCAGTTCCCTTCCCTGGATAACCATTTCTTCTAAGATGCCGATAGTTTGCGACACTTCACCTTTCAATACTGCCCTAAGAAGCCTGCTGAACACCTCTGTATCCACAGCTCCCAGTACATCCAGCACTTTATCATAAGTCAGTTCCTGTCCAAAATGAAAAGCAATACACTGATCCAAAAGACTTAATGCATCCCTCATAGAACCATCCGCTGCTTTTGCTATGTAACGGACAGCTTTATCTTCTATGGAGACCTGCTCAACATCTGTCAATTCCCTGATCCTCGAAGAAATAGTATCGATAGTAATTCTTTTAAAATCATACCGCTGGCATCTTGACAAGATGGTAATTGGAATTTTATGAACCTCTGTGGTAGCTAAAATAAATATGACATAGGAGGGTGGTTCTTCAAGGGTCTTTAAAAGTGCATTAAAGGCACCGATAGAAAGCATATGGACTTCATCAATAATATAGACCTTATACTTTCCCTCCGCTGGCGAATAAGCCACTTCATCCACAATTTCTCTGATATTATCCACGCCATTATTAGAGGCAGCATCAATTTCAATCACGTTCATACTTGCGCCTGCGGCAATTGCCTTGCAGACAGCGCACTTGCCGCAGGGACTTCCATCTTCCGGATTTTCGCAATTCACTGCTTTTGCAAATATTTTAGCTATGGTTGTTTTTCCTGTGCCTCTTGTTCCGCAAAAAAGATATGCATGACCGATCCGACCTGCTTTTATCTGATTTTTTAATGTGGTCACAATATGTTCCTGCCCTCTGACATCTTCAAAGACAGCGGGCCGGAACTTTCTGTAAAGAGCCGTATATGACATGTTTAATCCCCAAAACTGATGCCGAGTAATTTAGCTTCTTTTACAATATCAGAATCAGGTGAAACCATCTTAAGCTTGCCCGCAACATCCTCAAGCGGAACTTTAACAATTTCCCTATTCTTATATCCTACCATGAATCCGTATTCACCTTTTAAAATCAATCTGCCTGCTTCTGCTCCCAGTCGGCTTGCAAAAACTCTGTCATAAGGGCAGGGACTTCCACCTCTCTGGGTATGTCCGGGCACCGTAACACGTACCTCTCCGCCTGTCATCTTCTGGATTTGATCTGCCAGTTCATAAGAGACCGAAGGGTATTTATAATTTTTCATTTTTTCTTTATATTCTTTTTTAGACAGTTTTGCGTCTTCTTTGGAGATCGCGCCTTCTGCCACTGCCAGGATCGTAAACCGGCTGCCGCTCTTATTTCTCTTTTCAATGGCAGCTACGATCTTTTTAATATCATACGGGATTTCCGGAATCAATATAATATCCGCGCCTCCTGCCATACCGGCATTCAACGTAAGGAAACCCACCTTATGTCCCATAACTTCCACGATAAAGGTTCTGCCATGAGAAGAAGCAGTTGTATGAATATAGTCAATTGCATCTGTTGCAATATTGACAGCACTTTGGAATCCAAAAGTCATATCTGTTCCCCAAAGGTCATTATCTATGGTTTTAGGAAGAGTGATTACATTCAGGCCTTCTCCTCTAAGAAGGTTTGCAGTCTTATGAGTGCCGTTACCTCCAAGAATCACCAGGCAGTCCAGACGGAGCTTATAATAATTCTGTTTCATAGCATCTACTTTATCAAGACCGTTTTCATCAGGATCCTTAATTGTTTTAAAAGGAGTCCTGGAGCTTCCCAGAATCGTACCGCCCTTTGTAAGGATACCTGAAAAATCCTGTCCTGTCAGCATACGGAAATTTCCATAAATCAATCCTTTATAACCGTCTAAAAATCCATAAATCTCCACATCTTCTTTGCTGTTTACAAGGCACTTTACCACACCTCTCATTGCTGCATTCAAAGCCTGGCAGTCACCGCCGCTTGTTAACATGCCGATTCTTTTCATTTTTATACCCTTCCTTTCTCCTGATCAAATAGTGATATAGCTGATTCTTACCTATATGAACCCTTATTTATTATACATAATTTAATCGTTATCTACAACCTTTTTACTAAAAGGGACAGGCAAATTTATCTCTGCTTGTGGATTTTTGTAAAGCGTGATAAGATATGCCTAAAGGAGAGCCTCTATGATTGACTTAATAAAATCCAGAATGAATCATTTTAGTTATAGGGAATGGATTTCCTATTTTGCAGACAATGACCATAAAAGACTGAATATGGATTTCTCACAGGAAGAATTTTTGTCTGTAGAAAAGCAGAAATTGATCTTCCCTTCTATCCGGGCCTTTCAAAAAGGCGAGGGTTCTGACGGCATCTGTTTAATGAAAACTGTAGAAAACAGTATAGTCAATTTAGAAGAACCATCATACAAGGAAGCCATGCTGTGGTTTATCAAAGAAGAAAACTGGCATTCTGCTTATCTGAAAAAATACATGAACTATTATCACATCGCATCTCAAAATCATTCTTTTCTGGACAGGGTTTTTCGTCTTCTCAGGCAGTCAGGAGGTCTGCGATGTGAAATCACAGTTCTTGTAACTGCAGAAATGATTGCACTTACCTATTATGATGCACTGTCCAGATGCACGGATTCTCCTGTATTAAAAAGCATCTGCCGCCAGATGCTTCATGATGAGCTGCCCCATATTATATTTCAGTCTTATACCTTGAGCCACTTTAAAAATCATTTTCTTTACAGCTTTTTAAGGATCCTGTTTACGGAAATCACCCTGCTCTTTGTTTGGGGTGCATTTCATTCTGTCTATCAGTCCGGAGGATATTCTTTCCTTTTGTTCTTAAAAGAAAATTTAGGTTATTTGCGGCAATCCCTTTATCTTTCCAAAAGGCGCCCCTAAACCCTATTTCTTTTTAAGGCGCTGCCGGAAATTACGATATCCCCATAAAAGGCTGTAGTATGCCATAAAATATAATGTGGACTTCATGTGCATGTCGATCAATTTTCGTTCCTCCTCATGCACCCTTTCTCTGTAATACTTATTTTCCCTGAAATTCGGAAAAGTTTCTTTCATTTCTTTTCCCATGGCTTTCACAAATCCAAATTCCTTTTTCTCTACTCCCGCCATATAAGAAAACAACGTATTAACATAAAACAGTGTTGTAAAGCTGCTTTCTATTTCCGGATAATATTCTTCCAGAAATTCAAATTCCTTTGCTTCCTTTACCATGACCCTGGCAGCTTCCATTCTGTCTTCACACCGTTTTTTAGTAATGGTATGAACCGTAGAAGCATCATGCTGGTAGTAGTAGTACAGCGGTTCCTCAATATATTCAAAATGTTTGGAACGGAGCATCCATGAGTTGCTGATGGCATTGTCTTCATAAAAAATATTTTCCGGAAAGCGATTGGGATAATCCATGATAATATGACGTTTATAAATTTTCACCACCAGACTTCCACTATCCAAAATCAGGGAACGGTACTTTTCTTTATTCAACACACCGGTCTGCTGGGATTTATTATTGTGGACAACCTTTCCAATGGCCATACTATGTTCATGGGTCAGATGGTAATCGCACCCTACCATATCAGCCCCTGTCTCTTCTGCCTTTTTTAGAAGTTTCTCGTAAAAATCTTCCGTGATCCAGTCATCACTGTCAATAAATCCGATCCATTCTCCCTTTGCCTTTTCAAGGCCCAGGTTTTTAGCCCCTCCCTGCTTTCTGTTAACAGGAGATGCAATTACTTTAAATCTGTCAGGATATTTTTCTTCATAGCTGCGCAGAATGTCAAGAGATTGATCTGTAGAACAATCATCTACCGCAATAATCTCATAATCGGTAATCGTCTGATTCACCAGGCTGTTTAAACAGTAAGAAAGTTTTTCTTCAGCCGCCATATTAAAAACGGGTACAATCACGCTTAATTTCATAGTTCTGTCAGCTCCCCGCCTTTTGCTTCTACAATATTTCCGTTGACGCTCAGCCATACGCTGGATACGTAGGGATTATATACAAAGGTATTATCTGCAGCAAACTGCAGGTTCTTCATCATATCCATATAATCCACATATTCTATATTAGAAGCATACCAGATATCCTCTCTGCCGCCCATAAGTTTGCAGAAATCTTCTATCACTTCCCAGTTATCATCTCTGGTAAACTCATAGCTGTGTCCCCAAACATACATTAAATATAAATACTGCTTCTTGTTAAGCGCAATAAATTCTCTGCCATGTTCCAGTAAACCGTGATTGTGATGACAGGTAGGCATCCATTCATAAAGATCTTCGGGAAGTGAAAAGCCGTGGCTGTCTCCCACAATTCTGGAATACTTAATGCCAAGAGCCGGCAACAGCTTTTTAATTTCCTCACTATAGGAACCATTAGGATAAGACAATCCCCGTACCGGTTTTTTCGTCAATGTTTCCAGTCTCTTCTTATCCTCCAGAACTTCTTCCACCACTTCCGTCATAGGGCATCTTGCTATGGTGGGATGTGTCAGTGTATGACATGCAATTTCATGTCCTTTATACAGATCAGGATACTCTTCCATGGGAATCCTCACATTATCCCTGATTCCCGAATTAATGTGAAAGGTCGCCTTTATTCCGTAGCTGTTAAAAATTTCAACCAGCCTTCTGTCTTCAAATTTCCCGTCATCATAGCTCATTGTAAGCGCTTTATGCTTTCCTCCCGGAAAACATAGGTACACTTTATTCATTGTTATCACCATGCTCCTTTTCATCATCTTCTCTTTTGTAATACTCTGCAATTCTGGTAACTGCATTAATAACATCCGTCACATCCTGATCGGTCATGCCATAATAGAGGGGCAGACTGATTTCTTCTTCGTATAATTTCTCTGCCTTTGGACATATACCTCTTTTATATCCCAGTTTTTCATAATATGGAAAATAATATGTGGGAATATAATGTACGTTGCAGCAGATATTTTCTGCTGCCAGAGCTTCAAAAAACTGTTTTCTGTCAATACGCAGTTTTTCCGGTCTGATACGAAGGATATAAAGATGTCTTGTGGTATCTGACTGTGGTATTTCCTTCTGGACAAACAACTGTGGCAATTGAGAAAATGCTTCATTATATGCCTTTACGATTTCTTTTCTTCTTTCCGAAAACGGCTGCAGCTTATCCAGCTGACTGATGATCAGCGCCGCCTGTATATCAGTCATACGATAATTCCATCCAAGCATTATCTGTTCGTAGTACCATGGTCCATCCGGTTCATGCTCCATTAAAGAAGCGTCTCTTGTGATACCATGAGCTCTAAACAGCAATAATTTTTCATAATATTCCTTATTATTGGTAAGAACAGCTCCACCCTCACCTCCGGTTACTGTTTTTACCGGATGGAAACTAAAAGTTGTCATATCTGCAATAGAGCCGTTTTTCTTTCCATTATAGCTTGTCCCGATGACGTGGGCTCCGTCTTCAATCAACACTATATTATGCTTTCTGCAGTGTGCAAGGATCCTGTCAAGTTCTACTGATTGACCTGTATAGTCAACCGCCACTACTGCTTTTGTCTTTTCTGTGGTAAGAGCCTCGATACTGGCCGGATCAATATTGTAGGTCTCCTCATTAATATCGGCAAACACCGGTGTAGCGCCGCAATAAAGGGCACAATTGGCTGATGCTGCAAAGGTTATGGGCGTAGTGATCACTTCATCTTTCGGGGCTACTCCCGCCGCCAGACATGCCATATGGAGCGCTGCAGTTCCATTGCTGCAAACTACTGCATACTTTGCTCCTGTTATCTTACACAATTTTTGCTCCAGCTCCTGAATTTTAGGACCGCAGGTGAGATAATCGCTTTTCATTACCTCCACTACTGCCTGAATATCTGCATCATCAATATACTGATGCCCATAAAAAATCTTTGTATTACGGATAGGTGTTCCTCCGCAGATTGCCGGTTTATCCATATATGTACCTCTCCTTATGAAGCTTCATCGCGAAAATGCACATGAATCGCATCCGCAATGGCAGCAATATATTCGCTGTTAGTTGGACGTCCCTGTCCGCTTTCCATACAATATCCAAACATTTTTTCAAAAGTATGCCTGTTGCCCCGCTCCCATGAAATCTCTATGGCATTGCGGATGGCCCGCTCTACTTTTCCATTGGTAGTATTGTAGCGTCTGGCTATCTCCGGATAAAGAAGCTTTGTAACACTGCCCACTACCTTCATGTCTTTTACTGCCATAATAACGGCTGTGCGCATATAATGATATCCTCTTAAATGAGCAGGAATCCCCATATCTATCATTATCTGCGAGACGGCTTGTTCTAACTTCTTTTCATCAATATCTTTCATCCCATTTCTCCATTCATTTTAAAGCAGCGTTTCGCTTTGATTTGCTGCAGCTCCTATGTGCTAAATACAGGTTCTGTTGTATTTAGTATAGGATATGGGATTTATTGTGAAAAGTTGTTACTTATCGCAAGAATCTACATTTTTTTCAGTTCCTTAAAGAATTTCCGCATCCCGTTTTCGGCTGCAACAACATCCTGTGCAGCGTCCTCCAGGTCATAATAATATTTTCCGCTGGATATCTCCAGGGAGATACTGTCAAGGGGAAATCCCGGGATTCTTTTTTCATGAGGCTTATCTGACAGCAGGAAGGGTTCTCCCCATAAATCCTCCCCCATGCTTTTATAAATATGTTCTTCATCTATGATCAGGCAGATGCCGTTCCTGTACCTGGCTAAAATCGAACCATATTTTTGAACTAATTCCGTATAATGCGTTATCAGTTCTTCATCCGTAAAACGCCTGTCTCCTCTGCCCCGGATATGAATGCCGGGTTGCTCTTCTTCCGGCAGCATTTGGTTGGTTTCATAATTCCAAAGATATAGTCCTGAATCACAGGAAAAAACAGGTTTCTTAAAAAGAGCATAGTATGTTTCCGCCTTGATCTGTGCATTTTCAAGGGGAGTATCGCCTGTTTCCTGTATGGGTAAAATGCTGATTCCTTCCTCTTCTGCTGCCTGCGTAAGGCTGATTATTTCAAAAGGAAGGCCTTGCAGTGTTCGCTTCATGGATTCCAGCTTTGCCGGATTCCCTGTTCCATATATTAATTTCATCTTTATACTCCGCATGTGCCAATAAGTTTTCCCTTATTTTTGCTGTATCTTCACAGGTTTATAGTGACCGTCCTGAATAATATACCGCCATAAAATATCCCTGTATTCTTTTGTGGCATAATCGATTCCCACTCTTTTATCTGCAATAAATTCAGGTCTCGCACCGTCATCTTCAATCCACAATTCTTGCGATGTTACCATATCAATGCCATTGAGTTTTCTGTCAATAGCCATCGCCTTTGTAACCTTTCCGGGACCATTATAACCTTCTACTCCCCGGATCAGTACTGCTTCCGGAAACCCCTCTTTTCCTGTTACTACGTTAAAAAGAGAGTGGATTCCATAGCACAGGTAAACATAAGCCGTTCCTCCCTGTTCATACAAAATCTTAGTCCTCTCCGTTTTACCCTTACTGGCATGACAGGCCGTGTCCTGTTCACTATAGTAACACTCTGTTTCCGTAATTCGATATCGGATGATCCCGTCTTCTGTTCTTCTGCATAAGAGCTTCCCTATTAAATCAGAAGCCAGCTCAGTTGCCGGCCTCCTGTAATATTTTCTTAAAAGACGTTTTCCCATAAGCCATAACCTTCTAAGGCAGCTGATAGCGCTCCTTTAACTCTTTTACCTCTGTTTCGAATATTGCGCTCTCTTTGCTGATCATATTGATCTGATATTCATGAGTATCAAATTTCTTTTCATTTAGCTGCAGCAGGGAAAGTGCAATGTTCGAGCAGTGGTCAGATACTCTCTCATAATTGGTGGTAAGGTCTGAAAGCACAAATCCCATTTCTATTGTGCATTTTCCTTTACGGAGCCTCTTCATATGGCGCTTTTTGACTTCTACACTCAAATAATCAATTACTTCCTCTAAAGGTTCAATAACTGCAGCCCCCTGTAGATCCTCTTCCTTAAACGCCCGCAAAGAAAGATTCACAATATCTTTAATGGCTGTTGTATAAATAGCCACTTCTTCCTGTGCCTTTTTGGAAAAAGATAATTTCTTTTCTTCCATTTCTTTTGCAGATTCCATAATATTAATGGCATGATCCGAGATCCTCTCAAAATCGCCTATACTATGAAGCAATACGGAAAGCTGCTGACTGTCTTTTTCCGTCAAATGTCTGCTGCTTAATTTTACCAGATAAGAACCGATTTCATCTTCATAATGGTCTACTATATTTTCAAGCTCTATGACTCTTTCTGCTGACTTTTCATCATATCGATCCACTACCTCCATGGCAAGGAACAGGGCATCCCTGGAATATTCCGCCATGTCTATGGCAACATTTTTGCATTGCTCCAAAGCAAATACCGGTGTACTTAAGAAGCGGGGATCCAAAAGCTGAATTTCCTTTTTATCACGAACAGACGCCTGCTTTTCTTCTTCTGTTTCAGGAATTGTAAGATAAACAAGTTTTTCTAAAAGGAAAGAAACCGGAAATATGACAATAACAGCCGCCACATTAAATGCACTGTGTATTACGGCAACACCCAGTGCGCTGGCAGCACGTTCCAGAAATGCAAAATGGAGCATCGCATTAAGGGCATAGAATATTACCATAAAAACTGCCGTTTTAATGATGTTATAGTATAGATGAATCAACGCTGTACGCTTAGCGCCTTTATTACCGCCTGCTCCGGAAATCAGTGCCGGCATACAGGCGCCTATATTTTCTCCCATGATAATCGGGATTGCCGTAGCATAGCTGACAGCTCCCGATGCGCAAAGGGCCTGTAAAATACCTACAGAAGCTGAAGAGGACTGAATGATTGCTGTCAGAATAAGGCCTGCCAGCATTCCCAGAACCGGATTGGAAAACATCAGCAGAATGCCTGATAACTTAGGACTTTGAGCAAAAGGTGTTACAGAACTTGACATAGTATCCATACCAAACATCAGGACTGCAAAACCGATCAATATGGTACCGATATTTTTGTACCGCTCCTTTTTATTCCTCTTCATAAGAACGATACCGATAATGGCAAGCACCGGAGAAAAGGATGTAGGCTTTAACAGCTGCAGGAAAAATCCGCTTCCGTTAACATCTGTCAAACTTAAGATCCATGCAGTTACGGTGGTACCTACATTAGCTCCAAGGATTACTCCTACTGCCTGCGACAATTTCATAATCCCGGAATTAACAAAACCCACTACCATAACCGTTGTAGCCGAAGAAGACTGAATCACAGCCGTCACACCGGTTCCAAGAAGCACCGCCATCAGTTTATTGCTGGTCAGCTTCTCCAGAATAGTCTCCAGCTTTCCGCCGGACGCTTTCTTTAATCCGTCACCAAGCACGTCCATTCCATAAAGGAATAAGGCCAAGCCGCCTATCATCGTCAGTATATCCAAAATATCCATTCCCTGTCCCTCCGGGTTTGTCTAAAAGCCATCTGTTCCTTATTTTACACTATTTGCTTTCTTTTGCCAATCTGTTTTAAAGCAGGATTTCCATCATGTCGTTTAAAAGTTCTTCTGTCAGGCCAAGAAGCATTTGGGCATCCCTCTCTACCATTCCGCATTTTTTATAATGATAAAGAAAATGAAGCATTTTATAATTGAAGGACAGCTTCTCATGTTTTTTCAGAAGTTCAGGTATTTTCTCTGCACAGATCCGGGCATCCGGTTTCAAAGTAAACCGGATTTCCCCATTTTTACCTTTAATCTCCGTAATATACAGCTTATGGGCTTTTACTCTGATCATGGCGATACGGAGCAGATTGATCACTGCCGTAGGTGTCTCTCCAAAACGGTCTAACAGCTCCTCTCTCATATCATCACATTCCGTCTGGCTTTCTACATCTGCAATCCTTTTGTAAATGTCTAACTTCTGTACCTCATTTACAATATAGGAAGGAGGAATGAATGCATCTACATCCATATCTGCCGTGGTATTAAAGTCCTCTTCCGTATGGATGCCCTTCAGGTTCTTTACTGCTTCATTCAGCATTTTACAATACAGGTCATAACCTACTGCCTGCATATGCCCATGTTGCTTTACACCCAGCAGGTTCCCGGCGCCACGAATTTCCAAATCCCTCATAGCTATCTTAAAGCCGCTGCCAAGGTCTGTAAATTCTTTAATTGCTGCAAGGCGCTTCTCGGCAACCTCCTTCAACATCTTATCCCGCTTATACATAAGAAAAGCATAGGCCGTCCTGTTGCTTCTTCCTACACGGCCCCTTAACTGATATAGCTGGGAAAGACCCATATTGTCTGAGTCATGTATGATCATGGTATTCACATTGGAAATATCAAGTCCTGTTTCAATAATGGTGGTAGATACCAATACATCAATTTCCCCATTAATAAAGTCATACATGATTCTTTCCAGCTCACGTTCCTTCATCTGTCCATGGGCAAAAGCCACATTTGCTTCCGGCACCAGCTTTTGAATGCCTGCTGCAATATCAGCAATATTGTTGACACGATTATACACGTAATATACCTGCCCGTCTCTGGAAAGCTCTCTGACAATGGCTTCTCGCACCATTTCTTCATTATATTCCAGAACATAAGTCTGAATAGGCAGCCTGTCACCCGGCGCTTCTTCCAGAATGCTCATATCTCTGATTCCGATAAGACTCATATGCAGCGTTCTGGGAATCGGCGTTGCCGTAAGGGTCAGTACATCTACCTGTTCTTTCATCTTCTTTATTTTTTCTTTGTGAGATACTCCGAAACGCTGTTCCTCATCAATGATCAGCAGTCCTAAGTCTTTAAATGTCACATCTTTAGAAAGGACTCTATGGGTACCTATCACAATATCTACCAGTCCCTTTTTCAGGTCTTCAATCGTCTTTTTCTGTTCTGCGGCTGTTTTAAACCTGGATAACAATTCAACTCTTACCGGGAAGTCCTTCATTCTCTGCAAAAAGGTAGTATAATGCTGCTGTGCCAGTATGGTAGTAGGCACCAGATACACAATCTGCTTGCCTTCCTGTACAGCCTTAAAAGCTGCCCGTATAGCAATTTCTGTTTTGCCGTAACCAACATCCCCACAAATCAGACGGTCCATGATCTTAGTACTTTCCATGTCTTTCTTGGTTGCTTCAATAGCCAAGATCTGATCCTCTGTTTCTTCAAAAGGAAACATTTCTTCAAATTCTTTCTGCCAGATGGTATCCTTTCCGTAAGAATATCCTTCCGACTGCTGACGAATGGCATACAATTCCACCAGATCCTTTGCTATTTCTGAAACAGCTTCCTTTGTTTTGCTTTTGGTCCTTACCCACTCCTGTGTGCCCAGCTTATTAAGTTTTGGTCTTTTGGCATCTGCGGAAGCATATTTTTGTATCACATCAAGGCCTGTGGCAAGTACATACAGATTACCGCCGTCTCTATATTCAATTTTAATATAATCTTTTACGACCTTCTCTATTTCAACCTTTTCAATTCCTCTGTAAATGCCAAGTCCGTGATTTTCATGGACAATATAATCCCCTATCTGGAGTTCGGCAAAATTATTGATCTTTCTTCCTTCATACTGCTTTTTCTTCTTTTTTTTCTTTTTTTCGGCTCCGAAAATATCACTTTCCGAAATAACAACAAATTTAAGAAAAGGATATTCAAACCCCTTCAGTACCCTGCCATAGTAAGTCATGATTTCTCCCGGCTGAATCTCTCTGTCGGGATCCTCTGTATAAAAAGCCGTCAGTTCATTTTCTCTCAGATCCTGAGCCAGCCGCATGGCACGGGTTCTGGATCCGGACAGCAAAAGTACCCGGCATCCGTTTTTCCTATAACGGCGCAGGTCCTGTAAAAGAGCCTCAAAACTGTTATTATAAGATGCAATGCTTTTTGTGGAAATATCTGCCTTTTTGTCTGCCTTAATAAAAGAGGTCCGCAGATCAAGAGCTGATAGGGCTGCCACTCTGTAATTTGACAGTCTTGCCGTTGTTTGCGAAAGAGAATATAGCAGGTTCATCTGTCCCGGGAGGATATATCCTTTCTCCAGCCTGTGCATCATGCTTTCCCTAAATTCCAGTTCTACGGCATCTGCATGTTCCTTTACCCGTGCCGGTTCATCAATAAAAACACAGGTCTTCTCAATGTCAAAAAGTTCCAGGAAAGAAACGGTCTCTTCATAGAAATAGTGTACATAACTATCTAAATTAACCAGATTTTTAAATTCAAATACTTCTTCTTTTAATTCTTTAAGCTGGGTTTCTATCCTGTAAGCCTCCTGGGTATGCAGTTCTTTACGCAGTTTTTCCCCAAAGTCCCTGCTCTCTTTTTCAATCAGCTTTATTCCCTTTTGCAGCTGCTCTTTGGACAAGATCATTTCACAGGCAGGATAAACCTTAATACTGGAAAGCTTCTCAAGGGAACGCTGACTTAAAATATCAAAGCTCCTGATAGACTCCACTTCATCTCCCCACAGTTCAATTCTATAGGGATTCTCCTCTGTTAAATCAAAAATATCTATAATTCCTCCCCGGATACTGAATTGTCCGGGTGCTTCCACCTGGTAATTTTTCTCATATCCCATATTTACCAGTTTTACTGCGAGGTCTTTTTCTACTATTTCCGTCCGTTCATTTATAGAAATAATATTTTCTTTCCAAACACGAAGAGGTATCTGGGGAGACATTAAGCTGCTAAAAGTAGTGACTACCGTAAATGGTTTTCCTTCCAGCATTCTTCGCATGCACTTTACCCGTTCCTTAGTCAGCTGATTACCGTGAATATCAGCCTGATAAAAGATCAGGTCTTTGGCCGGATAACATGTGACATTCCTGTCATAAAATCGATAATCCTCCTGGATTTCCTTTACTCTTAAATCACTAAAAGTAATTATAAGCTTATTTTGAAAACTTTCCCCAAGTCCGTATACCATATGAAGCTTCTGAGACTCCACACACCCGGTAAGGACAGCCGTTTTTCCCGGCTTCTTAAGAAGTGTCCGGATTTCTTCAAATTCTCCCAGTTCATGAAGAGGCGCCGTCAATGCCTTCATATTGTATTCTCCTTTACTTCCTTACCGCTCTTTACTGTATTGTACTTGTTCATTGCCTTATCAATGCCATCTTCCATAATTGCTTCCACCGCAAGTACTGCATCTGTCCTGCTTTCTGCAAGGATCTTTTCTTCTTCTTTGCCAAAATGTCCAAGTACATAGTCTGCAAGGTCATAACCTGCCGGTTTATCTCCCACTCCCAGCTTAATCCGTATAAACTCTTCATGTCCCAAATGGGCAATAATATTTTTAAGTCCGTTGTGTCCGCCTGCGCTGCCTTTTTTACGTATTCTGATACGCCCCACATCAAGACTGATATCATCAGCTATGACTATCAAATTCATTGTTTCGTCAATCTTATAAAAGTTTACAGCTTCCCTAACCGACTCTCCGCTTAAATTCATAAAGGTAAGAGGCTTTAATAAAATCACCTTCTCGCTGCCGATCATGCCTTTGCCGATCAGCCCCTTAAACTTACTCTCTATTACCTTAATATGATGCTTTTGGGCAAGTTCATCAATGACCTGCCAGCCGATATTATGTCTTGTTCCTTCATACTGTCTGCCCGGATTGCCAAGGCCTGCTATTATAAACATGAATTCTTCTCCTATCATCATTAAGTATAGGCATACGTTTCCAGTTTGTTTCGTAATTTGCCATTTCATTATAGGGGGTTGGAAACACTTTTTCAAGAGGTCCATAGTTTATTTCCGCGTGCAATGAGCCAAGCGGATGCGCCAGCATCCATTTGGCGAATGTCGCGAGGATCAAAGACCCCGCAGCTTGCTGCGGGGTCTTTGATTTAACCCAAAGGGCGATACGCTTTTCCAACAATCTTATTAGACGAAGAAGAACAGGAGTGCTGAAACACTCCTGTTCTTCTTTACTGGTTTTGGCTTTATTAGCATACCGATACCGGTTTCTTATTCTTCCGGCTCTAGCAGTGCTTTCTCGTACTTCTCCAGAATAATATTCTGAATGTTCTCCCTCGTACTGGAATTGATCGGATGTGCGATGTCCCTGTACTCACCATCAGTAGCTTTTTTGCTGGGCATTGCAATAAATAACCCCTTCTCGCCCTCAATTACTTTAATATCATGGATTACGAATTCATCATCGATGGTAATTGATACTATAGCCCGCATCTTACCTTCTTTCGTAATCTTCCTCACTCTTACATCTGTAATTTGCATATTTCTCACATCCCCCTTGTATACCCGTCCTCTACTTGGTTTCCCTAGATGACATACCTGTCACTTCGCTCAATGACAATCTTAATGTTGTCATCTTCTCCTTTATAATAGGAATTAGCTCTGATTGTACTATGACTTTCTATGATACAATTCTCAATATGGGTATTATCACCAATGTAAACATCATTCAAAATGATAGAGTTTTTAATACAACAGTTGTTTCCAATAAATGCTGTTTTGAAGACAACAGAGTCTTCTACTACACCATTTACAATACATCCGCTGGAAATCAAACTGTTTTTAATACTGGATCCCACATTGTATTTGGCAGGCGGTAAATCATCCACCTTAGAATAAATATCAGGATACTCTTTGAAAAAATAATCTCTTGTTTCCTTATGCAGGAAATCCATATTTGTGTTGAAATAATCATCGATGGTTGCAATATTGCTCCAGTATTCCTGCAGCTTATATCCGTAAATTCTCTTCATGTTCTTATAACGGATAAGAACGTCCTTTACGAAATCATATCTTTCCTCTTCTGCACACTTCTCGATCATTTCAATCAGCTGTCTTCTTCTTACTACATAAATACCGCAGGAAACCGTATTGGATTTAGCCACAACAGGCTTTTCTTCAAACTCTTCGATACGGCTTTCTTCATTCATCTTAATGGTTCCGAAACGGTCTACGCTGACCTCCGGCTCCATGTCTTTGCATACAACGGTAATATCAGCTTTCTTGGCAATGTGATATTCCAACACTTTATTATAATCCAGTTTATATACACAGTCGCCGGATGCAATAACCACATAGGGTTCATGGCTGTTCCTGAGGAAAGCAAGGTTCTGTGCAATTGCATCTGCTGTTCCTCTGTACCATGAATTGCTTTCTGCCGTAACGGAAGGAGTCAATACATATAAACCGCCCTGTTTACGACCAAAATCCCACCATTTGGATGAACTCAGATGTTCATTCAGACTTCTTGCATTGTACTGTGTCAAAACTGCCACCTTTTGAATGTGGGAGTTGGACATATTGCTTAACGCAAAATCTATACTTCTATAGCTGCCTGCAATAGGCATAGCACATACTGCTCTTTCTGTGGAAAGTTCTTTCATCCTATAACTGCTTCCACCTGCTAAAATTATACCGATTGCTCTCACTTTTTATCACCTGCCTTAATTAATGTTTTACCGCTTGCAAGGCAATTATCCGGATAGTCTTCAGCCGTAGTAACACCAAACACGCATGTATTTTTACCGATGGTAATGCCACCGGGTATGATACTCTTTTCACCAACAGTAGCAATGCTGTTGCTGTATATATGAGGATCTGTCTCGTTAGGAACCTCGTCACCCACACCTAATCTGACATTGTTGCCGATTTCTACATTTTCAGCTATGATTGCTTTATTTAACTCGCAGTCGGAGCCGATTACCGTTCCATTCATAATAATGGAATCACGGACAACTGTGCCTTCTCCTATGGTGACGCCGCATCCGATTACGGAATTATATACCTTGCCGTAAATATCGCTTCCTTCACCAATGATACTTCTTTCTACTATACTGCAATCAGCAATATACTGAGGAGGCAGGATTTCACTCTTGGTATAAATCTTCCAATATTCCTCATATAAATTAAATTCGGGAACAATATCGATCAATTCCATATTTGCTTCCCAGTAGGAGTTCAATGTTCCTACATCCTTCCAATAACCATTAAATTCATACGCATATAAAGGCGCTCCCTTATCATGGCAGTATGGAATAATATGTTTACCAAAATCAAGGCCTGGCTGCTCTGCATTGGCAAGCAGCGCCTCCTTTAATGTTTTCCAGTTAAAAATGTAAATACCCATAGAAGCAAGGTTGCTTCTGGGATTAGCCGGTTTTTCTTCAAAATCTGTAATCTTTCTTTCTCCATCGGCTATCATAATGCCGAAACGCTTTGCTTCTTCCATGGGAACCGGCATAACGGCAATCGTGCATTCGGCTCCTTTTTCTTTGTGGAAGTCAAGCATCACTTCATAATCCATCTTATATATATGGTCGCCTGATAAAATCAGGATATATTCAGGATTAAAGCTTTCCATATAATCAATATTCTGATAAATTGCGTTGGCCGTTCCTGTATACCACTCGCTGTTGGCTACCTTTTCATAAGGAGGAAGTACGCTTACGCCGCCGATGTTTCTGTCCAAATCCCACGGAATACCAATACCAATATGAGTATTCAGCCTTAAGGGTTGGTACTGTGTCAAAACACCTACCGTATCAACACCGGAATTAATACAGTTGCTTAACGGGAAGTCTATGATTCGGTACTTTCCTCCAAAGGATACTGCCGGCTTGGCTACTTTTGAAGTAAGCACACCTAATCTGCTTCCCTGACCGCCTGCTAACAACATGGCAATCATTTCTTTCTTGATCATGTCATCACCTCTTACCAGTAAATTTTGTAATAAAGCCTTCATTTAATATTTGGTCTGTAAATAAGTACCAATTACTAAATTTAGGAATAGTATACCATATAATCATATAATTGTGAATATTTTTTACAAAAAAAATACTATATTTTGTTATTTTTATGTAAGAATTTTACAATAATGTATAAGATCTTACAAATATTTTTTGTCCCATTTACAACATTTTGTGCTTTATCGTCCTTCCCATCCATACATTTTGTTTAAAATGCCATTGGTTTTTTCTGGCAGATTCTTTATAATGATATTGGTAAAAATGCTCATACTACTAATTATCGGAGGTATTGTTATGTATCAGATCAATTTTGACCACCCTATTCATATATATTTTATAGGCATTGGCGGCATCAGTATGAGCGGCCTTGCCGAAATCCTGTTGGAAGAAGGGTTTACCGTTTCCGGTTCTGATATCAATCCTTCTCCCCTTACAGAGCTGCTGAAGAAAAGAGGCGCCCATGTATTTTACGGACAGAACTATCAAAACATTACGGAAGATATTGACCTGATTGTTTATACCAGTGCTATTCATTCCGACAATCCTGAGCTGGCAGCAGCCCGGGATCTGGATATCCCGTCTCTGACAAGAGCCCAGCTCCTTGGACAGATGATGAAGAACTATAAAACGCCCATTGCCATCAGCGGCACCCATGGCAAAACCACTACCACTTCCATGATTTCCGAGATACTTTTGGAAGCCGATACTGATCCCACCCTCTCCATTGGCGGAATCTTAAAGACCATAAACGGGAACATCCGCATCGGCCATTCCGAATATTTCATTACGGAAGCCTGCGAATATACCAACAGTTTCTTAAGTTTTTATCCCAGGATCGGAATTATCTTAAATGTAGAAGAGGATCACCTTGACTTCTTCAAAGACCTTGATGATATCCGGAATTCTTTCCATCTTTTTGCAAAGCTTCTTCCTGAAGACGGTGCCTTGATCATCAATGGCTCCATACCCGGCATTGACACCATTACAGAGGGGTTGTCCTGCCGGATTATCACCTTCGGAGACCTTAAGAGCTTCGATTACAGCGCTGCAGATATTTCCTACAATGAAAAGGGCTGCGCTTCTTTTACCCTGCTAAACAAAGGCAGACCCGTCCACTCTTATACACTGAACGTCCCCGGCAGACACAACATATATAATGCTCTTTCTGCTATTGCTCTTTCAGAACTCCTTGGCATTGATTCTGCTGCCACCCAAAAAGCGTTGTCCCATTTTAAGGGTACTGACAGGCGTTTCGAGTACAAGGGTACCGTAAATGGAATTACTATAATAGATGATTATGCACATCATCCCACAGAAATTACTGCAACTTTAGATGCTGCCGCAAATTATCCTCATCAAACTCTCTGGTGCGTATTTCAGCCTCATACCTATACCCGCACCAAAGCCTTTATGAAAGACTTTGCCACAGCTCTTTCCCATGCCGACCACATTATTTTAGCTAAAATATATCCCGCCAGGGAAACCGACGATCTGGGCATCAGCTCAGACACTCTTAGAAAAGAAATTGAAGCTCTGGGCAAAACCTGCTTCTATTTTCCTTCTTTTGAAGAAATTGAAAAATTTATTATGAAAAATTGCCAATCCGGTGATTTGTTGATAACTATGGGAGCCGGAGATGTTGTAAAAATCGGCGAAAATCTTTTAAAATAATTTTTGTCCACAATATCCACATAATTTGATGTCTGAAATGGCTTTTTATTATGTGGATATTATTTGTTTTACAAAGCCCTTATTTGAAGGTAAAAATTATTTTCAGCCCTTTATATATCCACACCATCCACACTATCCACACTATCGTCAAACCCTTGAAAACACTGGTTTTTTCGGGAAAATTACTATTTGCTTTTCCATGGTCTTATGATATAATTCATCTTGCTTTAAAAAATGTAAATCACAGAGAGTAGGAATAACAGGTGAGTTGTATTAAGATTTATCAGGATAATTATGCCGATGCCACTATGGTATCTAATCTATTTATTGATGAATATATGAAGGAAGCCAATGATGCCCAGCTCAAAATTTATCTGTATCTTCTCAGAACCATCAGTGCCCATATGGACACCAGTGTTTCTGATATCGCCGATAAATTTAACCATACGGAAAAGGACGTTATCCGTGCGCTCAAATATTGGGAAAAAAAGAAGCTTCTTTCTTTAACCTATGACGAGTCCGAGAGGCTTACGGGCATTCACCTTTTGGCCATTAACAGCCAAAGCAGTAAGGGCAGTGCAGATATTGTCCCCCTTTCCTCCATTGTATCCATGCCCGGCAAGGACAGAACCCTTTACGAAAAGCCCGCCTACACAATGGATGAACTCCGTGAATTTAAGAAAAACGAAGAAACTTCCCAGATTCTTTTTGTTGCTGAACAGTATATAGGAAAGCCTCTAAGCGCATCTGAAATGAAAACTATTTTGTTCTTTTCGGACAAATTAGGATTTTCCGTGGACTTGATTGACTATCTGATCCAGTATTGCGTTGAAAAAGGCAAAAAGGATTTCCGGTACATAGAAAAAGTAGCTATCGGCTGGGCCCAAGAAGGGATCACCACCCCCAAGCAGGCTGCCCGCTGTACCCACAAGTATGATAAGACTGTATATGATATTATGAAAGCCCTTGGCAAATCCTCAGCTCCTACTAAAAAAGAAGCCGATTATGCCATTAAATGGATAAAAGAATATTGTTTTACCTCCGACATTATTATGGAAGCCTGTGAACGTACTGTTTTAGCAACGGACAAGCACCGGTTTGAATATGCAGACAGTATTCTTACCAGCTGGTACAAAGGAAATGTACATCGAAAAGCTGATATTAAGGTCCTGGATGAAGCTTACTCCAAAAAGAAGTCGGAAAAACAGGTTTATTCCTATGCCGGTCAGTTTAATCAGTTTATGCAGACCAATTATGATTTTGAAACTCTTGAACAGGAGATTTTAAGTAACTAAAGGAGAGCGCCGTGGCACTTACCAACACGCAGTATGATACCATCATTAAAAGTTATGACGCAAAACAGGACAAAAACCGCCGCCTTTTAGAGGAACGTACTTCTTATGTATATTCCCATGTAAAAGGCTATAGGGAGCTTGATAATTCTATTTCCTCCGCTTCTGTGGCACAGGGAAAAAAGCTTTTGGAGGGCGATGAGGATGCCCTGAATGAACTTAAGAAAATTATCCGGAAGCTTTCCGCTGCAAAGAAAGAACTTCTTCTTAATGCAGGTCTTCCCGAAAATTATCTGGAACCTGTTTATGACTGTCCCGACTGTCAGGACACCGGGTATCAAAATGGCGTAAAATGTCATTGCTTCCGACAGGCTGTGATTACCATGCTGTATGAGCAGTCAGGTATTCGCCAAACCTTGGAGAGCGAAAATTTTTCTGTCCTTTCTTACGATTATTATGAGGGAGAAGATTTAACACGTTTTAAAAATACTGTAGTAACATGCAGGAATTTTATTAATAATTTCAATTCAGACTACCATAATTTATTCTTTTATGGTACAGTGGGTACAGGCAAGTCTTTTTTATCCGGCTGTGTAGCAAAAGAACTTATTGAAAGCGGACATTCTGTCATTTATTTCAGCGCATCCGGACTCTTTGATACTTTATCCAGATTAAAGTTTGATCATAAAAATACAGATGGACTTCATAACGAATATGAGGATTTATTTCAGTGTGACTTGCTGATTATTGATGACCTGGGCACGGAATATACAAATAATCTGGTAAATTCCGAATTGTTTTCTTTGATCAATGACAGACACCTTGGTCAAAAAGCCACTATCATTTCCACGAATCTTTCGTTGGAAGATTTTCGGAACCGGTATTCTGACCGGATCTTTTCGAGAATTACCAGCAACTATGAAATATGCAAATTAACAGGACCAGACATTCGAATGCACAAAAAAAGACTGCAGAACAGAAAGTGAGGTATTTCATGGCTCAGCATGAAGAAACACGAAATTTAGAAACAATACCGGTAGGTTCCCTTGGCATTATCCCTTTAGAAGGCTGCAAAGCTCTGGGAGAAAAGGTAAATGACTATCTGGTGGCTTGGAGAACCCAACGGGAAAGTGAGCATAAAAACAGCCTTGCTTTTTCCGGTTATCAGCGTGATTCCTACATTTTAAAAGCAAAGGTGCCGAGATTCGGTTCCGGCGAGGCAAAAGGAATGATCCTTGAATCTGTCCGGGGTACAGATCTTTATCTTCTTGTAGATGTAGCAAATTACAGTCTGACTTATTCTCTTTGCGGACATGAAAATCACATGTCTCCCGATGATCATTATCAGGATTTAAAGAGGATCATTGCTGCTGTGGGCGGCAAGGCACGCAGAATTACCGTCATTATGCCTTTTCTTTATGAAAGCAGGCAACACAAAAGAACTTCCCGGGAATCTCTTGACTGTGCTCTTGCCCTTCAGGAAATGGTGCGTATGGGCGTAGACAACATCATCACCTTTGATGCACATGACCCCAGAGTACAAAATGCCATTCCTCTCCATGGTTTTGAAACCGTACAGCCTACTTATCAATTTATAAAGGGTCTGCTTAATCACGTAAAAGATTTGCAGCTGGATTCGGACCACATGATGGTAATCAGTCCCGATGAGGGCGGCATGAGCCGTGCTATTTATATGGCAAACGTACTTGGACTTGATATGGGTATGTTTTACAAGCGGCGTGATTATACAAGAATCGTAGACGGGCGCAATCCTATTGTAGCTCATGAATTCCTTGGTTCTTCCGTAGCAGGCAAGGATATGATCATTATTGATGATATGATTTCTTCCGGTGAAAGCGTTATAGAAGTGGCCACTGCATTAAAAGAACGCAAGGCAAGAAAGATTTTTATCTGTACTACCTTCGGTTTATTTACCGGCGGACTGGAACGTTTTGATAAGGCCTATGAAAGCGGCATTATTGACCGTGTTCTTACTACTAACCTGATTTATCAGACGCCTGAACTACTTGCCAGAGAATGGTATATTAATTGTGATATGAGCAAATATATTGCATATCTTATTGATACATTAAACCACGATGTTTCTATCAGCGATCTTTTGAATCCTAATGAGCGTATTCAGGCGATTGTATCTAAATATAAAAGTGGAGAATTATAATTTTTCGCTATCTTTCTGTAGAGGCAATTGACTCTTATAAAAATTTGATGGCAGATTGCACAAAAGAATTCGTGCGCACTCCATTGCACGAACCATTCCGCCAAACCTCCTAAAACGAAAATCGTGTTCAGCAAAGGCTTCCACGATTTTTGAGTTTTGGCTCCATCGTGCAAAGTCGTTTGCCCAAATTTCTTTTGTGCAATCTGCCATGCAACAGTTCCAATCAGAGCTTTTGATATCTAATTATTCAGAACAATTTCGAGGAATTTTTTTAGCAAAATCCTTTTTCAGAATTGTGTCCTGTTGGAGACAGATTATAATGACACTTACAAATTGAATTTTTCACGGAGATATAGCTATGGCCAATTATAGCATTTGCGGTATTGATTGCGATATTTGCAAATTTAAGATTGAACAAAACTGTATGGGTTGTAAAGAGAATAAAGGGAAAATATTTTGGGGCGAATGCGAACTATATCAATGCAATCACCAAAAAAAGCAGGAACATTGTGGAAAGTGTTCGCAATTTCCTTGTGACAAATTAAATGAGTGGGCCTCAAAAGAAAATCCCGAGCGAATTGATAATTTGAGAAAACTGTAAGTTCCGGTTTCCCTGTCCTGCAATAGTTCATACGTTATTGTCTTTAGCTACTTTTTAATGCTTCTTCAATTGCTTTATTCGTTCTGAAAAATATTGCTTAAGCAAACTCTCCAGTTCCGGCTCTTTTATCAAAGAATCCAATACTTCATCCAGTACACAAAATATTTATCAATTCTTCTGCTATTTATCTGCCAATCGCTTTCAGCTTGAAGTTGTCTTTGCAAATTCCTTTTATCTTCTCTTTGTTTTTCTCTAATGCTTTTTCAAACGCACTCTTAACCATCAAATCCTCCACTTTCAATTTGCTAAGCATCTTTTTAGCAATTAAAACCTGTTCACTTAAAACATTCATCAAAATTCATAATACATAGCACATACAAAACTGCTGGAGAAACGCCTTCCGATAAAGCAATATTACTTATACTTGCAATTTGTGTAAGAAAATCTTTTTTGTCAGTTGGCTTATGTTCTGGATTTTTTTCCTGCATATCTTTTTTTACCAGCTTACACAATCGTTCCCTCTCGAACTGTGGACATCTACCTATTTCTTCAATGACTTCATTTGTAGTAATATCATCCTGTGCCAATGCGTTAAAAATATCGATAAATTTCTCAATTGCTTTTTTTTCATTCTCAGGTATTTTAATGCTATATATAGGTTTCTTGCATCCGATACTATCCCACAAATCATCAACATGTCTACATTGAAAGCTGTCCAAGAAATTTGCATCTATAAAATTTTTATCTGCATTTGACTTATAAAAGAAAACTATCTTTTTAATATTCTTATTCCTTAAAACGCTACTAAAAATATGTCCATCATTATTTGGTGACATCCCGATTATATGCAATTCACCATCAATTTTGTTAAACTCAGCAAAATGATAATCACAGGCTACCTTAAGTTTCGGATAATGAATTTTGGCCAATATTGTTTCATATTCTAGTGGCCTTGTTGCCCGCATCATTTGAATCCAGATATCTTCCTCTGAATATGCACTAAAATCTGTTGCATTCAATCTTTCTCGCATTTCAATGCTTTTTCTTTTTAAATCTCCGCTATAATCTAATAACGCATTGCAATAACAATGCTTCAATCCTTCTTGATATACTGTCGTACCATTTTGTGTTCGCAAATATCCCATAGCATATTCCGGATTCTCACTTTCAGATAATACATCAAAGTTACCATGCAAATGAAATACTGGAATAATGTCTGAAACCAAACTTTCTATATTATGGTCATAGTTTACGGTAAAAATCGAATCAAAATTACATAAATACCTTTTTAACGCTTTCCTTGTCTGTTTTTCCAAAGAAGGAATTATCCTCTGAATTTTTCCATCGTTATAAATTGCATCAAGCAAGATTCTTTTAAATGCTACCGTTGCGCCCACACGATCTTTTTCTAAATCTTGGTTCTTAAGAAAGAAAACATGAACTATCAACAGCCAATCTTCAATCATAATATCATATGGTTCCTGAATATTTTGAGTATATCGCTTTTTAAAATCATTAACAGCAACTTTTGTTTCATCATCTTGAATGTATTGGTCGTATTTCCCTTCAAGAAGTCTATTGGCTTCTGTTACAAAGCCATTTACAATAGCAACAATTTCTTGACCACTTATTGTCCCCTCAAAAAGTGAGTCATAGACTCCCATTTGCGCTCTATATTTTATTCGCTGAACAATAAAGCGACTGGTATATGCCCGCCCACCAAATTGTATATCAAAACCATTTCCTATTAGTAAATACTTTCGCATTCTTTCCCCTTATCTTTCTAAATTAGCACTTTATTAATAAATTATTTTTATATAGTTTTTTTGCTATACTACCTCTTTCTTTTCTGTCGCATAATCATAAATAAGTGACTTTTTATAGCTTTCTACATCTATAAGCAGTTTTTCTATCTTAGTAATAAGATTATCAATTTCAAGACATTTTTCATCAAGATAATTATTAATAAAATGTTCTGCAAAGCGAAGCCGATAAAAGTCAGTTCCGGATTAAATAAGTTTAAACTTTCAAATATTGCCCCTAGAATAAGAAAAACACTTGTAGTATATCAAAACTTCTACAAGAGCTTTATCTTCAAGCAAAGCACAGGCTTAAGAGCCTGTGCTTTCTTTTAATAATTCTACTGTTTCCTGCATGATAGCTTTGGGAACGCCTTTTTCAAAAATATCCCGTAAACCTACATACTCTATTGCCTCACAGTAAGGTGCGTATGTAGGAAGAGTTGTAAGCTCCATATACCTTTCCACTGCTTCATGTCTGTTTCTTTCCGAAAGCGTCAGAAGATCCAAACTGGAAAAAGCAGAGGTTGCATATCCTATATAATAGCACGGGGAGCTGAAAATGTGGGAAATATCTACCCAGGAATAGATTTCCGTCATTCTTTGGTCATAATAAATACCATATTTTCTGGAAAGGTTTAAGTACAGTTTATTCATATCCTCAAGAGTCATATTGGGATTTTCATATATCTGGATCTCAAACTCGGAAATCAGCGCTGACTGCACGGTATTCTGCGCCATCTGATACACTTCTATGAACTGGAACAAATCTCCTGCATCCCCATCAAGAATCTCATCATGATATTCATAGTACAGCATTTCAAGTCCCTGTGAGTGTATCTCGCATAAATCAATATTATTCTGCTCTAACAGAATATCCTCCATATTATGGAACATATAATTGTAATGTCCAAATTCATGGATCGCTGTTGTATAGTCATAATAATAGTTATATGGTGAATCAAAAATAAAAGCATCATTGTAATAGGGCAGTTTAATGGTAAATCCCGTATCAGCCTTTCCTTCTGCCAAATCCATATCGTACAGTCGGTATGTTTCCATATAGTCAAAAGCTTCCGTCAATTCCGGATCTACTTCATCCAAATAAGTCCGTACCTTCGCCAATCTCTCCTGTGCCGTTGTTTCCGGCAGATCATATATAGGCGAAAAATCCATAGAATAGTAAATTTCCTGAATATCTGCAAAAGCAGGCACCACGCTCTTTTTAATTTCTGCAAACAGCTCCTTGACATCCTTAAGGGAGTAATCCCTTACATAGCGGGCATCATATGCATATTCTGCATAGCTTTCATACTCTTTCAGTTTTGCCTGCTCCGTCCTAAGTTGTACAAGCTCCAGATAAATTTCTCCCAGAACGCTGTTTTTAGCCTGATAGAGGCCCTGATATATATCAATATAACTGTCACGGTCCAGCGTAATGCTTTCATCTAACAGTCTTGCAAATGTCCACTCTTCCCCGCCATATTCAAAGACATAGTCCTCCTGGGCCGCCTGTTCATATTCCTGCTCTAAGCTGTTCTGCTTCAGGTAAAGTTCCTTTTCCTCCTCTGTTATCTCCTCATATTCCGCAAGGCTTTCCACAATGGCGCTTTCCAAAACGGTTTCCATAGTTTCTTTATAGGGAGAACGGCATACTTCCGAAAGCGCGCTGTAGGCCTTATCCTGCATATCAATGGCATCTTCCAGTATTTCCTGTTGTCTTCTTCCGCTTTCTTCATCAAAAACATCACTATAATAAGCAATCTGGGAAAGGGCATGGCAGGTTTCCGCTTTTGTCACTTCCTCAATGATCTCTTCATACAAGACCAGAACTTTTTCTTCCTCCAAAGCTTCTTCTTTTTCGTTCGCCTCTTCTGCCAGTACAGTAATTTCCTCAATGTCCTCATATAATTTATCTTTATCATAAGACAGCATATTCATCTCCTGAAAAGTGAGATGAGAATGTTCCTTGGACTGGTATCTGGAAGTAGTCTGGTAAACATATAATGTGTAGGGGGAACTTTCATCCGTATACACCCCTGCCAGTGTAAGTCCTGCTTCCGGAGCATTGGTAAGTTCAATCCTTGAAAAGATATATCTGCCTCCGATTGCTTTAAATGCATCTATATCAATATATATGTCGCAGTCTGTGACATGATAATCCCGCACTGCTCCCACAATGGATGCATCCGTGCCGGAATAAAGATACGCCCTGGCTCCCCAGCTGTCGAAATATTCCTTTGTTTCCGGAACTCTCTCAAGAGCCGGCTCTATGACTTTTCGGAAAGCATTTTTGTAAGACTGTCCGTAAAATCCCAGATAACCGTCAACTGTTGCAATATCATTGTATTCCAATATCGCCGGATGAAAACCGTAGGCTGCTGACCACTGTCCGCAATACTGCAGATCCTCTTTAGCCTTTTCAAAAAGCGCCGTGGAATAAAATTCTTCATAACTTAAGTCGTTAGATTGTTTTCCCTTCAGAAGTTCATATGCCTTGGCCTTACAGGTATGATATAAATCATTATACCGCGTTCCGGAAAGCAGAATGATCAGCACTGCCAGAACTGATAATACATTGGCTGCATACCTCCAGGATCTTTGGCTTCTGTCATACATTTTCTTAAGTACCAGAAAGAAAGCTGCATACCAGAGGAAGGGATTAAAAAAGATGGTTCTGTTGAACTGCCATCCTGTCAAAGGCCGGCAAATCTTCTCCACAAGGCTGCGGAATCCTTCACAATAATAAATACCGTAAATCACACTGTTAAATACCAGCACCAGCATTAACAGATTAAAAGGATCATGAAAAATCCCTTTAAAGTTTTTCTTTTTCAGATACATAAAATTAGTATAGAAGAAATAGATAAGGCAAACCGGCATAACGAAATATGTATGCACGCTTTCTGCATGGAACATCCCTTTTGTAAATACTTCAAAAATGGTATGTACGATCTCTCCTGCCTGAAAGCTTCCCGCTTCCATAGTGGAACGGATGGTTTCCGTATCTCCAAACAACATAACCCCAAAAAGCCTGTACTCACAGGCGATGCATCCTGCCGACAGCACTAAGATCGCAGCTAAAAGGCGTAGTGGAAATTTTTTATCCCTGATCCACATAATAATAAAAGCCGCTGCCATATAGCCAAGGATAAACAATCCAAAATAGGAAAAATAGGAAAGCAGAGGATAAAAGAACAATGCCACATACCAGATCCATGACGGGGTTCTGTAAATTTTGCGCACCAGATACACCACAAGGGGAATGGAAGCAAAAGGGATGCCAAAAGCCGGAAAGACATTTAACATTCCGTAAGCAAGTCCCGTCATATATACAAGGGGACGATAGGTTTCATATCTGCTTTGGCAAAAGTCCTTTGCAAGCAGTATGGCAGACGCAATGGCAATCAGTATTTTAATAAGATATCCTGCCACATAAGCAAAATAAGAAGGCAGTATCATAAACAAAACCGTATAAAGGGAAAATTCCGAAGGAAGATTATCTCTGCTGATCCCTCCAAGAAAAGGAACTTCTATTCCATGTGAAAAGAAAGAATCTGTATTTTTAAGCATTTGAAACTGCGCCATAAACAGATCCAGATTGTCATGAACAGAAATAATACTGCTCTCACCAAATATGCAAAATACAAGTGCTGCGAATAGGATCATTCCTCCCGCAGCAATAAGATACCATTTATCTGTTATTTTTTTCAAGGCTTCAATCCTACTCCTTCCATTGTCTTTGCTCTTTTTCGCAGACCAGAGTATAACGGTATTCAAAATCCCTTCTGTTCTTCTGTGCCATGTTGGAAAGCATCAATCCTGCAAATAATGACTGGATAGCCGCCAGCATAGTAAATCCGCATACAATCAGCGTAGGGAATTTAAGCACCTGTCCCGTTGCAAAATATTCCGCCAATACGGGAATGAAAAACAGAGTGGAAATCACCGCAAGAAGAAGGGCGGTAATACTGAAAAATCCAAAAGGCTTATAGTCCCGATAAAGATGAAAAATAGTGCCTAATACTCTGAATCCATCTGCATAAGTATTTAACTTGGAAACACTTCCCTCCGGTCTGTCTCTGTAATCTACGATCACATTGTCAATCTGCATATGGTTATAAACAGCATGAATTGTCATTTCCGTTTCTATTTCAAAACCTTTGGACAAGATCGGAAAGGTTTTGACAAATCCATAGCTGAAAGCTCTATATCCTGTCATAATATCCTTAATATCACAATCAAAAAGGTGATTGATACTGGAACGCACCAGAGAATTCCCCATGTTGTGAAAAGGACGCTTATTTTCTGAAAAATAAGTGGAAGAAAGCCTGTCCCCTACTACCATATCTGAATGATAATTCAATACCTTGTCCACCATCTGAGCAGCAAACTCCATGGGATAAGTATCATCCCCATCTACCATAACGTAGCAGTGTGCTTCAATCTCACGAAACATTCTGCGGATCACATTGCCTTTGCCCTGCATATATTCATAGCGCACGATGGCTCCCGCCTCTTTGGCAAGCTCTACCGTGCGGTCTGTTGAATTATTATCATATACATAAATCACCGCTTCAGGAAGCGCTGCTTTCGCATCTGCCACCACTTTAGCAATGGTTTTTTCTTCATTATAGCACGGAATCAAAACCGCAATCTTGTCCATTTAGTATCTCCTTTACCGGTACTGCATCTATCCAGGATATTTTATTGTATCAGAATTTCTGAGTTTCGTCCAGTTACACCAGTTCTTCCTTCTGTTTAAAATACATTTCCATAATTATATCCTTTGTATAGGTTCCCAGCCTCTTTTGGTCCTCTTTCGACAGATCTTTTACGTAAAAAGGCTTTCCATATTCGAGAATAACATCTGCTTTTCTGATCCAGGGAATATGGTCTTCAAAAATATCTGCGGAATTATAGATACTCATGGGAATAATAGCGCATCCTGTTTTTGCTGCTATCTTAAAACTTCCCTCGCGGAAATCCATAAACGTATGATTTTCTCTGTTTCTGGTTCCTTCCGGAAATATACAGATAGATATCCCTGCTTTTACCTTGTCAATTGCTTCCAAAATGACTTTAAGCCCCTGTTTTAAATCATTGCGGTCCAGAAACAGGCAGTGGAGATTCCTCATCCAATTAATCAGTATAGGCCATTTAAGCATTTCTTTCTTGGCAATATAACCTGTAAGTCTGGGAACCCGGATATACGTAATGACAATGTCAAAATAGCTTCTGTGATTTCCAATATATAATACAGGTTCATCCTTTGGCACATTTTCTTCTCCTTTTACTGTCACTTTGGTTCCTGACAAAAAAAGAATCCCCTTAAAAGCCCATTTTACAATAGCCAGCGAGCTTCTGCTCTTTAAGTCCATGTTGAATTTTCCTATGACCCACTCTACTATCAGTATGGGAATGCTGCAAATTAAGAAGGAAACAAGAAAAACTGCCACCAATACTAACCTTATCATATCTTTTCTCCTTTATGTTCAGATGCTGTTAAAAATCTTATTACTTCTTCAAACTGCATACCGTGAGAAGCTTTCACAAGAATACTGTCTCCCGGCTTCAGTATTTCTCTTAAAGAATCCAGCATCGCATCTTTCGTATCAAAATAGTGGATCTCACTTTTTTTATTTGCCTCATGAGCTCCTTCACACATCCACTTTGAAAGAGTGCCTGTAAAAATCAGAACGTCAATTTCCTTTTGGGCAGCATAATTCCCTACTTCTTCATGAAGCTTGTTTTCTCCCTCTCCAAGCTCAAACATATCCCCCAGAACAGCTACTTTCCTTCCAATGGCCATGGTAAGCAGATCAATGGCAGCTTTCATGGAAATGGGATTAGCGTTGTAACAGTCATCAATCACTGTATAAGCAGGAAGGGAAATCACATGGCTTCTGCCTCCTACAGCTTCTGCTTTTAAAATTCCGGCCTGGATCTGTTCCCTGGTAAGTCCCATGCATTTCCCCACTGCCGCTGCTGCCAGTGCATTATTTACCATATGAATACCCGGAAGCGGAATCTCTATGGGGAATACTTCAAGCCCCATATGTATCACTGCCTTCGAGCCCAACAATCCTCTGTTCGTAACATTTGAAGCAAACACTTCATTAACGGGATTTTGACCGAAACGGACCGGTTCATAAATGCCCTTCTTTTTGATTCTGCAAAGTACATCATCATCACCATTAATAAAAACATGGCCTTCCGGATTGGCATAATCAAGGATTTCTGATTTGGCTCTTAAAACACCTTCCCGGGATCCTAAATTTTCCAAATGACACTGACCAATATTTGTTATGACACACATGTCAGGTCTTGCAATCTTACTTAGTCTGTGCATCTCCCCAAAATTGCTGATTCCCATCTCAAGTACAGCAGCTTCATGTTCCTTGCGGATACGAAGAATCGTCAGCGGAAGTCCTACTTCATTATTAAAATTGCCTTCTGTTTTCAGAACACAGAACCCCTCCGAAAGTACGGAGGCGATCATCTCCTTAGTGCTGGTCTTACCTACACTCCCTGTAATTCCAATTACAGGAATAGACAATTCTCTCCGGTAAAACTCCGCAATATCCTTAAGAGCCTGAAAAGAATCTCTCACCAAAATATAGGGTATATCACTGTTTTCAGGTTCCTTCTCGCAAACTACCCCCAGAGCGCCTTTTTGAGCCACTTGAGGAATAAAATCATGGCCGTCTGCTCTTTCTCCCTTAGTTGCAATAAAAATACCATTCTTTTCTATTTTCCTGGAATCAATGACTACGCAGGAAGCTTCTCTCCTGCTTTTCCTGCTGCCATGGAGTTCTCCCCTGCAGGCCTCTGCTATATTTTGAAGTGTCATATTTTTCATGATTTTATTCCCATATCTTTCTTTTCAAGTGCTGATGCAATAATTGCTTCACACAAGCTGGCAAAGTCCATTCCCTCTGCTGCCGCTTCCTGGGGAAGCAGGGAGGTAGGGGTCATACCGGGCAGGGTATTGGCTTCCAGGCAATAGACATCACCCTTTTCTCCCATCATAAAATCCATTCTGGCATAATTTCTAAGGCGCAGCGCCTTAAAGGCTGCTTCTGCATACCCTTGCATCTCTTTTGTCTTTTCTTCCGGAAGGATGGCAGGGCAAGTCTCAACTGCTGAACCTTCCTGATACTTATTCTTATAATCATAAAAGCCTGTAAGAGGCGCAATTTCAATAACAGGAAGAGCTCTGCCGTCAATAACGCCTACAGAGAATTCCCGTCCTTTTATGTACTGTTCCACAATAGCCTCATCACCATAGCGGAAGGCTTCTTTCAGGGCGTCTTCATATTCCTCTTCCTGATGGGCAATACAGACCCCTACGCTGGAACCTCCGCAGCAGGTCTTGACAATGCAGGGAAAAGGAATCTTCTTTTTCTCTTCTCCCTTTTTCAGCCGGATGCCCTGAGGTGTGGGAATCTGATAGCTGGCAAAAATATCCTTGGTAAGTCCTTTATCCATACAGACTGCAGAGCTTGCATAATCGGTACCCGTATAAGTGATTCCCATAAGGTCAAAACATGCCTGTATTCTGCCATCCTCTCCATTTTCTCCATGAAGGGCCATGAACACAATATCTGCAGATTGGCAGATAGCGATCACATTGGGACCGAAGAAATTTTTATCTCCATCGGAACGCATGGCTTTGATCTGCTGTATATCCGGATTTTTTTCTGAAATACTGCCGATCTCCTTTGTCCAATCCTCATCTTTGTCAAAAATAACATCGATGTCATCTCCTGTATAACCAAGATATACATCAAGAAGAATTATCTGATGATTTTTTTTCTTTAATGCCTTGTAAATCATGGCACCGGAACTGAGAGAGACATCTCTTTCCGTGCTGAGGCCTCCTGCCAACACTGCAATTTTCATTATCTGTCCTCACTATTCATTTATTTTTATAATAATTCTTTCTATCTCTTACAAAAATCAGTTTTATCTGTGTCCCATTATCTCGCTGAGCATAAAGATCAATTTGCTGTTTGCATCGAACTGCTTCACGATCCCGCGGCTGCCATCAACATTTTCTCCTATGATATTAACAAAACTGACAGCTTCGTCATTTCTTCCCAGGAGATAGTGCAAATGATTCTCTATGGTTGTTTCATACTCACTGTTTGCAATAATGTGATCCACTGCCGTCAGATACATCATATTAAGCAGCAGACTGTTATTATCCTGCTCTCCGTTTTCTGCCGTCATGTAGAGGGAATCTTCTGCCGCAGTTGAAATATCTTCTGCCTGAGCCATCAGCCTCTTCATTATTTTCCCACATAAATCAACATTTACCGGCTGCTTCGTTGCAATATAAGTAATGCAGCCCATTAAAACCACTTCATCCCGCTCTTCTAACTCCTCTGCTTTCAGAAAGTCAACCACATATTTCTGATGTGATGACTGGCCTGCTGCCCGGTACAACTCTGCTGCAGCGGCAAATTCCCATTTATCCTGTGTTCGTCCCTCATCCATCTTTGCATGTTTAAAAGCCCTGTCTGCAGCTTTTAAACATATTGTGGCATACTCGGTATCATAATTCTGATACAGATAGCTGAATTTGGCCATAGCCATAGCGAATGCCTTCTCTGCATCCGGAGTTGATGCCTCCACGTAAGTTCCCGTACTTTTCCCAAGATCACCATCCGGCTGATAGATGACCAGTCCTGAATAAACTGCCCCAGTCTGCTGATCCTGCATTTTTAAAAGCCAGTCTGCCTCATATCTGACTTCGTCCAGTATGTCCGGAATATGATTGCCGCTCTCCGGAATGCCCATATCATCTCCAAATGAATCTCCATATAATTCATATGCAAGCATCATAACAGACATGGTTTTTGCTGCCGTAACTACATTCTTTTGTCCCTTTTCATCCTGATGCCAGCCTCCGGATACGTCCATGCTCACGGAAACATCTTCTCCCAGTACCGCCTTGCCTATGTGGCAGGCATTGTGGGCATATTCACCGGCATATTCCTCTGTCAGCGTCATACCGCAGCGGTTATAATAATATTCTTTACAGGATTCTTTGAAAAACCGGTCATATACATCATTGGAAATAAGAAAGGAATATGACCTTCCCAGTATCGGTGCATCTATGTAGTAGTTTCCCGGTATCATTAAATCAGTAAAGTCCCCAAAACTATTGTATTCGCCGGACACCTGACTATATCCCTGCTCCTCCAGGGAACCTGTATAGACAACTCTTCCGCTTTCGGCATCCACTACATGAAACTGTTCCGGCATTTCTTTGCCCTTGAAAACAGCTATTTTACTGCTCTCTGTCATATATCCCAGCTGGTTGACCAATATACCGGGAGCGCTTACCGGAACTTCATAAGAAAGATCCGGCTCTTTCTCCATACTTGTAAAGAAATCCTCAGTCTGCTCTTTTTGTTCTCCTGCTTTTATCTGACTGCAGCCTGCAAATATAATCATACAAAGAAGGATAATAATGACTGTAAATCTGCGCAAAAGTCCTTCCTCCTCCAGTAATCAATAACATCTTCTTACGATTATACCTGTTTTTTCGTGACAGGTAAAGGACATTTAAACTCTTCATCTGCATAAACTACTTCTCCGTCAATGATGGTACACATAGTTCTTGCAGCAATTTCCATAGGATTTTTGCTGAAGATGGCAATATCTCCATCCTTTCCTACTTTCAGGCTTCCTACCCTGTCATCCACTCCACAAATTTGGGCAGCATAAATGGTAATGGATTTCAAGGCTTCTTCTTCCTCCATCCCTGCTTTTACGGCCAGTCCTGCACAGATGGGAAGGGACTGGATCAAGGAAACGGGATGGTCTGTGGTAATGGCAGTCCTGACTCCTGCCTTATTCAAAATCCCCACTGTCTTAAATGCCATATTCTGCACTTCAATTTTATTCCTGCTGGCAAGATCCGGTCCTACAATAGCAGGAAATCCTGATTCCTTTACTTCTTCTGCAATTAAATGTCCTTCACTGCAATGGTCCAAAGTCATGGACAAATTAAATTCCCTGGCAATCCTGATTGCCGTTAAGATATCATCAGCCCGGTGTACGTGGGCTTTTAACGGAATTTCCCCTTGCAGCACAGGAAGCCAGCATTCATACCTGAAATCCCATTCCGAAGGTTCCATGCCCTTTTGTTTCTTTTCCATATACTGCTTTGCCTTAAACAGCTCTTCCCTGAGCATTGCGGCAATAGCCATTCTTGTTGACGGTGACTTTTGCAATCCGCTGTAATTGACTTTAGGATTTTCTCCGAATGCCACCTTCATGGCTGCCGGATTCTTAACAATCAGACGGTCAATATTCCTTCCGTGGGTTTTCACAAAAGCAAAGGTTCCTCCTACCACATTGGAGCTTCCCGGACCGATCATTGCCGAAGTAATGCCTGCCTGCAGTGCATCATCAAAGGCTGCATCCATGGGATTGATTGCATCAATTGCCCGCAGATATGGAGTAATGGGGTCTACCGTTTCGTTACAGTCATCTCCCTCCATTCCCTTTTTTTCCTCTGTAATTCCCATATGGCAGTGAGCTTCTATCAGTCCCGGCATTACAACACATCCTGCTGCTTCTATGATCCGGTCTTTACCCTCTGTGAAAACCGGGGTTCCTGTTTTCACAGGCCCCAGTTCCTTAATCTTGCCGTTTTCAATGCCCACATAACCCTTTTCCCATACAGCCCCTTCCATCGTAATTACTTTTCCGCCAACAATATATAACATTCTTCCGCTTTCACCTTTCTGCTAATTCAGTCTGGTCATGGGGTTAACAGGTTCTCCGTCCTTAGTCAGCTTAAAATAAACATTGCTTCCTTCCAGGCTGTAATATTTTGTAGGCGCTGCTACCTGTGCAATCATATCTCCCATAGAAACATAGCTTCCTTCGGAAACTAAGATCCCTTCCAGCTGTCCATAAGTGATTTCATATCCGTTGCCAAGATCCATGGTAACGCCGTTGCCGATTTGAGGGTCTTTAAATACGGAAGTTACCTTACCTGCCGCTGCTGCAGTAATCATATCTCCTTCATTTGCCTGAATAATGATTGCCGGGTTGTACTTATATTGGTCCAGCGTAGGAAAATAAATAGTTTTGTCCATGCTGTAGTTGACCAGTACGTTTCCAACTATGGGCCATACTAAAGGATCATTATCTCCAAAAGAAAGAGTAGGCTGCATGGCTGTGGAAATCGCCGGAGTATCTTCCTTTACAGGATCCTCTTTTTCTTTTGCTTTTGTCTCTTCTTCCACGCCTTCCGACATACTTTTGCTTTCTGACTGATCGGGATTTTCTACATTTACCGAAGCAGCTTCCTGAAAGTAAGGGTCATAATCAAGATCATCGGAAGTAGACGTATCTCCTGTCACACTCTGTGCAATAGTAATTCCGGTTTCTCCTGCCCGGATTGTTGCGGTGTTGTTTTCAATTTCACTTAAATCCACCACATAATCCTCTTCCTTTGCAGAACTGCTTCCCCGCATCCAGATTCCTGTTGCTGTCAACACACCAAGCAGCATTACAGCAGAAGCTGCCATAATAATGCGTTCTTTCATATAGCTTTTTCTTTTTACGCTTCTTCTCATCTTATATCTCTCCAATCTTTTGATGCATGCTTTCATAAATATTTTTCTCATGGATAGTTTTACCCATTATTCCCTGTTTATTCATATTCAGGAAGCATTTGCAGATTGGATTTTTCTTTTAACTGATTTTCGTAAATGTGATTCCTTTAAAAAAATACTCCAAAATTTCAATATAAGTTTTTCCATCAAGAGCCATTTCATTAGCCCCAAACTGACTCATGCCAAATCCATGTCCTCTGCCCTTACAGGAAAAAGTAAACTCGTTTTTGTTTTCTTTTACCTGAAATGCACAGGAAGAAAGGCAAAGTTCATAACGTAGCTGCTCTCCCTTCACCCATTTATCTAGATATCTAAAAAAAAGCACATATCCGGCGCCATCCCTCAGCAATGTAATATCTTCTTTTTCCTCATATCGGTTGTTCTCCTTTGCACTGGCTATCATGTCTTCTTCCGGCCTCTCCTCCTCCATCTTAATCCACTTCTCTTCAAATTCCTTTTTCCCATATGTAACGGAACTTGTATATTCTTCAGAAAGAAAATCTCTCTGGCAGACTGCTCCTGTAAGATAAGGGAATTGTTCCGATTGCAGTATTTGTTCTGCTTCTCTGGTCTCCCCGTTGCTGACTCTGAAATAAGCGCCGTAAATAGTTTCACCTTCATATTCTGCATAAATACCTTTGGTTTGCATTACAGCCATCAGATATTCTTCCGGTACTTCCTTTTTTCCATACTGGGTATCAGAAATTGTCATGCTCATATCCTCGCCTGTGATCACATTGCCCCGTATTAAAACTGCCTGTGCCTTCAGCGCTTCCATTTGATATCCCTCTTCCATAGTTCTCATAAGCTTATCTGCTACATAAAGCTCCAAAGGAATGCTTTCCTTTCCCATAGGGGTTTCATTTATTACTATATAGTCTCCATCCTTAAGCTGTTCCAGCATCATTTCCTGCCTTGCTCTCTCGTCCTCCCTATGGCTGTTTCCAAAAAGAATCGTTATGATATACGGCAGGAACAAAAAAATCAAAAGAACCGTACCCGGATTCACTCTTGTAAATCCCGATGCGGTTCTTTCTCTATTTTTAATATTCTGAAAGATTCTAAGTTTATTCATAAAACACCTCTTACCTATCATATGTAAGAGTGTGTATTTCTATGCTGTATGATTCAGACGGCCTGATTGTACTTTACAACATCTACATGCTGCACTGTTCCTGCCATACCGTTTTCATAAAGGAAAAATCCTGTATTGCGGATCATTCCTTTCATTTGATTATCCTGTCCTGTCAATGCAAAATCAGTAGAGGCATTCTGCAGACAGATTGCTCCTACGCCTTTATCTGCCAAAGAAACCAGCTGCTCATTGCCATCCTCATCCATGGTCCATATCTTCAGCTTGCTCCATATCTCGTCACCTTCATCTATGAAGCCGTTGCCGTCAGAATCATATTTTGCCAGATCTGCAAAGCCGTTGCCTGATGATGTACCAAACAGTTCCGTACCATCATTGATAATTCCGTCACCATTCTTATCTAATGCCAGATATCCGCTTCCGCTTGCTAATCTGCTAATTTCATCCTTCTCGCCGTCTCCGTCAATGTCAAAGAAGAAGGTCTGGTCAGAAAGTTCTGCAATATTGCCATCCAGGTTGATCACAAGAGGATCGCACATAGTAGCTTCTATGCTGGCATAATTCTCCTCGTAATATTCCTGAAAGCTTCTGCTCATATTCAGATTTAAATTAAAGTTGATTTCTCTTCCGTCTGCACATCGTACAGTTCCCTGAGTTGTATAAGATGTACTCTCCGTTTCCTCATAATAATACTGTCTGCTAAAAGTAAAGGTCTTTAAAGCAGGCTGGAGAAAAGCAGAAGAAGTGGTAGTATTTCCCATAAAGGAAGAATTATCTGACATGCTCTCATAACCGTTTGCCCAGTTCCTTCTTTCCGGGAAGAATAAATTCATCAGGAAATTCAGACACTGCTGCTTAATGGTGGCAAGCTGCTTCTTCGTTTCCATAGGCTCCGGCCTTCTGATTTTCTGATTGCGCATAGCCTGCTTTAAACGCATTTCTTCCATTGTTTTTGTTCTAAAGTCTTCTCCCGTCTCCTTTTCCTGCGCCTGGTCAGTCTCCTCCCCTTCAGGCTGCAACAGATTTCCGAACAGGCTGCCGGTTCCATCCGCAATTCCCTGTCTTACATCTGTAATTGTAACTCTTGATACTCTTCCTGATGTAGTAGAATATCTTCTTTCGGATTCCATTCCTATTACACTGGAATCAATTCGCATTTAGCCTCCTTCGCTGTTTAAACCCTGTTTTCTGATATATCTTTTACGTGCACGGGAAAACAAAACGGACGGCATTCTTCAAGCCTACTGCTTGTAAAACACCATCCGTGGCTAAACTGTATTTATCTTCAAAGACAGCCATCCGGCCTTGATAACTGCCTTTGTACAGTATATATCGGATTTGCAGAAAAATTCTTTAGCTCCCTGTTTTGAAATTTCGTTACATGGAAAGGTCAGCCTGTTACAGCCCTACACCCTGTTATAATTGATCAGACATCCTTTCAGAATGATCTGTCTTTCTTCATCGGTTAATTCTCCAAGCCTTACCTTAAATTCCAAAAGTCCGTCATTTCCTACTTTGTATCCTTTTATCACTTCTGCTTTTTCTTCCACCGCTCTTCTGATGCCGGGGAAGAAAAGATAATCTTTATTTTGGAAAGGAAGACTGCCCTGGTCAATCAAAAACGGGAGCATCCCCCAGTTGATCAGATTCGAGCGATATCTTTTCGTTGCATATTCATGCGCAATATTAGCCCATCCTCCAAGCACCTTCTGACAGGAAGCCGCCTGTTCTCTGGCAGAACCGTCACCGGGTTTCACGGCAAAAATAGTAGAACCGAATCCTGTATTTCCTTTGTCTGCCTCAGGATAATCCTTACAGATAGTTTCCATGACGGATTTTAACTCCGGCAGAACTTCTACCGGACATTGCCCCTCCATCACTGCCTTCTGTGCTTTTTGAATCTCTTTGGCCAGCCCCACATAAGCAGGATCCTTTCTGGACAATGTAAATTCTGCTAATCCTAAAGGATTGGAGCGATAAGAAGAAGTTTCTCCTGAAGGAATCAATTCGTCTGTTGTAGTTACCGGATCGTGAATTTCTGATACCACCCGCAGCACTAAATTTTCAGGAAGTTCTGTCATAGCCGGCCAGTCCTTGATATTGGGACCAAACTGAATTTCCACAGAAGGATCTGCAATTCCATGAGAATCAAAAACTCTGTTAGCATATATTTGAGAATCAAAATAGTACTGATATCTGCCAATGGTGCCCTGAAATTCCGTTGCTGCCGTCAGTATTCCTTTGTTTGCCGCTGTTGCTGCGATAGAACGGGCGTCCATAAGGGCCACAGAAGCAATCTGACCGCTTTGCAGTTTAGATCCTTCTCTGTTAGGGAAGTTTCTGGTAGAATGACGAATGCTGAAAGCATTATTGGCAGGAGTATCCCCTGCACCGAAACAAGGTCCGCAGAAAGCTGTCTTTAAAACTGCTCCTGTTTCCATCAATGCTGCTGCACAGCCATTTTTAACAAGTTCCATGTAAACAGGCATGGAGGCCGGATATACACTTAATGTAAAACCGTCAGCGCCTATATATCGACCTTTCATAATATCCGCTGCTGCGCAGATGTTTTCAAATCCTCCTCCTGCACAGCCGGCGATGATCCCCTGATCTACCATAAGTCTTCCGTTTACCACCTTGTTTTTTAAGGAAAAGTCTACATTGCCGTCTAATGAAACAAGGGCTTTTTTCTCCACAGTATCAAGAATATCCAGAAGATTTTCATTTAGTTCCTCAATGGTATAGGTATTGCTGGGATGGAAGGGCATGGCAATCATCGGTTTGATGGTACTTAAATCAATAGTGATCATGCCGTCATAATAGGCGATCTCTCCGGGATTTAACTCTTTATAATCGCTGCTTCTTCCGTGAATATCATAAAATTCCCGGATTTCCTCATCCGTTCTCCAGATAGAAGACAGACAGGTTGTTTCCGTAGTCATAACATCAATGCCGATACGGAAGTCGGCGCTTAAAGAGCTTACGCCGGGACCTACAAATTCCATTACCTTATTCTTCACATATCCTTTTTCAAAGACTTCTCCGATAATGGCAAGGGCCACATCCTGAGGGCCTACGCCCTTAACAGGTTCTCCCGTCAAATAAATGCCCACAACTTCAGGCATATTTATGTCATAAGTCTGATTTAGGAGCTGTTTAACAAGCTCCGGACCTCCTTCTCCCATGGCCATAGTGCCAAGAGCTCCGTAACGGGTATGAGAATCCGATCCTAAGATCATCTTTCCGCCGCCTGTGAGCATTTCTCTTGCAAACTGATGGATTACCGCCTGGTGAGGGGGAACATAAACTCCGCCGTATTTTTTCGCACAGGTAAGTCCAAACATGTGGTCATCTTCGTTAATGGTTCCCCCTACGGCACAGAGGGAATTATGACAGTTGGTAAGGACATAGGGAACCGGGAACTTTTCAAGTCCCGATGCTCTTGCTGTTTGTATGATTCCTACAAAAGTAATATCATGAGATGTCAGCTTATCAAATTTGATTTTCAGCTTTTCCATATTGCCGGATGTATTGTGGTCCTTCAGTATCCCATATGCAATGGTTTCCTTTTTAGCTGATTCCTTTGAAATATCCTTCCCTGTTTTACTTTTAATTTCCTCTGCCGCCTCATGGGAATCGGGAATAATTTCCGTACCCTTTATAAGATAGGCGCCGCTTTTTAGCACATTGATCACGTGGCTGTTCCTCCTCATTTATTTATTTCATATTTTGATTTACCATAAAATCCTACGGAAATTATTATAAAGTAAATAGGAGCGCTTTGCAATCTCTCCCTGTAGAAATCATTGACTTGCCCTGGGGAAACCAGTATAATAAGAACGACATAAATGGAGACGTATCGAAGCGGTCATAACGGGGCGCACTCGAAATGCGTTTGTCCTTCGGGGCACGAGGGTTCGAATCCCTCCGTCTCCGCTAAAACATCTAAGCTTCTGCTGAGATGTTTTTTTTACTAATCGCCTATTGGAGGCTGATGGAGGTAATCTATGCTGTATCACTATACTGATTTTGCTGCTTTTGATGGAATTATCCGATGTGCAGAACTGAGACTTAACAATATTCTGAATATGAACGATGCTTCTGAAATGAGGCTGTTTATGAACGGCATCTGTAAAGCAGTGATGGAACGGCTTGACCATGATAATGAGACAGAAAAGAGCAAAAAAACAAAGGCTTTCTTTCAAAAAGAAATGGAAGAAGAATTTCACTATTCTGCTTATGCTGCCTGCTTTTCCAAATACCGGGATGATGCTGCCCAGTGGGAAAGATATGGTCATCTTGGCCGCGGTGTATGCATTGCCTTTCATGAAGAACTTATGCAAAAAATGGTAGGCGGCGCAGTTGCCCTTCAGGAAGTATATTATCAGGAAGATATGCGGGGGCACCGTCTCGTTGAAGAGTTCTACCATCTCATCAAGAACACGGAATATTTTTCGGAGGATCTTCCCGATTTACAGAATCTCATGAATGATGCCTGGGTACAATCAGCCGCTTTCAAACATCCTTCCTTTGCCAGTGAACGTGAATTCCGGCTGGTAGTTTCTCCTTTTATTTCCAATGAATTTGCGGTGGAGCCTAAATATCATGTATCCATGGAACGAATCAAGAAATATTATCCTCTGGATCTAAACAGAATGTGCGGCAAATTAAACATGCATCTGTCTGACCTGGTGGGTGAGATCATTGTAGGACCTACTTCTTCTCAGTCCATTCCCATTCTGCAGGATTACCTGGAGGATTGCGGGCTGAATTTCTTAAAAGACAGAATCAGTATGTCCGACTGCCCTCTCAGGCAGCCTACATCCTGATTACAGAAGGGATCTATCGCATATACTTGCTGTAAGATATCTGTTCCCGAAGGCTTTCCTCTTCTCCGGAAGGCAGGACATTTCTGTAAGTCAGCACCTCTAAAGAGGTGGCGGTAGAGCTTAAGACTTCCGTTTCAATCTCTACCTGTTCTTCACTCATTCTAGTTCCCAATACAGTAACTGTCAGATACCCATTCACATAACTGATTTCCAGTTTGATAGGATAAGGCGTATTGTTAGCAAATCTGAAATCCAGTTCTCCCCAGGCAACAGCGGCATCCAGGCCTGCAGGAACATAACCGGAAACAAGGTCATGATTCCAACGCTCTACAATTTCCAGATTGGCATACAATACAGCTACAAAAATAGTAGATGATACCTGGCAGATTCCACCGCCGTAGGCTTGCACCGGCTTTCCGTTTTCAACAGCTCCGGCCATTTTAAAACCGGTTTCTTCGTTTTGGTCACCTACAATATCATTGAAGGAAAACACCTCATTGCGAAGCAGCACCGCATGGTTACATTTTTCAATTGCCAGTTTTATATTCGTAATACGATTCGATGATCCGGTTACTTTAGTGGTATAAGCGGCAAGCTCATCGGCAAATAAGTGCTCCTGCATATCCTCGGTAGTGATTTCCGGCTCCGTATAGATCAGATCAACAATAACAGTACTGCCATCCTGTGCCATATCCAAAGCATTTTGTGCACTTTCTTTGTCAAAACTGACACCTGTGACAGATTCTACGATCTCATAATTATTTTCCGGATCTAAGGAAGCATCTAATGGCTCTTTAAAAATTTCTTCATATACCTTTTCTAAATCTATGGGATCTACTGTATCCGGAATTTTCGGACACACAATGGCCGTTTCATAGTCCTTTGCATGAACCGCCGCAATGATTTCCGTTGCCAGTTTCCCTTTGTCAACCACATATCCTGCTGTACCCATTGTAAAGATCAGGTGGCCTTTCTCTTCCCGATAGGATGTTTGAATGGTACTGTCATCATCTAAAACTCCCTCCGCCTCCAGCATTGCATAAAGAGATTCCATATCCGGCACATCCGGCAGTGATTCTTCTTCATATCCTATGCAAAGAGCGCCCAGAAGCAGGAATCCCCTTGACAAAAACCCGCACTGATTCCTTTCAAAGGCACGCTTGACCAATGCTTCACAGTCACATTCCATAATGCTTCCTATATCCACTATATAAGTTTCATCCTCTGCCAAAATGGTAAGTACTGCTTCGTCACAGCGCCTTTTTGTGTCAGCATTTAATGCATTTACGGCCTCACTTTGTGTCATGCCGCTTAAATCCACGCCATTGATTATTGTTCTTGGCATCATATGTCCGGTATCCGTTAAAAAGCAGAGTATCAGATAAGCAATAAGCAAAAGGCTTATTACCACACCTGACAGGATATGTATGATTTTTTCTCTCATCTCTTTTCGAGCCGTCCTTATGTTAAAAAATACCCTGAACACCAAATACCATCTAAAGACAGTATCCGGTATTCAGGGCGTTATCTTTACCTGTCCGTTTATTTTACTACTACGAAAGTAATATGAGGATTAACACCTTCATACCAATACAGGAAACCTTCCATATCGACTACATCTCCGATATTTAATGATTTTACTGCTGCATATACATCTGTTGTATTGTCACATAAGTAAGATTCAACTGTAAATGTATATGTTACTCCATCAGAAGAAACATTAAAATACAAGTCGTCTCCATCCTGTCCGGAACCATCCCAGCTGTATAAGAAAGCTACCTCATTTCCGCTTTCATCTATACCGGCTTCCTCTACTGTCATACCTTTGAAAGACACAAATTCGTTCTGATGGTCAATCAACTCATCAGAATCAAGAATGGATGTAACGTCTGTAGCTTTTGCAACATAATTTCCATCTTCAAATTCAAAAGTTGCATCCACAATTTCAACTTCACCGGACCACTCTGCCTTATATCCTGTAGCCTTAATCTTGGTTCCGGGTGTTAACTTAGCGTAATCTTCCTCGGAGCACTCCATGTTGTAAAGGAAGTAAGCGCCGTCCTTATCCTGGGTATACACAGTAGCTTTATTATCCCACCAGGACTGCTTTGCCTGCACATAAGTTTCAATGGTAACTTCTGTGTCCAGTTCTGCTGCTATATATTCAGCATGAGTCATAACGCCTTCAGATTTTGCTTCTGAAGCGCCGCCTTTACCTGCACCACAGCCAACGCAGGTAAGAATAAGTGTAACCGCTAAAAGTAATGATGTAATTTTTTTCATAGTTTTCTCCTCTTTGAAATCTTTTGAATAAGTCATTCAACATAAACATCAAGATAATTATACACGATATTTTCAATGAATCAATAGTATTATGACTCATTTCTCTTCTTTTTTACTATCAAAAGGACTGCATAGAGGATAATCAAAACCCAGGTGACTGCCAATACTGACAATAATATTACAGATGTCCGGGGAAGTCTTCCAAGGTCAGTTTTGCCTGCAGCAGAAAGATTCCCCCTCCCTCCTGTCTGGTCCAGCCGATACAGGGCCGTAATGTCTTTGTAGAGATTTTCCACATATTCATTGCTGAATCCCTGTCCTCTTCTCACGGATTTTACCGTATTTTCAATCAGCTGTCCTGCCGCATCACGAAGGGATGCTGAGCCGTTAAATACCGGTGTAACAAATGTATGGTCTACATTGTCAAGCAACAACTGCGCTGCTCTGATTTTTATGTCATAGTAAGTAGTATCATCCTTTCCGCAGTTCAACAGATAATTCTGATATTCCTCTGAATCCTGCGCTTTGGATGTAACCGGCACATATCCTTCTGTTTCTGCATAAGCAACCTGTACCTCATTTGTCAACAGATACTGGGTAAACAGCCAGGAAGCCAGAACTTCCTGGGGATCCTCTTTATTGAAAATGCATACGGAAGGCCCCTGTGATATCATCTTGGGTTGTTCCGTATCAAACTGGGGAATCACCATGACCTCTGTTTCAAATTCCACAATTTTATCTGCGCTGATGTCCATAAGTGGTGCATGGCTTCCCATCCATGTTGCACCGGCAGTGGAATCTACTGCAAAAATACACTGTCCGGCATTTAGAAAATTAGCCGGATAACTGGAAATCTTAAAGGTGGAAAAAGCTCCGCTCCCGGCATGCTCTGCAATGGTGGTAAGGAACTCCTCCGTAGTATCATTAAAGAGCAGCATTTCTCCTGCATTTGTAGAATATCCTGCATTTTTTTGTTTCAGCATCTGGATCATCATATTGTCTGTAGATTTATAGATAAAAGGAATCATGACCTTCTGTCCATTCACCAGAAAATTTCCTTCTGCATCCTTGGCCATAGCTGCTTCGGAAACTTCCCATATAAAATCCCAGGTCAATGTTTCCGGCAGGGTATAACCCAAAGCCTCTACATAGGTTTTATTTACATAGCAGGCTTCTGTAGACCGCATATAGGGAAGGGCATAATAATGTCCTTCAAACCGGCATTCTTCCAGGAACTGCGGAACAATTTCCTCGATCATAGGGGAATCAAAACGCACTTCGCTTCCCCCAAAGCCATACTTTTCATCTGCAAATAAGTCTTCTAAAGGTACTACCAGATTGCTTCCTGTCAGATATGTTGCAATATGATCAGGATAAGTAATACATACATTGGGTGTTGTACGGGTGGCAATATTTGTTATCACATCATTATATATTTTGCCATAATCTGTATACAGACGTAAGTTTACCTTAATATTGGGATAAAGCTGTTCAAAATCATGAATGGCCTTTTCATAGATTTTGGTTTGTGTTTTATTGGTATCATTCTTAGCCCAAAAGGTAATCTCATATTGTGCGGAAGTATCTGCCTGCTCCGGAATTTCAAAGGCTTCCAGCCCTTTGCTGCCATGGCAGCCTGTAAGCAGGCCAAGGCTCATGGCCGCCATTATAATTAAAAGCCATCGGGATATTCTGTTTTTCATCCTTTCATCCCTCCTCTTGACACGCCTTCCATTATTTTTTTCCGGAATGCTAAAAATAGAATAATCAGGGGAACGGAAATTACCACTACTGCCGCCATCATTGCCGGAATGTTTTCACGTCCAAATCCGTTTTCCCGTATTTCCTGGATTCCGTTTGATACCAGATAGTAATTTTCGTCATCCGTAATAAGCCGGGGCCATACATAGGAATTCCAACATTCTATTACTTTTAATATGGTAATGGTTATCAGTGTAGGTTTAGATATAGGTATCATTACCTTTAACAGGTATTTCAGATCTGATGTGCCATCTACTTTTGCCGCATAATACAGACTGTCCGGTATCTGTTCAAAATTCTCCTTCAGCAGATAAATGTAAAAAACAGAAGTAACGGAAGGCAGGATCAGTCCCGGAAAAGTATTGCGCATGTTCCAATTGGTAATTGTCACAAAATTGGTAATAATGACCAGCTCATTGGGAATCATCATCAGAGAAAGGAAAAGCAGAAATACTACATTTTTTCCTTTAAAATCAAGCTTTGCAAAAGCAAAAGCGGCCAGCGTAATGACAAACAGCATGAGAAATGTGGTCACTACCGTGAAGATTGCCGTATTGGCAAGATATCGTCCAAGGGATACGGTAGTAAAAGCATCCCTGTAATTCTGCAGAGTAGGGGAAAGCGTAAAAAACTTCGGAATATACTCCGAGTTATATGCACCATAACTTTTCACGGATGTTAAAACCATCCAATAAAAAGGGAATAATACGATCATCCCCCAAAAAGCCAAAAATACATAAGTAAGCACGGTTATGGCTGTTTTACGGTTTCTGGCTGCTTTTTCAATTTTTCTGTAATCAATCCTGTTTTCCATTCCGGCTACCTTCTTAATAATGAACATTTTTCTTACTGATAAGCAAATTAATACAGGTAATGGTAAGTACAATGGCAAACAACAGTATTGCCGCTGCCGATGCATAAGAGGGATAACCGCCACTGTCCCCATACAGCATGTCATACACATAACCCACAATGGTATTCATCTCTGCCGCATTCAAATTTGTTCCAAACAAAGCAACTACATCACTGTATGCCTTAAAGGCGCCAATAAATCCCGTAATGATCAGATAGAAGATCATAGGCGAGATCATGGGCAGAGTAATTCTTGCAAAAGTTCTTATTTTTGATGTTCCGTCTACTCTTGCAGCATTATAGTATTCCTGATTTACAGAAGCAAGGGCGCTGGTCAAAATCAAAATCTTAAAAGGCATTACCACCCAGATGGTATAAAAACACAGTACAAACATTTTAGCCCAGTAAGGACCGTCAATAAAATCAACGGAACTGCCGCCAAACCAGTTAATGATCAGATTAATAAAACCGTCTGAATATGCCGTCTTTTTAAACAGGATCATAAACACCAGTCCTACTGCCAGGGTATTAGTCACATAAGGCAGAAAGTAAATGGTCTGAAAAAGATTTCTAAGGGGTTTAATGGCGTTCAGTCCTACGGAAATCAACAGAGCGATCCCTGTAGACAGCGGTACCGTAATGATTACCAGCAGAAACGTATTTTTAACAGCCTGCAAAAAATACGGGTCATGCAGCACATACGAATAATTATATAAACCAACTCCTAAGTAAGTCTGAGATGCTGAATTATATCCTTCTTCAAAAGAATAAATAAAAACATCAATCAACGGATACACCATGAAGAATCCAAGAAAAAGAATGGCCGGCAGGAGATACAGCCAGCCCTTTTGACTGCTGTCACTTAATTTTTTTCTTAACATATCAATTCCATTCCCTTTCTGCTAAAGCGCTCCTACACATAAATCCTCTCTTCTGTTTCTCTGTCAAAAAGGAATACTTTGCGGGGAACTAAGTCAAATCTGACGAAAGCTTCTGCGGCTGTTTCTATAGTTTCTTTATTTTCTGTACCGATAATGGAACGGATAGTAGGATTTAAAGAAGCCTGATGGGTGGAAACCACACTGATATCACGTCCCATCACTTCCACACCGCTTAATTTACAGCACAGCGCCCCTTCTTTTTTCAGAATAAAACCTTCCGGTCTGATGGCTGCATAGACCTCCTGATCCTTCGCATTTTCCACATCTAAAACAGCATCTTCTCCAATATAAAGCTTCTGATCTTTGATCTGTCCATGAAATACATTGATAGGCGGTGTTCCCAAAAACTTTGCCACAAACAGATTTGCGGGATCATCATAAACCTCCTGGGGCTTTCCTATCTGCTGCAGGATGCCGTCTTTCATCACCACAATTCTGTCGGAAATACTCATTGCTTCTTCCTGGTCATGAGTAACAAAAATAGTGGTAATCTTTGTTTCCTGCTGTATTCTTCTGATTTCTTCCCGGGTTTGCAGCCGCAAACGTGCATCCAGATTAGAAAGGGGTTCATCTAATAACAACACTTTAGGCATTTTCACCAGGGCACGGGCAATAGCCACTCTCTGCTGCTGTCCACCTGACAATTCACCGGGTTTACGGTCCATCAGTTCACCAATCTGAACAAGTTCTGCCGCTTCATATGCTTTCTTTAACATCTCTTCCTTTGACAGCTTATCTTTTCCCTTCAGATTCTGCAAAGGAAACAGAATATTCTGTTTAACCGTCAAATGGGGATAAAGTGCATAATTTTGAAACACTAAACCGATTCCCCTGCTCTCCGGCGGCAGTTCGGTAACATCATCCTCCCCAAAAAATATCTTTCCACCGGTAGGCTTCTGTAATCCGCTTATGAGATTCAGCGTTGTGCTTTTACCACATCCGGAAGGACCAAGCAGACCAATCAGCTCACCGTCCGGAATCTCAAAAGTAAAATCATTGACCGCAATCACATCTTCCTTGTTCTTTCTGCCGCGGCCCGGAAATTTTTTTGTCAGATTCCGTAATACAACTTTCATGTACTTTCTCCCTGTCTCTAACTTTTCTTTGTTTTTAAAAATTCTGAAAGATCAATAATTCTCTGGTTGGCGGAGCCTCGAAATGCCAGACTGATATCTTTTTTTTCCTCTACAAACTCTCCATCTACAAGAACATCTATCATTTGAAGCATCTCATCTGTACATTCACATCTGGCACATCCCTGCTCACTTAACAGGTCGCATTCCAAAGTATACCCCGTATAGCACCAAATGTTCTTCTTAGGATATCGTCTCTTTACTTCTTTTAAAAAGGGAAACAGAACCTTTTGATTTTCTATTTCAAAAGGCTCTCCTCCCAGCAGAGTAAGTCCTGCAATATATTCCGGCTCAAGGCTCTTTAGGAGCATTTCCTGAACTTCCTTTGTAAAAGGCCTGCCATAATGGAAATCCCATGTTTCCGGATTAAAGCATCCCTTACAGTGGTGAGTGCATCCGGAAACAAACAAAGACACCCTTACTCCTTCTCCATTTGCTATATCATATTGTTTTATTTCTCCATAATTCATTTAAAGATGTAACACCCTTTCCTTGATTTCCTGAGTTCTTCCCTGATTCCAGAACTGGGTGCCGATATAGCCGCAGGTTCTCCTTGCCACATTCAAAGTATTCTGGTCACGGTTGCCGCACTTGGGACATTCCCAAACCAGCTTGCCGTCATCTTCTACTATCTGTATTTCCCCACTATAACCACAGCATTGACAATAGTCACTCTTCGTATTTAGTTCTGCATACATAATATTATCATAAATGAACTGTATGATACTTAAAACTGCAGGAATATTATTCTGCATATTAGGCACTTCTACATAGCTGATGGCGCCGCCTGTAGATAATGCCTGAAAATCAGCTTCAAATTTCAGTTTTGAAAATGCATCAATAGGTTCCGTCACTTTCACATGATAACTGTTAGTAATATAGCCTTTATCCGTTACTCCTTCAATGATTCCGAAACGTCTCTGGAGACATTTTGCAAATTTATAAGTAGTGCTTTCAATGGGCGAACCATAAATACTGAAAGCAATATTGGTCTTTTCCTTCCATTTATCACAGGCTTCATTCATATACCTCATCACCTGAAGGGCAAAAGGCTTGGCCTCCGGATCTGTATGGGACTTCCCGGTCATATATTTCACACATTCACATAGTCCGGCATATCCCAAGGAGATGGTAGAATATCCGCCATACAGAAGTTTATCAATAGGCTCTCCCTTTTCCAGTCTTGCAAGTGCGCCGTACTGCCATAAAATAGGGGCAGCATCTGAAAGAGTTCCTTTCAGTCGGTTATGACGGTGCAGCAATGCGCTGTAACAAAGCTCTAAACGTTCATCAAACACCTGCCAGAATTTATCCATATCACCGTGGGAAGAAAGAGCCACATCTACCAGATTAATAGTTACAACACCTTGGTTAAATCTTCCGTAAAACTTGTAGTTTCCATTTTCATCTTTCCAGGGAGACAATGCGCTCCTGCATCCCATAACAGGAAAACAGTTCCCCTCTTTAAGCTCTTTCATCTTCTTTTCTGAAATGTAATCGGGAACAAGCCTCTTGGCCGTGCACTTAGCAGCCAGCTCTGTGAGGTAGAAATATTCTGTTCCTTCTTTGATATTGTCCTCTTCCAATACATAGATCAGCTTAGGGAAAGCCGGTGTAATATAAGTACCCTGCTCATTTTTAACACCCCGGATACGCTGGTTTAACATCTCTTCAATTACTAAGGCAAGATCCTCCTTCTCCTGCTGGCTTTTGGTCTCATTCAGATACATAAATACCGTAAGGAAAGGAGCCTGTCCATTGGTAGTCATCAATGTGATCACCTGATACTGAATGATCTGGACGCCTCTTTTAATTTCTTTGCGCAGATGATTTTCCACTATTTGATCAATGATTTCTTCTGAGGGCATATTTCCCATAGTCCTGGCGTCTTCTATTACTTCTTTTTTGATTTTTTCCCTTGAGATTTGCACAAAAGGCACCAAATGAGTCAGAGAAATACTCTGCCCGCCGTACTGATTACTTGCCACCTGCGCAATGATCTGCATGGCAATATTGCATGCTGTAGAAAAGCTATGGGGCTTATCAATAAAAGTCTCACTGATTACCGTACCATTCTGCAGCATATCCTCTAAATTGACAAGATCGCAGTTATGCATATGCTGTGCAAAATAATCTGCATCATGAAAATGAATCAATCCTTCCTGATCTGCTTTTACAATATTTTCAGGCAGTAAAAGACGTTTGGTTAAATCCTTGCTGACCTCTCCTGCCATATAGTCACGCTGTACACTGTTAATAATAGGATCTTTATTGGAGTTTTCCTGAAGCACTTCTTCATTATTGCACTCAATTAACGATAAGATTCTGTCATCTGTGGTGTTGCTTTTTCTGATAAGAGATCTGGTATAACGGTACTTTACGTAACACCGGGCTACGTTAAAAGCTCCCTGAGCCATGATCTGGTTCTCTACCATATCCTGCATTTCCTCTACGGAAATGGCACGGTTCATCTTGGTACACTTAAAATTGATATATTCGGCAATCTCTTCAATCTGCTCTTCAGACAACTCCTCTCTTGGAGCTGCTTTATTAGCCTTTGCAATTGCAGCTACAATCTTTTTCACATCAAAATTTACTTCTGAACCGTTTCTTTTAATAACCTTCATGAAATCAAAACCCCTCCTGGATAAATATCACCAACGCAATGGTAATGCTAAAAGCAAATGCCGCTTCGCGGCGCTTGCTTTTATGCTGGTAAGTTACATTTTGCCATAGCATTGGCAAAAAAGCTGTTGCATATCCCACAATTTTAAATTAAAATACAATATATAGTATTTTTTCAAGGAGAAATTTCAATATATGGACGATAAAAACCATTATTTTTTAGATGATCAGACCCTTTCCACCGTAATAAAGGAGCTTAATCCTATCATTAAAAAATATAATCGCGGAGAAATATTGTTTAAACAGACTACGGAGAAAAACAGATTTTGTATTCTCCTTAGCGGTGTTGCTTATCTGGAGGTGGCAAATGAATATGACACCAAGCAGATTCTGGAATATTTTACAAAGGGCCAGATATTATGTCCCGATATGATCATCCGTCCCCGCAACGGCAATTGTTATATTATTGCCAAGTATCCTTGTGCTATTGCCTATATAGATCCATTTAAGGGAGAAAAAAGCAGGCAGAACCGTCAAAACGGATGTCTTGACTATCTGACTGCTTTTATTTTCCGCTCTTCTTTATACTTCACCCAGCAGCACTGCCACATTCTGCAGCAAAAAACCATCCGAAGTAAACTTCTTACTTTCCTGTACTGCCAGGCGGAACGTCAGAATTCCTTTTCTGTTTATCTCCCCATCCCCTATTCGGATTTGGCTGATTATCTGGCTGTTGACAGAAGCACTCTCATGAAAGAAATCAGCCGGCTCTGTGCAGAAAGCCTGATTGAAAAGAAATCCCGGCAGATTACCTTATTGTCTACCAATCTTTATTCCTGATGATCCTTAAGGAGATTCTATAAGATATTGTGAGCAACAGCATACAGATTCCTATAATACTCAGGCTCCGGAGACTTGCACTTTGCATAAGAACATTGTCTGTAGCATTTTTCAGGAGTACTGATTTCGACAGTGTATACGCTTTAAACCACCCTACCGCGATCCCTGATAGTCCAAACATGGTTGCCATAAGGACATATCTGGCTTTTTCCATCCCCACCTTAAAAGAAGCAGGCAGCATAACAGCATAGCCTACAGTAAACATTAATATAGGCGTCAAAAGACCATCTATCCCTGTAGTAAAATTTTCTGCATGAAAAAGCAGCTCAGAGATCCATCTGACCAATAGTCCCATAATAAGTCCCGCACCCATGGTCAAAACCAGCAGCACGTATTTTTCCCTTGCCAGATTTTTTGCTCCTGCCGGAGTGGTAAGAACCCATTTGTCAAAATGTACTGTTTCATCGATAGACAGCGTGCTGATTACCAGCATACTGCATATTATAACAAGATACATGGCCACTATGGACAAATCTTTCATTATGAAAGATAAGAACAGTATTAATGCCAATATAATCCCATAATGCTTTTCAAATCCCCGTATTATATATAAGTCTTTTAACAGTAATCCCTTCATGATGCATACCCTTCCTTTCTCCTGTCTTTGATTCCGTTTTTTGCCATATAAATTAAAATATCTTCTATTTGGATTTTATCCAGCACCGGGTGAGGATCTTTATGAGACTCCATCAGCGCTTCCAGACCACCTTTTTCAAAAACAGTTCTGTCACGGACAAGTACGCTGGTCTCATAAGCATTTTCCCATTTCCCTACTACTATTTCTTCCGGAATCTTCTCTGCTTGTCCTTTACTGCAGCGTACAATTCCATAACGATAAATCAATTCGTCTTTATTTTCATAAAGCAGGAGACTGCCCTCATGAATCAACATAATATAATCCGCTATTTTTTCTATATCAGAAGTAATATGGGAAGAAATAAAAACAGCATGTTCTTCCTCTTCCACAAATTCCCTGAAAATATCAAGTATCTCACTTCTGACTACCGGATCCAGTCCGCTGGTACCTTCATCTAGAATAAGGATCCTGCTGTCATGTGACAATGCCACGGCAATTGAAAGCTTCATTTTCATTCCCTTTGACAGATCCTTTATCTTCTTATTCAAAGGGATCTTCCATTGATCTGCATAGGAATAAAATCTGTCCTCTTTCCATGTCTTATAAATATATTTCATGGCATTGTTAATGTTTTTTGCTTTAAGACCTACCGGAAAATTACACTCATCAAAAACTACTCCTATCTGTTCCTTCCAGTCATCACCGCTCTTTTTATTCATCACATCATTTCCTGCTATATAAGCCTCACCTTCTTCTACCGACAAAAGTCCCAGCATGGCTTTAATGGTAACGCTTTTACCGGCTCCGTTTTCACCGATAAATCCTACTACAGATCCCCATGGGATTTGAAAACTGATATGATCCAGTAAAAATCCCTCATATCGTTTAGTCAGATTCTTTACCTCTACTGCGTTTTGTCCATTCATTTCTATCCCTCCTGATATAAAATATCTATCATTTCTTCTATTTCCATACGTTCAATTCCACTTTGTCCGGCTAAAGCAACTGCTTCCGACAGCAGATTCTCTATCTGTTTCAGTTTTTCTTCCCGTATAAGCCTTGTATCTGCTGCTCTGACAAAGCTCCCTTTTCCCACTATAGTTGTTATGAACCCATCACGCTCCAAGTCTTCGTATGCTCTTTTAGTGGTGATGACGCTGATTCTCAATTCCTTAGCCAGCGTCCTCATGGAAGGCAGTGCATCTCCTTCTTTTAACTGACCGTTCATCACCATATTCTTGATCTGCCCTGTGATCTGCTCATAAATAGGCTGATTACCGGAATTGCTGATTATAATATTCATGGGTATGTCTATTCTCCTTTCTGCACTGTAAATTGATTTTCTTGCCTTATATATTGTATATATCATATATGCACAATATTGTCAATATGTTTTTTCTTGACATTCCCCGCTTTCTGCGATAGCATAGGAATATCCGTCAAAAGGCGGTAAATGGAGGCTTAGATCATGACCGCATTAAAAGCTTTTAAGAATAAATTTATCGGAAATAGAGATTTTTATCGTTATGTTCTGCTTTTGGCTATTCCCATGATCATTCAGAATACTATTACCAGTTTTGTAAGTTTTCTGGATAATATTATGGTAGGACAAATAGGTACAGAACCCATGTCAGGTGTTGCCATTGTCAACCAGCTGATGTTTGTTTTTAATATCTGCATTTTCGGCGGCGTTTCCGGCGCCGGAATTTTCGGAACCCAATTTTACGGCAAAGGCGATTATGAAGGACAAAAATACACTTTCCGCTTTAAGCTCTATGCCTGTCTTTTCATTACAGCCATTGCCCTTGTGTTGTTTGGATTTCTGGATACACAGTTGATCTCTCTGTATTTAAGCGATAATGGAAGTGTAGGAAATACCGCCCTTGCCCTTCAGTACGGCAAAGAATATCTGGCAATCATGATGATAGGGCTGATTCCCTTTGCCATAGGACAGTCCTATATCAATACGATCCGTGAAACCGGGCAGACTCTGATTCCCATGCTGTCAAGCGCAGCAGCCGTTGTTACGAATCTGATTCTGGATTACATATTGATCTTCGGTATTTTCGGCATGCCGGCCATGGGTGTCAGAGGCGCCGCCATTGCAACGGTCATTGCCCGCTTTGTAGAGTGTACGATTGTCATTGTATGGACACATACACATACTTCCAAAAATTTGTATATTAAAGGAGCCTATAGAGGTTTTACCATTCCCGGCTCCATTCTTGTCAGCATATTTAAGAAGGGAACGCCTCTGATGCTGAACGAGATGCTTTGGGCTGCAGGTATGGCTGTTATTTCCCAATGCTATGCCTTTCGGGGACTGGAAGTAGTGGCTGCCCAAAATATTTCTTCCACTATCAGCAACTTATTCAATGTTGTATACATACAACTTGGGGGATGTATTTCCATTGTGGTAGGACAGCTTCTTGGAGCCGGAAAGCTTAAAGAAGCCAAAGAAGCAGACAATAAGATGATTTTTTTCAGCGTATCCTGCTGTGCCGGTATTTCTGTCATTATGATTCTGCTTGGAAGATTGTTTCCTTCCATTTATAATACAGAAGCCAGCATCAAAGAACTGGCCAGGATCTTTATTACTATTTCTGCCCTTGCCATGCCGCTATGTGCTTTTTCACACTGTACTTATTTCACACTGCGTTCCGGCGGCAAAACAATTATTACTTTTCTTTTTGACAGTGTTTATACCTGGGTACTTATTATACCTTTTGCTACAGTATTATCCCGCCATACTCATCTGCCCGTTACTACCGTGTTCTTTATGGTACAGTTCACAGAGCTGATCAAGGTGATCATTGGATTCTTTATGGTAAAGAGCAATGTTTGGATGCAGAATATTGTAGGCGGAAGTGAATGATTAATTGCCCAAATTCTTTTGTGCAATCTGACATCATCTGTTTAAATATAGGGCTTTTGACATTCATACCCCCATAAGATAAAGAAAGACGGAATGGCTTACGCCATACCGTCTTTTTTAGGGTTGTTTTTCAGCTCATGATCAGTTCTTCTGCCATTGCAAACAATTCTTCTGCCGGAATCACTCCCTTTGTAGTGATGAGCATATAGCAGATATTGTCCTGATACCAGACTATGGTAGTATGCTGACCTTCTGAAATTTCCTCTGCTCCTTCTGAAATATAATAATCATTCTTTTGCAGATTTTCTTTATCCCGGGCTGTCAGCTCATATCCTACCGGCACCATTTTATAGGTATCTACGTAATAACTTACCTTAACTCCGTTAATATCTGCCGTCTGTTTTGCTATTCTGTTCTCAGTACGGGCATAGGTTGCTTCCATGGCATAGAGACTTAAAGGATATTCTCCCGCTTTTTTATAATCCAGAGAGATTTCGTTATATCTTTCAAGAATATTTCCGTTCTCGTCTGCGCCATTGGTAGTGAAGGTTTCCATTTCCGTGAATTTATATCCATTGGAAAAAGATTCCAATGCTTTTATCTTGAATCCTGCTTTTTTTTCTGCTTCCGGAAGCTGTGAAAAGCTCTTTCCCATGAAGTTATCCATACTCACAGCTGTGAAAAGAGTTGTCACTTTACCGGAAGAGGCAACTCCTACGGTTCCCATTAACAAACAGCACGCTGCTGCCAGAACCGCTGCTTTTTTTATGCTGAAATGTTTCTTTTTAGAATATTTCATACTTTTTTCCTCCATTTTTTTCTTTAAATTCCCATTTAAGATTTCACCGGGAATCTCCGGAGCAAGGGTCTGCCGCAAAATCTGATCCACTTCTTTATTTGTCATATCCTGCAACCTCCAATCTTTTTTTTATTACGGTTTTTGCTTTGTGCAGCCGGCTTTTTACAGTACCTTCCGGAAGCTTTAAACAGTCTGCAATTTCCTTTATGGAAAGTTCCGCAGAATAATACATGCAGACGGGTATTCTATACTTTTCTGAAAGTTCTGCAATGCATTGATGTAACAAGCGGTCCTGTTCCCTTAAGAGAACTTCTTCTTCCGGCATTTTACCTCCCATATCAGAAGAAAGCCCTCCGGTATCTGTCATTTCATTCAGACTTTCCATGCCTGCTATTCTCTGTCTCCATGCATATTTCCGCCGCTTGTTTTTCCACAATCTGATAGAGACAGATAAAAGATAGCTTTTAGGATTCTGATCCATGGCAATTCTATCTAAAAGTTCCACTGCTTTCATAAAAGTATCCTGATACAGATCCTCTCCTTCCCAGACATTTCCTGTTATCTGTCTGCAGAAGCTGTAAATATCCTTTCCATAAATATCCACACACTGTTCCAGTTCCGTAATGGTCATTTCATACTGCTCCTTTACCTCCGCTGCACTCTACCCTGACGTCTAAGGTATTTACCCTTTCAATCATACATTGTAATAACTTTAAGAAAGGTTCACTGAATCAAAAAAACTGCTATGATCATCATAACAGTTCTTCTTTCATCCTTCGTTCTTCTTTTTCTTTTTTAACTCTCACTCTGAGTTCTTTAAAAAAATTTACCAACATGGCAGAACACTCTTCCTCAAGCACTCCCCTTGTTACTTTTACCTGATGATTAAATTGCGGCATTTCCAACAAATTTAATATGGAACCGCCGCATCCCGCCTTAGGATTCATGCATGCCATCACTACTTCATCAATTCTTGCCTGCACAATTGCGCCCGCACACATTTGACAGGGCTCTAATGTCACATAAAGTGTACATCCCTCCAAACGCCAGTCCCCCAGCTTTTTGCTGGCCTTGCGGATAGCCGTAATTTCTGCATGTGCCAGCGTATTTTTATCTGTATTTCTGCGGTTATATCCGCGCCCGATAATCTTTTCCTGATAAACAATCACACAGCCTATTGGCACTTCTCCAAGGTTATACGCTTTTTTGGCCTGCCTGATGGCCTCCTTCATATACTTTTCCTGCCGGGTCATAATCTGCCTTTTCTCTTTTACCTTTCCTTTAGTTGACAAACCTGCCAAAAACCAATATACTACTAAAGTAATCGGAATGTTCCTATATTCCCTTACTGTTTTAATATTTTTATCACACGTAAGAGCATGGAGTTTATTTTTATGGAAACTGCCATGGCTGCCCTTTATAAGTGGCGTTGACGGATGGGTCTTACGCAATAGAAATCTGCGAACCGTGTCAGGTTGGGAACAAAGCAGCACTAAGCAGAATCTTCTATGTGCCGTGAGGGTGCCTGTCCCAAGTTAACTATAAAGGTAACGCATGGCAGTTTCCCTAAGGATAAAAGCCATGCTTTCCTTTTAGCCAGCTTCATTTTCTTTTTGCTGGACAGCTTTCTTTCTTTTCTTTTCTTTTTTAGCCTTATACATTTCACGGTCAGCAACTTCAATGAGATCTTCTAAATTCAGATTGTCTGCGGGCTTTACAATATTATATCCCATACTTGCATCCAGCAGATACGGTTTTTGAGTGGATGCATTATATTTTTCAATTTCCTGCTGTACTCTTTTAATATAATCTCTGGCATCCTCATCCGTATAGCCCTGTGACAGTACTACAAATTCATCCCCGCCATAGCGCATCAGAAGTTCGCCATGTCTGCGCGTCTGATTCAGTATATTTCCCATGGTTTTAATAAAGGTATCACCTTCATCATGCCCATATTTATCGTTAATGCTTTTTAATCCGTCGAGATCCAGAAACAGAACAAATAAATTATGATTATTTCTCCTTGCTTCTTCTATAATGCTAGGAGCAAACTTAAAAAATCCGGCACGATTAAAGATTCCTGTAAGAGTGTCATATACCCACATCCTGTTCAGTTTCTGCAGCATGGCATTCATCATATTCTGTTTACGTATATTTTCAAGGGCATTGTTGATATTCATAATAAACAGATGAAACAGCTCACTGTCCATCATCAGCCTGCTATTGCCAAGTACGCAGTAACCATAATATCTGTTCTGATAATGAAGCGGGATTATGGTATAAAATTTTCCTTTATCTTCTGCCGTTATTTCCGCAGGTAAAAGTTCCTCTACCGGGAATCGTCCATATCTTTCAAAGCTTCCATGACGATACATCAAAGGAATACAGATAAGAGGAGAATATTTTGTCATCATTTCCTGATGAGCTATTTCATCCATATAAGATACTCCATCTGTGGGAATATTTTCCCGTACTATACACATACACAGATAGAACTCCTCCGGATTCATAATCTTTACATATCGTTTTATTTCTACAAGAAGCTGTTCAAAAGTAGGCACTCCCGTAAAGTCTGCTGAAGAAGATTTAATGATTTCCGAATAAGATGTCACATGAAGCTTGTCCTCAATAATTTCTCTCTTAAATTCGTTGATATCCTCTTCTATGCCATCATCACATCCGCAGCTCTCAGAAAAAATAGGCTTGCATTTTAGGTCCTCTCCCAGCTGAATATTTTCACCATTAATAAATGCTTTCAGCTTCAAATAAGCCAGACTGCCCAGTTCCGTCTCCGGACGCTGCACACTGGTGATTTTAGGACAATTATTTCTTCCTGCAAAAGCACAGTCATATCCTGTCAAGAGTACCTCTCCCGGAACATCATACCCCCTGTTCCGAAGTTCATAAAAGGCCCCCATAGCCATCTCATCATTAGCCGCCACTACAGCATCCGGGAATTCACCTCTGCGTTTACAAAAGTAGTTGATGGCTTCCTTTCCACTTTCAGGATGGTAATCTCCATAGTATATGTACCGCTTATCCGCTTTTAGGCCATGATCTGCCAATGCCTTTTTAAAACTCTTTAATCTTCCTGCAGCATCCTGGTTTTCCTTCGGTCCCGAAATAAATGCCAGTTTTTTTGCATGATGAGTCAAAATCAGATGCTCTACGATTTCATAGATGCCGGTAGCATTTTCCATGCCTATATAAAGCATTCCCTTATGCTTTACATTCAAACTGATACATGGTACTTTTGCCTGTCTGATACTTTGGACTACTTTGTGTATGACATCTTTGTCATATACAGTATCGCCGTGGAGTATAACACCATCATAATCACTAAAATCGGGAAGTGAAAAAACAGCCGTTTCTCCCTGATTGTAACCGGATGTAGAATAAGTCCATGCATCACACGAAAAAATATAAATATTGGTATCATCAGCAATTGCCTTTTCCAGTATTCCATTCATAATCCGGCGCTGGCTGTCAAAACGCATCCCACCTACTAATACAGCTATTTTCATATCTTCTTAACCTTTCAACGGATTGTTGACGTATGATTATACCTTATTTTATATTTTATATCATTTTTTTCCAAAAGTCACTATTTCGGGAAAGTTTTACTATATTTTCTATATTTCAACCCTTCTCAGATAATATCCGAATTTTCCTATCTCCACAGGCCCTGCTGATTCAAAGCCTTCAAAGCCAAACATGACCGCAACCATTTTTTCCCGTTCAAAAAAAACGCCGGGGACGCCTATATAAAAACAGACATTTCCCTTTGAACCCAGCTGGTCATCCCTGCCAAGTATCAAATGTCTGTAATTATAAAATCCGTGAAGCAGAAAACTGTTATTGACAAGTCTTTGACTGGCTTCCCTAAGTATCACAAAGTCCTTTGGCTCTATGGTGATAAATTCCCTCTCATCACCAAAAGGATGAATGGTCTGATATTGATTTTTTAGCTGCTCCCATTTATCGGGAAATACTGATACGGTCTTTACTTCCCTCTCATAAAGATTTTTCCCTGTGGCCTCAGCAGCCTTCATATCCTCCATTTCCCCATGATTCTCAGTCACACTTTCTGTTATCTGCTGTATCTGTTCTGTTTTCTGCGTGGTTTGTCTCCACTTGCTTGCTATGATTCTGTCCTCATTCAATTTAATTTGGATAATATCTATTTTTTCCAAATTCATCGAAAAACTTTTTTCATAGCTGCCGCATCCTCTCTTCACTTCTATTCTTCCGATAGAGATTTCCTGCTCTTTGGCTATAATACAGATGGAATAAATACCATTTTGCTGCCTGCCGGCATCTCTGACTTGGACTTTAATAAATGTTTCATCCCCTTCACCCTGCAAACTTGCAAATCCGGCTCCTGTAACTTTCCTCCCCTGCTCATACAGTGATAAATACATTACTTTTTTTGCACAAAAAAACAACCTTACATCCCTCCATAAATCCATTATATGTAAGGAGTAAGGTTGTTCATTACCGATTAATAATTTAATGAATCCAAATACTTCATATAATTTACCACCATCATGGCAATTTTAAATGTCAATGCATCATCAAAGGTTCTTACATCCAGCCCGGTACTTTTCTCCAGTTTTTCAATCCGGTACACCAGGGTGTTCCTGTGAACGAACAGCTGTCTTGAGGTTTCCGACACATTCAGATTATTCTCAAAGAATTTATTGACAGTAGTCAGCGTTTCTTCGTCAAAATCTGCCGGATCGTTTTCTCCAAAGATTTCATCAATGAAAATCTTGCACAGATTGACCGGAAGCTGATAAATCAGTCTGCCGATGCCAAGACTTCCATATGCATTGACTCTTTTTTCTACATAGAAAATTTTACCTACGTCCAATGCCATAAGTGCTTCCTTGTAAGATTTTGATACATCCTTCAGCTCGTCTATAATCGTACCATAGGCTACACGTACATTCATCATGGCTTCCGTATTCATCATATCTACAATTGTATTGGCTATCTGCTCAACAGCCTCATATCCTTCATCCAAAGACAGGGATTTAATAAGAATCACATTGGTTTCATCTACTGCTGTAATAAAGTCTCCTGACTGGGGAGAAAACAGACCTTTTAAGAGTTCTCCGGCTGTATTGTCCTTTTCTTTATCAGTTTCAATGATCAGCACTACTCTGGGAACTTTCTCTTCGATATGAAGTTTCTTGGCTCTGTTATAAATATCTACCAAAAGCAGATTATCAAGAATCAGGTTCTGGAAAAAATTATTTCTGTCAAAACGCTCCTTATAGGCTACCATCAGCTGCTCAATCTGGCTCACAGCAATTTTCCCAATAATATAAGTGTCTTCGCTGCTTCCTCTGGCTACCAGCACATATGCCAGTTCTCCCTCATCTACAATTTTCAGCAAATGATCTATTCCGATAACCTGACTGTCAGCAGGAGAATCCACAAAATTCTTGATAAGCTCCGCCTCTATATCCTTACTGTCAAAGGTTGAAGCTATTGCCGATCCATCCGGACTGAATACACACAGATCAACTCTGGTGATGGCACGCAGTTCTTCAATACTTGTTGCTATTACTTGTGCTGATATCATCATTTTGACCCCCCAATTCTGCAATTTCCTGTTTCACAAAAAGAGGGATGCAATTTGCATCCCTCTCTTAGATTATTCCTAGTTTGTAATAACCTGTTCTGTTTCTTTGTCAAATACGTGAATCTTATCAACGTCGAATGCGAACTTAACGGTATCACCAGGTCTTGCATTTGTTCTGGAATCAACTCTGGCAGTAATAGGGAATTCAGCCAAATCAAAATATAAGTAAACTTCTGCACCAAGTAATTCGTAAACTTTGATAGTAGATTCAAATACGCATTTAGCTGTCTGAATATATGTTTCTGAATCATATACATCTTCAGGACGGATACCAAATGTAACGGTCTTTCCGTTGTAACCTGCATCGATCAGCTTCTTAGATTTATCAGCAGGAAGAGGAATACTGCTTCCAGCAACCTTTAAGTTTGCTACATCACCCTGAACATCTACTACTGCATCTAAGAAGTTCATCTGAGGTGATCCCATAAATCCTGCTACGAATAAGTTAGCGGGTTTCTCATACAGATTCTGAGGTGTATCTACCTGCTGAACAACACCGTCCTTCATAACTACGATTCTGTCACCAAGTGTCATAGCTTCTGTCTGGTCATGTGTTACATAGATGATGGTAGTACCCAGTCTCTGATGTAATTTAGCAATCTCAATACGCATCTGCACACGTAACTTAGCATCCAGGTTTGAAAGAGGCTCATCCATAAGGAATACCTTAGGATTACGAACGATTGCACGACCCATAGCAACACGCTGTCTCTGACCACCTGATAAAGCCTTCGGCTTACGATCAAGAAGAGGAGTTAAGTCAAGAATCTTTGCTGCTTCCTTAACCATTTTGTCGATTTCATCCTTCGGTACCTTTCTTAACTTAAGGCCGAAAGCCATATTGTCATATACGGACATATGAGGATACAGAGCGTAGTTCTGGAATACCATCGCGATATCTCTGTCCTTGGGTTCTACATCGTTAACCACTCTGTCACCAATTTTCAATTCACCTGAAGAAATATCTTCAAGACCTGCAACCATACGAAGAGTTGTAGACTTACCACATCCTGAAGGTCCTACGAAAATAATAAATTCCTGATCAGCGATTTCAAGATTGAAATCCTTTACTGCTTCGAATCCATTAGGATATACTTTGCAGATGTTTTTTAATGATAAACTTGCCATTTTTATTGCCTCCTTAAAATTTTGATTCTAAATCAAGTCTGAAAACAGTATATCTAACTTTACTCCAATTAGCTATACCACTATTCCACAAAGATTTTCAATTACATTGTAAAAAATGCTAAGATTCTCTTTACATTTTATTGTCTCATGACAAATTGACTAATAAATCCTATATTTTCTATACATATTGTACAACCATATTCTGACAGGACTTATTCTTCCTTCTCACTCCGGTCCCTGTCATCATAAAATGCCAGCTGATTCTTTCCCCGTTTCTTCGCTTTATAAAGCGCCGTATCTGCAGCCTTGTAGAGTGCATCAAAGGTTGCCCCGTCTGCCGGGAACACTGCAGCTCCGATACTGGCAGTGGCTGAATACTTTACATATTCCCCTGCCTGAAAATCCTCAAAGAATTTTACGAGTTTCTCTGCTTCTTTTAAAGTATTCTCATCATTTTTCAGGAACTTTAAAAATATGGTAAATTCATCTCCACCGGTACGGCCTATAATATCCGTCACCCGGAATATAGAACCTATGTTACGCCCAAAGGTTCTAAGCACCTCATCTCCAAAGGCATGTCCCAGGGTGTCATTAATCTTTTTAAAATTGTCAATATCCAGCAGGAACATCATAGCAAGGTCCTCCGGATGATGCTCCATGTATTCCTTTATCCGGTTCTCCGTTGCCAATTTATTGGTAAGACCCGTAAGAAGATCCGTATCTGCATTTTCACGAAGCTTTTTGGCCTGTTCTGCATTTCTCTTCTTACTGGCAGCATTGACAACAGAAAAAATGATAAGGAAGAAAATTGAGACGCCTATTATCTGCCACATCAAGGCATTGCTCTTTTTCCAATAACTCTTTTCTTTTTTGGAGACATAATCCTGGTTCACTCCAATGACTATGGCCCATTCATTGATCTGAACAGGAGCATAAACCAGAGTTTTCTCTTCACTGCCTTCTTTTGATTCTGCATAAAAACAGCCTGTTATCCTGTTCCTGAGATGCTGCTTTGCTTTCTCTATTCCTTCCTTGAAATCCCCGTCAATATTGTTCCACAAATTGGAATCTGTAAAATAATTGCTTTCATAATTACTGTTTGTTAAAATGGTGCCGTCTGTGGTTATCAGCACTGCAAAGCATCCGGTTTCAAACTCCGTAACAATCCGCATCCTGTCATAAAGCGTCTCTACCGGATAAAAGATCAGCAGGCTTCTGTCAATGCCTTCCCCAACAGGAACGATCAGCAGAATAACCCCCTCTCCACTCTCATCATCTTCTATATATGTATATTTAACATCTGATACTTTTGAAATTTTTTCGTAATAGCTATACTTTGTTAAATCCAGCTCTCTAAGTTCTTCTCCGTCCCATTCAATGCCCAGTCCGCCACTTTCACGATAAATAACCCGGCTTGCATCTGTATATCTGAAAATAGCAGAAGCCGCACTGATAATATCATCCTGCTGTGAACTTTCTTTACCGGCAAGCTGGAAAGCTGCCATTTCTCCGCAAAGACTTGTTGCATGCAGGTCCGTATAGATTTGTCCGGCATGATTGTTAGCAATTGTTGTCATCTGGTTCTTATAATATTCTTCTCCTCCACGTCTTATCTGGATAAAAAAATTAAAGACCATAATGCTAATCACAATAACCGCACTAATGGTAAGAACCATTCTCTCTGTCAGTTTTCTTTTTTCTTCATTCATGTTGATACCCGTCTGCATGTTACAACATGCACTTAATCTATTATTGATTATGCATTTTTATTCAACTTTATCTTCCTGTTCTTCTTCTGGGAGTTCTTCCATTGTCTGTTCTTCTTCAGGAATCTCTTCCATTGTCCATTCTTCATCAGCAGTCTCCGCATTCTCCGGTTCAAAGCGCTGAAAACTCGTTTTATAAAGAAGGGCATTTAAAAATGCCGGCCCGGATATTCCCAGTACAAGGGCAATTGGTGTAATTTGCGGGATAAATATGATAATCCCTATGGGAAGCAGCCAGCATATCATCATAACCACTGTCTTAGGTAAATTTAAGATCCCCATAAACAAAGAGTTCCTGTATGTATTCACAATACTGTTTTCATATCTAGCCAGTAAGGGGAATAAATGTATGGTTGCAAACAAAACCAGAATTGCCACTGCCAACAGTACAATCTGCAGCCATCCCGGAAAATTGATCTGGGAATATCTGAAAATCAGAAAATCACCTGCCAGAATACAGATTGCCAAAAGCAGGATAAGCCAAATCAAAGTAGCCTGCTTAAAGTTCTGTTTAAAAGATTTAAAAAAAGATTTGGTAATATATCCTTCTTCATTTTTAACCATTTTAAGAAGCACATAATGAAGAGCCGTCATGGATGCCCCGATTGTAATAATCGGAATGCAGCATATAGTCATCAGTAAATTAAGATAAATTAAATCTGCCAGCCTGTTTAAGACCCGTATAAACGGACTATCAATATCCAGTATTTTTCCCATTTGCACATTCTCCTTTGCATGTCCCTTTATTAAATAGTAAGCAGCATAGGTGTAAAAATAATTCCATCCTGCTGCTTCTGGGGTCCAACATCCCGGAATCCAAGACGGTGGTAAAAATCAACTCCATAAGGCGATGCGTTTACTGTAATTTGGCTTTTCCCGATTTCTTCCTTGATATATTTGGAAATCCTTAAAATAAGCGCTCTGCCTATCCCCCTCCGGTGATAATAACGGTCTACAAAAAGTAAAGAAATATGGGTTTCATTCCGTAAACTGATCATTCCCACCATTTTCTCATGATCATAAGCTGCCATCACCTGATATGCTCCCATAATAAACATTCTTTTCAGCGTGGAATCCGTAATAAAGTCTTCGAAACTACGGATTCCCTCCGGAGGATAAATATCTCCTTCAAACTCCAGAAAAGTCTTCCATGCAAGTTCCATGGCTTCTTCCCACTCGTCACCGCTTACAAATCGTATCTCATATGGTAATTCTTCCTTCATCAGTTTGTCCCTTAACGCATTATTAGTACTGTTGATATTACATTATAACAAATCTTTTTATATTTTACAACGTCATTTCCTTTCCTACCTGATTCAAAAGCGGCAGTCCGTTTTCCAAGGCATATGCATTTTCCAGTGTGGTATGGGCAATGGCCCTCATAGCCTCCTTGGTAAAAAATCCCATATGGGAGGTTACCAGTACATTGGGAAAGGTCATAAGTCTTGCCAGATTGTCATCTGTAATGATTTCCCCTGAACGGTCCTCATAAAAAACACCCTCTTCTTCCTCATAGACATCCAGCCCCACTCCGCCAAACTTTTTTTGCAGCATGGCATCAATCAAATCATCTGTATGGATCAATCCTCCTCTGGAAGTGTTGATCAGGTAAACACCGTCCTTCATATCTTTGATAGACTTTTTATTGATCAGATATTCTGTCTCAGAAGTCAGTGGACAATGCAGGGAAATCACATCGGATTGCTTAAGCAGTTCCTCTAAGGTAACATATTCCGCCTCTAATCCTTTTACAGGGAAAGGGTCATAACATAAAACCCGCATCTGGAAGCCATTTAAAATCCTTATCATTGCCTGTCCGATCTTACCGGTTCCTACAACACCTGCTGTTTTTTCAAACAAATCCATTCCCATCAGACCGTTAAGACTCATATTGAACTCTCTTGTTCTGTTATAGGCCTTATGGGTCATTCTGTTAACGGAAAGAAGCATGGCCATGGCAAATTCCGCCACCGCTTCCGGAGAATAGCTTGGTACACGCAATACCACGATTTTCTCTTCGGCTGCTTTAACATCTACATGATTAAATCCGGCGCTTCTAAGCAAAATGGCCTTGACTTTCATCTCATAGAGTTCCTCGATCATTTCAGCATTTACGTAATCATTGACAAAAATACAAATGGCATCATAACCTTTTGCCATAAATATTGTTTCCTGATTACAGGCTGCTTCTATAAAATGAATATCAAAGCCATATTCTTTGCCTAACGGTTCAAACCATATCCTGTCATAAGGTTTAGTACTGTAAAATGCAATCTTCATAAATAGACACCTCTTTTCAAATACTCTACTACAGTATTTGCAAAAAGAATTCTATTTATAACCCGCTAAACAGATTTTGGAAGAAATTTTTTGTAGATTCCCATAAATTCTGAAAAAAGTTTTCAGCAGCTCCTGTCACTGCATCTTCTACCGCTCCGGCAATCAGTTCATCTGCATGCTCTACAAAATCAGCTCCGTATTTATCATAAAGCGTTTCTGCTTTTTCAAGCACATATTCTCCGGAAAATCCCATGCTTTCCAGTTTTTCCATGGTTTCTACCACTTTTTTTGCATCTGCTTCACTGATGGTGATGCCAAATTTGTCCTCGCCCTCCCGAATGGCTCCTGCAAGTCCTTCATCTGTTTTCAGACTTCCGTCCCGGAGTTTTTCTTCCACAAAGTCAAACATCTCTTTCACGGTTTCCTTATCCAGCTTGGAAACAGCTTCCGAAATCTTATCTTTCACATCTCCAAGGAGGCTGCCGATGTCAATGACACTCTCTCCGGCGGCTTTTACTTCTATCACGGAAATTCTTCCGGCAAAGAGACAGATCATAAGCAGACCTGCCAGCCATATTACCAATTTTTTCATAATCATCACCTGTTTTGCTTAAATTTGATATTCTTTGATCCTCTCCTCGATCCATACAGATAAATCTGCGCAGACCTGTTCTCTGTCCAGTTCATTAAAAAGCTCATGCCGGTCCTCGGGATACAGCTTTATATCCAGTCTTTTCATTCCTGCTTTTTTAAAGCTTTCATAAGCTTTCTTTACGCCTCTTCCATAATCGCCTACCGGATCCTTATCTCCCGAGATAAAGAATACCGGAAGGTCTTTGGGCATACTCTGAAGTTCTTCTTCTCTGCCAAGGCGGTCTATCAATGTAAACAAAGTCTTAAAGCCGTTTGTGGTGAAGGTAAATCCGCAAAGGGGATCCCCCAGATACTTATCTACTGCTTCTTCATTTCTGCTCAGCCAGTCAAAGTCTGTCTTGGAATCTTCGATTTGCTGATTATAATTTCCAAAGGCCATCTTATCTATCATCTTTGCCACATGTTTTTGTCCAAGAACAAGGCATTGAAAGGATGCTAACGCTTTACTGATCTTGATAAGACCCTTTGGCTGGGAGCCCGTGCCGCAGATAACTGCTCCCTGGACTCCTGTACCATAGCGGAGCAGATAATTTCTGGTAATAAAAGACCCCATACTATGGCCCAATATGATATAGGGAATACCGGGATAGCTCTCCTGGGTGATCTTCTTTAATCTATGCACATCTCTGACTACTACCGTAGCAGGATCACGATCACAGAAATATCCGTAGGTTCCCCCTTTTTCCACGCTCTTGCCATGTCCAAGATGATCTTCTCCCGTCACCAGAATTCCCCTGTCGGCAAAATACTGCGCTGCTTCTTCATATCTCTCAATATATTCTGCCATACCGTGTACGATTTGAAGAATACAGGTAACTTTTCCCTCAGGAATCCAGCGCACCGCGTGGATCTTACTTTGTCCATCTCTTGAATCAAATGTAAATTCTTCCTTTTTTACCATATGCATCCTCCCTTTCCGCTTTCATCTTCCGTATTAACAAATCTCAGCTCCTGCCGGCATTTCCTTTTCAGGAACCATCAGAGAAAGATTTCCCTTTTCATCTTCTGCCGCAAGAAGCATGCCTTCAGAAACTACACCGGCTAATGTGGCAGGCTTTAAGTTCACCAGTACCATTACTTTCTTGCCTACCATCTCCTGTGCCGTGTAATGCTGCTTAATGCCGGAGACAATCTGTTTCACCTGACTTCCAATCTTCACCTTGGAGCACAACAGTTTCTTTGATTTAGGAACCTCTTCACAGGCTATGATCTCTCCTACCTGGAACTGCATTTTCATGAAATCATCATAAGATATTTCATCTTTTGATTCTATATCTATAACGTTTTCATCTTCTTTCGGAGCTTCCTGCTCTGCTAAAGCAGCAGCTTTTCTTGCTGCAAACATTGCCTCTGCCTTTTCCACTACTTCTTTTATATCCAGTCTTGCAAACAGGATCTCCGGCTGGTCTGTCACTTTATTTCCGGAAGGATATTTTCCAAAGTTTTCACTCTCTTCAAAACCGCAAAGTCCGGTATTCATCTGAGCAGCGATCTTCTCTGCCGTAGAGGGCATAAAGGGCTCCAACAAGGATGCTCCTGTCACAATACTCTCTACCAGATTATAGAGCACTGTAGCCAGTCTGTCCTTCTTAGCCTCGTCTTTAGCCAGCACCCATGGTTCTGTTTCATCAATATACTTATTACACCGTTTAAACAGCGCAAAGATCTCTGTTAATGCATCTGCTACCCGCAGCTCATCCATTTTGGCTTTTACCTTTAAGTAAGTGCCTGTCACTACCTCTTTTAATTCCATGTCCACATCTTCGCAGACACCTTTATCGGCAACAACGCCGCCAAAATATTTGTTGCTCATGGAAATCGTTCTGTTTACCAGATTGCCTAAAGTATTGGCCAGATCAGAATTCATTCTTTCTACCAAAAGATCCCAGGAAATTGTTCCGTCATTGTCAAAAGGCATCTCATGAAGAACAAAATAGCGAACTGCATCCACACCAAAGAAGCTTACAAGATCATCCGCATAAAGTACATTGCCCTTGGATTTACTCATCTTTCCATCGCCCTGCAAAAGCCATGGATGTCCGAAAATCTGTTTAGGCAGAGGTTCCCCCAAAGCCATCAGGAAAATCGGCCAGTAAATCGTATGGAATCTGATAATGTCCTTTCCTATCAAATGAAGGTCTGCCGGCCAAAGCTTATGATACTGCTCCGTACTGCTGCCCTCACAGTCATATCCGATTCCTGTGATGTAGTTGGTCAGTGCATCCAGCCATACATATATGACATGCTTGTCATCAAAATCTACCGGTATACCCCATTTAAAAGAGGTTCTTGACACACATAAGTCCTGAAGTCCCGGAAGCAGGAAATTATTCATCATTTCATTTTTACGTGATACCGGCTGTATAAATTCAGGATGAGTATTGATATGCTCTATAAGCTTATCCGCGTATTTACTCATTCTGAAAAAATATGCTTCTTCTTTAGCAGGCTTTACTTCTCTGCCGCAGTCAGGACATTTACCATCCACCAGCTGTGATTCCGTCCAAAAGGATTCACAGGGTGTACAGTAAAGGCCCTCATAAGCCCCTTTATAAATATCTCCCTGATCATAAAGCTTTTTGAAAATCTTCTGTACCTGTTTCTCGTGATAATCATCTGTGGTACGGATAAAATGGTCATAGGAGGTATCCATCAGATTCCAAAGCTCTTTAATAGTGCTCGCCACATTATCTACAAACTCCTTAGGCGTAATTCCTGCCTCCTGTGCTTTTAACTCAATCTTCTGTCCATGTTCATCCGTTCCTGTCTGAAAATATACTTCATATCCGTCTTTTCTCTTAAAGCGGGCAATACTGTCTGCCAGCACAATTTCATAACTGTTGCCGATATGCGGTTTTCCTGAAGTATAGGCAATTGCCGTTGTAATATAATATTTCCCTTTGCTCATATTTATAAGTCCCCTTTCTCAAAATCCAGGTTTATTTTTTCATCTTTTTCATAAAAGTAAAAACATTCGCTCTGCAGGGAAATTCCCGCCGTATTTTCTCCGTCCTCTTGCGGCACTTCCACGTAAAAGCGGAACAATTTTTCCTTATTCACTGTGGAAGTTGCAGTAATAATATACGTTCCCGGCTTTTTGATCTCCAGCTGCGCTTCAAAAGTGGAAGCTCCTGCTTTCAGCGTAACATCCTTTTTATTAGCTGCCTTTTCCTGTTCTGTTAAAATGGTCCAGGTAAGTTTTTCTGTTTCCAAAGCCCGGGACAGATTACTTACCTCTGCCATTAATGCATACGTCTGGTTGCATTCAAAGGGATTTTTCTCTTTATAGCTGGCTTTCGTTCCTTCTTTATCAGGCTCTTTCCGCAAATCATCCAGTTTAATATAGAAAACCTGAAGACTTCCTCCTGCGCCTGTAAGCATTTCCTTTTTCGTTGTAAAGGATGTAGCTTTTGAGGATTTTTCCAGTTTGTTTTCTCCTGCTCCATAGTTGGCGGTTATCACTACGGTATAAGCCTTATTACTGGATAAACCCATAATTTCACAGGTGTATAAGGGCGCTTTTTCCGTACCTTCTCCCGGTATGATTGAAAACTTATAGCTATATTCCGCTTCCTGCTCCTGCCAGGTAACATCAACGGCATCCAGCACTTCTCCTGTTACCTTATCTGTCAGTTTGATGGTGTAGTAGCCGCTTCCATTCTCTTCATCCGGCGCTTCTATGGACCGTATGATATCATTAGGTACAAATTTTACTACTGCCGTGGTATCTCTTGTGGTAACCGATTTAATGACTGGCGCCGTCATATTGGTAATCACAGCCTGTTCCACAGGCAAAGCTCCTTCAAGGATATTTGCTTCTACTACTACTTTTTGCAGGCCCGACAAATCTATTTCATAGATACCCGGTGCATATCGCTCATATACTGCTTCCGGCCCATCTTCATCCATATCTTCCTCTGCTTTTGCAGGAATTTCGTCTTCCCCGTCATTATCCACTGTAATGACCATCTTCAACGCATTTTCCGGAAGAGGAATGATTACATCCCAGAAACCTTTTTCCCATACATCTTCCGGTGCCTCATAACAAACTGTTTCCAAATCTTCCTCTTCATATTCTATTTGAATGGTTCCGCTCTGTGTAAAACATTCCTTATCGGGATTAATACGAAACGCCAGATAGTAACCCTCTGCATATTCCAATTCTCCCATAAAGGTGATCCTGTTTTCTTCTATTTCAATCACAGGTGAGATTCCTTCTGCAAATTCTGCCAGTTTCTCATCCAATTGAAAAATCTGTTCTTTTGTAAGATTCTCAACCGGCGCCTCCTCCCACAAATGGCTTTCCAACCATATGATTTCCGGCTCTTCCGGTTCTCCATCGGGAGTAGGTGTTATTTCCGGAGTTACCATGGGCGTTGGTGTTTCTTCCTCATCCGGCATTTCCGGAGTGGGAGATTCTTCAGGAAGTATTTCCTCAGGTGTCTGTTCAGGCTCCATAGTGGCTTCCGGCGTCTTCTCCGGAGTCATGGTTTCTTCCGGTTCCGTGGTAGCTTCAGGAGTCTCCTCAGGAGTGATAGTTTCTTCCGGGGTTATGATGACTTCAGGAGTTTCCTCCGGAGCTATGGTCTCCTCAGGCTCTTTGGGTTCTTCCGGTTCTGTTATTTCCTGTTCCTGTCCGGATACGTATTCTTCTGTCTTATCGCTTCCCGGAATATCTTCGGTAGCAAAAGCTGTCATGCCGCTCTGTGTTATAATTACTGTCATCAGTAAAAATGCTGTAACTCTTCTCCATATCTGTCTCTTCATGATGCTTTTCCTCCTTTCTATTCCATAGTCTGATAAGGCACTACCGTTACTTCAAAGACTGCTAACACTTCTTTGCTGACGGTTGACGTAACCGTTACCGTAAAGGTTCCCGTACGCAGCGTATTTAACTGTGCCTGATAGGTGTCACTGGTGGCTTTCACTGTTGCAATATTCTTGGTACTTGAAGAAATGGTCCATTTCAGTTTATCTGTTCCAAGTACACGGTTTAATCTGCTTACTTGCGCCATAAAGATGTAGGTCTCATTATTTCTCAATATAATTCTTTCATTTACTTCCTCGCCATTAGCCAAAGCATCTTTCCTCAAAGCAGGAAGACTGATGTAATTAATAGGAATCTGTTCCTTTCCTGCCGCATTTGTCAGCAGCGGTTTCAGAGTCTTAAAGCTCTTCACGGAAGAATCCTTGCTGGCTGAAAGTCCTTCCTGTGTATCATAGTGGGCAGTAATCTGAACATTATAATTCTGTTCCGGAGACAGACTCTTGATCACACAGGTATACAAAGGTGTTTTTGCAGTACTGTCACTTTCTTCTGAAAATTCAATGTTTTCAGGTAATATCTCTATTTTTTCCTTTGTAGCTTTGTCACTGACTGTTACCGTATAATAGTAGAATGTTCCGTTATATTCCCTTACGGTAGCATTAGGTTTAAACTTAATGGTAACGGAAGTATCCATAGGCACTGTTTTAGTAATAACCGGCTGTGCCATATCTGTCACTTTAATAGTGGCAAATGCCGTGTTCAAAGGCATTTCTCCCTCTCCATGGGTTGTGCCGGCATACAAGCTGACAGGAATCTTAATACTGTTTCCGGCCTTTTTATTTCCTTTTGCATCTGTCAGGAAAGCTCCTGCCGTGATCACAGCATCTGCTTCGCTTCCCTCGCCTGCCTCAATTTCAAAGCATCCTGTCGCTTCGAGTTCCTCAAGAACTGCCTCAAAGTCCACTTTTGCTACATCCACTTCTGTGGAAGAACCTTTCGTGCTATATCCTATCAGATCCCGCAGTTTCACACTTCCGCCCAGCGCAAGAGTCGTGCTCTTATTGGCAAGCTTATTAGGTTCTCTGATAACCGTAACTCTAATACGTCCGGATTCTCTTACCGTTCCTGATGAATCCTTTCCTGTTACATATAGCTCCGCAGTTCCTGCCTGGGTTCCTAAAGTCAGCTTTCCTTTTTTATCTACTTTCATTACCTGTGCATTGGTGCTCTTATAAGTAACTCCCGTATAGGCAGAGCCTTCAGCAGATACCAGATAGCTCAGCTGAGTTGGTAAATCTGAAGAAATTCCTACCACGATTGAAATGACAGGAGTCTGACTTTCCTTAGAAGATGCAGATGTCAAAATGGTGCCCTCTGCATTCTGTGCACTTAATGTAACATCTGTTAATAAAGTAGTTTTGGTCTTGCTCTCTCCAATAATTGCTCCTGTAAAATAAATATCTCCAATTTCATTTTTGGCAGTATTCCTTACATAAAATGCATATCCGGTATTTTCCTGCAATCCCTCAAGAAGCAACGATTTTTCTGATGATGGCGCAGCAGCAATAACGCAGCTTCCTTCCTGCACAGCAAATTCTGCTTCTAACTTTTGACACAATGCCTGCACCGCTTCTGCATCCATGTCAGAAAGCTGTCGGGAATCCATTCCTTCTTTCTTAAGAGCTGTTTCAATGGATGTCTTCCAGTTATTCTTGCTCTTTCCCATTACTGCTTTATTAACCGGAACCGCATAAATCTCTATTTGCTGCCCCGTTGTATTTGCTTTCCAGTTCATAACCGCAGAAGTATCTTTTATTTCTGTTAGTTTCAGGCTTCCCGGAGCAGTAGGGGCTTTCACCGTGATTTTTACGGAAGCTGTCAATCCCTTTAATACATTGCCCTTTTTATCTGTTGCTACGGAACCTTTTCCGTCAGTTACCGTTACTGTAACAGTTGCCGTTCCCGGCTTCAATGCTTTCAACTCTCCCGTCACACGGTTGACACTGACAATATGACTGTCGCTGGAAGTAAATACCAGATGTATCGTATCCCGCTCATAATTTTTTACAATGGTTGTATCTGCAATCTGGCTCTGTCCTGTATACATAGTGGATACCACACCGTTAAACTTGACGGATTTAGCCAGTCGTGCTGTAGGATCAATGGTTTCGAAGATACATTTATCCGCTGTTTGGATCGTTATCTTCTGCACATTATCTTCCGTCCATATTACATTCAGTGTTCCAAGACTGCCCATTGTATTCTCGTCTATCCGAATAAACAGCCTGATACAGGATTTATCATCTGACATTGCATAGCGGAAATCATCTGCCTTGATTTTTCCCCCGGCATCTAATGTGACGAACACCCTCTCAGGAATACTCGTTCCCTTCATAGCCTCCGGCGTCTCTACCTGCAGCGCTGCATAATAACCTTTTGCATCATCCTTTCCGGAAAGCTGCACTTTCGTTGAGTATGCCAGGGAATCATAAATGACTGTTATGTTTTCTCCGGAATTCTCGGACTTTATTTTAGGCGCCGATGTTTCAATTCCGCAGTTATTGTTTTTATCAGTAATTTCCTTTAATGCGCCAAACCTCTCTGCTTCCTGCTTCTTTAAAGAAGATACCTGAAAACTGTATTTTTTTTCCTGATAATCGGAATCATCTCCATTGGTATCAAAGTCTACGGAAACCGTAATATTTTGATTTCCCTCCGGAAGCTTTAAGATAACGTCCACATATCCCTCTTTCATGGAACTTTCCGATGCAGTATACACTTTTTCTATCTTTTCTCCAGCCGGCTCATAGGAAATGCTAATTCTTCCCTCATCGGTAACCTTGCTCTTATCTACATTGATCCGAAGAGCCAGGAAATATCCCTGTTCCTTTGAAGCATTTTCATTTCCTTCTGCTCCCAGGTAAGAACTGCATCCATAAACAGGCAAAAGAACCTTCTTGGAAACATTCTGTGCCGTAATCTTATCTCCGCTGATCTTGTAGGTGGCTGCCATCTTATCAGCCACGCCGGTTAAGCTGCTGTCAGTCTCTCCTATTTCATCACCCTTCAGCGCCGTTATGGATTTAATGCTGCTGACTTTGCCTCCTCCATAGTTTTCCGCTGAAATCTTTTTGATGTAATTATTCTGAAATTCCTTTCCAAGCCATATGGATTGCAGCTTTGTGGTCTTAAAGTTCTTGCTTCCCTGAAGGAAACGCTTATTGCTGCAGTCAATGTAATACCATCTGCTTCCCAGCTTCACAATATTATAAGTATGGGCTCCGGCGTCTGTTCCCATAAGCACCCTGCTGGGCACTCCCAGTTCTCTTGTCAGACGATAGAAAAGAAGGGCATAACTTTGACAGGTACCTTTTCCATCATGAAGGCCGCTGTATGCCATATGATAAATACCCACTTTCGTACCATCTACCCAACTGATCTTATTGGATACATAATCATAAACTGCTTTTACCTTTTCATAATCACTTTTATTCTTATAAGAATAGAACATGCCGCCCGGCTGATTGACCATTCTGTCAATCTCTGCATCCATCCAGTCTTCCTGTTCTTTAGTGGAGAAATAAGTCACTTCAAAATAAAGGGCATCATAATATTGATTCTCATAAAGGACTTGGCTTTCCTGTGCATCCCATGATTTAATGCCTTCATTCAGATAATCGCCTTCATAAGACTTCATACCGGCTCTTTCTTCATAAAAATCGAAAGCTTTTCTGTGGATATCATCGGAAAGAAAGTCATTGTAGTGTATGGTATCTCCATATTCGGTTTCCATTTCATGACCATACTCTTGCTCATAAGTGTCCCAGTCAAGAAGAACATAAAAACTGCTTTCCCTGTTCCTGAAGGAATCCTTGACAGACTGCCAGAGGGCATCGGAATCCGTAAATGTTTCCAGTTTCTCCGGCTCTCCATAATCTACTCCCGGTTCTGCCTCAATAACGGTAAAAGGAATCCAAATAACATAAGGTCCATCTGTGAGCTGGAAGGTAACGGAAATATATTTCTGTACACCTTCCGGCACAACTTCCTCACCATACAGCTTGGCGGTACAGCTGTCCGTATCCGGATTGATTCCCAGATAATCCATAGTAGGCAGGAATCTGGCATAATCAGTATAATTATGGTCTTTCGTACTACTGCAAATATCCCAGCTTAAGAAAGGATTGCCCCACTTCTGTTTCTTAAAATCCTTAAAGTCTTTCTTAGTTCCATTCTTATAAATCAGCTGCAGATGAAGTTCCGGACTGGACTCTCCCACATGAAGCGTCAGTGAATCTATAACATTGCCCTCTGCATCCGTAAGATTTACACCCACACAGTTTTTGTCCAGATTTGCAGGGGTTCCGCACAAATTTCCCCCGGTAGATACCGCATTACTGAAAGATGTTGCCACCTCTCCCTCATAGATGGCTCTAATCTTATAATGATACTTTGTTCTTTCATAATTCATACCGGCATCATCAGTATAAGTATTCTCCCATGCCTCTGCTGTACCGATTTTTTTATATTCTCCATCTTCACCTAATGCTCTGTATATTTCATATCTGAGTAATCCCCTATTATCACACGGATCCCACTTTAAGACAACGTCTTCTACCGACCATTCGGACTCATTTCGCAGTGTAAGAACCGGAGCTTCTCCGGTAATGGTCACTTCCGACCACCGGGCAGTTAATGTAATATCTTTATGCACTGCCTCCCGGAAGTCATATTTTTCTTCTCCCAAAAACCATCCTTCAAAGTAATACCCTTTCCTCACCGGCGTCGTTGGCTCTGTGGCTTTATCGCCAATTTGTATCTGCTGTAATGCTACGGCACTGCCGCCGTTGCTGTCAAAGGTAACTGTATAGTGAGTGCTGGTGCCGTCCCAAACAAAAAATTCAAGATCATTAGCAGCTGCATATGCTTCAGCGGTAGAACCCGCTGCTCCATAAAGTTTTAAGGTTTGAGAATTTCCAAGACAATTTTCTCCCATCTTCATGTCAGGATTCTTGATATAAACACGCTCTACACCGACACTGTACCCCTGAAAGGCATTGGCTCCTACTGAAGTAACGCTCTTTGGAAAAGTCAATGTAAGACTGGGTTTGCTTGGTATGTTTATACCAGCAAAACCTTCAAAAGCAGAATCCCCTATGGTCTCCAGCGTTTCAGGGAATGTCAGTTCAGCATCAAACATGTGGCAGTAAAAAAAAGCATACTTTCCTATTCCCGTCAGATTGTCCGGAAGGTCAAGGGCACCTTTCACATTCTCAAGACCAAAAAAAGCAGAGCTTCCAATGTAAGTAATGTTGTTATCAATAATAATTGTCTCAATACTATTGGATGCAGGGACATACCAAGGTGCATCAGTACAGGGATCACCTCCGAAAATCTCACTGTAATAATCCTCCATCCTGCCGCTGCCCGTCAGCGTCAGCACACCGTTCACCCCGGTACCATAATCAGCAGTCCATGTTATGTTCTCTCCACAGGAACCTTCTGCCGCCTTAACAGGAAAGACCGGCAATACCCATGTTCCTATCATCAGTACCAGTACTGCCAGATAAAACAACCGCTTTTGCTTTTTCATGTTCTCTACTTCTCCTCTATCTATTTCCGTTATCGGTAATTTCCCTGTTTTCTCTTCTCTCCTCAATCTTGCCATAAACTTTGTATACGATAATAGCTGCCAGAACTCCCAATATCAGACCGCCCAGAATGTCTGTAGGAAAATGTACAAACAAATACATTCTGCTAAAGGCTATGACAGCTGCCAGCAAAAGAGCCGCGATTCCCGCTTTCTTATTATGCAGGAAAATGATCGTCGCTGCTGTAAACCCATGAAGCGTATGGCCGGAAGGAAAAGAATATTCCGAAGGAACAGGAACAAGCAGTGAAACTGCCGTATCGATCTGACAGGGTCTTGGCCTCTGCACCAGATTCTTAATACACATGTTTCCTAATATAAAGCAGACTGCCATGGAAACCAGCATCAGTATACCACATCTTCTGGTCTTTTTAAAGAAAAGAAGTACCACTGCCCCCAATATCCATATAAGTCCGCTATTGCCAAGAGCCGATACTCCTACCATAATGGGATTTAAAAATGGTGTATGCATCTCCTGTATTCTGTATAATATTTCAAAATCCATATTTCCCCCTATTCTTCTAACTCCGGCACTGCCTGGAGCTGTTTTATCCACAATTGATACTCTTGTTTATTTTCTATTATATACCTTTCATATTGAAAGCCTAATTTATCCAGCAATCGGTGTGAAGCCGCATTTTCTTTCTGTACCAGTGCCTGTACCTTTTCAAAACACAATTCTTCCTTTGCATAAGTTAAAATGGCGCTGCACACTTCATAGCCGTATCCCTGTCTCTGATATCTGACATCAATGACAAACCCCAGCTCCGGCACATCATAACCCTCTCTCACGCTAAGACCGGCCCTTCCTATTACTTCTCCTGCGGCCTTACACAGAACTGTCCACATGCCAAAACCATAAAACCCATATACCTGCCGGATGTAGGACTCCATATAGGCTCTTTCTTCTTCCGGATCCTGAAACAGATCTTCCATATAATAAGTAATGGAGGGATCTCTATAAATTCTGTAAAAGTCCTTTACATCCGAAACAGTACTTTCTCTCACTGTCAGCCGCTCCGTTTCCAATATATCCCAAGGCATTCCTGCCAGTCTCCTGTAAACTTCATCATAGGACTTTGGAGTGAGCTGTTCTACATCTTCTACTGCATAAGAGGTTGTAAAGGAGTGTTCCCGGTTTCTTTCATGGTACAAGGCAATGATATAATATCCTGCTGCCGAAAGTTCCTCCAGAAGCTTTGGACTGTCTGTAATCAGGAGCATTTCTTCTTTGGCCCAGGGAACGCCATTTTCTTCATACAATATTTCCTCCCTGCAGATTATCAATTGAATTCCATAAGGCAACAGCTTGTCCGCTATGCTTTCTCTTTGATCAAGGAGCTTTTGATAAAAATATGCAGTTACCGGAAATACCACACACTTAAGCATTGAAATGTCCTTCCCATTCCGATACAATAATGATATTACCATTATATGATATCATTTCTAAAATAAAATGAAAAGAAGGGAAGTAATATACTATGGCACAAAATCCTGTTGTAACATTTACCATGGAAAATGGAGATATTATCAAGGCAGAACTTTATCCTGACGTTGCTCCTGTTTCCGTAAACAATTTTATCAGTCTGATTCATAAGAACTTTTATGACGGACTTATTTTTCACCGTGTTATCCGCGGCTTTATGATTCAGGGAGGAGATCCGGAAGGAACCGGAATGGGCGGTCCAGGCTACAGTATTAAAGGAGAATTTGCAGCCAATGGAGTAGCTAATAACTTAAAGCATACAGCCGGTGTGCTTTCCATGGCCAGAAGCATGATGCCGGATTCTGCAGGTTCACAGTTCTTCATCATGCACAAAAATGCACCCCATTTGGATGGCAGCTATGCCGCTTTTGGAAAAGTAACAGAAGGTATGGATGTGGTAAATAAGATTGCTGAAACGGCTACCGATTATTCTGATCGTCCCTTAGAGGAACAGAGATTAAAGAGCGTTACAGTAGAATGTTTCGGAGTGGAGTATCCTGAACCGGAGAAGCTCTGAATAAAATGCTGATTGACAATCCGGGGAGTAAATGTTAATATACAACCGACAGTCTGTCGGTAAGCGGAGTATATAAGTGCTGGTGATATGAAATGAGAGTAATAAAAGAAGCAGAGGAACGAAAAAATGAAATATTGGATGTAGCAGAAAGGTTGTTTACAGTCAAAGGCTTTGACTATACTACCACAAACGATATTCTGAAAGAGATTGGAATTGCCAGAGGTACTTTGTATTATCACTTCAGATCAAAAGAAGATATTCTGGATGCCATGATTGACCGGATTACAGAACGGTTGATAATAGAAGCAACATCTATTGCAAAAAACAAGGAAATGCCGGTACTGCAGCGTTTAACAATGACAGTCATGGCATTGAATGTAAATAATGACTTAGGGTATGAGATCATGGAACAGATGCACAAGCCTCAAAATGCTTTGATGCACAAAAAAATGCAGGAATGTTTATTATCAAGAGTAAACCCCATACTGACAGGCTTGATTGAAGAAGCTATAGAGCAGGGAATATGTAATACAGCGTATCCTTTAGAAACAGTAGAAATGGTTATGCTATACTCAAGTACAGCATTTGATACATTATCCGAGTATAGTAAAGAAGAACAGCAACAGAAAATAGTTGCATTTATTTATAATCTTGAACGGTTGTTAGGAATGAAATATGGGCAACTGCTATCTACAATTCTTCCTATTTTTCAGGAGAATGGTAAGTAATAAACAAAAATAAAGGAACAAAGATGTTTCTTTATTTTTTTAAACAGTTTAGACCGGCAAACGGTCTAGAAAGATAAAAAGGAGTTTAGATATGGTAAATAAGAAAAGTAACTTTTCAAAATTTATGTTACTTTGGGCGGGAGAATTTATTTCTTCCATCGGCGGCGGACTTACCAGTTTTGGTTTGAGCGTGTATGTATTCAATCAGACAGGCAGTGCCGCAAGTATGGCGCTTGTTTCATTGCTGGCATTTCTGCCTACTCTCCTGCTTAGTGTTCCGGCTGGTGTGCTGGCGGACCGCTATGACAGACGGGTGCTTATGATGTTGGGCGATGGATGCTCGGCAATTGGTATTCTTTACATATTGATTTGTATGATGCAGGGTGAAGCTGCTCTTTACCAGATTTGTATTGGCGTATTCATAAGTTCTATATTTTCCTCACTGCTGGAACCATCTTATCGTGCCACTGTAACAGACCTGCTTACGAAGGAGGAGTACTCTAAGGCAAGCGGAATGGTAAGCATTGCGGGGAGTGCAAGGTATCTGATTTCTCCTGTTTTAGCAGGCGGATTATTGGCAATCAGCGAGATTAATCTATTATTGATAATTGATATTTGTACTTTTATTCCTACTGTGATCGGTGCCGCAGTTGTAAAAAAAGGAATTGCTGTCAAAACAATGGAAAACAAATCTCCTTTTATGGAAAGCCTAATGCAGGGATGGAAAACAATCACAGACAGACATGGCATATTTATTCTGATTATGGTATCGACAGCCATAACCTGCTTTATTGGTGTCTTTCAGATTTTAGCCGAGCCTATGATTTTAGATTTTGCAGACAGTGGCACACTTGGGGTTGCAGAAACGATCTGTGCGTGCGGCATGCTGGTATCCAGCTTGTTTCTAGGGGTCAAAGGCATTAAACACAGCTTTGTAAAAACTTTGAGTATCGCATTATTCTTAGCCGGTATCAGCAATATAGGTTTTGGAATATGGGAAAACATTATATTCATTTGTCTGTTTGGATTTTTATTTTTTGCTGCACTGCCTTTTGCAAATAATTGTTTGGATTATTTGGTTAGAACAAACATTCCGGATGAATTACAGGGGCGTGCATGGGGGATGATAGGATTCCTGTCCCAAATTGGGTATGTGGTAGCATATGGGTGTGCAGGAATTGCTGCGGATGGGATAGCGGCACAACTTCATATTGGTGTAGGACGTGGTGCAGCTGCCGTTGTCATTGCTGCAGGTGTTCTGTTATGCCTGACAGCGTTGACCTTATCTCAAATCAAAAGCGTAACAGCTTTGGAGGATTGTCATGTTGAGAAAACTGATATGGAATGATATAAAGCAGAATCGGTTGTTATCTGCTGCGACAATCTTTTTTATGACAATTTCGGCTATGCTGCTTGCCCTCACGGTGCTGTTGTTCTCCAGTTTGTTGGGAGCAATAGATAATCTGATGGAAAAAGCACAGGTGCCTGATTTTATGCAGATGCACACAGGAGAGATAGAGGAAAGTAAAATCTTTCAGTTTATAGAGAATCATGGGGAAATATCTAAATGGCAGATATGCAGATTTTTAAACTTGGATAACAGCCAGATTATCCTGGGCGGTCATAATCTTGCAGATAGTACACAGGACAATGGGCTTTCTATACAGGGAGAAGGGTTTGACTATTTGCTGGGTATGGATAATGGAATCCCGGAGGTTTTGCAGGGCGAGGTTTATGTTCCTGTCTGTTATCGCAGTTTATACAGCCTGGATGTGGGGGATACCATGAAAATTGGAAGCCGGGAGCTTGTTATTGCAGGGTTTATCAGAGATGCCCAAATGAATTCCATGATGTCTTCATCCAAACGCTTTCTTATAAATGAAGTGGATTACAACAACATAAAACCACAGGGCGAAGAAGAATATCTGATTGAGTTTTTACTGTGTGATGGAGCAGATGAAAATGCTCTTCAAACAGATTATACTGCAGACGGACTTCCGTCAAACGGACCGGCAATCACAAAGCCGTTGATTCGTATGATAAATGCCCTGTCGGACGGAATTATGATTTTTGTGATTTTTCTTGTGAGCATTGTGGTACTGTTAATTGCCCTGATCTGTATTCGTTTTATCCTTTCTTTGAGAATGGAAAAAGACAGAAAAGAGGTAGGGATGTTAAAGGCGCTTGGTATTGAAAAAAGAGAAATCAAAAAGCTCTATTTTGCAAAATATATTCTGTTTTCTGGTTGCGGAGCACTTTTGGGACTTATGGCAGCTGCTTCGTTAAAGCGTCCTTTGACAGAAGAGATACAGGAATTATATGGTGTGGCGGATGCAGGCATAGGAATAGGACTTTTATCCCTTTTAGCTGTGCTTTTCGTAGAGGGGATTATTCTGTTTTCCGTATGGCATTGCCTAAAAAAGACGGATAGATTATCTGCATTGGAGGCATTGATTCCCGAGCAGGCCAAGAAAAAAGATTGGGGGCAATATCTTTTAATTGGAGTTGTTACGGGTGCCTGCGTATTTCTAATGATTGTACCACAGAATCTGTATAGTACACTTTCCTCTCCAAAGTTTGTAACGTACATGGGAATTGGGGACGGAGAAATCCGCATTGATATAAGGCAGACAGAGGATATTGCTAAAGCGACAGAGCAGATTGCTTCTGTGCTGGAAAATGATGCACAGGTGGAGAAATACGTTGTGCTTCAAACAAAGTCTTATCCGGCCATTAAACAAGATGGGGAAAAACTCCATTTAATCCTGGAAACAGGTAATCACAATTTATTTCCGGTAAGCTATGTAAAAGGAATATTACCGAAAGAGAAGAATGAAATTGCATTGTCCGCCTTAAATGCAGAGGAGTTAGGATTAAATGTTGGCGATACTTTAGAACTGCTGATTGGCGGCAGAAAAACCACATATACCGTTTGCGGTATTTATTCTGATATTACCAATGGCGGTAAGACGGCAAAAGCAGCCAAAATAGAGGATGATACACCTATAACATGGAGTGTTCTCTATGTTTCGCTGAAAGAGTTTGTGTCAAAAGAACAATGGATAAAGCAATATAGGCAGATGGGGACTGATGTGACAGATATTACAGATTATGTAAAGAATACTTATGGGCAAACGCTGGAACAGCTTCATATGGCATCTTTAGTAGCAGTTGGAATATCCATAATGGTTATTTTTGTTGTAGTTGCACTGTTCATGCGGCTGCTTGTTGAGAAAAAGCGCTATGAGATCTCTTTACATAAGGCATTAGGTTTTACCAATAGAGAGATGAAATACGCTTATCTTGTAAAAGGACTCTTCCCGGCAGCGGCGGGCGTTATTTTCGGAATGGTAATGGGAAATCTGTGCGGCGAAAGTCTGTGCGGCGCAATATTAAAATCTTTTGGTGCGGAGGGATTTCGGTTTGTCATTGCATGGGAACAGGTACTGTTTGTGGTGCCTGCAATCGCTTTGTCAGCAGCGGCAGTGGCAATTTTAACGAGTATATCGGAAATCAGACGGATAAAATCTTATGAATGCTGCATAGGAAAGGAATAGGAATAATGGACAAGTTGTTGAGAGTAGAGAATTTATGTAA
>CAZTKJ010000007.1:0-89109 GCA_964614185.1 uncultured Lachnospiraceae bacterium
GCATTGTACGACAAGATAAAAGATACCGGCATAAAGACCCTGATAGCAGATGCAGGATATAAGACCCCGGCGGTGGCAAAACTGCTGATAGATGACGGGATCGTTCCGCTTCTGCCGTATAAAAGGCCGATGACCAAAGAAGGGTTTTTCCGAAAATACGAGCATGTCTATGATGAGTATTATGACTGTTACATCTGTCCGAATGACCAGATACTGACATACAGTACAACGAACAGGAACGGATACCGGGAATACAAAAGCAATGGGGCTGTCTGTGCAGGATGTCCATATCTTTCACAATGTACGGAAAGCAAAGACCATGTCAAACTGGTAACGCGGCATATATGGGAGCAATATATGGAAATGTGTGAGGATATCCGCCAGACCCCTGGCATGAAAGAATTATACTCCTTAAGGAAAGAAACGATAGAACGGATCTTTGGAACAGCAAAAGAGAATCATGGATTCAGATATACGCAGATGTTTGGGAAAGCACGGATGGAAATGAAGGCCGGGCTTACATTTGCCTGCATGAATCTGAAAAAGCTGGCAAAGATGAAAGTCAAAAAAGGATTGACAGCACATGGTTCTGCTATAAATAAATTTAAGAACACAGTTTTTACACTCAGGATAAGAAAAACGCTTCTAGCTTAGCAGTTGCCAGAAGCGCTTTGTCTACAGTCTGAGAGCGTTGCCAGCAACGCTCTTTTATTTAACATAAGGACAGTTCTCAAAATGTGATATCTTGTTATTCACCTAATCCATTTTCAATCGCTTTTACAAGTGTCTGTAATGCCTCATTTTCATCTTCGCCCTCACAGATAAACTCAATCTCGTCACCACATTTGACACATGCGCCAAGAACGCTCAAAACACTCTTAGCATTCGCCGTGTTTCCCCTAAATGTAAAGGTTATTAATGATTTAAACTGCATTGCCTCCTTGCATAAAATCCCTGCCGGCCTAAGATGCAAACCCGTAGGGTTCTTAATAACCACCTTTTGGCTTACCATTATAAACTCCCTCCAATTCATTTGATGCCTGACCCTGTAATTCTTATCTTAGTATAGCATCTTACCTTCTATTACACAAGCGGTTTCACAAAGTCTTACAGCATGATATTCTGAATTAACTCTGCCAGCTGCTTTGCTTCTTTTTCAATCACCTGCTGATCCTTTCCTTCAATCATAACACGCACTAACGGCTCTGTTCCCGAAGGACGGATCAGCACCCTGCCTTCACCTGCAAACCGGTCATTTAATTTTGTAATTGCATCTGCAATCTCAGGATATTCCATGTATTTTTCTTTCTTATGATTCGGCACTTTTGCATTAACTAACGCCTGGGGAAGAACTTCCATAATAGATGCAAGTTCTGATAATGACTTATTTGTTTCCACCATTACCTGCAAAAGATGCAGTGCGCTTAACAGGCCATCACCTGTAGTATTTTCTTTGAGGAAAATAATATGACCTGACTGTTCTCCACCAAGGCTTGCTCCGATTTCCTTCATATGCTCAAGGACATAACGGTCTCCTACCTTTGTCTGATCCACCTTAATTCCTTTCTCTTTAGCCATCAGGAAAAAGCCTAAATTACTCATGACTGTTGCTACAATTGTATCTCCGGAAAGTTCTCCTTTTTCCTTCATATGATTGCCTACAATTGCCATGATCTGGTCGCCGTCAACCACATTACCAAGTTCATCCACAGCCATTAATCTGTCAGCATCCCCATCAAATGCAAGACCTATATCTGCTTTTTCATACACTACCCTGGCACGGATTTCTTCCATATGAGTAGAACCGCAATTTGCATTGATATTGGTTCCGTCAGGCATATTATGAATAGCCACTACATTGCCTCCAAGCTCCTTTAATGCTTCTACAGAAGTGTAATAAGCAGCGCCCTCTGCACAGTCCACTACAATCTTTAAATGTGACAGATCCACATGAACAGACTGAATAGAATGATTAATGTATTCCTCTCTTGCATCGGTACGGTATTTAATTTTACCTACATTAGCTCCTATGGGAAATTTAATTCCGTTCATATCACTTTTTATCAATGCTTCAATTTCGTCTTCCAGAGCATCCGGAAGTTTATATCCGTCACCGTCAAAGAATTTAATCCCGTTAAATTCAACCGGATTATGAGAGGCTGAGATCACAACACCCGCATCTACTTTATATTTTCTTGCCAGATATGCAACTGCCGGTGTGGGAATTACCCCCACATACACTGCATTTGCTCCTACAGAGCAAATACCGGCCATTAGCGCATTTGCCAGCATATCTCCGGAAATACGGGTATCACATCCTACCATAATAGTCGGTTTATGTTCATTTTCCTTGGTAAGTACATATGCTCCTGCCTGGCCAAGCTGCATGGCAAGAAGGGGTGTCAACTCATCATTCGCAACTCCTCTTACTCCATCTGTTCCAAATAATCTGCTCATTTCATTAATCCTCCACTTTTGATAAATGCATCATTACCGTTACAGGTTCTCTTATAGTTACGTTATCCGGCAGGCCAAAGTCAACTTCAACCTGATAAAATCCTTCTACCGGCTCCTCCATACCCTGTTCCTGCATCCATTTTTCTATGTCCACACTGCCTCTGATATTGGCAGCGGCAATTCCTGATACGTCAAGGGAAAGACCTCTTACTTCAATAGTGATGTTCTCATCAAGTTCCGATATGGTTGCACGGTATCCTTCCGGCACATTTGTTACATCCACTCTGTCTCCACGGACTTCAAACCTTTTGGAAATCTCCCGCTGAATCGAAACAGTCACTTCTACTTTATTTTGAGCGGCGTCTGCAAGGAATACATTATCCGGCAGATAATCGCGGATATCAATTTCCGCTACATAATCTTCCGTCTCACCGGAAATATCAAGAGCTTCGCCCGGTATCTCAATACTGCTTATATTCTTAAGGGCGTTGCTTTTACCTGCAAGAACAATGCTGTTGAAACTTCCCTGCGCTTCACCGGATATTTGGTATCCAAAAGCCGGTGTTCCTGTAGTATTGAAATGAATGGGCACCTCCATAGTCTGAAATATAGTAACCTTTACGCCTACGGATTTAACATTTTGCGAAATCCTGCTGTTCTGAATCACGTGGTCTTCACTGTCATACAGCCTGACTTCTGCATTGTCGGCAATGTCATCCGTAAATCCCGTTACAGGCACATCGATCACTGCCTTGGAGATCTGGTTGATGATAGATTCCGGTCCTGAAATCCTCACCAAATTCTGATCCGGTATAATATCCCCTATCAGATATCCTTCTTCTACGCTTCCGGAGACAGTTGCTTTCAGAGCAAGGGTTTTAGTCCTCTTATTTTCAATATCCAGTTTTACCGTATCAATGCTTCCTTCTATTTTTTCTATATTGTTGCTGTTCAGATTCGTTGTCAGCTTAATACTGATGGTATCCAGGCTGCTCAGTTCACTTACATCTGCCGTTGCAACAATATTGTTTGCACTCAGCGAACTGATAATGGTTCTTGGAGCCCAAACAGTCACCCTGCTGATTACTGCCGTGTCATCCAATACTTCATATACCTGACCGGAATCAGTGATCAGCTCCGTATTAAGGAGCTTTACCGGAATATTGGTAAAAGTCTGTGCAATTGTAGGATCGTTAATATTATTTACCACCAGCCAAAGCAGAAATGCGACAAACAGAGAGACTATTTTCAGGCTGATGTTGGCTGTAATCTTATTTTTCAACTTTAGACCGTCCCTTCCATAAAATACGCTTCTTAGACTCTTCTTCCGGCTTATTCTGTATTGATCTGAGTCTTTCTTTTAAACGTTCACCATCCAGATTACGCTCTAAGTTTCCTTCGTAAGCTACACTGATCTTACCTGTTTCCTCAGAAACAATAACCGTCATGGAATCTGTTACATCAGAAATGCCCACCCCTGCCCGGTGTCTGGTTCCAAGGTCCTTACTAAGAGCCATGTTATCTGACAGAGGCAGATAGCAGGTGGCAGAAGTAACTCTGTTTCCACGTACAATAACTGCACCATCATGAAGCGGTGTATTTTTTTCAAAAATATTAATGATCAGCTGACTGGTGACAATCGCATCTACATCAATGCCGGTCCTTTCATACTCCGTCAGCGGCTGATTCTGTTCAACAACAATAAGGGCACCGGTTTTCACCTTGCCCATTTCAACACAAGCCTTTGCTATTTCATTGATCGTCCTGTCCGAAAATCGTCCCTCTTCAGATGTTTTTCCTGTATCAAAGGGAATAATAGACGTAATAATATTCTTTCGTCCCAGCTCCTCCAAGGCCTTTCTGAGTTCGGGCTGCAAAATAACTACCACTGCCGTTACCGCTACTCCAAATGCATTCTGTACGATCCAAAGTATGGTATTCATTTCAAAATAAGCAGCAATCAATATGAATCCTGCTATCACTATGATCCCCTTCAGCAGCGACCACGCTCTTGTATTCTTGATCCATACCAGAATATTGTATACCAGAAAGGTTATAAGAAGAATTTCAACAATATCCACCCATCTGATACTTCTGATGCTTGGTATACGTGCCAGATATGTTGTTATAAACTCATTTATCTGAGACATTTACATTTCTCCGTTACTAATATCTTATGGAACTTCTGCCATTCCATAACCATAATTTATAAGCCTATTTTTTAGTCTGGGCAGATGCAGGCCTCTTTCTTGGCGTATTGATCTTCTTAACAGTCTTGGAAGGCGCCGAAACCGTTATCTTGGGTACTGCTTTCACATAATAATAATATTCGTCATCCTCAAACTGTACCTTCTCTGTTCTGCTGTAATCCAGATGAAGGGCAAAAAACTCCACTACCTTGGCTGCTAATACGGAAAATATTGTTCCTACGATCAAGCCCAAAATAGACACTTTGGTATCAAACATCAAATCTCCTACCAAAAGCACCATTACGTCTGCCAAAGCGCCTGCAATGATCGCTATCGTCCATGCATAGTCAATGGACAATCTTCTGATGAAATATACAACAATGATCGTAACAGCAAAAGCCGCTATCATCAGTATCATGGCTTTATTGTCAATAAATCCGTCAATAATAAAACGGAATCTGGTGGCCATATCGTCTTCCATCCCTGAAAGCGCTGTTGCTCCCTCTGCAATATAATTAAGCAAAAAAGTCACTACAACGCCGCAGCCCACTGAAATAGCAGATGCCGGTGTCCCTATCAGTCCCATTGCAAGGGGAATCACATAGGGAATTCCAATGGCAAAACTCATGGGAGTCAATAAAACCACCAATGTATCCTTCGGTGAAAACCGAAAATAAAGTAAAAATAATATCAGAAATACTACCAGTGTAATTACCGCGCACTCCAATGAAAGTGCATACATATGAAGTACCGTAAAGGCTGCTGCTACAAAAATAATAAAATTCATCGGCATAAAAGAACACATCAGCGCCACAATCAGCACAATGGAAATATCATCCAGCCGATGCATATAGCCTATCTTGCTGTTTATCATCATTAGTGCTGCAAGCGCCAGTATCAATTTTAACAGCGGCTTTAAATATACTTCATATTTAGAAATAAAGTTTTTCACATACTGTTTCGCAACAAGCAAAGTTGTCATATCGTTTTCCTCGTTTTATCTGTCATACATTCCTGCCAACTTTTTCAAACTGGCATAATATACTTTCAGGCTTTTTTTCGCCTTTGCGTACTTACTGGCATAAACAACATATGATATTACCCCATATGCGCCGACTACACACAAGTATAATATAACAATGGTCTTTCCAAATGCCATAAGATCCATTTTGTAAATATCCTGTAGCAAAGTTTCAAAATTATAGAATACATACACTGCAAAGACCGCAAAGAATGAAATGGTTGCCGCAATAACAGATTTAAATATCTGAAATCCTATGTAATCATTTCGGAAATAGTTCAGGACATTCATATTCCTTTTTCCTCTTCCTGATTCATAGGAGGCCAGTTTCGTCATTAATATGACTTTTTCCTCATTAATCATATTACTACCCTTCCGCGTATGTTATCTTACAGAAACCTCATTTTGTTTCCATCAGACTTGCGTTCCTTAAATGGCTCCGGTTGCGAAGGTTTATCCATTCCCATGGCGCTTCTTAACCCTTTTGTCATATCTGCCTTGCATTTATCGCAGAAGCGGCCTGAACGGATCATGGCACCACATCCTTCACATGCAATTCTGATTGGTGAATCATCTGCAAACTGCAGACGCTCCTCACGAATCCACTGACGAATCTGCTGAATGTCTACATCACATTCTTCTGCTACTTCCCTGATATCAGCGCCACTATGATCTGTGACATACTGTTTCACTTCCTGGAACTTAGCCTCTTTGGCCTCTTTGCACCGGGGACATATCGGCGGTCCGGCCACATAATTAAAAATTCTTCCACATGTTCTACAATTACGTACATCCATATTTTCACCCCATCCTACATTCCACGTCCGACAGCTAATGCCATATAATATACTTTCTGTATACCTGCTGACATAAGCGTCTCTGTCATAGCATCAATAGTACTGCCGGTAGTGTATATGTCATCTATTATAACAATCGTAATTAATTTTACATCATTTCTATAGATTTTAAAAGCCTTTTTCAAATTATTTTGCCTTTCCTGCCCACTTAGATTTTTCTGTGGAAGTGTTTTCCTTTTTCTTACAATAAGTTCCACATTTACAGGTATCCCTGATAACCTGGATATGGCTTTTGCAATCAGCTCCGCCTGATTATACCCTCTGACACGTTTTTTAGATGGATGCAGAGGCACCGGAATAAGAGCATCCGGTTTGATCATCCTAAGCCATCTGCCGTATCTTTCATAAAAATCCAATCCGTAAAACAATGCATATTCCTGGCGTCCGGAGTATTTAAACCGGAAGATGGAATCTGCCATACTCCCATAATCATATAACGCTACGCCCTGCACATACTTGTGCTTCTTTCTGACACAATCCGTACACAGCTCTCCCTCACCTTTCAGCTGCTTACCGCATTTCATGCAGACAGATCCGCCGGTATATACGATTTTAGATGCACATTTGCTGCACACTCCCCTTCCCGGGCTATCCGTAATTTCATCACAGACTGCGCATCTTCTTGGAAAAACCAGATCCTGTATTACAGAAAATATTTTGCTTCCCTTCTCTATTATTCTATTCATCAAACTTCCCTTCTATTTCCCGGATTCTGTCACAAAGGCTGGTATAACGTCTGTTTTCCTTTTCATTGTCTATCATTTCCTGTACCACACAACTGCTTCCCAAAATGGTAACGCACTTTCTGGCTCTTGTCACTCCCGTATACAGCAGATTTCTGTTAAAAAGCATTTTAGGCCCTGACAAGAGTGGCAAGATCACTGCCGGGTATTCGCTTCCCTGAGATTTGTGGATAGTAATGGCATAAGCAAGTTCTATTTCATCCAGCTGGACAAAGGGATACTCTGCCTGTCTGTGTTCATCATATTCTATGATAAGGCTCTGAGCTGTTTCGTTAATTTCCTTTATGACACCTATGTCACCATTAAAAATTCCCATTCCCTTGTCAATGGGAATCCCGTATCTGCTGACCACTTCCCAAACAATCTGATAGTTATTTTTGATCTGCATAACCTTATCGCCTTCACGGAAAAGCCTTTCCCCTGTCTGATATTCCTTTTTATCCGGGGCCGGCGGATTCAGATATTTCTGGAGAATACCGTTTAAGGTCTCTACTCCCAGATTTCCCTTACGCATGGGCGTAAGGACCTGAATGTCATAAGGTGCTGCTTCCACATAAGAAGGAAGCTTTTCCTTGATCAGCTGAATCATATGTTTGTATATGACATTTACGTCATTTCTTTCCAGTAAAAAGAAATCACGGCTTTTATTATCAAAAGAAATCCTTTCTCCCCGGTTAATTTTATGGGCATTTACTACAATGTCACTTTCTCCCGCCTGTCGGAATATTTTTTTCAGGATCACTACAGGAAAGCTGCCGCTGCTGATCAAGTCTTGAAGCACCTGTCCCGGACCCACACTGGGCAGCTGATTCCTGTCTCCTACCATTACCAGCCTTGTTCCCACACTGACGGCATTTAGCAATGATTGAAATAAGTGAATATCTACCATAGACATCTCATCTATAATGATTACATCTGCTTCTAAAGGATTCTCTTCATTTCTTTCAAACCGTGCGTTGCTGCCTTCTTCCATGGAACCATTGATTTCCAGAAGTCTGTGAATTGTTCTCGCCTCAAATCCTGTTGCTTCTGTCATCCTCTTGGCAGCTCTTCCCGTAGGTGCTGCCAGCAGGATATCCATGCCTTCCTTTTCAAAAAAACGGATAATCGTATTAATTGTGGTAGTTTTCCCTGTACCGGGTCCTCCTGACAAAATCATGACACCATGGCAAATGCTTGTCATCACTGCCTTTTTTTGAAGGTCATCCAGTTCAATTCCCTGCTCCGCCGCCATATCAGAAAGAAGCGCTTCCATTTTTTTCTTTTCGGAAGGCAAAAGCTCTTCCTCCATGGCTATATTCAAATCATGCAGCATGCGGGCACATTTCAATTCCGCATAATAATACGTGCTTGCATAGACCCTTTTTTCCTCTTCTTTACGCTTGATGATCAGTTTTTTATCCATGGCAAGATTATCGATCTGAGGTTCTATCACTTCCGGATGAAGGCCCAGCAGCATGGCTGTCTTCTCTGCCAGTAATCCTGCAGGAAGGTAGATATGTCCTGCCATGCTTCCCTGTAAAAGCATATACATAATACCGCTTCTGATACGATAATCGGAATCAATATGAATACCTATTTTGGCAGCAATTTCATCAGCAATCCGAAATCCCACACCGGAAATATCCTCAGCCAGGCGGTAGGGATTCTCCTTCATAATTCCATAGAGTTCCATACCATATTGATTATAGATCTTAACTGCCAGGGTATTGGAAATCCCATATTGCTGCAGGAATACAAAAGCTTCCCTCATATCCTTTTTTTCTATCATCTGCTGGGCAATTTCCCTTGCTTTCCTTTCACTGATGCCCTTTATTTCCGAAAGCCGCTCCGGTTCCTGCTCTATGATCCGGAAGGTGTCTTCTCCAAAAGCTTTTACGATCCTTGCCGCCAACGCTTGTCCGATTCCCTTAATGGCTCCTGAGCTTAAATATCTTTCTATACTGACTATATCGTCAGGCAAGATCACCTGAAAACTTTCAACCTTCAGCTGCAGGCCATATACAGGATGTTCTACATAATCGCCTCTGATCTCCAGCATTTCTCCTGCTTCTACATTTTTAAAAAATCCTACACAGACTATTTCTCCGCTTTCCGTTACAAAAGAGAGAACCCCATATCCGTTTTCACTATTCTGATAAATAATATGGTCTATATAACCCTTTATCTGTTCCATATGCTGTCTCCTGCAAATACGGTCTTAAAACATTTCGTACGATATAAAAAGGCTGCCCGTCCAGAGGGGATACCCCCATCTTTCGGCAGCCTTATATTTCTATATTTTATAAACCATAGTTGCGTTTCATCTGTTCATAAAGCATCTGTGCTATTCCAAGTCCCTGAGTTTCTGTAGAAGTAGCTGCCAGATCCTGCAGGGCAGTATCCTTAAAATAATCTACCAGACTATTACTGGAACTGCTTCCTTCATCTTTAAGGCAATCAACTGTCTTCTGCATTTCCTTAAATACCTGTTCAAGAAAATAAGATTCAAATTGTTTACAAGCCTCTAAAAGCTCATCATCACCGGCTGTTGAATAATCTTTATTTCCAAGTGTGTCTTTCAATTTATTGGCAGAAGTACTCTGACTTGTAAGGTAGTCGGTGTATGCACCAATATTACCAATATCCATAATGCTATCCTCTCCTAATTATTATCTCTTCAGGTTGTTAGCTGTCTGCAGCATTTCATCTGATGTAGTAATTGCCTTGGAGTTCATTTCATATGCACGCTGCGCTACGATCAGGTTAACCATTTCATCTGCAACCTGTACGTTAGATCCTTCCAAATATCCCTGTACCATCCTGCTGGGAGTTACATCCGGATTTGTTGATTCATTCAGAACACGTCCGCTTGCAGGTGTCATCTGCCACAAGCTGTCTCCTACCCTCTTAAGACCGCCAGGGTTATTAAACTGAAACAGACCAATGCTGATATCCAATGACTGTGGATTATTATTTTCATCGGGGTAACAAACGGTACCGTCCTGGCTGATAGTAATCTTACTGGTAATATAAGTAGAATTCAAGGTAATGACACGTCCTGTAGAACTCAGTACCGGAAGTCCGTCCTGATTAGTCAGAATCATACCTCCATTACCATTGGTAGCCCAGGTAAAGTCACCATTTCTGGTATAGTATGTATTGCCGTCACTTCCTCTGATTGCAAAAAGTCCTTCTCCCTCAATAGCAAATGCTGTATCACTGTTGGAGGCTAAAAGGCTTCCCTGTGAGAAGCTGTTGTTAATAGAAGAAGTTCTTACACCTAATCCAACCTGTGAGGTAGTAGGCTTAGGATCGCCGTTAGCAGTAGTAGTGGCTGTCTGCAGTGTCTGATAAAGCAGTGACTTGAACTGTGCCGTCTGCGCCTTATATCCCATTGTATTTACATTGGCAAGATTATTAGCAATTGTATCAACATTTGTCTGCTGTGCATTCATACCGGTTGCCGCAGACCATAAACTCCTAACCATTTATTTTTCCTCCTTTATACCTTACCAAGCTGATTAGCTGAAATCTCCAGTGTTCCATCAATAGTGGTAATGACCTTTTGATTAGAATCATACGCTCTCTGGACGCTGATCATATTTACCATTTCCGTTACTACCGATACATTGGACATTTCCAGATAACCGGCATAAACTCCGGCTTCAGTCTCTATTTCCTGTGCACCATCAACAGGCTCATAATAATTTTCACCATAATGTTCCAGATAATTGTAGTCTTCAAAATCGGTAATCTGTATCGTATCTACTACACTGCCGCCCTGTATGATCTGACCTCTTACATTAATCTGTGCCTCAAGCAGAGGATCAATTTGAACAGGACTGCCGTCTATATTTAGAACCGCATCTCCATCCTGTGTAACCAAATGACCATCCTGCGTTAAAGTGAAGTTACCGTCTCTGGTATATTTTACGGAACTTTCTCCCGCTTTGTTGGTAAATCTTATCGCAAAGAAACCGTTATCTGTCAATGCAAGATCAAAAGGATTTTCCGTGTGTTTCATAGGACCGTGTGAAAAGTCAGTATATCCTTCACCAATTTTAACACCGGGATTATTATGACCAATCCTTTTGGCTATATAAGGGCCTTCCGTAATGTCCTTGATCTTAAGAGTAAGCACCGAGTCAAAAGCCTGGCTGGTAGCTCCTTCTTTCTTATATCCGTTTGTATTGACATTTGCAAGATTATTGGTCAGCACATCCATTCTATGCTGTTGATTGATCATACCGGTATAAGCGGTATAAAGTCCCTTTACCATACAAAAACCTTTCCTGCCTGAACAGATTATTCTTCTCTATAGCCTGCCAGGAATTCAACATATTTACCTGTTCCCACTGCCACTGCTGTCATAGGATCCTCTGCCGTCATGGTATTGATTCCTGTCTTTTCACAGATCAAATCTTCCAATCCCCTTAACAGACTTCCGCCGCCGGTAAGTACAATACCTCTGTCAGCTATATCGGCTGCAAGTTCCGGAGGCGTCTTTTCCAGTACACCATGAATGGTTTCGATAATCTGGGCTGTAGTTTCCCTCAGTGCTTCTTCTGTTTCTTCTGAAGAAACCTGAACAGTTCTGGGCAGACCCGTTACCAGATTACGTCCTCTGACATCCATATAATCCACTTCCGGACGCCTAAAGGCTGATCCTATCTTTATCTTAATATCTTCTGCTGTTCTTTCACCGATCAGCAGATTATGCTTCTTCCTCATATAACGGACAAGAGCTTCGTCAAAATCATCTCCTGCAATTTTAATGGAGGCACTTACAACTGTTCCGCCCAGTGAAATAACTGCAATATCGGAGGTACCGCCACCAATGTCCACAATCATATTTCCACAGGGTTTTGAAATATCAATGCCCGCTCCGATAGCTGCTGCTATCGGTTCCTCTATAATAGAAACTTCCCTGGCTCCTGCCTGAAGCGTTGCATCTTCAACTGCTTTCTTTTCTACTTCAGTAACACCACTGGGAACGCATACTGCGATTCTTGGCTTTCTAAAAGCCTTTTTGCCAAGAGCTTTCTGAATAAAATATTTCATCATCTGTTCCGTCACTTTATAGTCAGAAATAACTCCCTGCCTTAAAGGGCGGACTGCCATAATGTTGCCGGGTGTCCTTCCCAGCATCAGTCTGGCATCTTCTCCAATTGCTTTAATTTTATTCGTATCTCTATCATAAGCTACAACAGAGGGCTCTTTTAATACAACGCCTCTTCCTCTGATGTAAACTAAAATACTCGCTGTTCCTAAATCAATTCCTATATCTGTATACTGCATATGCGAGACCCCTTTCTATACTTTGAACATATAGAGTTATTATAACCCATAGAAAAGTATTTTCAAAGGGATTTAATAAAAATTTTATATAAAGAAGGACACAATGACTTAAAAACGAATCCTTCCGTTTCTCACATTGCGTCCCTGCGTATTTATTATCGGTTCTTTTCCTGATTTACTTTATATCTTGCCAACATTTTTTTCACATATTGTCCCGTATAGGAAATGGGGTTCTCGGCAACCTCCTCAGGTGTTCCCTTAGCAATCATCTGTCCGCCCTGATCTCCTCCTTCAGGACCCATATCGATAATATGATCCGCTGTCTTAATCACATCCAGATTATGCTCAATTACTACCACTGTGTTGCCTCCGTCAGCCAGTCTGTGCAGAATTTCTACCAGCTTATGCACATCTGCAAAGTGAAGTCCCGTAGTAGGCTCATCAAGAATATAAATGGTTTTGCCTGTGCTATGCTTGCTAAGTTCCGTAGCAAGCTTGATCCTTTGCGCCTCTCCTCCCGATAATGTTGTGGAAGGCTGCCCCAGCTTCACATAAGAAAGTCCCACATCGTTCAGTGTCACTATTTTTCTTTTGATAGAGGGAAGGCTGTCAAAAAACGGAACTGCTTCTTCTACTGTCATATCAAGAACATCATAGATGCTCTTTCCCTTATATTTTACATCCAGAGTTTCTCTGTTATATCGTTTTCCGCCGCAGACTTCACAAGGCACATATACATCCGGGAGAAAGTGCATTTCGATCTTAATAATGCCGTCTCCACTGCAGGCTTCACATCTTCCGCCCTTTACATTAAAACTGAAACGGCCCTTTTTGTAGCCTTTTGCTTTAGCATCCGGAGTACTTGCAAATAAATCCCGGATCTGGTCAAATACTCCTGTATATGTTGCCGGATTGGAGCGGGGCGTCCTTCCGATGGGAGACTGATCGATGTTTATGACTTTATCCAGCTGATCGATTCCTTTAATTTCCTTATGTTTGCCCGGTATGGTTCTGGCACGGTTCAGATCTCTTGCAAGATGCTTGTAAAGGATCTCGTTGACAAGGGAACTCTTACCGGAACCCGATACGCCGGTAACACATGTTACTACTCCAAGAGGAATATCCACTGAAATATTCTTAAGGTTATTTTCTCTTGCTCCGACTATTTTCAGCCAGCCTGTGGGTTTTCTTCTTGTTTCCGGTACCGGAATCTGCATTCTGCCGCTTAAATACTGTCCTGTCAGCGACTCCTGCACTTCCATAATCTCTTCTGCCGTTCCCTGGGCAATTACCATTCCGCCATGAGAACCTGCTCCGGGACCGATATCTACCACGTGATCTGCCGCCAGCATAGTATCTTCATCATGTTCCACCACAATCAGACTGTTTCCCAAATCCCTTAGATTCTTCAGAGTATTTAACAATTTATCATTATCTCTCTGATGAAGTCCGATACTCGGTTCATCCAGAATATAGCATACACCTACAAGTCCGGAACCGATCTGGGTTGCCAGACGGATGCGCTGCGCCTCTCCTCCTGACAATGTACCGGTGGCCCGGGACAAGGACAGATACTCAAGTCCTACATCTATTAAAAATCCTACTCTGGCTCTGATTTCTTTAAGGACCTGACTTCCTATCAGCATCTGCTGTCTGGAAAGCTCCATATGCTGTAAAAACTCATGTAGGCTTCTGATAGACAGAGAGGTGATCTCATAGATATTCCTGTCACAGACTGTAACTGCCAGAGATTCTTTTTTAAGTCTCATTCCCTTACATTCCATGCAGGGAGTAACTCTCATAAAGGTTTCATACTCCTGCTTCATAATATCGGAAGAAGTTTCACGGTATCTTCTTTCTACATTCTTAACGATTCCTTCAAAAGTAATTGGGTAAGTCCCTTCCCCCCGCTGTCCGATATAATGCACCTTAACTTCCCTAAATCCGCCATAGATGAGCATATGTTGAATATTCTCCGGCAATTCCTCAAAAGGCGCATCCATGCTGAATTTATATTCCTTTGCAAGGGCCCGCAGAACAGCGTTGGTAAAGCTGCCTTCTTCAGAACTGGACTGCCACCCCATAACCTGAATGGCTCCTTCATTTAAGCTTAAGCTTCTGTCCGGGATCATCAGTTCCGGATCAAACTCCATTTTGTATCCAAGTCCGAAGCAGACAGGACACGCGCCAAAAGGATTATTAAAGGAAAAACTTCTCGGCTCGATCTCGCTGATACTGATACCGCAGTCAGGACATGCAAAGCTCTGGCTGAAGGTAATTGTCTCTCCATTTATCACATCCAACATTAAAAGACCCTCCGTCAGCGCTAATACATTTTCTATAGAATCGGAAAGACGTCTTTCGATTCCCGGCTTAACTACCAGCCTGTCCACTATGATCTCAATATTATGTTTAATATTTTTATCCAGCTTAAATTCTTCCGAAAGTTCATACATGCTGCCGTCTACACGCACCCTGACATAGCCGCTTCTCTTGGCACGTTCAAATACCTTTGCATGCTCTCCCTTTTTACCCCTTACTACAGGCGCCAAAAGTTGAATCCTGCTTCCTTCTTCCAGCTCCATGATCTGATCTACCATCTGGTCCACACTCTGCTTTTTAATTTCTTTACCGCAGTTAGGACAGTGGGGAATACCGATACGGGCATATAACAGTCTAAAATAATCATAAATTTCCGTCACTGTTCCCACTGTAGATCTGGGATTCCTGTTAGTGGATTTCTGATCAATGGAAATGGCCGGTGACAGCCCTTCTATTTTCTCTACGTTGGGTTTCTCCATCTGTCCCAGGAATTGTCTTGCATAAGAAGATAGTGATTCCATATATCTTCTCTGCCCTTCTGCGTAAATAGTATCAAAGGCCAGAGAAGACTTGCCGGAACCTGACAGTCCTGTCAGAACCACCAGCTCATTTCTTGGAATATCCACATTCAGATTCTTAAGATTATGTTCATTAGCTCCTCTGATCTTAATATATTCTCTGGGTCTGATTCTTGGCTTTTCCACATGCTTATCTGCTAAACTCATTCTTATTCCTCGCTTTATTCGTCGTAAGTATTTATTCCTCATCCAGATCATGCAGTCTGGTTTTTAATTCTATCATCTTATCGCGAAGCTCTGCAGCAGCTTCAAAGTTCAAATCTGCAGCAGCCTTTTTCATCTGCTTCTGCACCTTCTCAATCAGCTTCTTAAGTTCTTCTCTATCCATGGATTCAGGGTCTTTTTCAAACTTTATCTCTTCCTTGGCAATCACTTTGGAAATGCTGATCAGATCTCTGACGGCTTTCTTAATGGTCATTGGCGTAATGCCTTTTTCTTCATTATACTTTTGCTGGATCTTCCGTCTTCTCTCTGTTTCATCAATAGCTGCCCGCATGGAATCTGTCATATTATCCGCATACATGATCACATGCCCGTCTACATTTCTGGCAGCACGTCCTATGGTCTGAATCAGGGAAGTTTCCGAACGCAAAAATCCTTCTTTGTCAGCATCTAAAATAGCAACCATGGAAATCTCCGGTATATCCAGTCCTTCTCTAAGAAGATTGATTCCTACCAGTACATCAAATACATCAAGCCGCATATCCCTGATAATTTCCGCTCTTTCCAGAGTATCAATATCTGAATGGAGATACTTCACCCGAATTCCCGCATCTTTCATATAATCCGTCAAATCTTCTGCCATTCTTTTGGTCAGTGTAGTAACCAGCACCTTATTATGTTTTGCTGTTTCTTTGTTTACTTCACTGATCAGATCATCAATCTGTCCTTCAACAGGACGCACCGATATTTCCGGATCTAAAAGTCCCGTAGGCCGTATGATCTGCTCGGTACGCAGCAACTCATGCTCGCTTTCATAGACCGCAGGTGTTGCCGATACAAACATCATCTGGTCAATGTGCTGTTCAAATTCTTCAAAACATAAAGGCCGGTTATCCAATGCTGAAGGCAGGCGGAATCCATAGTCCACCAAAGTAGTCTTACGGGAACGGTCTCCCGTATACATAGCGCCAATCTGAGGAACGGTCATATGGGATTCATCAATTATGATCAGGAAATCGTCTCCGAAGTAATCCATAAGAGTATGGGGCGTTGCTCCCTCCGCCATGCCGTTCAGATGCCTTGAATAGTTTTCGATGCCGGAACAAAATCCTGCTTCTCGCAGCATCTCAATATCAAAATTAGTTCTTTCGGAAATCCTCTGAGCTTCCAAAAGTTTATCTTCACTTTTAAAATACCGGATCCTTTCCTCCAGCTCGGCTTCGATTGCTTTACATGCTATATTGATTTTTTCCTGAGGCACTACATAATGTGACGCCGGAAAAATTGCGACATGCTCCAGCGTGGCATGCATCTGCCCTGTAAGAGGATCCGTTTCCGCAATCCGGTCAATTTCATCTCCGAAAAATTCTATCCGTATCAGATAATCGCCGCCCTGGGCAGGATAGATTTCCACCACATCACCGCGAACTCTAAAGCATCCCCTTTCCAGGTCGAGATCATTCCTGTCATATTGAATATCTATCAGCTCTCTGATTACCTTATCACGGTCCTTGGTCATGCCCGGTCTTAAAGAGACGATCATTTCTTTGTAATCATCGGGACTTCCCAGTCCATATATGCAGGACACACTGGCCACCACCACCACATCCCGCCTTTCCGAAAGAGACGCCGTGGCGGAAAGCCGCAATTTATCAATTTCATCATTAATAGAAGAATCTTTGGCAATATAAGTGTCAGAGGAAGGTACATATGCCTCCGGCTGATAATAATCATAATAGGACACAAAATATTCTACGGCATTCTCCGGAAAGAATTCCTTAAACTCACCGTACAGCTGTCCTGCCAGGGTCTTGTTATGAGCAATAACAAGCGTAGGCTTATTCAAAGCTGCAATCACATTGGCCATGGTAAAGGTCTTACCGGATCCTGTAACTCCCAGCAATGTCTGAAACTGATTTCCTGCCTTAAAACCATTTACCAGCGCTTCTATTGCCTGAGGCTGATCGCCGGTAGGCTGATATTCTGATACCAGTTTAAAATGATCCATGATATATCCTTTCCTTATAACTCAAGAATAATATTCCTAAATATCCCATCTATCCTTTTCAAACATACGTTCTTATTTAGTATACCACAAAAATAAAAAAAGTATAGGGGTAATTTATATCCCTATACTTTTTTAATCTTTTATTTATCACTTACTGCCTTTATCCTATTTTCCCTTCTAAGACCTCAATGGCTTTTTCTACCTGATTGTCTGTTCCATCCTGTTCATAAGCATCATAATCATACTCAAGTTCTATATCAGGTTCTATGCCGATTCCATGGATATTTTTCCCTGAAGGAGTAAAATATGCACTGACAGTCAGTTTAATAGCCGTACCGTCATCTAAACGATTGATCCTCTGAACAATACCCTTACCGTAAGTAGTAGTGCCGATCAACGTCCCTTTATTGTAATCCTTTATGGCGCCTGATAAGATTTCGGAAGCGCTTGCAGAATATTCATTTATTAATACTACCATGGGAATATCGATTTCATGCTCACCATCGCAGGTATACTCTGTACGCTTACCGGCTTTGTCTTCCGTATATACAATAAGACCCTCCGGCAGAAGCCGTCTGGAAATATCTACCACTGCCGCCAAATCACCACCGGGATTGCTTCTAAGATCAAGAATCAGCCCTTTCATTCCGGAAGCTCTCAGCTCTGCCATAGCTTCATTAAACTGATCTACCGTTACACCATCAAACTCCCTGATTCTCAGATACCCGATGCTATTGGTATTTTCCAGCATACTGCTCTGGACAGTTTCTGTCTCTATCAGTTTCCCCCGGACAATATCCATTTCCAAAAAATCCGGCTCCCCTTCTCGATAAATAGTCAGGTGGACTGTTGTATTTTCCTTGCCTTTAACACGGGCAACCACTTCCGTAACGCTCAAGCCCCTTGTTTCTTCTCCATCTACTTTATAAATAATATCTCCTGCTCTCAATCCTGCCTTAGCAGCGGGAGTATCTTCCAACACTCCACTGATCATGGCAGTGTCCATTTCTTTATTCAGACTGACCTGGGCACCGATACCATAGGAAATACCCTTATTACTGTTTAAAGTTTCTTCCAGTTCTTCTTTTGTATAATATTCAGAGTAAGGATCATTTAAAGCAGCCACCATTCCCTTATAAATACCGACCTGCAGTTCTTCCGGTGTAACCTCTTCCCCATAATAACATTCTGCTATGACCTCTTCTACCGTCTTCATCTTTTGAAGCGTATCAGTACTGATTATGCTGGCACTGCCGGCAGTCCTGGTTGTAATTCCCCCTGCCCTTATAATCATATAAATATTTCTGGCGGCAAAAATGCTGCCTGTCAATACTACTGTTAAAAGCACTCCCACCAACATGCCGCATAAAAAGCTGCGGGAATTTCTTTTTTTATTTTCCGGAAAATCATTTTCCATCAAACATCTCTCCTATTCCGACTATTTCCGGGTCAGCTACCCGAAATATCCCCATGGATTAACATAATTTCCATCTTTTCTGACGCTGAAATGCAGATGATTGCCCGTGGATCGTCCCGTGGTTCCAACTGCCGCTATCTTTTGTCCCTTAGAGACTTCCTGTCCTGTAGATACATAAAGTGCAGATGCATGCATATAGATTGTATACAGATTGTCTCCGTGATCGATCATAACATAATTTCCCATGCTGCTGTTATACGCAGCAGCAACTACTTTACCGTTGTAAGCTGCCAGAATGGCACTGCCGCCTGGAGCCGCCATATCAATTCCATTATGGAACTTCTGAATTCCAAGGGTAGGATGTATTCGGTTGCCGTAGTCATCCGATATTCTGGTGTAGGAAGGCGCCGGCCAGCTAAAGACACCGCCATCATATCTTCTTGCCTGAGCTGCCGCAAGTTTTCTTCTTTCCTCTGCAACAGCTTTTTCCAGTGCAGCTATGGTGTCATTCTGAGCTGCGATTTCAGCTTCATATTCTGCAATTGCTGCTTCTTTATTTCTTATATCGGTAGAAACAGCCATAATCTCCTGTTCCTTAGCTGCAATCAATTCATTTAAGGATGCTTCCTCTGCTTCTACCGTTTTCTTTGCTTCCTCTAAAACACCCTTTTCTTCTTCCAGTCCCTCTTTACAAAGCGCTACATACTCTGCCTGTGCTACATATTCATCCAACATCTTCCTGTCATAAGAAGAAAGCATCTCAATATAATCTGCTTTATTCAGCATATCACCGAAACTTTCAGATGAAAAAAACAACTCCATGTAGAGGGTATCACCCTTTTCATACATGAATTTAATCCTCAGCTTCATGGCCTCATACTGAGCTTCCTGTACCTCAATTGCCTCTTCCAGTTCTACTGTCTTATCCTCAATTTCCTGTTCTTTTTGAGAAATCATTTCCTTCAGTTCGGCAATTTTAGCCTGAATGTCAGCCAGATTGGCATCCAGCTCCGTAATGTAATTAGCCAGATTGGTTTTAGATGCTTCCAACTGCTTTTTCAATTCTTTTACATTAGTCAATCCACTCTGGAGATTTTTCTTTTCTTCCTGAGCCTTTTTGATCTCTGCTTCTTTTTGTTTGATACTGTCATTAGTCAGTTCTGCGTGAGCAACTATCCCGCTATTGCCGCTTACAGACAAAAAAAGCAGAGTACAGAGGAAGCAGCAGAGTACTTTTTTCCATCTTTTCATACTTAAACTCTCAAATGTTTTCTAACTGTTACAATACTTCCAAGGAAACCGATTCCTATACCAATGATCAGCGATATAGGTAAAAGCTGTGCAAAAATAACATTCACAGGTACAAATGCAAGAATCTTCTGCAAAATTGAAAACCTGGTCATAATATATTCAATAACCTGATTATAAATCACATAAATAATGCCAAGAGGAATCATTGCTCCAATAGCTCCTATCAGCATACCTTCAATAACAAAGGGAGAGCGCACAAAAAAGTCAGTAGCTCCTATGTACTTCATAATCGTAATTTCTTCTTTACGAACGGAAATGCCGATGGTAACTGTATTACTGATAAGGAAAATGGAGACTGCAAACAAGATAGCTATGATTCCAATAGAAGCATAGGCAATCAATGCGTTGACACCGCTTAAGGACGCGGCTGTTATCTCCGAACGGTTTACATCCCTGATCCCATCTATTCCCTCTAAATAAGATACCAGCGCCGGCTGCATGGAAACATCATTCATATAAATCTGATAATTAGCAGAATTCTCAAGGGGATTCTCTGTAAAACCGTCTGAGTACTCGCCCAGATATTCTTCTTTGAAGCTCTCCCATGCTTCATCCGCAGAAACAAAGTTCATCTTGGACACTTCAGGCCTTTTTTCTATCTCTCTGGCAATCTGATGCATCCTCTCTTCACTGGTCCCTTCATCAAAAAGTATTGTAACCGACACTCCTTCCTGTGCCGTTTTTACAATACTCTGTACATTAGTCAATATAGAATAGAAAAGGCCAAACAGAAAAAGGCAGGCTCCTATAGTGGCTATGGATGCCAGTGAAAACCATTTGTTCCTGAAAATATTAATAAGTCCTTGTTTGATGGTATAAAAAAATGTACTAATCCTCATCGTCTATATAACCACCCTTTTCCTCATCACTTACGATAACGCCTTTTTTCATCGTAACGACTCTTTTCTGCATGGCATTTACAATTTCGCGATTGTGAGTAACCACTAAAACCGTGGTGCCGTTTTCATTGATCTGTTCAAGAAGCTTCATGATTTCCCATGAATTTTTAGGATCCAGATTACCTGTAGGCTCATCTGCAAGCAGAATACTGGGTCTGTTAACAAGGGCTCTGGCAATGGCCACTCTCTGCTGCTCCCCACCTGATAATTGCCTGGGTTTTGCCTTATATTTGCCTGCCAGTCCTACTGTTGCCAGAATACTCGGCACATTTCTTTTAATTTCCTTATTGGGGGTCTGGATGATACGTTGGGCAAATGCAACATTTTCATAAACATTTCTGTCTTTCAGAAGACGGAAATCCTGAAATACGATACCCAGATTCCTTCTGAATTTCGGTATTTTCCTATGCCTGATCCGAATCAGGTCATAACCCATCACATTGATTTCTCCTGATGTAGGAACCAATTCCCGAAGCAGAAGTTTGATCATGGTGGATTTCCCCGAACCGCTGTCTCCTACTATAAATACAAATTCTCCCTTTTTAATATGCAGATCCACACCGTTTAGGGCAGGGGCTCCCGTTGCATACGCTTTACTCACCTTATTCAGTGTAATGATTTCATTATTCCCCGCCGATGCATTTTTTCTTCTTCTGCCCTTAATTTCCTTAGCCACTTTTTCACCACCTGTATTTATCAATCTGTTTAATACTCAAAGCCTTCCATATAGTTCATATATTTCACTACCATCAATGCAATTCTGAATGTAATCGCATCCTCAAAGATGCGGAGATCCAGTCCTGTACTCTTCTGCAGCTTATCCAGGCGGTACACAAGAGTATTTCTGTGGATAAACAGTTGTCTGGAAGTTTCTGAAACATTCAGGCTGTTTTCAAAGAATTTATTGATCGTTGTAAGAGTTTCTTCATCAAAATCATCTGGGCCCTTACCCCCGAAAATTTCTTTGATAAACATTTTGCATAAGGGAATGGGCAGCTGATAAATCAGCCGTCCGATGCCAAGCTCGCTGTAAGCAATCACATTTCTTTCATCAAAAAATATCTTTCCTACATCTAATGCCATTTTAGCTTCCTTGTAAGAACGGCTCACTTCTTTGATTTCTTTTACTACCGTTCCATATGCAATATGGATACCCTTCATGCCTTCTTTTGAAAGAAATGCTTCTATACTGCCTGCAGCTTTTTCAATCTCTTTGGAATTGTCTCCTTCCGAAAGATCCTTAACCACGATCACATTATTTTCATCTACTGCCGTAACGAAATCTTTACTGTTACTTCCCAAAAAAGTACGCATTGCTTCCAACGCATTATTATCTTTACCGTTGTCTGTTTCAATAATCATGGCAACACGGTCAACATCTGTCTGAATATGAAGTTTCTTGGCACGGCTGTAGATATCGATCAGCAACAGATTATCAAGAAGAAGATTCTTAATAAAATTATCTTTATCGAAGCGCTCCTTATAAGCAACCAGCAGGTTCTGAATCTGAAAAGCTGCCATCTTGCCTATCATATATACATCTTCACCGGTTCCTGATGTGATCAGGACATACTCAAGCTGCTGCTCATCAAAGATCTTAAAATACTGGCATCCCTGGATTTCCTGTGAATCTGCAGGTGATTTGGCAAATTCCACTACTTCGCTGCTGCCCACTTTTATGTTTCCTGTAGTAGCCGCCATTTCTTTGCCGTCAGTGTCCATGACGCACAGCTCGACTCTTGCAATTGCCTTTAACCCCTCAATCGTATTTTGCAATATCTGATTTGATATCATATCCCCCACTCCTTTAATTAAATACCTTCCCCATGCAGCTATGCAATATATACAATATTTTTATACATATATCTAATTTGCAAAAGAACTTCTTTTTCATTTTAAAGCAAATGCACAAATAAATCTACCCATTTTTATATATTTTTTGTGGAATTTTATGTTTTTTCACCATTTTTTTCCTACTGTCATTACTATGCAACATAAACAACGGACGCCACGCTTTGCGAGCCGTCCTTATGTTAACAAAAAAAATTTGTTTAAAAATCTTCAAAAGTATTTCTTTTTTTTCATTTCTGTGCTATGATTAAAACACTACTTTAACGTAAGGGGGAAGAAGCGATATGAATATTCCTGAATTATCAACTGCGTTATCCAACACAAAGCTTATGGATCAGGTTAGTGTTGCTGTTTTAAGCAAAGCTTTAGACAGTTCTGAAGCAGCCGGTGAAAGTCTTATTAATATGATGGATCGTTCTATGGAATTATCTGTAAATCCTGCCGTTGGCAGCAATTTTGATATGTTTATTTAAAACCTTACCCTATGATACAGACTGATTATATAGGGCAATATCATTATGACTAAGCAGAGGATAAATGCAATGACTAATGGAATCGTCAGCATTTTATCCTCTTTTTCTTTTCTTTCTTTCCAGATCAGAGGAAGGGTACCTCTTCTCCCTTCATGCCCGCACATCCATACAAGCATTCCCCAGGCTAAAGGCAGAGTTACCGCCACAATGACCAGATACCCCGCCAACGCAAAAATCATGCTCTCTGTATTTATGACAGCGGATGCCTCACTGTAAGCCGAGGGATTAGCCCGCAGCATACGGTACATGGCAAATATCTGACTGCTGTTGATCAACATATGATAAAGGACAGATGAAAGAAGACTGCCTGTTGCTTCCACCAAAAGCACCGCCATCACACCCATGACAAAAGCATACATGGCCTGATTAATATTCATATGCAGCAATGCAAATAAAAGAGAAGACAGCATCATGGCCTTAAAAGCGCTTCCCGATTTCCTGTATCCTCTATAATAAATTCCTCTGCAGATCAGTTCCTCACAGAAAGGGCCAAATATTCCCACTGACAGAAGCAGTCTCCAAAAAGGCATGCTGCCTATCTGATAGCTTTCCATCACTGCAACGCTTTGATTTTCCGTAAAGAGCTGGGAAAGCAGATTTACCAGTGATATGACCGGCATACTAAATAAAGTAAAGGGAACAATTACAAGCATGGTGCCTATTTTCATCTTTTGAAGATGCAGGAATCCTGCCAGATTCTTTTCAAGAAAAATAACAAACAAAAGTCCCGGAAGGACAATTACCAGTTCACAGATCAGATTATTGAGAACAATACTGTTCATCAACGCCGGGAACAAATAGGCCGCTCCAAGCATCGCCAGAAAATATAGTATAGTGGATATCAGAAATGCAAGATTAACTTTTTTACCGTTCACTCTTATTCTCGTCCTTTCAAATTCTGCGGATGCTTTCCTTTTCAATATTAATTAATCTCTGTTTAAACAGACTGCCTGCTGCCCGTTTAAATTCGTTTTTACTCATTCCTGTTTTATTTCGGATAAGTTCCGGATCTGATTTATCTCCTATGGGAAGCTCTCCCCCTTCCTCATCCAGTAGCTCAAGAAGTTTTCTGGCGTCCTGACCGATCTGGATATAGGCTTTTTCCCTGATGCTCAAAGACAGTTTGCCATCCTCTTTTACTTCCGTTATTCTGGCACATACTCTGTCTCCCACTGCAAGATTGCCGGCAGGTTCGCTTTTAGGTATCAGCGCCGAATAGCAATTGTCCACTGCAACAAAAATTCCGAAATTATTACTGATTTCATATACCATACCTTCTACCTTATCATCCTTATGATAAGGACTGTCTGTACGCAGATAATGATATACCTTCATGGTTCCGCAGAGTCTGTTACTTTTGTCAATATAAAGAGCCACAAGACATTTATCTCCGGCTTTTACAGGAGCAGTCTGCTCTCCATAAGGCAAAAGCAGATCTTTCTCCAGCCCCCAGTCAAGAAATGCTCCTATTTTGCTTACCTGTTTTACTGTAAGAAGCGCGAAATCTCCCACCTCCAGCATGGGCTCTCTGGTAGTTGCAATCAACCGGTCCTTAGAATCTCTATACACAAAAACCCGCAGCCTGTCATTGATCTCCGCTTCTTCCGGCACCTGTTTGATGGGCAGAAGAACCTTTTGCTCTTCTTCATCCCCGGACCCCGAAGACGTTGTATCAGCAAGATAAACGCCAAAATCCACTCTCTTTACTACTGTTAATATTTGTTTTTTCCCTAATTCAATCATGATGACTTCCTTTATTTTTGCAATTCTACTACGCAGCAGACATCGTCCTTTTTATCCTTTAGGACCACAACATAAATCCCCGTTTGTGCCTCAGCCACATAAGGGGTCAATACATCATTTAAAAAGACCTGTTTCCTGTATTCAACCCTTAGCTGCCTGACAGGTCCTTTCTTTTCCAGTGCATCCATGGCAATCCGCACATATTGTCCGTTATTTACATGATGGTTCGTGTCCAGATGATGGGGTCTGATGATTACTTCATTTCCTGCCACAGCTCCCTCCGGCAGAGTAATCTTCCGGGGTGCATATTCCATATCCAGCTTTGGTTCCACCACATATTTTTCCAGCATCTCTTCCGTAGCCTTTCTGGGCCTTGCACTTTCAGTATCAATCAGGCTCCATATGGCGTTAGCACAGGCAATCCTCTTTCCCTTATCATCTTCCATCAGGAAATTACGATATCCTATAAATCCCCTGAAACTGTAAGGCGCTGTTCCTACTGTCACCACTTCTCCAAGAGCAGGATATCTCTCTATTATGATCTGCCATGAAGATAAGACCCATACCAGATGCTGCTCTCTCAGATATTCCACTCCAAGTCCGATATCTTCCGAATGGAATGTAGAACAGTCTTGAAAGTAATCCAATAACGATTCTGTTTTTAAATACCCTGTTTCATCAAGCTCACTGTATCTGATTCTTGTCTGGTAGCTATACATGATCCATCAATCCTTCCTTGAAAAAACCCGAAGGACAGATTCCTCCGGGTTGTCAGCTGGGCTACAAGGATTCGAACCTTGAAATGACGGAGTCAGAGTCCGTTGCCTTACCGTTTGGCGATAGCCCAATATTATATTCTGCGTTTTGCACTTGGATATAATAACTCATTTTATCATAAAAAGCAAGTACTTTTTCTAAATTTAAAAAAATTTTTCCGGTTTGGATCGTTACTTTTTTATCAGGATGTATTTTTTTTAATAATTTCCATTTTTCTTTTTAAAACTATTTTCAATAATTTGAAAATCTGATATTCTTTTATTATCATGAAAGCGTTTACATGCTTATATTAGGAGGTTACAAAATGAGATATTTTTTCAACGGTAAAATCGACAAACAAGACGATGTCTATAGCATCCGCATTCCTTTTAACATCTGGGAAGTATGCAAACAGCGGGATGTTATTCAGGCAGATCTTGTATTAGACAACAAGATTATTGATTGCGAGCTGCTTCCCGAGGAAAAGGGAAATTATAAGATCCATCTTACATCAGATGATGTTTCCCATATTAACATTGATGAAAAACATAAACTTCTCCTGCATGTTACAGGCAGTCTGATCCAAATGAACCAGAACAGCCCTTATAGCTTTGAAAACCCTATCCGTAAAATAGACGGCATTGACATCATTATCCAGCCGGAAGACGGCCTGTGCGGACAAACCTGTGTTGCTATGCTGGCCGGTGTTACTATTGCGGAAGTAATCAGCGTTATGGACTGCAGAGAATGGCAGGGTACCATGGGCCGCGTAATTTCCGCATTAAATTACTATGGTATCGATCATACCGATATTATTGTTTATACGGAAGGTGAAAATGCCACTCTTCCTAAATGCTGTATTATGATGGAAAAAATGGGACGGTATTGCCATTATCTCCTTCACTATGACGGCAAATTCTATGATTCCAATTTAGGTGTTTTAAAAGAATATGACATGAGCAAACTGCTTGGATTCCTTGAAATCAAAGTAAATTGAGATAACAGATAAACCCCTCTTTTGAGGGGTTTATCCATGATAATTCCTGAAGGATTTTCTATACTTCAAAAATCAGATCGCCGTAAGTAGGCATAGGCCAGATTTTTTTATCTACTATCATTTCAAGTTCATCAGCAGGAGTTCTTAAATTTTCCATCGCTTTCTTAACTACATCTTTATAATAAAATGCTTTTTCTTTTGCCTCCATAATTGAATGCGCCCTCTTCTCAGCTTCTTCCAATTCTCCCAGTGCCTTTTTCATAGCCGTCAGTTTAGTGGAAAGTTCTGAGAGTATCCCTGCCTGAACAGATGGGTCTGCCCCGGCATCCTTTACGGCAATTACGGTATCTGCCAGGGTTTTGCTGTAAGTAACAACCGCAGGGATGATCTGCTTGGAAGCCATATCGATCATGGTAAGAGCTTCAATATTGATGGTCTTTGCATATGTTTCATACAGAATCTCTTCTCGTGATTCCAGTTCCGCTTTTGTAAAAATCCCAAATTTCTCGAACAGCTTAACAGCTTTGTCGGTTGTCAGGGTATCTACCGCTTCAATCATAGACTTGATATGGGGAAGTCCTCTTCTTTCGGCTTCCGCTACCCATTCTTCGGAATAACCGTCTCCATTGAATATGATCCGCTGGTGCTCTGTAAAATATTTCTTGATCAGATCATGTACTGCCAGTTCAAAGTTGTCGGCTTTTTCAAGGATGTCTGCTGCTTCACAGAAAGCCTCTGCTGCCATGGCATTTAATATTGTATTGGGACTTCCGATAGAGTCGGAAGAGCCCACCATACGAAATTCAAATTTATTTCCCGTAAATGCAAAAGGAGAAGTCCTGTTTCTGTCAGTAGCATCTTTTTCAAAATCAGGCAGCGTGGAAACACCGGTATCAAGTTTTCCTCCCTGCAGCACATGGGCCGCTTCTCCTGTTTCTACCAACTGTCTGACAACATCCTCCAACTGCTCACCGAGAAAAACAGAAATAATGGCGGGCGGCGCTTCATTAGCCCCAAGTCTATGGTCATTCCCTACATCAGAGGCGCTTTGACGAAGCAGGTCGGCATGAACATCAACTGCTTTAATAATGCAGGCAAGCACTAACAAAAACTGAATATTTTCATTAGGCGTATCTCCCGGGTCCAAAAGATTAATGCCGTTGTCTGTTCCAAGAGACCAGTTATTGTGTTTACCGGAACCGTTTACTCCTGCAAATGGTTTCTCATGGAGCAGGCAGGTCATTCCGTGCCGCCCTGCAACTTTTTTCATGGTTTCCATTACCAGCTGGTTATGATCCACTGCAATATTGGCTGTTTCATAAATGGTTGCCAGCTCATGCTGGGCAGGAGCCACTTCATTATGCTGTGTTTTAGCCGTAACCCCCAGTTTCCACAGTTCTATATTCAGGTCTTTCATATAAGCCCCAATACGCTCACGAACTGTTCCAAAGTAATGATCCTCAAGCTCCTGACCCTTAGGCGCCGGCGCTCCAAAGAGCGTTCGTCCCGAGAAAACAAGATCCGGTCTTTTCAAATATTTTTCCCTGTCCACCAGGAAATACTCCTGTTCAGGTCCAACACTGGGATATACTTTTGTTGCAGTTGTATTGCCAAACAGCCGGACAATGCGGAGAGCCTGCTGGCTGACCGCCTCCATGGAACGCAAAAGCGGTGTTTTCTTATCAAGGGCTTCTCCTTTATAAGAACAGAATGCCGTAGGAATACAAAGGATTACACCTGTTGCATCTTCTTTCAAAAATGCAGGTGAAGTAATATCCCAGGCTGTATATCCTCTTGCCTCAAAAGTGGCCCGCAGTCCTCCTGAAGGAAACGAAGACGCATCCGGTTCTCCCTTGATCAATTCCTTACCGGAAAATTCCAACATCATCTTGCCGCTTTCATCGGGATGAGATACAAAAGAATCATGTTTTTCAGCCGTAATTCCCGTTAACGGCTGAAACCAGTGAGTGTAATGGGTTGCCCCGTTCTCAACTGCCCAGTCCTTCATTACTTTTGCAACAACATCTGCTGTCTCTAAAGTAAGTTCACCACCCTGATCCATGATTCGGGTAACTTCTTTATATGTATTTTTGGGCAGACGTTCCTTCATAGTGGTTCTGGTAAATACTTTACTGCCAAAAAGTTTTTCAATATTTATTGCTTCATTCATTATCTTCTCCTCCTGCTTTCCGTACCCTTAAAAGGTCATATTGTTCTGCTTTTTTATCTAATTCCACATACAGTACCTGTCTGGGATGGGGCGCACTCTCCACTTTCTCTCCTTCCTGTGTGGTAAGCGACAGTACCCTCGTCTCCACATTTCTCCCATCCGGCTTCATAATTTCTATCTGATCCCCTACGCAGAATTTATTTTTCTGTTCAATCTTAACTGTCGATTCCTTTACCTCTTCCACGATTCCCAAATATATATATTCATTAATATATGTATTAGAATCATAAATCTGGGTGTTCTCATCAGGTTTCCCAAAGTAAAATCCCACAGTGAACTGACGGTAAGTGCATTTGGCAATTTCTTCTCTGTACCAATCCAGATGTTCACGGTATTTATGTTCCGATTCAAAATAGTCGTCAATTGCTTTACGGTAGGTTCTGGCAACAGCTGCCACATAAAGAGCCGTTTTCATCCTTCCTTCTATTTTGAAGCTGTCAATCCCTGCTGCTATCATTTCAGGAAGGTACTCTATCATACACAGATCCTTGGAATTAAAAATGTAAGTTCCTCTTTCATTTTCATAAACAGGCAGATATTCTCCCGGACGGCTTTCCTCCATCACCGCATATTTCCATCTGCAGGGATGCGTGCATGCTCCCTGGTTGGCATCTCTTCCTGTGAAGTAATTACTGAGAAGGCATCTTCCCGAATAGGAAATACACATTGCTCCATGGATAAAACTTTCTATTTCCATATCAGCCGGAATCTTTGCTCTGATTTCCTTAATTTCCGTAAGAGATAACTCTCTTGCAGAAACCACTCTTTTGGCTCCCTGATCGTACCAGAACTGATAAGTCATATAATTGGTATTATTGGCCTGAGTAGAAATATGAATATCAATTTCCGGACATATCTCCCTGGCCAGCAAAAACATACCGGGATCCGATATGATCAATGCATCAGGTTTCATTTCCTTCAGCTCTTTGAAATAAGATGCGGCTTCTTCCAGATCCTTATTGTGCGCAAGGATGTTGGCGGTAACATGTACCTTTACTCCGTGCTTATGGGCAAATTCAATTCCTGCCATCATATCCTTTTTGGAAAAATTCTTGGCTTTGGCCCGCAGGCTGAATGCTTCTCCTCCTATATACACAGCATCTGCCCCAAACAAAACGGCTGTTTTTAAGGCTTCAAGACTGCTTGCCGGTATTAATAGCTCTGGTTTTTTCATATTTCCCCTCATTCTGCCGACAAACGGCTCTATTTTCGGACACTGACTGTCACTCCATCCCCTACCGGGAGGATATCAGTCTGTAGATTTTCATTGTGTTTCAGCTCATACAGATAATCCCGCATTCTGCTGTGGATCGTTCTGTTCCTTCTCGTTACCGCATATCTGGATTCCAAAATATCTCCATCCTGCAAGACATTATCCGATATCAACAGACCTCCTTTTGAAAGGAGTTTCAAAACATCCGGAAGGAAATGAATATACTGCCCCTTTGCAGCATCCATAAAGATCAGATCAAAGGGTCCTTCTAACTGCCTTAGAATTTCTGCAGCATCGCCTTCCAGCAATGTAATCTGATTCTCTCTGCCTGCCTTTTTGAAATTCTCTCTGGCAATGGGAATTCTTTTTTCATATTTTTCAATCGTTGTGATTTTACAATCTACAGGTCCATATTCACTCATCAGTAACGCAGAAAAACCAATGGCCGTTCCCACCTCCAGAATACGTTGCGGCTGCTTTATCGTCAAAAGCAGCTTTAATAGACTCTGCATCTGTGAACGTATAATCGGGACATTGGTTTCCATTGCATATTGTTCCAATTCATTCAGGAAAGGAGTATTACCGGAATCAAAGGAATTAATAAATGTACTGATTCTTTCTTCCGTAATCATATAAATATACCTCTTTTATTCTGCTGCCATTCCTTCTGTATTTTCCATTTCGGCATCTTCATACGGCTCTTCTTCGCCTTCTGACTCCTCATCATCTTCCATGCTTTGATCATTTTCCTCTGCTGCCTCCTGAGAGGTGGACATCACTGCCAGCATTTCCTCTGCTGTCATACTGGTATTCAGATCATAAATGCCGGGTTTGATCTTCTTATGATAAGCCGACAAAAACTCCTGCATAATAAACAGCCTTGCATCTTCTATAAGGCCCTTTTCTTCCAGCATCTCTGCAATATCTTTTACATCAGCATTCTCTGCAATGCCCACCGTAATCGTTCGTCCGCCTGACGCAGATACAGGTTCATCCGCAAATACCTTATATCCAAAATTATAAGCCTCTGTAGACGTTCGCAGTACAAACATAACGATTGCTGCTACCACAACCACTTTAATAATTGCTTCAATAACAGCTCCTATCAGATATTTTACATTCATATCATAACCATACCTTTCCTTTTGCCGGATTTTATTCAAATTCTACCGCTTCCGTAATGCAAAGCGTAACCTCCTGCATCATCCGGCAGAATGCCAACTCTGCCCTTAAAAAATCATCTACCATGGGATCTTCTCTGAATTCTTCATATTCCCGTTCAAACTCATCCATCTTATCAAATAGCTCATCCTTCTGAGTGGTATTCTGAATTTCAAAATTCTTCTCTCTGAATTCATTTACCTTTTGATATTTTTCCGGATATTCTTTCAGCTTTTCCAGTTGTTCATAATATCTTCTGTAAGTCTCTGTTTCCTTAATTATCCTGACGTATTTCAGAGTTGCGCTTTTTAAGCTGTTTTCCATATTAAATACTCCATTCTTACTCAGCCCGCGATATTTATCATTGGGAATTTATTATACTTCCATGATAATAGGAAGTATCATTGGCCGGCGTTTTGTCTTTTTCCATACATACTCGCTAAGAGAATCTTTAATGGAAGCCTTAAGTTTGCCCCAGTCTGCAATGCCCTTATCAAGACACCCTTCCACTGCCTCGTTAACTACGATTCTGGCTTCGTCCATCAGCTCGTCCGATTCTCTGACATAAACAAATCCTCTGGAAACAATATCCGGTCCGCATACCAGCTGGTCTGTAGCGCTGTCCAGTCCCAGCACCACGATCAAAATACCATCCTCCGCCAGATGCTGTCTGTCACGAAGGACGATGTTGCCCACATCACCAACACCCAGCCCATCTACAAGGATATCTCCCACCGGAACTCTGCCGGTTATTGATGCCGAATCCTCAGACAACTCCAGTACATCCCCTGATTGAAGGATAAATATATTTTCCTTGGGCATACCCAGTTCTTTTGCAATCTTGGCCTGAGCCATCAGATGTTTATATTCTCCATGTACGGGAATGGTATACTGTGGATGCACCAAAGTATAAATCAGTTTAATTTCTTCCTGGCAGGCATGTCCCGATACATGAACATCCTGGAAAATAACATCTGCTCCCTTCATCAGGAGTTCATTGATCACATTGGTAACTGCCTTTTCATTGCCCGGTATAGGATTAGAAGAAAAAATAACCGTATCTCCGGGACCTATGGAAATTTTCTTATGATTGTTTTCTGCCATACGGCTAAGGGCTGCCATGCTTTCGCCCTGGCTTCCGGTAGTTATGATAACCGTCTTTTCATCCGGATAGTTTTTCAGCTGCTCTATATCAATTAATGTCTGGTCCGGTATGCTAAGACATCCTAAGTTAGTTGCAACTTCTATGATATTTACCATACTTCTGCCTTCTACTACTACCTTGCGGCCAAACTTATAAGCAGAATTAATGATTTGCTGCACTCTGTCTACATTAGAAGCAAATGTGGCAATGATAATACGTGTATTTTTATGCTCTTCAAACAATGCATCAAAAGTTTTACCCACTGTTTTTTCAGAGGCCGTAAAGCCGGGTCGTTCCGCATTGGTAGAGTCACACATCAGGGCAAGCACGCCCTTTTTTCCAAGTTCTGCAAAACGCTGCAGATCAATGGCATCACCGAATACCGGTGTATAGTCTACTTTAAAATCACCTGTATGCACAACAATTCCGGCAGGAGAGTAAATTGCAAGGGCCGCTGCGTCTACAATGCTGTGATTGGTCTTAATGAACTCAATCCTGAATTGGCCCAGATTAATGGACTGACCAAACTTTACCACCTTGCGCTTAACAGTGTTCAGGATGCTATGCTCTCTCAGCTTGTTCTCAATCAATCCCATAGTCAGCCTGGTAGCATAAACCGGCACATTGACCTCTTTGAGCACATAGGGAAGTGCACCGATGTGGTCTTCGTGACCATGAGTGATCATAAATCCCTTTACTTTGTCAATATTGTTTCTTAAATAAGTAATATCCGGAATTACAAGGTCAATACCCAGCATGTCATCTTCCGGAAAAGAAAGGCCGCAGTCTACTACAATAATACTGTCTTCATATTCAAAAGCAGTAATATTCATGCCAATCTGTTCCAACCCGCCAAGTGGAATCACTTTCAGGCTGGAACCTTTTTTCATTTCATCTTTCTTCAAACAATTTACCTCCATGTTTTCCCATCACTGTAGAGTTTTCCTCCATGGCAGATAACCTTACAAAATAATGATGATTTATGCACTTCTCATCTTCCGTTTGCTCCGCACACAATCCATCATTAGCAGTCTGTCTGTCATACAGATTCAACCCGACAGTATTCTGTATTAATTTTCAATTTCTACATCTTCCAGTAGATTTTCAAATACGGCTGCTACCGCTGACAGTTCCGTATCATCTTCCACTATTTCATAAATACTTTCTGTGCTTTTATCATCAGAGATGTCCTTCAAAATAAATGCCTGGGAATCTCCTTCTTCCTCTTCTGTCACTAAAATGTAATGTCTGCCGCCTATTGTTGTCTGCTCCAGCACATAAAACCATGCCGTTTCAGATCCGTCCAACGCAAATGCTATTTTTTCCAATATTATACCTCTTCCTGTTTTTCCGCATTCCGCAGTTCAAGATATCCACGCAGAATAAATACTGCCGCAATCTTATCTACATATTCTTTCCTGTTTTCTCTGCGGATTCCGGCTTCCATCATGGCCTTGTCAGCCGCAACCGTAGTCAGTCTTTCATCCCACATATAAACAGGCAGGCCCGTACGCCTCTCCAGCTTTTCTTTAAATTCAAGGGTAAGCTCTGCCCTGCTGCCCAGAGAATCATTCATATTTTTGGGAAGTCCAAGTACGATTTCCTCTACCTGATATTCCAAAATCAATTCTTCGATTCTGGCCAAAGTCTGACGTAATTTATTTTCATCTTTTCTTCTGATAATTTCTATTCCTTGAGCAGTAATAAGCATGGGGTCACTGACCGCCACGCCTACTGTCTTTGCTCCGAAATCCAAACCCATTATTCTCATCATATATTATTTCCAATGATTATTTTTGATGTATTCTGTCAGCAATTCCTCTACAAGCTCGTCCCGTTCCACTTTCATGATCAGGCTTCTTGCATTGCGATAACTGGTAATATAAGTAGGATCTCCTGACATAATATATCCTACAATTTGATTGACAGGATTATATCCCTTTTCTGTTAATGCCTGATAAACTTCATCCAGCGTTTTCTTAACAGTATTATTATCGGTTCCAACTTTAAAAAATTGTGTGTTTCCTAAGTCCTGCATAAGCCGCACCCCTTGTTTTGTCTAACCCTATTCTTTTTTATCTTACCCCATTTTATTCTAAAATTCAATGGTATTTAACCCTATTCTCTTTCAAAGAGCAGAATATCCGGCTGCAAAAACCCACTACAGCTTCCTTTTAAAATCCTTCCGGAAAGATTCTCTCCGGAAGGGATGGCCGCCTTAATATACTCCATGCTGTGTCCGATCTGGTACTGCCTTCCCCCTATTTCTTTTTGTTCCTCGAATAAAACCGCCATCTCCGTATGTAAATGCTTTTTTCGGAACTCATGGGACATCTCCTGCTCTAAGCGGATCAGGATATCGCTTCTTTCTGCTTTAGTATCTTCCCGGATCTGATTTTTCATAGCAGCTGCTATAGTACCTTTCCGTTTGGAATATTTAAAGATATGCATCTCGTAAAAGCATACTTTTTTTAAGAAATTCCTGGTTACTTCAAATTCTTCTTCAGTTTCCCCCGGAAACCCTACGATTACATCTGTAGTAATTGCCGGATCTTTAAAAAACTTACGAAGAATGCATACCTTCTCATAGTATTCCTCCGCAGTGTATCTTCTATTCATCCGTTTCAAAACAGTATTACAGCCGCTTTGTAAAGATATATGGAAATGAGGGCAGAATTTAGACAGACCGGAAAGTTCTTTGGCAAAGTTTTCCGTCACGATCCTTGGTTCTAAAGAACCCAGACGGATACGTTCCACTCCATCTATCTCATGAATCTTTTTGATCAATGCAAGCAATCTTTCATGAGGGAATCCTTCTCCACCTGATATATTGTTAATTCCATCAAAGTCAAGGCCGTAAGAGCTGATGTGGATTCCGGTAAGCACCACTTCCCGATATCCATGCTGTGCAAGGTTCATCACTTCTGTAAGGATTTCTTCCTCTTTACGGCTTCTTACCCTGCCTCTTGCGTATGGAATGATACAATAAGTACAGAACTGATTACAGCCATCCTGGATCTTGATAAAAGCCCGGGTATGTTCTGCCGTACGCCGGAGCATCATGGATTCATATTCTTTCGTATGGCCAATGTCTATGACAGTCTTTCCCTCTAAGGTCTTGCTTCTTTCTTCCTGCTTTGAAAGGAACTCCTCCAAAATAGGGATCAAATCTTTTTTCCGGTTGTTTCCGATAACCAGATCAATGCTCTCATCCTTCAACACTTCCTCTTGGCCTGTCTGCACATAACAGCCTACTGCCACTACTACAGCTTCCGGATTCTTCTTTCTGGCACGGTGAAGCATTTGTCTGCTTTTTTTATCTGCTACATTTGTTACGGTACATGTGTTGATGATATATATATCGGCATGTTCATCAAAAGGTACAATTTTGTAACCCTTTTCTTGTAACATTTGTTGCATAACATCCATTTCATATCCGTTTACTTTACATCCCAGGTTATGTAATGCAACACTTTTCATATTATTCTCCGTTTTTTTGTATTGTTTTATCATTGACTTTTTAATATGAATCCTTTACTATACTAGCAGGCAGGTATGAAAATATAAGGAGGTAATTACAATGAAAACTGTACAGATTTCATTAAATTCTATCGATAAGGTAAAAGCTTTTGTAAATGATATTACAAAGTTTGATTATGACTTTGACTTAGTTTCAGGAAGATATGTCATTGATGCTAAATCCATTATGGGTATCTTTTCTCTGGACTTATCTAAACCTATCGATTTAAATATTCATGTAGAAGAAAACGTTGATGACGTTTTAGAATCGTTAAAGTCCTATATCATTTAATATTTAGCAGGCTTTAAATATATATTCTTCCACATTGTTAAAACCAAACGGCATATTCCAGTAATATGCCGTTTTTAATATAAGAACGACTTGCAACGCATGTTATTCATTACAGCTCACAATAATCACTTCATCCGTATCAAGCGCTGTCTGCATCAATTCATCAATCTTTTCATTCAAATTCTGCTCATGCCGTTTAATGATATTTAAATTCGGCTTTGTTACAGGATGCTTGGCCACAAAAATCGTACAGCAGTCTTCATATGGCAAAATAGAAGTTTCATAAGTCCCTATTCTTTCAGAAACATCTACAATCTCCATCTTGTCAAACCCGATCAGCGGACGAAATACAGGAAGGGTACATACTTCATTGGTCACTGCCAGGGACTGAATTGTCTGGGAGGCAACCTGTCCAATACTCTCTCCCGTAATCAGGCCGAGACAATTTGTGGTTCTTGCTATTTTTTCTGCAATCTTCATCATATACCGCCTCATAATGATGGTCAGTTCGTCGTGAGGACATTTCTCGTATATGTAAAGTTGGATATCCGTAAAATTAATCACATGGAGATAAATGGGTCCTGCATATCTGGCCACCTGCTTAGCTAAATCTACCACCTTCTGTTTCGCACGGTCACTGGTATATGGCGGTGCATGAAAATATACGGCATCTATCTTAACGCCTCTTTTGGCAATCATATATCCTGCTACAGGGGAATCAATTCCGCCTGACAAAAGAAGCATTGCCTTGCCGTTGCTTCCTACCGGCATACCGCCGGGACCGGGAATTGTTTCGGAATAAATATATATTTTTTCCCGGATTTCCACATTAAAAAATACATCCGGCTTATGGACATCTACCGAAAGTTCCGGAAAAGCATCTAAGATCACGCTGCCCAGCTGCGCACTCAGTTCCATAGAATTAACAGGATAGTTCTTTCTGGCTCTTCTGGTCTGTACCTTAAAGGTAAAATTTCTGTCAGGATATACATTGCCTATATACTTCACAATCTCCTGACCCAGTTTTTCAATTCCTTCATCCTCAATATGAACTACCGGACAGATACCGGAAACTCCAAATACTGTTTTCAGGTTGTCCACCGTTTCATCAAAATCAAATTCCGACAACGCCTCAATATAAATCCTTCCCGGCGTACGCGTTACTTCAAACTCTCCTTCACACCGTTTCAAAGCATACTTGATCTGTCTGACAAGAGCTTCCTCAAACAGATGTCTGTTTTTTCCTTTTACTCCGATTTCCGCATATTTGATCAAAAATGCCGTAAACATATCTGCTCCTTTTCTAAATATCCATAAACATCCTCTGCCTATGGCTTCCTTTTTACACACAGCCGCTAATTGCCATGATTCAAATGCATATTTAGCGGCTGCTGCATAAATTACTGTTTTTGTATTGATTATTTTCTCTGGAATTTTCTAAGCATAGGAATTATATCATATAAAGCCTGTAAAGTATAGTTGATTTCCTCCATGGTAGTGAAAACGGAAAAACTGAAACGAATGGTAGAGCCAAGCAGATCTCTGTCAATCCCCATAGCCTGCAATGTTGCGGAAGGCTGTGGTTTATGGGCGGAACAGGCACTGCCTGCAGAAACGTAAATGCCTTTGTCCTCCAATGCATGGAGCAGGACTTCACTCCGAACGCCTCTAAAAGATACACTGACGATATGGGGCGCACCGTCTCTTCCTTTCGGCCCGTTTACAACAATATCCGGAATCCTGTATACTCCTTCTGTAAAAGTTTCTTTTAACCGGTAAAGATTCTCTATCTCCCGGTTCAAATCTTCATAAATCATTTCAACAGCTTTCCCAAGTCCTGCAACAGCAGGCACATTTTCTGTACCGGAGCGCAGCCCGCTCTGCTGGCCGCCGCCAAAAATAATAGGCTTTATCTTCACCTTTTCATCCACGTATAAAAAACCTACTCCTTTGGGACCATGGATCTTATGACCGCTTACCGCCAACAGATCAATATGCATTTTTTTAGGGAGTATTCTGTATTTACCGTAACCCTGCACAGCATCTACATGAAACAGGATTTTAGGATTCATCCGCTTGATCATAGCTCCTGCCTCCTCAATAGGCTGCAAGGCACCCACTTCATTATTGGTATGCATGATAGATACTAAGATCGTTTCTCCTGTAATGGCACGCTGCAAATCTTCCAGGCGAATGCATCCCTTTTCATCTACGGGAAGATAGGTTATACGAAATCCTTCTTCTTCCAGATACTTCATAGTTTGCAAAACTGCCGGATGTTCTACCTGTGTAGTGATCAGGTGCCTTCCGGCCCGGCAGTTAGCATAGGCACAGCCTCTGAGAGCCAGATTATCTGCCTCTGTTCCGCCAGAAGTAAAAAAGATTTCTTTTTCATTTACTTTCAGGTTTTTAGCAATTATTTCTTTTGCATAATGAAGATACCTCTCCGCCTGCACGCCTTTTCTATGCAGACTGGATGGATTCCCATAATCTTCACACATGATTTTTGTCATCAGATCCGCTACTTCATCAAAACATCTGGTAGTTGCGGAATTATCTAAATAAATCTCCATAGTGTCACCAGTCCTTTTATCTCAAATATACTGCAACCGTTTCAGCACCACAGTTAATCGCTTTATCTATGATTATAATATGCTGTTTTCTTTATTTGTTGCTTTATTCTCTCTTTTTCCGCCATATTTTTCAGCTTTCCAACTGGTACATAATTAAGGAGAGAACTGTCATTCCCGCTGTTTCCGTGCGAAGAATCCGCTTTCCCAAAGTAATGGGAGTAAATCCCTCCTTCACGGCTTCCTCTACCTCCGCTTCTTCAAATCCGCCCTCCGGTCCGATAAAAACAGCTATATCCTCTCCCGGTTTTAAACTGCCTATGATTTTCTTAGTTTCCCCCATCCCTTCTGCCAGTTCATAGGGAATGATCTTGATCTTGCAGTTTTTGCTGTAAGCAACAGCTTCTTTCATGGTCATCACATTCTTTACTTCCGGTATGATACCCCGCTTGCTTTGTTTTGCTGCCGCTTCTGCAATTGCCTGCCATCTGCTTATTTTATTTTTTTCTTTCTTCTCGTCCAGTTTTACTACCGCACGCTTACAGGAAACAGGAATAACCTCATATGCGCCAAGTTCTACCGCTTTTTGTATAATGAATTCCATTTTATCAGCCTTGGGCAGTCCCTGAAACAGATAAACCTTAGAAGGAAGTTCCAAACCCTCTTCTCTTATAAACTGCAGCTTGCAGACAATCTCTTTTTCTGCAAATTCCGTAATGCTGCAGCGATATTCCTTTCCGTCCATCCCATTACTGACAGAGATCTCATCTCCTTTTTTCATACGGAGGACATTCTTAATATGATTCACGTCATTCCCTGTGATTACAATTCTAAGGCCCTGTATTTGGGAAGGCTCTACAAAAAACTGATACATAAATACCCCCTGCCGATTCCTGTTGCTGTTACGGTTTTCTTGCAGTAATGGAAACCCATTCACCCTGATAGGATATTTCAAGAATTTCAAGTCCTGCCGCCCTTACCGCATCTGCCACCACTTGTTCCTTATCATCAATGATTCCTGATGTAATGTAGATGCCGCCTTTTTTCAGCTGATGGAAAATAACCGGCGTCAAGGGAACAAGAACATCCGCAAGAATATTGGCTGTTACAATATCGTAGCGCTCATAGCCTGCCTGATCCTGAATTTCCTTTTCTGTAATAATGTTGCCGATTATCAGCCGGAAAGCATCTTCCGGGATATGATTTGCCTCTTTATTTTCTTTTACGGCTTCAATGGCACAAGGATCCAAATCCGTACCCAATGCATATTTGGCTCCAAACATAAGAGCCAAAATAGCCAGGATACCGCTGCCGCATCCCACATCCAGCAAAACCGTTTCCGGAGTAATATATTTACGGAGGGCCCTGATGCAAAGCTGGGTCGTATCATGCATTCCCGTCCCAAATGCCATACCGGGATCGATATGAAGGATCATTTTGTCCTTATCCTGAGGTTGTATCTCCTCCCATGAAGGAATCACAAGTACATCGTCTATAGTAAACTGATGAAAATATTGCTTCCAGTTATTGATCCAGTCAATATCCTTTGTTTCGTCAACAGTAATGCTGCCTTTTCCTATATCCATAAAGGAACGCAGTTCTTCTAATTCCTTTTTTATTTCATCCACTATCTGATCGGGCAGTTTCCTTTCTCCTGCAATTTCCAAAAAACCGTCTTCTTTTTCTTCTACGAAAAAACTGAGATAAGCAATTCCATCATCTTCAGGTCCTTCCGGCAGAATATCTACAAACATCTGCTCCTTTTCCATTGCTGTCAATGGGACTTTATCCTCTATCTGCGCTCCTTCAAGTCCAATATCATACAATGTACTGATAATGATATCTTCTGCCTCGGTAATTGTTTCTATTTTGAATTTCATCCATTTCATGTGTCTTCTCCCTTTCATACCTGCCATTTTGCACAGATTCATCAATTGTATTCCACCGGGTTTAATGTTATCATACTTATAAATAGATTTCCATAAAGATAGGACAATTTACTTCAATATTTAAAAACAGGCTTAAAGAGGAATTGGAAATGATACAGGATATTTATCCCAAAATTTATCACAATGAGTACTACGACATAAAGCCGGATGTTAATGATTTTATTCTGGTATTTTTTAAGAACACTGCTCTTATCCGATTCCATGAGGGCAAACTTCGCTATCCCGTTTTTAAAGAGTTGCAAACATTTTCCTGTGATTATTACTATTTATTTTCCATAGACCGGTATCGGTATTTTCTTGCCTGCCCCAAAGTCTCTCAGGAAATGATTCAGATTGATGGATACCACTATGAAGATATCAGTATTTTCCGAACGGCCCTCTCCCGGCATACATCCTTTGCAGGGATTACCGCTCATCATCTTTTTAACTTTTATCAGTCAGGCCGATTCTGCGGCAGCTGCGGTCATAAGATGCTTCCCGATCACAAGGAAAGAATGCTTATTTGTCCCCAGTGCCATCATCTTGTCTATCCTCGTATTTCCCCGGCGGTCATTGTCGGCGTTATTAACAAAGACCGGCTTTTAATGAGCAAGTATGCCGGACGTTCCTATAAGAATTACGCACTGATTGCAGGCTTTACGGAAATCGGAGAAAGTGCAGAACAGACTGTGGCCCGGGAAGTCATGGAAGAAGTAGGCCTTCGGGTAAAAAATATTCGTTACTATAAAAGTCAGCCCTGGGCCTTTTCCGGAAGTCTTCTTATGGGTTTCTTCTGCGATCTTGACGGCTCCGACCAGATCAATCTGGATACAAATGAGCTCTCAGAAGCCGGATGGTATTCCCGAAATGAAATTTCTTTGGAAGATGATCATATCAGCCTTACCAGAGAAATGATTATGAAATTCAAAAATGGGGATTGTTAAATACGGAGGACATTTCATGAAAAAATTTTTATCTCTATTTCTTTTCTCTTTATGCTTTCTTTTTTCAGCATGTCGGACAGCTCCTGTTTCAGAATCCTATCCTTTTGAAGATTTAGCTTTTGAGGATTTGGCATTGTTAGAAAAAGATGCTGTTACCAATGAGGAAAAAATCAATAATGCCGTAACTACTTTGCGGGACCTTGGTTTTACGGAGCTTTCAGATGACATGGCCGCTCAAACACAGGAATTCTTTCTCAATTCCCCTTATACGGATTTCACCACGGAAGATGTAATGATTTCTCTGTTATCAATACTGGGTAGCGGCTCCTATGATTTTGATACCTGGACTTTTACCCCTTCCTCCAGTCAGGTATATGCTTTTGATATGGAAGTATTTGACATTGGCAATATGTATACTCAGTTTTTTCAGGGAATTATGGCTATCAATAACGATGAATTTACTATTACCGACATTGAAGATTCCGGAGCTGTGGCAGATGAAGATTTAGATTTAGGTCTTGGCCTGCGGAAGATTACCTTCTGCTATAACCGGAAGTCTTATGAGTTTAATGCAAAAGTAATGTACGATTGGTTTGACAGCGATATTATCGGCTATATGAATAAAGTATTTAAGAAAGAAAAGAACCCTAAACGGCTATACTATATGACAGACGGTTATCAGGAGTGTATCATTTTTTACTGTTCGGAAGAATGGGCCGCCTATTTTTCTGCTGTCACCGGCTTTACGCTCAATCAAAAATAATCTTATGACGGAGATTGATCATGGTTAAAAATATTATATTGGATATGGGAAATGTTTTGTTATCCTTTGATCCTGAAATTCCTCTCAACCGGTTTTGTGAAACGGAAGCAGCAAAGGATATCATTCGAAAAGAACTTTTTCAGGGGCCTGAATGGATTCAGGGAGATTACGGATTTATTTCTAACGGGGATCGTTACGAACCTGTCAGCAAGCGGGTTCCAAAAGAATTTCATAAATCCCTTAAGAATTGTGTGGATCACTGGGATATTTGCATGAGACCTATTCCCGGCGCCATGGACTTCTGCGAATATGTAAAAAGCAGACACTATGGGATTTATGTCCTTTCAAATGCCGATAATATGTTTCATGATTATTTTCCACGCTTTGCCAGTGAAGACTACTTCGATGGCGTTATGGTTTCCTCTGATGTCCACATGATCAAACCGGAAATCAGGATTTATGAATATTTTCTAAAAACTTATGAACTGATACCGGAAGAGTGTCTCTTTATTGACGACCGGGAAGAAAATATTGCCGGCGCCAAAAAAGTCGGTATTAACGGATACCTGTTTAAAGGAGATTTTGAGGAAATAAAAAGACTCGTAAATTAAGAAGCGCAAGCTCTGCAGCTTGCGCTTCAAAAATCTCTTCATAATTCTCGCTTTATCATGCTTTAAAATAGCATAACTTAATATCGCCGGATAACCGTATTTCCAGTTCTGCCGGTTTTTCCTGATCTGCTTTTGCATCATAGATCAATGGTATTTTTACATCTGCATACACAGGTTTCCATGTGTTGATACGCTCCTTCGCCTCTTTGATCATCATAGGTCCCATGATAGGTCGCGGATTTGCCTCATAAGTTCTGGTATCACCCTGCCAGCTTCCTGCAGTCTTCCCATTGATTGCTACCTCCACGCTTCCGCCAGCTTTGCTCATCAGATGAAGCGTTATTTCTTTTAGCTCATTTTCTATTTCGCAGTCTCGATAGTATAAGATCCCCTCTCGTTTGGAGTCCCAAAGGGTTGCCGCACAAAATCCAAACTGTCCTTCCGTCAGGATAATGTTCTCATAATCATCATAGTGGTCTGCTCTTGTCTTCTTTTTCAAATTTCGTAGTCCCGGCTTTCTGCCCGGAATTTCAATCTGCTTTGCAAGAGTATCCGCCGCACTGGAAGGGCCTGCATAAATAGTATAGCATCCTTCCTCTACCATCAGAGAACGGCTGATAACATCATAAAACCGGAATTCTTCTACCGGAACTTCCATTTCCACTAATCTGCTCTCTCCCGGCTGCAGGGACATTAATCTCCGGAATCCTAAAAGTTGTTTTAAGGGCTTCTTCACGCGAGAGGCCGGAGCAATGCCGTATACCTGTGCCACTTCATCACTTACCCTTTTCCCTGTATTTTTTACAGAAAAAGAAATATTGAGTTTTCTTTTATCTGCCAGTTCTACTGTCAAATCAGAATAAGCAAAGTCAGAATAAGTAAGACCATATCCGAAAGGATAGAGTACTTCCCCTCCAAAATAACGGTATGTGCGGTTTCCTTTAATAATATCATAATCATCAATATCCGGAAGCTGGTCATCACTTTGATACCATGTCATATTCAGACGGCCTGCAGGTGCATTCTGTCCGAAAATAGTTTCCGCCATGGCTTCTCCCATATCCTGACTTCCCGTGGCACTCCAAAGGATAGCCGGTACTTTTTTCTGTGCTTCATTGATTGCATAAGGATAGTTTGAAAAAAGTACCAACACTATATTAGGATTTACCTGGTAGACTGCTTCCATTAATTTTTCCTGATCCGGAGGAAGGATTATGGTACTGCGGTCTATCTCTTCTTTGGCATTTACCATGGGGTTGCATCCCAATGCCAGAATCACTGTTCCTTTTTCCCTGGCCATATTAACTGCTTCTTCTATACCTGACTTGGCCACTTCCAGCATAAATCTTACTTCTGATAATGCTATTTCTTTTTGAGTAGATACAGCAGTTTCTATGGCAAGTCCTACTGTGGGACCCACCCTTTCTCCATCTTTCATAGACCAGAGGCTTCCGTCTTCTCCTTTCATAACAGGAGATCCAAAGCGGTTCGTCAGCAAAAAGCTTCCGTCCCTTTCCTCTTCCAAATGGAAGATTTCCATTACAAACCAGTCAAAAGGCCTATCGGCTTCTGCAGCGATCCTGCCCATCTCTTCCGGTTGTACTTTCCCCGGATAAAATCTTGTATTCATATATTTGCCTGTGCGGACACAACGGAAAGTAAAACTCCCCTCTCCCCAATCTTCTTTTATGAAAATATCCGGTTCCGAAGATAAATACAATGCGCCATCCTCACGAACAGCAATTCCCTGTTCCCCACATTTAAAAACAATTTTGTCCAATCCATCTGCAAAGGGAACTATGGTCTTTTGGTTTTTTTCTATTCCCTGCCGTAATGTGGTCTGATAAGGTGCTTCTCCGCCATACCAGTCCTGATACCATGCATCGCCTAAAGGACCGATCAGCGCTATGGTATTTTCATCTGATACATCATTAAGAGGAAGAATACCATCCTCATTTTTTAAAAGCACTACAGATTCCCGTGATACCTGCATGCAGATTCTTTGATTCTCCTTGGAGTTAATATCTGCTTCCGTTACAGCATCATAAGGATTACAATGCTCTCTGTCATATATTCCCAGCCGGAGTTTGGTACGGAACATATTCCTAAGCGCACCATCAATCTCTTCCTCTGTAATAAGATGAAGTTCATAAGCTTCTCTTGCTGCCTGTTCCACCACTTTAGGATTATCTGACATTCCATCCACTCCTGCTTTTATGGCAGCTGCCAGCGTTTCTGCATGAAGTCCATAATAATGATGGAAGTTTGCCACCAATTCCATGGCGCCGCCATCACAAACTGCATGTTTTAGTCCATACTGTTCTTTTAAAATATTATTAACTTCCGGATTCAGCATTCCGGGGATTCCGTTAATTTTATTATAAGCTGTCATCACAGCCTCGGCGCCGCCATCTTCTATCGCTTTGCGAAAAGGTTCCAGATATAATTCATACCGGTTTCTGGGATCAATAGAGGAGTTCTTCCATCCTCTGCCTGCTTCTGTATTATTTCCATAAAAATGTTTCAACGTAGCAGCCACTCTCAGATAATGCGGATCATCTCCCTGCATACCCTGAATATAGGCAGAAGACATTTCACCAGTCAGCAGTGGATCCTCTCCATAGCCTTCTTCTGTTCTTCCCCATCTGGGATCCCGCTCTAAATCAATCGTAGGTGCCCATCGGCTTAAGCCTCTGTCCGGATGGCGATGATAAATCACACGTGCTTCTGTACCTGTCACTTCTCCTGCCTGCTTAATAAGTTCTGTATCCCATGTAGCGCTCATACCTATAGGCTGAGGAAAAGATGTGGTTATTTCCGGTTCACCAAGCTCATTTTGATCATTTCTTGCCTCTACACCATGAGCCGCTTCTCCTCCTACAGACATAGCAGGTATTCCCAAGCGTTCCAAATCAGGAACTCTTGTTGCCAGACAGCTTAGTTTTTCATCCATGGTCATCTCTGACAGCAGCCAGTCCAGTCTCTCTTCTATTGATAATGATACATCCCAAAATGGAGTATTTTTCTTTACTTCCATCTAGTAATCCTCCGCTTCATTCTGATTGATCAACATGCTTATGAATTGCATAAAGGGTCTAACACCTTTACGATATCAGACCCTTCATATTTGTTACTGGTAATTCTGTTAAATATTATGATTCCTTACTGAATCTTCTCTGCCAGGAATGCTGTCATCTGTGCATTTGCTTCTGCCATACCGTTTGCTTCCAGTTCTGCAACCATAGCATCCCAGTTTGCATCAAAGTTTGCCTGTCCGCCTGTTACACACTTAACCAGACCGGGCCATGCGATTTCATTTAAGATATCTACCATATTGGAGAGATCCTGAGGAATCTGATAAGCCCATAATGCTGAGTAAGGAAGCAGTTCAAATTCATCCGGCTGAGGGAAGATATCGATCAGCATATCAGTGCCCCATGCTTCACAAGCTGCTTTCTGCTCTTCATTATACTCTGCAATTACAGATTGTCTTGTAACTGTTGTGTAAGGATTGCCGTTTTCATCTTCAGCACCGTCACCGTAAATCGGGAATCCTGTGTAGTTGCCGATACCTGTCTTCTTACTATAATCGGGATCGGAACTGGATGCATCAATTTCTTCCTGTGTACGATATCTCATGCCATTTTCATCAAGGAAGTAATGCTCACCTTCAATTCCCCATTTATGAAGAACTGAACCTTCGTCAGAGCAAAGGTAATCAAGGAATTTAATAGCACGTACGGGATCTTCGCAGCTCTTAGTAATACCAATACCCCAGCCTACCTGGAGACCCTGATATAACAGAGCAGGAGCTTTCTGATCAGCTCTCAGTGTAACAGGAAGACCGCAATATGTCTTATCTGTTTTGCCATCACCGATCAAAACCTGCTGTGCCTGGTTGTAATCCCACTCAGCGTCTGTAATTGCTACTACACGTCCGCTGGAAAGTTTTGCGATATAATCATCATGTGTCTGTGTTGCAAAGTCGGGATCCAGAATGCCTTCCTCATACATACGGCACAGCCACTTGAAATATTCTTTTTCTTCAGGAGTTACATGCTTATAGTAGCAGTTGTAATTATCATCAATAACCCACTGTCCATTGTCAGGAGCAGCATCAGCAATGAATCCTGCAGGGTTGCCCAGTGTGATCATCCAGTGCCAGTCAGTTGTACTCATGGAAATACCAATGGTTTCCAATCCGTCTTCTGTGGTAGGATGAGCTGCCATGTACTGTTTGATCAATGCTTCGTATTCTTCAAGTGTAGTAGGATACTTATAATCATTCTCTTTCAGCGCTGCGAACTGAATCTGGCATCCGCCGCCGGTCTTCAGTGTCTGTGCACCTACACCTGCATAAGAAAGCTGGTAGATACCTTCATCTCCGCTTCCCCATTTTAACTTTTCAAGCTCATCGCCATACATCTTCTTAATGTTAGGACCATACTGCTCAATTAAATCTGTCATGTCAATTAACGCACCTGCTTCATATAAAGAAGTAGCAGCGCCCTTAGCATAAATCATATCCGGATATTCGTCATTAGCTATCATCAGAGCTACATCTTCTGCCGCATCACCGGTAGAAGTTACAGGATAGGTAATCTCCAATGTTACGCCCGTTGCTGCCGTAATTGCATTTCCAACCGGATTGTCCCAGCTGCTGTTGTTAGCATCTGCCAGGAATACTTCAAAGGTAATAGGCTCCAGATCCTCACTGCCTGAAGCTGTTTCTGTTGCTGCAGTTCCTGCTTCCGTACCACTGCTGGTTGTTTCGGAACCGGAAGCTGCATTGCCGCTGTCCGGTGTATTGCTGCCGGATCCGCCGCATCCTGCCAACATACCAACGCAAAGCGCTGTTGCTGTCAACAGGGATAAAATCTTACGCATTTTCATAAAAAAATCCTCCTTTTTATTATATATATAATCCTGAAGTATCAGGTCATATATCAAAATCAGTCTTTAACAGAACCTACTGTCATGCCTCCTACAAAATACTTTTGCAAAAACGGATATACAACAATAATGGGAACCGTTGCTACAATGGTAACAGCCATACGGATTGCCATAGGGGTAACGGCCTGTTTCGTATTGCTGGTAGCATGAATATCCATCTTCATGGTTGCCTGTGCCATGATTTCATACAGTTTGTATTGCAGTGTGGGCAATTTCTTTGCATACAAATATGTATCCATGAAAGAGTTCCACTGGCCTACTGCATAATACAGGGCAATTGTAGCAATAACCGGAGTACACAATGGCATTACCACCTTATACCATATCTGGAAGTCATTAGCTCCATCCAGCATTGCCGCTTCCTCCAAAGCAGTAGGAAGGCCATCTATAAAGGAGCGCACCAGAATCATATTATACACCCAGATCAGACCGGGCAGAATATATACCATAAAATTATTGCTCAAACGAAGCGTACGGACAATCAACAGATATTCGGGAATCAGACCGCCGCTTACATACATGGTCACAACAAATAAAATCGTAAAGGGTTTATGGAAAATAAAATCCCTGCGGCTCAGCGTATATGCCAACATAGCCGTACAAATAACCCCAAGCAGCGTTCCGACTATTGTCTTTGTCACAGATATAAAAAACGGTTTGATAATATCTGCATCATTAAACACATATTTATAGTTATTTAAGGTAAATACACGGGGAACAATAAAATTAATATTACGTATCGTATCTGTAGCATCATTCAATGAAATAGCAAGCACATTCAGGAACGGATACAATGTTATTATAACTATCAGTACAAAAAATAATATAAGCGCATAGTCAAACCATGTTTTCTTCTTTGCCATATCTCCACCTCCTAAATCAGCCTGTCTTCGCCAACCATGCTGGCAATCTTATTAGCAATCAGAAGCAGAGACAATCCTACAACTGACTGGAATACACCAATAGCTGTACCAAGACCGTAATTGCTGCTTCCAATACCTCTTTCATAGGAGAACCAGGAAAGAACCATGGTATGATCCTGCACAAGAGCGTTGCTCAATAACATCTGGCGTTCCATACCTACATTCAGCGCTCCACCAATATTCATGATCAGGAGCACGATGATCGTAGCACGGATACCGGGAAGAGTAATATGCCAGATCCTCTGAAATCTGTTAGCGCCATCCATCTTGGCTGCCTCATAAAGACCGGGATCGATTCCTGCCATAGAAGAAAGGTAAATAATCGCATTCCATCCCATTTCCTTCCAGCAGTTGATAATAACAATAACCACCCAGATCAACATAGAGTTGGTACTCATAAGGTGCAGATTCGTATGTGTCAGTGTATCAATAACGCCGCCATCATTAAAAATATTCTTTGCAATACTTGCAATGATAACCCATGATACAAAGTGGGGAAGATAAGAAATGGTCTGTGTCAGCTTCTTAAAACGCATAAACTGCATTTCATTTAGCAATACGGCAAAGGTAATAGCCACCAGCGTACCCAAACCAATATCCAAAATACTGATACCTATGGTATTGATCATTGTCTGTTTAAATAATCTATCTTGAAATGCTTTAAAAAAATTATCAAATCCCACAAAGGCTCTTTCCCAAATAGGTATTGCAAATGTTGCAGGCTTTACCTCCTGAAAGGCCATTGTCCATCCCCATAAGGGTATGTATTTAAATACAATGATCCAAATAACAAAAGGAAGGGACATTAATAGCAGATACCGTTGCTTCCATAACAAATGCAGACTCAACTTCTGCTTATTACCCTTCCTTGCTTTTCCACTTGTTTTTGCCATAGACTCCATCCCTTCTGTCAAATCGCCCAATTTTTTCCTCGTTTTTAAGCAATTCATTAGCATTTTGTTTAATTTTAACAGAATACTTCCTTCTTTAATATTGTAAATTTTAATGAGATATACTATCATTTTTTAACATCACTAGATTGTACTTTCCCATTTGCTATGGTATACTTTTGTTTATAAGGGTTTGAGTGTCAAATGTCCTTTTAAAAATCCTGTTTGTCAGATTACACAAAAAAAATTCGTGCGCACTCCATTGCACGAATCATTCCGCCGAACCTCCTAAAACGAAAATCGTGTTCAGCAAAGGCTTCCACGATTTTTGAGTTTCGTCTCCATCGTGCAAAAGTCGCTTGCACAAATTTCTTTTGTCCAATCTGCTATGCAACAGTTCCAATCAGGACTTTTGACACCCAAACCTTATAAAGAAATTATTACAGGAAACTATGGAAAATGGAAATGGACTATCAGACTATAACAGATCATATGGATGACACGGCGATACCGGATGATACCCGGCACATTCCCATGCACACATGGGATGATGTCCTGCTGTCTGCCTACAGCCAGCATCATCTTTCTTCAGATTTACGGCAGAATATCATTGCCTTAGAAGGGCTAACGTATCCCATTACTGAGCATACCAGTACTTTTTTTGAAATGATCTATGTGCTGTCAGGAACCTGCTGCCATCAGATCAATCAGAATACGGAACGAATGGATACTGTTGGCGATTTATGTATCCTGCCGCCTGCTGCACGGCATTCCATCTATACATCTGATAACAGCCGCCTTGTCCATATTCTGATTCGGCCTGCCGCTTTTATGGATATTCTCCCCGGCACTCTCAGCGGGCAGGATTCTTTGGGCAGCTTCTTAAAAAGAAGCATCTATCAAAACAAAGGGGAAAGTTATCTTTTGTTCCATACGCAGCAGGAAGAAGAGGTTCACCACACCATTCTGGATATACTTAAGGAAATGTCCAACATTGACGAATATACTGACAGCATTGTCTCCGGCATGCTTTTGGCACTCTTTAGCAGGTTGCTGCGGACGCACAAAGACTTTGTAAAGTCTTCTCCCTGGGATCCCCGCATCAATGAAATTCTTTCCATGATTTATGACCAATACAACACCATCACTTTATCCTCTCTGGCAGAGCATCTGCATTATACGGTTCCTTATTGTTCCAAGTATCTTAAGCAGCATCTTGGAAGCACTTTTTCCCAGCTGATCAGACAGATCCGTTTTCAGAAAGCTGAACGCATGCTTATGAATTCCGGCATGACTATCACCCGGATCAGCAAAGAACTGGGCTATGAAGATCTGGAGAATTTCGTCCGTGCTTTCAAGCATCAGTATCAGATGACTCCCTCCCAATACCGCTTATCCAACCGCCCTAAACTTCCCCCGGTTGAAGTAAGATCATAATAATATGCTTTCCAAATCATCGGGAACAAATAAGTTCCCATGAAAATAGCGGCTGCCTTCTTCAAGATACATTTTTTTCCTGTTTTTTATGTTCCGATCTTCCGTATGGTAGAGAATCAAGTTTTGAACTCCAAGCTCCCCCGCTAACTCACAGGCCTCTTTCACTGTTGAATGATGTTTTTCATAAGGAGTAAATATATCCGCCTGGGAATACAGACAATAAGCTTCATGCAACAGCCATTTGCTGTTTTCTACGTACTTTTTCTCGCAGGGATGATACAGCTCATCTCCACAGCAGGTAAGCTTCTCGCCATGGGGAAGCTCCATGCAGAAACCAAACTGTTTTTCCTTGGTGGATTGTATATCAAAAAAAGTTACTTTCCTGTTGTTGATCTTCCGCTCTTCTCCGTCTAAGACTGTAATCAGATGAATGCGGCTGTCAATGAAACGACTCTGTTTTTCCCAAAGCAGCTTATATGACATATCCCGAAGCAGTTCTGTCAGTTCCTGATGTGCATAGACATTTACATCTCCCTGATACTGCCCTTTTGCCATACTCTGAGAAATTGTGCGTATCATCCAGATAATACCCATCAGATGATCAATATGCTTGTGAGTGACAAAGATTTCCTTTATATCCATGTAGCTATATCCGGCATTTGATAATTGACGCAGTATGGTATTTCCGCCTCCTCCGTCAACCATGAAATGTTTCTCATCATCGCTTATGACAAAACACGTATTGTAACATTCCGTTACCATTGCATGTCCGGTTCCCAGCATTGTTATCTTCATTCAGGCAGCCTCCTTTCCTCCCATTCTCTTTTCAGCAGGCGGTATTCTACTCTGGTTTTCATCATTCCATCATGCCATTCAAAATCCACATGCTCTGCTTCTTTGATCATGCCGCATTTGATCATAACTCTTTCCGAACCGACATTTTCAGTGAGGCATCCTGTTGTTACCCTGTAAACATGATCCTTTAAAAAAGCAAATTCCAGCACTTTCCGGAAAGCCTCTGTCGTATATCCTTTATTCCAAAATTGAGGATAGATAAAATATCCGGCATGAACCATTTTACCCATAGGAGTCCTGTCAGTTACTGTATAACCCACACTGCCCACCTGCTCATGGGCGTCTTTCAATTCTAAATGAAAAAAGTAAAAAGTTCTTTCTTCCTTTTCCATATCCTCTAAAACTCTGTTAAAGTCTTCCTCTGATTCCTGATGGGTGAAAACCTGGATATCCTGAAGATAATACATTGTTTTCGGATGACTCTTCAGTTGAAAATATGCTTCTTGATCCTTCCTCTCATAATCCCGCATCAAAAGACGTTCTGTTTCTAAGTACATTGATTCATCTCCTCTACAAAAGCATAGGGTTTTGCCGTCATCTCCACCCATGCAGGATAAAACCCGCTGGCAATCGCATTTCTGACAGACTTAATATTTGACCATGCTGCGCAGTAAAAGGGAACTTTACCCCGTTCTATGATTTCCAACGCCAGTCTGCTGGTAATGGCACTGGCGATTCCCTGTCTGCGGTACTTAGGCAGTACGTCCACGCCAATCTGCCACATAGTTTCACAGTCTGCCGAACAGCCTGCCAGAGCCACCAGAGTATCCCCATCATAAGCTCCTACTCCCAGTACATCCAGGTTCTTCCTTTTTTCACACAGAGCATTACTCCATGTATCAAGGTACAAATCAGCAAAATCTTTCTGTTGCAGCAGTCTCATTTCATAGCTGCATTCTTTTTCTTTTAAAGAATGGATATCCGGCAGAAAATATTCTGCCATAAAGCAGATTCTCAACCCCTGCATCTCCAGAGCATCATTTAAAACATGCATATTAGGGGTTTCAAAACAGTGCTCCACAGGATATTTATGAATATATGAAGAAACTGCTTCCCGGCATTCCTCCAAAACAGAAGCAACAATATTATTACCGTAAGACACCAGATTACATGCAAAAGGCAGTTCCAGATACTTTCTGGCATCCGCACTTACCTTGGAAAGTACAATTTTATTTTTCTGCAATAAAAAATCTTCCATATCACAGTTCAGGTCAATAGCCGACTGCCTCATGGCTGTTTGCAGAATTGCTTTATTATTCATTACAAAATCCTCCATCTATATCATTAACTTAAAAAGAGAGTAGTGCCGGAAATCAGCATAGATATGTCGTTATAACGGAAATTTATTTTTGTTATGCAGTATTTTATTTTTATCAACACTTCAGTATATAGTTTATCATTTTACAAAATAAAAGTCTAGTAATATTTTATTATTTCACTACAATAAAAGAAAACAAATTGATCAACAACTAAGGAGGACATCTCATGAGCGCACATCCCACACAGGACCCAAAAGGCATATCAAGAGAAGCAGAAGAAAATAATCTGCAGGAAACTCTTGCCATAATCAGAGACAACCTGACAAATTATGGACAGGAAGTTGCACGAATGCAGGAGAACATTGATGAAATGCTGGCCCATTATCATGATAATGATATAGAAGTGCTTACCATCTTAAATAATACGGTAACCTTGCATGAACATATGAAGCGTGCGCTTACGCGAAATGAAAAAGCCTTTAACAAACCATATTTTGGGAGAATTATTTTTCACGATGAAGCTCTTGACAGGGAAGAATCCATCTATATCGGCAAAGGTGGTATTTCTAAAGATGCCACTTGTCAGATTGTGGCAGACTGGCGGGCTCCGGTAGCAAATGCATACTACGAAAATGGTTTGGGCAGATGCAGCTATAAAGCCCCGGGAAACGTCCCCATTGAAATTGATTTAAAACTGAAGCGTACCTACGAGATCGAATCCGGAAAGCTTCTTGAGTATTTTGACAGTGAAGTGATTGCCAATGACGATCTTTTGACTAAGTATCTTGCTAAAAATAAACAGGCTGTACTTAGTGAAATTGTCGCAACCATTCAAAAGGAACAAAATGAGATCATTCGGAAATCACCATATCACAATATTATCGTGCAGGGTGTGGCCGGCTCCGGCAAGACCACTGTGGCCATGCACCGTATTTCTTACATCCTCTATAACTATGAAGAACGGTTTAAACCGGATGATTTTTATATTGTGGGAAGCAACCGGATCCTGCTTAATTATATTACGGGAGTTCTTCCCGATCTGGACGTATATGGCATACGCCAGATGACTATGGAACAGCTTTTTACCAGACTTTTGTATGAAGATTGGGATGATGGGAAATACCGGATCAAAAGTATGGATAAACACTGCATATCTGAAAGTGTCAAAGGCAGTTCCCTGTGGTTTAAATATTTGGAAGAATACTGCCATAAATTAGAACATGATACTATTTCCTTAAAATCTGTTTACCTGAATCCCCTGATCTGCCTGCTTAGCGGCGATGCCATAGAACGCTATGTTCTTCAAAACCCTGCCGTATCTATACAGAATAAAATCAATATGCTTAATGCCCGCCTTTTGGAAAAAATCAAAGAAGAATTTCTTAAAAACGGACTAAGGTACTCAGAAGCTGAAAGAAAGGCTATTTTAAAAGCCTACCGTGGATATTACGGTAAACGGACATGGAAACAGTCCATTTTCCATCTATACCGTAATTTTCTGATGCAGCAACAACAGAATGGATATTGTTTGGAGATACCTGATAAGGAATTTGATATTTACGATCTGGCTGCTCTTGCTTATCTCTACAAACGGGTAAAAGAAACAGAGACGATCAGTGAAGCACACCATATTGTTATCGATGAAGCACAGGATTTTGGAATGATGGCGTATCACGTTTTGAAATTCTGCATTTCCCAATGCACCTATACCATTATGGGAGATGTTTCCCAAAATATTCATTTTAGCTATGGTTTAAATGACTGGGAAGAATTAAAAAGTGTCTTTCTTGCCAATACCAGAGATAGTTTTAACGTTTTGAAAAAAAGTTACCGCAACACAGTGGAAATATCTGACTTTGCCACCGGTATATTGCGTCATGGAAACTTTTTTGTCTATCCTGCAGAACCTATCTTAAGACATGGCAGTCCGGTGCAGATCATACAGACCACGGACAGAAACACCTTGATCTGCGAAGCTTCCAAAATCTGCAAAAACTGGTTAAGCGGCTGCGGTGATCCTGCAAAAGAATTAGATACCATTGCCGTCATCTGCCGTAATCAGGCAAGCGCTAGGGATGCTTCTAAAGAACTGGCAAAATATATTGACATTATAGAAAGTGATCTGGAAAAAGCAGTATTTGGAAGCGGCATCATGGTACTGCCAGTAGAATATACGAAAGGACTGGAATTTGATGCTGTACTGATTTTAGATCCTACCTGTAAGGACTATCCTGTAGATGATGGACATGCCAAGCTGCTCTATGTTGCCGCTACCCGTGCACTCCATGAGCTATATATCCTCCATACGGGAACTCTTACGGGACTAATTGCAGACCCGGTACCTTCATAAATATTCATATTGCAGGCAACAAGCCAAGTAGCAGCAGGAAGCCTGGTGCTCCCTGCTGCTTTTTTTACTCTTCTGTCAGTCTCACTACTTCTCCGTTTTTTATTTCTTTTGTGGAAGACGTTATGATCCTGCTGTTAGCGTCAAGGGCGCCTTCTACCGCTACCCAGCTTTCGTTTTCATCCTGTATCCTCACAGTGACTTGTTCTACATAATATTCCGTACCGAGAATGCCCTCTCTTTCTTTTAGCACGTAAACAAAACTTCTGGTATTTTCCGTATGTACTGCCTCCGGCGTTACACAGCAGGAATGCTTTTCCCCGCTCTCTGAGTGACTCATGGTTCCTGACAAGCCCGGCACTCCCGTCCCTTCGGGAAGATTAATATACGCTTCATAGCTTCCGGGCATGGAAGTGCTTTCTAAAAGATAATCTATGGTAGCATCCTTATCCCTGCTGCTTCCATCCAGCTTAAGAGCCACCTTATCATTCAATCCTACATATTTTTTCTGTTCCTTGGTGATCACTGTCTTAAACTGGCAGGGTACTGAATCATCTGCCATAAGCATAATGGCCGAGTCGGAAGTTCTGCCTCCTGTCCGGATATATACGTCCGTGATCAATCCGCCCTGCAATGCTCTGATCTGTCCTTCTGCATTCTTGATCTCCTGGAATTTCTGCAAATCAGCCTGAAGATTTGCAAGTTCTAACTGATTTATCTTTAAGATAGAATCTTCATTTTCCGGCGAAGTAATGTCTTCTACCTTTCTCCCTGCTTCCTTTATGGCATTATCCCTTCTCCATTTTGCATCTGCTTCTGCATATGCTGCCTGCTGGAGCGCATCGAACAATGTTTCATCCACCTCTCCTTCTCCCATTCCTCCTTCAATCTGATCGGCTATCTCATTCTCTATCTTGCTATATTCTTCTGCTGCTCTGCCTACCAGTGTATCTTCATATCTTGCCTGTGCATCATAGTCTTCCCTGGCCCGCTGTTCTTCCAGCTCTTTTTTTTGTCTTTCCAGCTCTTCATTTTCCAGAATAGTATTGATCTGTGTCTGCAGTTTGGAAATTTCTACCTGTTTTGCATTCATAATATTGGCAAGGTCTTCCAGATCTACCGTAAAGAGCACATCTCCCTCTTCCACCCGGTCTCCTTCCTGCACCATCAGCTTATCCACCCGAAGACCATTCAAAGTGGTAATGGGGTTTTTATCTCCGGCCACTACAATACCCTCTGCATTTACAATATGCTCCACGTATTTCTGTTCCACGGTCTCTGTTGACACAATAGGCAGCCGTGACGCATAAATACTTTTGGAAATCACTGTACAAAGCCACATGAATACTAAAAATATTAAAAAACCTGTGACTATTTTTTTCTTTCTGCTATCCTCCAAGGTGTCATCCTCCATTTCATACTTCCTTTTTATCCCTTCAAATGTTACACTCTACTCCTTTAATCCTGAAAAAATAATTCCCTGTTCCAAATAATCCTGACCCCAAATGAAAACAAAGACTGCCGGAATCAATGTAATAATTGATGTTGTAAAGGCGTATCCGGCCTGGGCCCATGTGATTTCAGGAAGGTACAGTGATAATGGCCACAAAGACTTATCCTCCAGAAAAGCCATAGGCTGTTCCATCATATTCCAATATTCCAGGAATCCAAGAACCATCGCTGATAATAATCCGCTTTTTCCTAATGGAAGTCCTATTTTAAAGAGAATCTTTAACTCTCCTGCCCCGTCAATCCGTGCTGCCTCCAGCAGCTGTATGGGAATACCTCTGAATCCGCCATAGGTGAGGAAAACGGGAAACGTAGAAAAGACTGCCGGCAAAATTACTGCCGACTGTGTATTGAGCATTCCCAGTTTACTGAGAACCAGATAACTGGACAGCATAGTAACCTGAAAAGGCAGAAGCATCAATACTACATAAAGTACGAATAATACCCTGCTTCCTTTTACTTTATATACTGCAAATGCCCAGGCGGCAGGAATTCCTATAAGAAGCTGTCCTGCCAAAATGCATCCTACCATCTTAACAGAATTCCAGAATAGTACAAAAAATTGCGGCGTCATGAAAAGTAATCTGCCATAATTTCCAAAGGTAGGATAATTAGGTATTAATTTCCAGCTTATGTATTCCATTGCATCTGAAAAAACCGGCGACAGATGCTGTTGCAGTTCTCCATTACTCATAACGGAACCTGTCACCAATAATACAATGGGCAGACAGACAAGGAGCGTAGGAATCATGATCAGGAAAACAGTTATTCCCTTTTTTATATTTTTTAGCTGTATTTTTAAATCTCGCAAATTCATCCGATCTCCTCCGCTTTAGGCATCCTGCTTATCCCATAAGTGCTGCAGCAGCATGATCACAATAAATAGGAATCCGCCTACACAGACTGCCGCCGCCGCCATCTTATCAAAATCCAGATTGACAAACCAGTTATTGAATAAGTGCTGTAGCAGATACATATCCTGCTGGGGATAAGCTCCTGCCACCAAATAAGCCTCCCTGTATATTTTAAAAGAATTTAAAAAGGAGAGAATCACTATGGTATAGAGGCTTCCTTTTAAATTGGGCAATATTATTTTAAAAAAGCACTGTCTCTCAGAAGCTCCATCTACCCTTGCCGCCTCCAGCAGTTCATTAGGAATACTCAGAATTCCTGCCAGCCAAAGAACAATTGTATATCCTGTATTCTTCCATATATAACTGAATACCAGTACCCAGAAAGCAGCGCTGCTTCCTAAATAATCCCGATATGTTTCCCCCCACAGACCGGTTCCCTCTCCCAGTTTCGTTAACAGCAGATTCAAAAACCCCTGCTTATAAAAAACCATTTTCCACACAATCACTATAGTTGCTGTAGGCATGGCAAGGGGAAACAAATACAGCGACTTAACGGTTCCCATACTTTTCAGTTTGCTGATAGGCAGGGCCAGCATAAGGCCGATCACTACCAATAGCGGAATACACACCAAAGTAAAGCGGAATGTATTTTTAACTGCCAAAAGAAAAGCCTGATTGGCACAAATTGTCTGGTAGTTCTGAAATCCTACAAACTGACTTGTTACAACTGTCTTAAATGACCGTCCAAACACATCCAGAAAGGGCAGCATTACAAAGATCAATACTCCTAACAGACTGGGAACCATAAACAAGGCAAATGCCTGAGTATCCTTATGCTTCCTGATACCGGACTTGTGTATTTTCATCAGCTTCCCTCCCTACTCCGCAAGATAAATTGCCATTTTCTTTTCAATGGAATCTAACGCCTCTGAAAGGCTCTTTCGCCCTTGCATGTAAGCGATACCTTCTTCGTATACCGCGTTCTCCAGAACCGTATCCTCGATATACGGAATCTTCACAGATTCCATATAAGCCTGCAATTCCGCAACTTGTGACTGACTTGGACAGTAGACAGACAGAGAAATCATGTGTCCCTCATAATTATTTGTGGCAAGGCCGCCCCACCGTTCATCTGTGCCGTCTCCTGCCTCAGAGGCAAATCCCTCCAGAAAAGCCGCCTTGTTCACCGGCAGACCTCCATACAAGTTACTCTGATTTTCTTTTCCAAACAATGCTTTCACAAAATCTTCCGCCGCCTCAGTCTGCTCCGATGCCGCACTGATTCCAAGCAATGTCTTTGCGAAAAAAACATTTTCACACTGTCCGTTCATTGGCACCCATCCACAGTTTTCATATCCCTGAACCCTTGAAACGGAAACCATCTCCGCGTAAGTCCAAAATCTGTCGATATATCCCCACACTCCATCAACCATACCTCCTGTAAACCTAAGACAATCCATGGATATTCTCATGGTATCCGTTTCGTCCCAGGGCGCACCAAATTCTTCTTCTGAAAAAGCGTTCCAATCGGTCTCGTACGCCTCCAATATATAGTCCGCTATACCATCCATCTGCGCATCGTAGATTCTCTTCGTCTGTTTCAGGAATTCCGAAATCATCTCCCGATCCACTGCTCCATCTTCCGTCATCCACACAGGTTCGGATACCGGGGAAAACATCCGCATGATCCCTTTTTCCGTATACAGTTTAAGCAAATCTCCTTCCGGATGGTTCTTTCTAAGCTTTTCTACCGCATCCGCAATATCTGACAGGTTCTTGATTCCTGTTATTTCTGATTTCCTGTTAACTATGGCCGGAAGCCGAACCTCACAGGGCATCATATAAATCCCCTCACCAGTTTTGAAGGCGTCCACAATATTGCCAAAAAGCTCATCTTCACCGCTCATATTGTTAAAGATCGGGCTTAAGTCGCGCAACACACCTTTCTCTATATAAGAATCCACAGGCATATCATCCAAAATAAGTATATCCGGCCCCTCTCCCGCCATGATCTTGGTATTGAGCCTCTTTAAGGCGTCTTCTCTCGTGACGGAATTACCACCTTCTATACCAACCTCATACTTCACATAAATCTCCGGATTATCAGTCTGATACTGATTAATTGCCTGCCTCATGGTTGCATTGTCTTTTAAGCTGTAGACATCAAGCTGTTTCACAGGGACAGTGGGAATATCCGCATCATAAACAAAATGTACGATCTTTCCGCCCGAAAACAATGCCATAAATTCATTGTTCTCCAATGCGACCATACCTTCTATCACATAGGACGGATTACTGAAGATGCTTAAGTTTCCGTCTATGATCTGCTCCATGGCGCTGCCACCCACTACATGGCGGTAAAGTCCTTTATCTCCTGCAATATACAAAACACCGTCCTGATCCAGAAAGAAGAACATATCATACCAGTTACCACTGAGACCATTTCTGCCGTCATAGTTTTCTTTCACAAAATCCTCTAAGACCTCATCCTCTATATACTGCTTCTGTTCCATGTCATAGATCAGCGGCGATGCATAATCCCATCCGTCCATGAACATCATCCCACCATAAAATTGTATCAAGTCCGGTGAACTATCCTCCGCCCTGAGAAACAGTTTGCTTGTTCCGTCTTCCAGAATTTCATAGATATTCGCGCTCTGAGTAGTGACAAAGATCCTGCCATCGTCCGATATATATGCATCTTTCAAACGGACATCCTCTTCCGTCAATTCCACTTCCACCGGTATCTCTGTTTTATCCGGCTTAATGATGAGAAGCTGCGGATTCAAAAGCACCCCTGTGTCATCCTGTGAATCTGTCTCTGTATCGTTATCTGCGTTGTTATCCTGCACAATCTCCGAGCCTTCTGCCTCGGTGCTTGCAGCATCCGAATCCGCCGCCTGATAGATCACCGCCACAGTATTATCGCCACCCACTGCCGCACTCATGATATAGTCGCCGCTTTCCACCATTCTGGTATTCCAGGTGCGCTTATCGTAAAACCATCTCTGTCCGCCATCCTTGGTGATCATAAAAGGACACCATGCGTCAGTAATGACCATCTGACCATTGTTCAGCTTAAACAGACGATTGCTATTGCCTGAAAGACTGGCGCCGTCCCCAAAATACCCTGTTTTCTCCACGTAACGTCCCATAGGTGTACCTTCAGCATATTGCTGCGTACTCTGTCCGCCTGTACTGCTGCCTTGCACGCTATCCTGCCCATCTCCGGCTGCTCCGCCATTCCCACATCCTCCAAGCAAAGCAGATAAAACCACAAATGAGAGTATGATTGATATTATCCTCTTTTTTCCTGTTCTTCTCATTATTGCCCCAACTTTCCTTTCAAACTTTATTCTGCGAGATAAATTGCCAGTCTCTTTTCAATCTGATCTACAGCATCCTCTAAGCTTTGGGAACCCTGCATATAAGCAATCCCTTCTTCGTATACCGCATTTTCAAATGCATCATCTTCTACATAAGCCGTGGTTGCCGATTCCATCCATGTGACTAAATCATTAACTTCCTCTTCCTCCGGAACTCTGATTACAATATGCACATAAAGACCGTCATCATTACTCAAAGTAAAAGAACCATATATATTATCTTTACTTTTATTCTTCCTGTTCTCAAAATCACCTAAAAGGGCTGCTTTATTAACTGCCATACCGCCAAGCAGATTCATCTGATTTTCTTTGCCAAATACTGTCTTTACAAAATCCTCTGCCTGGGCGGGTTCTTTAGATGCTCCATTGATTCCTATCAATGTTCTGGCCCAAAATACATTGCTGCACTGTCCGTTCATAGGAATTATTTCACAATCTTCAAATCCCTCCATAGTGGGTATGGATATCTGTCTTGCATACTCTTCGGCATTCAACAAAGAACCCATGGCCAGTTTACGCAGATCTCCTGCAAACTGCACATCCCCTTCATACATCCTGATATCATCAGAATCCTCCATAGATTCACCGAGAGTTCTTACATAGTATGCACTTGTTTCATTCCACTCCCATATGGCCTGCTCCGGAAGGCCATCCATCTGTGCATCATAAATCCTCTTGGTCTGGGTCAAAAATTCTGCAATAGCTGCCTTGTCAATTTCTCCCTTTTCCGTTCTCCATGCCGGTGCCGATACCATGGAAAACATTCTCATAATTCCCTTTTCCGAGGCAATTTCCACCAGATTGGCTCCCGGATTATTTTTTCGAAGGGTTTCCATTCCATCTGCAATACCCTCTAAATCCTTCATCATCGTAACATCTTCTCCCCTGCCTAAAATAAAAGGCATCTGTACTTCACAGGGCATTGCATAGATCTTTCCCTCTTTTCTGAAAGCATCCACCATATTTCCCAAAAGCTCATCTTCACCACTCATGCCATCCAGTATTGAGCTGATATCCATAAGCAGTCCCTTTTCAATATACGAATCCACAGGCATATTATCCAATATCAATACATCCGGTCCGTCTCCCGCCATAACCTTGGTATTCAGGCTTTTCAGAGCATCCTCCCTGGTAATGGAATTATTCTCGCCCATACCGATTTCGTATTCTACATAAACTGCCGGATTAGCCGTCTGATACAAGCTGATGGCCTGACGAATAGTGGCATTTTCCTGCAGACTGTATACTTTTACTTTGCCTGTAGGCACTGTGGGAATATCAGGATTATAGGTGAAGCGCACCAGTTTTCCCTCTGTAAATAAAACCAGAAATTCATTATTCTCCAGCAGAACCATCCCTGCTATACTGTATGCAGGGTTTCCAAAAGTACTGAGATCTCCATCAATGATCTGCTCCATAACGCTGCCGCCAAGCACATGGCGGTATAAGCCTTTATCTCCTGCAATGTATATGACATTATCCTTATCCGGCAGGAAAAACATGTCATAATATTCTCCGGAATAACTGTTTCTTCCTTTATAATTTTTCTCTATAAATTCTTCTAAAACCTCATCCTCTATGTATTCATCAGTGTCCATGTCGTAAATCAAAAGAGAGTCATATCCCCATCCATCCATGAACATAAGATTATCATAAAACTGTATCAGTTCCGGGCGTCCATCCTCTGCTGTGATGAATTTCTCACTGCTTCCATCTTCCTTTATTTCATATATATTAGAACCGAGGGTGCCTGCAAAGATTCTTCCCGTATCTGCAACGTATGCCGATGCTATCCAAAGATCTTCTTCCGTCAGCTCTACATCGGCTGTTATCTCAGTACCGTCAGGTTTAAATACAAGCAGTTGTGTATCCAGATCCTCTTCCCTTGAATCTTTTTCCATTGATTCTGCCCGGACAGCAGCTACTGTATTATCCGAACTTACTGATACACTCATAATATAACCATCATTAGCCATAAGCTTTGCAAACCACGGTTTTTTTGCCTCTCTCCAATTCTTCCCATTATCTCTTGATTCCAGCATAGAACCGCCACTGTCAACAATGATCAGAGTTCCGTCTTCCAGCTTATAAAGGCGGCTGCCTGATCCGGAAAGCTTAATTCCATTAGGAAATTCTACTGTTTCTTCCACATAACGGCCCATAGGTGTCCCCTCCGCCCACTGACTGCCATCCTGGGAGTTTCCTGTATTACTTTCCATACCACTGTTTCCTATGGTATGCTCTGCCCCTTGTCCGGTTCCCATGCCGCATCCGCTTATGATGCCAAAGAACATTGCTGTAATCAAAAATACCGCTGTGATTTTTGCTTTAACTGACATATACTGCCTCACCATACCCTTTTATTTTCTATTCATATAAACCATGATCTGTTTCTGTTCTTACAGTTAATATCATATCAATCTTTTCTCTAAAGAATCTCTAAAAAACAGGACCAAATAAATTTCAATGGTTTTTAAGCCAACTCATTTATTTAGTCCTGTTTATAATTTCAATATTATTTTTTGCTGTCCTTGATCTGTAAAGATCATTCCATCAGTATCTCATCAATTCTGTCGCATTCCTCCTGCGAAAAATGAGTATTCTGAAGACATTTTATATTTTCTTTGATCTGCTCCGGTCTGCTGGCTCCAATCAGTACAGATGTTACCTTTTCATCTCTTAAGATCCATGCCAGCGCCATCTGTGTCAAAGTCTGACCTCTTTCCACTGCTATTTCCTGCAGCGCCCCTACTGTTTCCAGTTTCTCTTTGGAAATATCCTCACGATGAAGATAGGGACTCTTTCCGCTTCCTGCCCTGGAATCAGTAGGAATTCCTTTTATATATTTGCCTGTAAGGATTCCCTGAGCCAAAGGGCTGAATGCGATACATCCGATTCCGTTATTGTACAAAAAATCTTTGACGCCATCTGTTTCAATCCATCTGTTTAACATAGAATAGGAAAGCTGATTGATAATAAAGGGCGTTTTCTGCTCTTGCAAAATACGGTATGCTTCTTTAGTCTGTTCCTGATTATAATTGGAAATCCCTACGTAAAGCGCTTTGCCGCTTCTTACAATCTGATCCAGAGCCTGCATGGTTTCTTCCATAGGCGTATCATTATCCGGACGATGATGGTAAAAAATATCCACATAGTCCAGTCCCAGTCTTTTAAGGCTTTCGTCCAGACTGCTGATCAAATACTTCCGTGAGCCTCCGTCACCATAAGGACCCTTCCACATATCGTATCCGGCTTTAGTGGAAATGACCATTTCTTTTCTGTAGGGCATCATATCCAACTTTAAGATTTTACCCATATTCATTTCTGCGCTTCCGTACACCGGACCATAATTGTTTGCAAGGTCAAAATGTGTAATTCCATTGTCAAACGCCGTAAACAAAATCTGTTTCATGTTCTCTATACTATTGACTGAACCGAAACTGTGCCACATCCCAAGGGAAAGCGCCGGAAGCTTTAGTCCGCTCCTGCCACACCGGTTGTAGATCATATTCTCATATCTTGCTTCATTTGCCCTATACATCTCTGCCTCCGTAAAAATCAAACCTGTAATAACCCCTATTTACTATACCTGCGGGTTCTCGCATCCGTTATCACTCCGTCAAAATTCATTCCGTATCCAAAATCATACACATGGCCTTCTTCATCCTGATAGCACTTCATATCAAATGCTACATCTTCTTTTTGGTCTTCCACTGTCTCCATGTTTGCGGGAATCTGGATCGGCAGAAGTCCCTGGGGAGTAAATCTTCCTGTCAGAACATCAAGTACTGCCTCAGGTGTTACACCATATTCTACAAGAATTGCATCTGTATAAGGCTCCAGTTCCGCCATCACCATTGGATTCTTTAAAAAGACTGCTGCAATGACCGGCTTATTGCCCATTTTCTTTTTCGTATCTATGATAATATCTAAATCTGCTTCATTTGCTGCAGTATTCCATTTACCGCAATAACTGCGGTCTTTGGATTGTTCTAAAGGATCTCCTCCGGCAATACTTGGTTTTCTTGCAGACAGTGCCTGATAGGGACGGTACTGTAGTGTAACGGGTACATATCCGTTGCCGCCTGCTTTGCGGTCATCGGGATCATATCCTACAGAAATAGGAGATTCGATAAAGCACAGTGCTGCATCTGCTTCCTCCGGTGTATCCACCACTGTAAAATACCGGGATGCCACCTGCTTTGCCTCTGGTGTTATCTTCTGTTCTTTCGTAGGATGGCTCATAAAGTCCAGATATGATTTTACATATCTGTCCGGAATATAAACCTTGATCCCCTCTTTTAAAGGAAGTACTTTTTTCTTATTTTTCAGCATTGTCACAGATTTAAGCTGGGAAAGATATCCCTTTTCCTTAAAAGCAGGACATCCCACCGTATTTTGTGATTCTTCCAGATCCAGATAAGGATTTTCAAACAACCCTGTTCGGAAAATATTCAGAAGAAGCCTGTAAGCAGACCGTCTGAACCGGGCATCTGTTTCTTCTCTGCCATACTTTTCACAACTCATCTTGTATGCTTCCATAACCGGCTCTACCTTGTTATTCCCTCCAAACTGGTCAACACCGGCTTCTATTGCTTTAAGATGACGTTCTGCTTCTGAAAGATGCTCCACACCCCAGCACTTTCCTGCAAAAGTTTCTTCCGCTTCTCCAATGTCATGGGTAATTCCCCAATCTGTGCATACCACACCTTCATATCCAAGTTCTTCTCTGAGCAGATCCTGTATCAGATATTTATTGTAAGAATTTCCCACATTTTCTCCATACTTCTGGTCTATTCCATAAGAAATCGTATAGTACGGCATGACTGCACTTGCTTTTTTCGTCTTACCTTCCAGAGAAAATGCACCTTCTGTAAATGGTTTCAAATGTTCCTTAAAATTCTCTCCCGGATAAACAGCATATTTTCCATAGGCATAATGGGCATCTCTTCCTCCTTCACACATTCCTCCACCCGGAAAATGCTTTACCATAGTATTTACGCTGTCACTGCCCCAGCCGTCACTGCTGTCCTTGGTGGTTTGAAATCCGTCACAATACGCTTTGCCCATGTCTATGGTCATTCCGGTATGTTCTCCAAAAGTATCTGCAAACCGCATCCACCTTGGTTCTGTTGCCAGATCAATCTGTGGGGACAGTGCCGTTGTAATTCCCAGTGCACGATACTCCTTAGAAGCAATTTCCCCAAATTCCTTCACTAATTCCGGATCAAAAGAGGCTGATAATCCTATTCCGTTGGCCCATTTGGAAATAGGTTCTCCGGTCACTCCCATATATTCTGCTGTGGAACCGGCCCCATGTCTTGGATCGGAACTGTTATTTGCAGGAATTCCAAAGCCTGCTCCTTCTGCCAGTGCCTGCAGTTTATTATTCCAGCGTACTGCCGCTTTTGTGCTTTCCAAAGACATGATCAGAACATGACGTACCTTGTCCTTTACAATAAATTCCTTCTGCTGGTCTGTCAGCTCCCATGGGTCTGCGCCACTTTCTTCATAACTCTTTCCATCATAGGTTCCTCCAAAAGCTCCCGCCATAGCCCCTTTTGCCGGAATCAACTGATGGGCGCTATACAGCATAAGTCCCGCAATGTCCTCAATAGAAATTCTTTCTGACAAGTCCTTTGCCCTCTCTTCATAAGAAAGCCGCCAGTCCTCATAAGGAACCAGTTTCCCTGTTCCAAGAAAATCCTTAAAAGCATATCCATCCTCTGTCAGAATATCTACTTTACTGTCCGTGGCAATTCCAAGAGTTTTTCCTTCGTCATTTACCACCAGGTAATACCCGTCTTTTTCAATCTTTTTCCACTTCTTCTCCATAAGATACCACGTCCCCTGTTCCTGCCAATATCAATTAGTGCTGTATATCCTGAGTTTCCATGATTTTGACCATATTAAAAGGCGGAAGAATACTGTCGATCAGCTCATACAAAGCATCATCAAAATTCATTCTTACCTCACATACTCTGTCAAAGATCATGGTAGGCTCCTGCGCAGTTGTTACCGCCGGCCATGCCGGCAGATTATCATGGCCCGGATTGCCTGTCTTTGCAAATGCAATAAAGGCATCAAACATCTGTGATTCCAGCTTATCGCTTACTCCCGGCATACCGCAGATTTCCACCTTGTCTGTATTGTGGAAGAAAAACGGTATGTCAGAACAATGCCATGCTATCTTATTGTACATAAAAGGAAATTCCAAAGTGAAATCATACAGGTAGGTATTCTTTTTCCCACCTTTGGCATGCATTCCGGCAAGCAGTTTTGAAGACTGACGCATAGCACGGTCAACTACCAGCAAATCCGTTGCATTCTTATCCGGATAAGCCTTTTTAAAGGCTTCTATCATTTCCTCTGTGTGCTCCTTATAAACTTTTCTGACTTCTTCTCTAATCTGTTCTTCTGTTAATTCCATCTTATTAAATGTGGCCGGTGCAAATGAAAATTCTCCAAATACGGTTCCGATCAATACAGGAACATCATAAGCATGTTCACGCAGACCATAATCTAAAGGATGACCTGCATAGTAATCGTTGACCAGAGGATTCCCTCCAATATAGCCACCTTTCCTTGCAATAGCCGGACTTACCTTGGCATATGCTTCTGCCAGCTGCGGATAAGGTATTGTTTCCAGTTTGTCAACTTCCTCTTCTGTCCATCCAAATTCATTTAGCAAAGCCATGACGATTTCCCGTCCGTTTCCTTTTTCAGCATACAGCATTCCCTTATCCCGGTTGCTGACGCCACTCATGATCATTCCTTTATGAAACAGACCGTCTGCTTCTTTGATCTGCATTAGATCCGCTACCTTACATCCTCCTCCGGACTGTCCGAAAACAGTGACATTATCAGGATCTCCTCCAAAGGCAGAAATATTGTCATGAATCCATTTCAGTGCTGCAACCATATCTGCATGACCTGCGTTCCCTGAATTCTGATATTTTTCTCCAAAAGGCGATAAATCCAGATAACCGAGAATATTCAGTCTGTGGTTAATAGACACTACTACCACATCCCCCTGCATACACATATTGAATCCGTCATATGCCTCCTGTTCTATGGAAGAGCCTGCAAAATATCCACCTCCATGAAGCCATACTACTACAGGATTTTTAGCTTCTTTATCCAGTGCTTTCGTCCAGATATTTAAGTTCTGGCAATGTTCATTCTGCGGCCAGTAACGATGGGGCACCATCAGTTCTCCATTTGGTGTTTCCTGAGCCATAAGAGGGCATACGAAGCCATAAGACGTTACATCTTTAACCCCCTCCCATTTTGATTCCACCGGCATTTGAAACCGGTCTGCATAGGCATAGGGAATTCCCTTAAAAATATATTCGCCGTCATAAAAATACCCCTTTAATTTTCCGGAAGTTGTTTCCAGTACCGGAACATCATCATACCTGAATGTTTTAACCATTGTATACCCTCCCATTTTTAATTTTGACATAATTACATTATCTTTATTGTATCAAGCCACCGCCATGATGACTAGTCCTTGATCCTTTATTTTCCTATAAAAATTTCTATGTCACCTTTTATTTTTTCTAAAATTTAAGATAAATACATTCTGACAGACTCTGCGAAGAATTACCTCCTGCAAATATTTCAAATTCTCCGGGCTCTATAATAAACTGCATATCGTTATCATAATATCCTAATTTTTCAAATGGGATTTGGAAAGTAACTATCCGGCTCTCCCCTGCATTAAGAGTTATTTTAGCAAAGTCCACAAGCTGTTTCACCGGACGTACCCTTACTCCCACTTTGTCCCTGACATAACACTGCACAACTTCATCCCCATGGTATTTGCCGGTATTCTTTACCGTTACTGTTGCCAAAAGCATTTCCTTTTCCATGTCTGTCTGTACATGCAGATCACTATACTCATAACTTGTATAACTAAGTCCATACCCGAAAGGATATACCGGTTCCATTGGGGTATCCAGATATTTAGAAGTAAACTTGAACTTGCCGCCCGGACGTCCCGTATTAATGTGGGCATAATACATCGGGCACTGTCCACTTGTATAAGGGAATGTAGTAGTTAATTTCCCGCTGGGATTGACTTCTCCAAAAAGTACGTCACATATGGCATTTCCGGCCTCCACTCCCAAATGCCATGCTTCTATAAAAGCATGCATAAACTTAGTTGTATCTCCAAGTGCCATAGGCCTTCCGTTAAACATAACAGCTACTACCTTTTTGCCGGAATTTTTCACCTCCTGCAGCATGGCAGCCTGTTCCCATGGCAGGCTTATATCTGCGCGGCTTGATGCCTCTCCGCTTTGATTTTTGCTCTCGCCTATGGTTACTAAAACCACATCACAGTCTGAAGCAATCACAGCTTCTGTATCTGCATACAGTTCAAATTCAGCTCCTGCATTTTCTAATCCTTTTACCAGACTTACGGCATCTTCTCTCCGTCCCTCTGCTGCCCAGGATCCAAGCATTTCACTGGCATTATCGGCATACTCTCCTATTACCCCAAGCTTCATCTTCTTATCAAGGGGAAGAAGCATATCATCATTTTTAAGAAGCACTATGGATTTAACGGCGCTTTCTCTTGCAAGCTGTCTATACTCAGGTTTCAAATATGCTTCACATTCCCTCTCCTTGCTTGTCTGATAAGGATTCTCAAACAATCCTTTCTCATACTTAAGACGAAGCACATTTGCTGCTGCCCGGTCTAAATCGGCCATAGCAACTTTTCCTTCATTTACAAGTCTGACCAAATTATCTGCATAACAATTGGAACTCATATCCATATCCATTCCTGCCTCAAGGGCTTTGGCAGCTGCATCTGCCCTGTCAATGGCAATACCATGATTAACGCACTCATCAATGGCATTGGAATCGCTGACTGTCATGCCGTTAAATCCCCACTTATTTCTTAATACATCCGTAAGAAGCCACTTATTCACACTGCACGGAACACCATTTATATCGTTAAAAGCAGGCATGACCGCTCTGGCCCCTGCCTTAACTGCTGCCTCATAACCGGGCAGATATTCTTCATGAAATCTCTGCATAGACATATCCACACGATTATAATCTCTTCCTGCCTCGACAGCTCCATATCCTGCAAAGTGCTTGACGCAGGCAAACATAGAATCTTCTTTTGCCGTATCATTACCCTGAAATCCTTTTACCTTAGCCACGCCATAAGTACCCACAAGCAGCACATCTTCACCCGCTCCTTCACTGATTCGTCCCCATCTGGCATCTTTTGCAACATCCATCATTGGAGCAAAAGTCATATGTACACCGCCTGCAGTGGCTTCCCTGGCTGCCATTCTTCCTGTCCGTTCCCACAGTTCCGGCTCCCATGCACAAGACTCTGCCAAAGGAATGGGTGTTACTGTTTTATACCCATGTATAACATCTGCTCCAAAAAGAAGTGGAATGCCAAGTCTCGTTTCCTCCACCGCTATTTTCTGCAGCATATTTGCAGTTTCTGCACCTTTTATACCCATATAAGAGCCTATCTTTCCGGCTCTGAGTTCCTCTAAATGATAATCGTTTCCGGCTGAACTCATAAGTCTGTTAAACTCATCTTCTGATATTCTCTTATCAAACATCATATTGAGCAGTTCTTCAAAATCCACCTCGAAAGCTCCTACAAGAGACGGACCGCACTGCTGTAGTTGTCCCACTTTTTCCTCTATAGTCATTTTACTCAGTAATTCCTTGATTTTTTTCTCGTAGTCCATTATATCCTCCCATTAATACAGCTTTTATAAAATTATATCACTTTTATGCGAGATAGAAAAATTTATGTTGTCCTTTATCAATCATTACAAAAACATAGCCTTCCGAAACCGGAAGGCTATGTTATGTAAAAGTTTATTACATTCATCAAGAAATACGATTCTTTATGTCTAATACTTCCTCACACGATCATTGTTGTAAATTCCAAAATTACACTCAGATGCGTCTTCGCTACTGCCTTTCCACAACTCATCAAAAGCTTCAAAATAAAATGCAATTACCTGCTCATCCTCAATCCATTTATTTAATTCATCTAAATAATATTTAGCATTTTCCAACGAAGCATGTTTAGGTCCATTCGGATCAGAAACAATCTCTTTGATCTGATCTCCAATGATTGCCCAATGATTGTTTGTTGTGCTGTTTGTACTCCAGCCTAATTCTGTGATAATGATCTGATGCTCCGGATACATCTCCTGAATATCCTTATACTGGTTTCGATTTTGCGCAACGGCATCCTCAATCTTTGTTCCATAATGATAAGGATAGGAATGTATACTGATGATATCCAGTTCTTTGGCCAGATTTTTAAGAGATTCCCACTCATAATATCCTTCACAAAATGTCACGGGCTGAATCAATTCCTCTTTTAATCGTCTCGCATGACGGATCAATCGTTCTTCAGAAACCCGATGCGCACCCCAGTATGGTGTATTTTCATTTCCAACCGAAACTGCAATAACAAGATCGCTGTACTTCTTAACCAGCACAATTAATTTCTCAACCTCACTATCATTTCTTATGGCGTGCTGCTTAAGTTCCTCTTCTGAATAATTCTGTTCTTCAAAAGGGCAATTCGGATTATTCTCCTCCGGATCCGAATCAATACCAATGATACATTTCAGAGGCAGTCTTTCTTCAGTAATAACCTGGAGTACACGCTCTGCATGTAAATTCGGATCATACATACGGATATACTGGTATCCTTCATTTACCAGAATTTCCAGGTCTTCTTTAATCTCTGTTATGGAAGGTACATTGGTCTTAGGACTCTGACCTTCACGATATCCTGAATAACAGATAGCTTTGCCAAAAGGGATTGTTTTTTTCATATTTTCTTCATTCCTTTCTCTCTGGATTAATGGTTCTCTCTGTCAAAATGACCGGATACTTTTTTCAGCCTCTCTATGATTGGCAGATGCTGCGGACACACTCTTTCACACTGTCCACATGCAATACAGTCCCCGGCCTTTCCAAATTTTTCAGCCAGAATAGCATATTGGGTGATTACAGCTGTCCAACCCTTTTCTGCCAGATTTTCCCGCATATCTTCATTATACATAGAAAAATACTGGGGAATGGCTATCTTTTTAGGACACCCCTCTGTACAGTAAGAGCATCCTGTGCAGGGAATGGCTATCTGGGCATTAATGATATCCGCCACTTTGGATATCACTTCTCTCTCTTTATCTGTAAGCGGCTGGAAATCATCCATATAGCTTAAATTATCTTCCATCTGCTCCAGATTACTCATGCCGGAAAGCACCACCATCACATTATCCAGAGATGCAGCAAACCGTATTGCCCAACTTGCTGCCGACATATCAGCATTATAATCCTTAAACAGTTTTTCAGCTTCCTCAGGAATTTTAGTCAGGGTGCCTCCTTTGACCGGTTCCATGACTATCACCGGTTTGCCGTGCTTTGTAGCTACTTCATAACATTTACGTGACTGCACCCATTCACTTTCCCAGTCCAGATAATTGATCTGAAGCTGTACAAATTCCATCTCCGGATGCTTTGTGAGAATCTCATCCAACAACTCGGCGCTGTCGTGGAAAGAAAAACCTGCATGTTTTACCAACCCTTTTTCCTTTTTATCCATCAGCCAGTTAAAGCAGTCAAGTTGTTCATATTTAGGCAGCATAGAGGCTTCAATACCATGAATCAGGTAATAATCAAAATAGCCGGCACCTGTTTTTTGCAGCTGCTGCTCAAATATTTTATCTCTGTCTTCCAAAGAATCAATAAATCCGGCATGCAGCTTGGTTGCCAGTGTATAACTGTCCCGGGGATAACGGTCCACTAAAGCAGCCTTTGCTACACTCTCACTGTTAAAACTACAATACATCCAAGCTGTGTCAAAGTAGGTGAACCCCTTTTCCATAAAAGCATCCACCATCTGCTTTACCTGTTCCACATCAATACTTTCCCCATCCGTCTTATCCAAAAGAGGCAGACGCATTAGACCAAATCCAAGTTTTTTCATATTGTTTCCTCCTATTCTAAATAATAGCACTACCCTTGGGTTATGATTTCTCCATGAGACTTTTCATCATCATGAATGATTTCTTCAACGGAAGGCACATAAATCCGACCTGATAATGGATTTTTAATACTTATTACAGGTGTAGTAATAGTAGCTTCTACCTCCGATTTTTCAAAACACAAGTCAGTATCAATCATTTCACAGTTAATAAGCTTTAAATTTTTACAGTAGCAAAGAGGCTGTGTCCCGAGAATCTTACAGTTTTCAAAAGTAACATTTTCACAGTACCATGCAAGATATTCCCCCTTTACTATGCTGTTGCGGACTGTTACATTCTTTGCATGCCAGAAAGCATCTTTTGTATCAAAGTTACAATTTTCAAATACAGAATCCTGAATATACTGGAAGGAATACTTGCCTTTTAGAGTTATGTTTTCAAAGTCCAGATGATCTGAACGCATCATAAAATACTCACCCTGCACAGTACAGTCCTTCATTTCAATATTCTGTACAGACCACCCAAATTCCGGTGAAATAACATCGCATCCCTGCATCTTCACCCTGCTGCATTCCCGCAGTGCTTTAATTCCATGCAGCTTTGTGTCCATGATTTCAATATCATTTGAATACCATAGGGCCGCACGGCAAAATTCCGTCATTTCCGAATCGGATATCTTTAACACATCATCATGCCAAAAGGGATATCTGAGATTAAAAAAACAGTCTGACACCTGAATATTCCGACTTTCCTTTAAAGCGCTCTCTCCATCTGCCGGACCATCAAATGCACAATGACGAACTGTAATATCACAGCTCCCATATAATGCACGTTCCATATCATAAGTTTCATTTTCAATTACCTTCATTTCATCTGCTCCTTCCGCTACCCAAAATTATGTCATTCCCCACTATCACACTGCCTTTACGCCTTTGTAATCCAAAATGCACATTCATACCTCATGTATCATCTAAATTAGAAGTATAAGCTTCCTATAGGACTTCTGTCAAATCTTCTGTATTCGTGCAACAGCTTATGATTCCAGCTGCAGGGTGATTGACACATCTCCGCCGCCCAAAAGATCCGTCAATTCTTCAGCGGATCTGTCAGTAATTTTTCCAAGTCTTGTGTAATCCCATGAATTGGAACCATAAAATACCACCATTTGATTACCTGAATAAAGGACAATGCCTCCTTTTAAAGACCCACCTGCCTCTATCTACTAGTTTATCTGCAAAACATAAAATAGCAAATACCTATGTTGAATGATATTACATAGGTTTTAGGAATAATAAAAACGGATCAGTTCATACACTGAACTGACCCATGCTTTTTCATTTGAGACCATTCATACAGTTGATTTGTTCCGCGAACTGCTCAATGGAAGACAACTGCTCCCTGTCCTCTATGGCACTTTTTTCAACTATCTTATATGCAGGCAAAATCATACAAAATTATATATAATTACATGTTTAGCATGAAAATCATTTCCGTCATAATTACCTGTCATATTAATACTTGTACCCTGCTCCAAATCAGAAAACGAACCTTTTTGCTTGTCAATATCGGAATCTCCATTGACTCCGCTATTTTTAACAGTCCATACTTCAAAGCTGGTTTCTTCAGAAAAAAATACCGTAATTAACGTTTCATCGGAAGCTGCATAGGAAACAGCTGTATCTTCTGATAGGTGAAATGTTTTGTTAATTACCACTCTGTTATCACCAATACTCTCTATAGTGCCGTCTAGTTCAGAATTCGATTGCAATTGTTCATTATCTGCCTGCAACTGGCTAATGTCCGGTTGTGGCTGTTCATAATCTGCTCGCGATTGGGTAGTATTGCTTTCCTCTGTATTTGCATCGATCACATCATTAAAATTGATTGTTTCTACTGTTAATACGTCTGAATCTGCATTAGACTTACTACAACCCATTGTCGCTAATAATAAACTCATATAAAGGTACACTGCTATTTTTTTGTTTTTCATTATTCTTTCCCTTCTTTCTCATTTTTTATTGCTAAAAACATAACACATTAATCTTTAAACATTCTTTAAACTATCTCTAAACAAGTTCTAATTCTTTTTTAAACATCCTGCGTGATTTCCAAATCCCAAAAGAAAGCATTGACTCTTGACTATATTCCACTTGTGTACTATTCTTGATATACAAACGGAATATGGAGGACAAAGATGTTAAAGCATGGCATATTAGGCTTATTAAATTATAAAGAAATGAGTGGATATGAAATTATGGTTGTTTTTCGTGATTCCCTCAATTTCTTTTGGCAGGCACAAACCAGTCAGATTTATAGAGAATTACAAACCTTAAAAAAGCGCGGATGGGTAACGGATGTCACTATTCCCCAACAAGGGAAACCTGACAAAAATGTTTTTTCTATTACAGAAGCTGGTAAGGCTGAATTAAAACATTGGCTTTCAGATGACAGTATAGAAGCAATCAAAAACCCACTGCTTATGCGAACCTTTTTCCGGGGAGAATTGCCGCCGGAGGAAAATATTCAATTTTTCCAGGCAGTACAGGCATATTCAATCGGCTTTCTCAAAGAGATGGAGAAAACCCCTGTAAATGCCCGTTTTTATGCAAAAGAAATCAAAGAACCAAAGCAAGCACTTTACTGGGATATGACTATCGAATACGGTATGATGTACATGGATATGCTCCGCCGATGGAGTGAAATGTGTATTGAACGATTGGAGGCATTATGACAAAATTTTTAAAAATAAAAAATTTTATACTGCCTGCTGTTATATGGCTGATTTTTGAATCCATAGCAATTACACTTTGGCTTACGATGCAGAATATATTCTATTTATTGAATTTCAGCTATATAGGAACATCAATAACAATAGGCCTTATTTTGTTTCGGCTTCACTACAAACATGCACGCAGAGTTGCACAGTTTTTGGTTGGAACTTATATGCTGGTTTACCTTGGACTGCTTTGTAATGAGAATATGCAGATAGAAGGATTCTGGTACTATCTGTTTACAGGTGTTTTTGAAGCAGCAACCATTCATTATGCAGTGGCAAAAATATTTGGTCCGCTGATTTTCGGCCGGGGATGGTGTGGATACGCTTGCTGGACTGCAATGATCCTTGATCTTCTTCCTTACAAAATACCGCAGCAGCCCAGAAAGAAATGGAGTTGGGTAAGGTATATTACCTTTGCAATATCTCTCATTTTTGTCAGCGCCTTATTTCTTGCGCAAGTAGAAAATATTGAGAGGATTATGTTTTGGGCATTCCTGATTGGCAACTGTTTGTATTACATAGTTGGAATCATTTTAGCGTTCCTATTAAAGGATAATCGCGCTTTTTGTAAATACATATGCCCAATCACCGTATTTTTGAAACCCATGTCTTATTTTGCTTTGCTGCGTGTCAAATGTGATAAGAGTAAATGCGTTTCCTGTGGCAAATGCAAAAAAGTTTGTCCTATGAATGTTGATATAACTGATAACTCAAGGCAACGGGAAAATGGGACAGAATGTATTCTGTGTTTTGAATGCACTAAAGTGTGTCCTAAGAATGCATTATAAGTTCTGAAGCATCTCCTTATGATACTGCAGTGTGTACAGGTCGTAATAGCGCCCCTTCTGAATATCATAATTACGGCAGATCAAACCAAGGAGCGCTGCAGCATATCGAACTGCTCCGCCAGTGTCTGAATGGGATTGAAAAAACGGGAGATATACATATAAAAAGACACCATAATACTGCTGTCGATCACCTGTCCAAAGTAATGAATATCCCTGATATAGCCCTTAGCCCCAAAATAAAACAGACACAGTTTCGAAGAAACATAGAGTATAAGCTTCCTGCAGGACTTCTGTCAAATCTTCTGTATCCGTCTAACAGCCTATGATTCCAGCTGTAGGGTGATTGACACATCTCCACCGCTCAGTAAACCTTCTAATTCTTCAGCGGATTTGTCTGTAATTTTTCCAAGCCTTGTGTAATCCCATGAATTGGAACCATAAAATATCACTATTTGATTACCCGAATAAAGGACAATGTCTCCTGCCTGTGTAGTTGTGGGTGTATCTTCCCGTGGAAGACTTGTTCCCAAAGAACCAACCTGTTCAAAACCCCCATACATGGACATCTGGATAGTCAAAGGCTGTTTTTGAAGAAGCTCCATAAGCGCCGCAACAGCCTCATTATCTTCCCATGCTACTGCAACAATTTCTTCATCAATTTTCATCAATATACTCATTTCTTCTATCTCCAATCTGTCATTTTCTTCCTGTGATATGGAATTACCACATCCTTCCAACAGGTATATCAGACACATGATGGTAACTACTAACCTGACTTTTCTCATACTTATATCTCCTTTTTAAGGCCCACCTGCCTCTATCTACTATTTTATCTGCAAAATGCAAAATAGCAAATACCTATGTTGAATGATATTACATAGGTTTTAGGAATAATAAAAACGGATCAGTTCATACACTGAACTGACCCATTTTTATTCGCTATTTATTAAATAGAGGCTCACATGCATATCAATCCCCTGCTTCTCTGCTGCTCCGATACATGAACATAAGAACTTTGAATTGTCTCATCTGCCTGTCTCAAATCTCCAACTGTAATTTCCATATACATTCCTCCTTTTTATTTTATATTCAGCATATCTCATTGAACTTAAGCCACCCTTAAGATATTGATGAACATATTGTGAAAAAAGTCTGACTATCCATCATTTATCATTTCAGTTCTGCCTTAAATCCAATCACATCATTTTTTATACACAGAAATATCCCCACGATGTTTTTGGGCTATTGCTTTTGCAATAGACAGTCCCACACCAAAACTGCCGTTATAAGTTCTCACTTTATCTGCACGGTAAAAACGGTCAAACAACTTTTCCAGTTCCAGATTATCGACTTCCCTATAGGTATTTTTAACTATGATTATGGAATAATGTTTTTCATAAACAGTAACCTGTATTCTGCCGTCAGCGTCACAATATTTGACTGCGTTATCCAAAAGTATTGCTGCCAGCTGGCGGATTAGCTCTTCATCTCCTTTATATTGAATATCAGGTTCAATATCAGCATCCAATATTTTATGTCTTTCTTCCGCTAATGGCATAAATTCTGAAACTGTATCTAAAATGGCACTACTTAACTCAAATGGTGCAATTACAACATGAGACTGATCTTCATCCATTCTGGATAAAGCTACCAGTTGATTGATCAGCATTCCCATCCTTTCCCCTTCGCTCCTGATATCATCAATCCACTCGTTTTTCCCTGTCTCCGATTCCACGATATCCAGATTCGACAAAATCAATGTAAGGGATGTCTTTAATTCATGATTTGCATCAGTTATAAACTGTTTTTGCTTTTCATAACTTTCCGCAACAGGATGGACAACCCGTTTCGAGATAAAAACAATCAGAATAAGGATAACCAAACCGCTTCCTATCAAAATAAACAGTGCGGTATATAAAAGCCGCCTGGCCAGGATATTATTCATAGTTCCATTAACAAAAACAATAGCTTTCCCTGTTTTAGTTTCAAAAAAATTATAACGGTAATCTGATACCCATCCTCTTTCCCGGCCATTTTTTAATGCAGCTTCTGTATACTCCTGCGTCTGTGCTTCTGAAATTGAAGAAATAGAATCCATATTTATACTTGCAATCCTGTTCTCGTTGTCAAGCCATACCGTAAAAAACGGATACTGAACTGGGTTTCTTCTGTGATAACATCAGAATACGGAATGATTCCGGATGTCAACGGACGTACAGAAGCATCAAATTCCGGAAATACTCCGCCGTTGGAAGCAATCGCATCTGTTAAAGTATCCATTGTAATATTTAATTGACGTTGTCCCATAACCATGTTGAAGCAAAAATAACTAAAAGCACAATTGCAATAGAAACCGCACTGATCAATATAAACTTTTTTCGCAGACTATAAATCATTTTTTCTCTCCATAATATAACCTGCGTTACGAACAAACCGAATCTCCACAGGTGCATTTACCATAGCAATCTTCTTTCTCAGATTAGATATGTGCTCCCATACTACACTGGTGTCTACATCCGTGTTCCATCCCCAAATATGTGTTATAAGTAGGTCTGTAGGTATGATGATATCCGGTTTTTGCATCAACATTTCTATAATCTGAAATTCTTTACTGCTTAAAGCCTGTATCTGTTCATTGCAAATCAGCCGGTAAGCAGAACGGTTCAATACTACGCCGTTATATGCCAGCAGATCCGGCACATAATTATCTTTTCGTCTCAAAATAGCTCTGGTTCTTGCCAGAAGTTCAGAAGTGGCAAATGGTTTTGGCAAATAATCGTCTGCTCCGGCATCCAATCCCTCTACACTCTGCTCCACTTCCGTACGTGCAGTCAGAAATAAAGCCGGCGTTGTAATATTCATTTTACGGAGCTTTTGCAATACTTGAATTCCGTCAAACCCCGGCATCATAATATCAAGTACAAGCCCGTCATATTCTTCCGAGCTGGCATATGCAAATGCATCTTCTCCATTAGATACTCCATTCACAATAAATTTATTGCTTTCAAAAATATGAAGCAGTGATTTCAGTAATCACGGATCGTCCTCTGCTATAAGAAGTCTCATCATATCACCTCAGCTTTCTTAATAAATTATCATACCTGACTAAAGACAGGCTTAAGCTCTGCAGCACATTCCCCAAATTTGAAACCAGCCTTACAACTGCTTCCATAAATCAACGATGTCCGCCATTTCACAATTGTAGCACGCTACATTTTTAGTCAAAAGAAATGCCGCCAGGCGGCCTTCCCTTTTTAATCTATATTTTTTAGAATAATATATAGCATTCTATGCAGGCTTTTTATCTCTTCTTCCGTCAGCCCCTGTAAAAGCTTTGCTTCCTGAGACAATATTTCGTTCTGCATTTCATGCGATATATTAGCTGTCCGTTCTGTTATCTCTACAATCTTATTTCTCCTGTCATCTTTATCCGTATAAGAGAGCAGATATCCGTTCTTCTCCATTCGGGATACGATTCCAACAACTGTGGGATGGGAAACATTGAGATATTCCTCTATAGATTTCTGCGTAACTCTACCCCCTTTATTTGAAACATACTCCAATACTCTAACCTGTGACAGGGTAAGATTGCGGCATTTCAGGTCAGCATCTGCCGAAGATTTGATCTTGTCTGTAATCTGCTTCATAAGATATCCAATCAATTGTTGCAAATATATCACCTCTCTCAAACTGTAGCTTGCTACATATTGCAACCTATTAAGATCATGTTGTTAATATATTAAAATGAATTTATAAGAATTTTAAATTTTTTATCTTTTCTAAAATCAAGTGATTTAATAAGGATACTTGACATTTCATATTGTGAAAATAGAATGATGTAGAAAGGAATATTTTTACTTATTGGCTCATCTGTTGGAATAATTATTTGTATTGCACTAATATGCGGAACAACCGTAGCCCATACGACACGTTCAACTTTTATTACGGAGAAGATTTGCTTAAAAAACTGGTATGGATTCTCCGAATAGAAAAATTTCGAGTGAGAATCGGTCTCCGGTTTTTGTGTGCCTATTTTCTGCTAAACGCATTATAACATGTCAAGGTAGAAATGAAAATCCGGGATTTTCGCTTACAAAACGGGAGTCTTGGGTTACAAACAGGGGGCTTGGCTTGCTATTTACCTAAGGAATTTGTATCGAAACAACCAGTTTCAAGGAAATGCTGTTTTTAACTTTTGCTATGCAAAAAATGCATAACCACTTCCTTATTTGTCCTTGCGCTTTCCTTCGGTCTGCCTAAGTCCTGGCGCGAAAATAAGGAAACAGGAATTTCAAATAAGGCAGGTCCTTTTTCTCTAGCCAAAAAGTCCCCAATTTGAGTCACCGCTTTCATACTTTTAAGCTTCTCGGTATAGGCATATCCTGACGCCTGTGCAATTCTCACAAAGTCCACCTGCCGGCATCCCGTCGGCATGGCCCCCACAGATTCATGAGCCTGGTTATTGATGATGATATGGTAAAAGTTTTCCGGAGCCTGTGAAGCAATGAAGGGTAATGCCCCCATATGCATCAATGCCGCCCCATCCCCATCAATGCAAACCACTTTTTTATCCGGCTTTTTCGTTGCAATACCCAAAGCAATCATGGAAGCATGTCCCATGCCGCCCACAGTCATAAAAATATTATCATGGTTTCCATATATTTTATCGCTTTGCTCATAAAGCTCCCTGGAAATCTTCCCTGTAGTGGAAACGATTGCCACATCTCGGGGTAGGCACTTTAAAATTTCCCCAAGCACCTCTTCACGTATTAATGCATTTCCATTCTCCCATAAAAACGGTTTCTCTTTTTCAAAAGTATCTTTTTTTACAATTAATGCAAACTGGCCATTTTGGCTTAAAACATCTGCTGCTTCCCTGAGCACTGCAAACAGTTCTTCCTCAGATGTATCTTTATCAATCACACGGTAGGCTACCGCCAGCGTATCAAAAAGTTCACAGGTAATCTTCCCTTGGAAAACATGCTGTGGCTCATCTTTTGTCCCCGGCTCTCCTCTCCAGCCTACAATAAATAGCATGGGAATTCCGTAAATATCCCTATTAGCCAGTGAGGCAAGGGGGTTTACTGCATTGCCAATCCCTGAATTTTGCATATATATACAAGCCGGTCTGCCGGATGCCAAAAAGCTCCCGATTGCTATCCCCACCGCTGCCCCTTCATTGGCAGTCACATAATGGGATATATCCCCTTTATAATTCTCTATCCCATCGCAGAATTGCTTCAGGGTTGAATCTGGAACTCCTGCAATGGTATCAATCTCCATTTTTTCTAGTTCTTCCAACAATCTACTTGCTTTCATTGACTTTTCTAAGCTCCTCCACTGTATCAATCTCTACCAACTGTCCCTCTTTAACAGCTTCCACCCTAAGGCGGAGTTTATCCAAATTCTGATTTACTACATCATCCCAAAACAGATTCCCGTTCTCCTGCACAGCATACGCTTTTTCAATCCTTTCTCGCAGGACCGCTGCATCTTCCTGCTTAAAGTAAGATATGCCTACCATATTATAAGTATCGCTCCCGCCTTTCCCTATACGGGAGATATACTGACCCGAAAGTTCAAACACCCAGTCATCAGAATATCCTGCCTGCATCCTTCCATAATAACAGGAACAGGGCAGCTCTTTTTGGAATATGGAAGCATCCACTACATATAAATCTGACTCACAAATAAAGCAGTCCGCACTGCTCAAAACCTTCCTTGCAGCATAGATGGATGAAATATTATTCTTTGTCAGGTAATCCGGATTCGGTATCAGCTTCACATGGGGATACTTACCACATAGATATTCAAATTGTTCCCCAAGATAACCTGTAACAATATAAATTTCCTCTATTGTAGGACGCGAACGAAGCCCTGCAATCACCGTCTCAATCATTGGTCTGCCATATACCTTGACCAGCGGCTTGGGCGTATGCTCCGTCAATGGGCGCATCCTTTCCCCCAGCCCTGCTGCCATTAAAATTGCAATTTCCTTCATTTTTACCTCCCTATGCACTAAAAAACATCTAAATCTCATCGATCAGACGGATAATATCCTTAAAGGGCATAAGTTTGGAATCCACTTCCAACGCACGATGATTCCGTAAGATCTCCACCGCTGTGTTCTGCATTGCCGGAAAGGCGCTCCTGGTAAGTTGGTTTGCATAGATCACAATATTGACTCCTGCCACTGCAAGCTCCTCCTCTGTAATGCTGTTAAAGGAAGTGGGTACCACTACAATTGGAGTCCTCGGATTCTTCTCCCTGAACTTTCTACAGAACTCCAGGATTTCCTCGGGAGATTTTTTCCTAGAGTGAATCATGATTCCATCAGCTCCGGCTTTTACATAGGCAAATGCTCGCTTCAGCGCATCCTCCATGCCCTGTTCAAGAATCAGGCTTTCAATACGGGCAATAATCATAAAGTCTTCCGTGCGCAAAGCTTGTTTTCCTGCTATTATCTTATCACAAAAATTTTCAATACTATCCTGAGTCTGCTCCACTTCCGTACCAAATAAGGAATTTTTTTTCAGTCCTGTCTTGTCTTCAATGATCACAGCAGAGACGCCCATGCGCTCCAACGTCCTTACATTATAGACGAAATGCTCTACCAGCCCTCCTGTATCCCCATCCAGGATGATCGGCTTGGTGGTCACGTCCATTACATCATCAATAGTCCGAATCCTTGAAGACATATCAACCAGCTCAATGTCCGGTTTCCCTTTGGCTGTAGAATCACACAGGGAAGATATCCACATGGCATCAAACTGATCCAGTCTGCCGCCGCTTTCCACCACCGTCTTTTCCGCAATCAGTGCAGTAAGGCCTGAATGAACTTCCAATGCCTTTACAACCGGACGCATGGAAATAAGCTGACGTAAACGCTTTCGCCTGAATTCCGGCATTGCAAGTTTCTCCTTCATCAGGTCATCGATCCGTTTCACTTTTTCATTATAGGTGTAGGGGACTTCGATCAGTTCCCCCCCCCACTTTTTTATATTCTGAAGCACATTTTCCCGAATAAAATTTTCCGGTCCTTCTTTCCAGTTATCGCCATGGACAATATAATCCGGTCTTAAGCTTTCCACTATTTGGTCATATGTAATCTCATCTTGCACCAAAACCTCATGCACAAACCCGGTTTCCTTTACAATTCCCATCCGCTCCTTAAGAGAAATTGTTGGAAAACGGTTGAAACCCACCATTGCCTCATCAGAAAGCACCCCCACATATACATCACCGTACTTAGCTGCTTCTCGCAAAATATTTAAATGCCCTTCATGGATCACGTCCGTGCAAAAACAAGTATATACTTTCATCATCCATCTATCTCCTAATTATTTACTCTCCTGCCAGCTTTCATTGATAATCTGCAGAGGTCAATATACCACTGGCACAGTAATTCGGTTCTCCTCCAAAGCCTCCCGGAACACTATGAAAAATGCCCTGATGTCCTCCTCATCTATTGCCCCTAACGCACATAGCCGGAACATTCCTATCCTCTCCACCTTCCCAGGGTAAATGGTGAACCCTCTCTTATAGCAATAATCATGGATTTTCTCAAAATTCCAGTTAGGGTCATTAGGATAAAGAGCAGCAGCTACCAGTTCCGCTTCCTGCCCTTTAGGGATAAAAATCCGAAATCCTAGTTCCTCAAGACCTTCCCTAATAGTGCCAAAGACCCTTCTGTGCCTTTCCCACTTATTCAGTTCACCTTCCTCAAAATATTCCTTTAAAGCCTGACGCACAGAATAAATCACCTGAACTGGCGGTGTAAAATGCATTTCGCCATGCTTTTTAGCATATTCATACTGCAGGTACAGGTTGCAATAGTAAGACCGTTTGGGGTACTTTGCAGAGTCCTCAATTACCTGCTTCTTTCCAATAATGAAGGAAAGCCCTGTCATGGCCATGATTCCCTTTTGAGCGGATGCCATGCAAAAGTCAATTTCATCTTCTTTCATATGGATGGGGCGCATAGCATAGGTGGAAGTGGTATCCACTACAAAAACTCCCCGATAACGGTGCACTAAGGCCCCGATTTCCCTGATTGGGTTCAGCAATCCGGTTCCTGTCTCATGATGGGTCGTATAGACCAATGCAATATCCGGATTCTCCTTCAGCGTATTTTCTATCACATTCAGATCCGGCTGCTTATCCACAGGGATCTTCAGGTTGATCATCGGAAGCCCATAATATTCACAGATTTCCGCTCCCCTGCTACTGTATGCACCATTGTTGATGACTAATATTTTCCCATCCTCCGGCAGAAGGGAATTTAAGCAGATATCCATATTGATGGTCCCGGACCCACAAAATAACACTGCTGTATAGTCTTCTGGGTCGGCATGGACAACCTTCAAAAGTCCTTCCTCCACCTCACGCATAATCTCCACAAACTCTTTTTCCCGTGGGCAGATATCAGGGACTACCTGTGCCATCTTAACCGTATCTGTTGTAGTTGCCGGTCCTGGATTTAATAGGACATTCCTCTGAATCATCTAATTTCCCTCCTTCTTAGCTGACCGTTCTACCAGCCGCTGGATCATATATTTTGCCCCGACTTTTCCACTTTCTCCCGGGTGATAAAGATAAACCCCCTTCAATTCCTGCATAGATTCTTTGGAGAACTGCTGGTCATACAACAATCTGTCAATCGCAGAAACCACTTCTGTTCCCACCCTATCCATTTCCAAAGAAATTCCTACTTTATCTCGGAGTTCAATATCAATAGGAACCGTACTAAGCTCCTGATAATCTGAATTTACCACCTTCATTGGTGTATTGATAAATAACACTGGTTTTAAAGTGGAAAAAGCATATTCCAGCGAAATACTTGACCAGTCTGTCACCAAAAGATCTGCCATATATACTGTTTTATTGGAAGAGAAATCCTTCTGAAATTCTACCCCATATCCCTTATATTTCTCTGCCAAACAGTCCACTCGTCCTTCAAAATGGCGGACATACTGGGGATGGGGGCGTACAATGACCTTATAATCCGTTTGGACAAGCCGATCAAGCATCTCTTCAATGCAGGAATCAAGAATATTATCTTTCTGCCATGATGGAGCAATTAAAATCGTTTTCTTCTCTTCATGCTTTTCGTCCCTGGACATTTCCATATAGGACTCTGCCATGTTATCAATAACACCAGATCCCCATTCCACCAGATTCTTGGAAGGCAGATTATACTTTTCCTCACGCTCTTTAAGTTCTTCCTTATTCTTAAATCCGGAAGTAAAAATCGTATCAAAATGATCCAAAGCATTCTTATGAAACGTCAGATTAGAACTGTTAACGTCATGGGGCACATAAATATATTCAATATCTTTTTTCACATAAGAACGTTTTAGCTGAAAATTCTCCAAATCCGGCGTGGTCATGACCATAAGATCCGTTTCCATCTTCATCATCAGCACAATCATTCTGTTCTCACCAATATAATAGGTTTTAAACTGATCGGTCTCCATTTGAAACACTTCATCTAGTGGGTCACTGCTGATATAATGAATAACAATATTTGTCCTTCTAATAATCTCCTCAATGATGTTGCGATAATACTTATAAAACCCGTTTTTTTCAGAATAAAAAACGATCTTTTTGCCTGATATATTCAAAAACCGCTTATAGTCTTCCTTCTCCTGCTTCCTGTAGGGATTCTGCCTGTCCTTTTTCTGCCCGGAAGTCATGAACAATTTGGCATTTTTCAGTTCTTCCTTACTCGCCTCTAAAGCTTCATAGTCAATATAATTCTTCGGATTGATCCAAATGTTGAGAAGCACCAGCTGAACTACTGATAAAATATTGCTGAAACACCAATAAGAGCCTACACCCACAGAGACAAAAAAACCTAAATAAAGGGAGAGCGCCACTGAAAAAATCATGGTGCCGTATTTATTGAAAAGCCCCTGTTCTGATTGAAGTACATTAATTTTATTCTGCACAAAACACATAAAAAAAGCAGACAATGCCGCAAATAACGGAACAAGCAAGGTCATTCCACCGGTCTTAACTGGAATATCTGTCAGACTGGTCCCCCTCTTTACAGCCTCAACCACTCCCATGAGAAGCGCCAATTGCACAAAAAGTGGTATCAAATCCGCAAAAGGATTATACTTTTCACGCTTAAATAATTTGTACTGTTCCTCCGAAATTGCATCTTGATTGCCCATATAAGCAGCTTTGATATGATTCATCTCCGGCTGTATCCGCACTGTCTTAATAGAATTCTTCTGAACCCAAATTGACAAAGGTAATAAAATCACCTTTGTCAATATTGTAAATAAAAAGATTGCTATCCAATAATTGTGACACAGGCTATAGCATAAACTAATCAGCCAGACCAGTCCGTTCACAATCCCATTTATTATTGCACCCATAAGCTCCTCTAGTCATCCACATCCTTAAACTCAATAGTATCTTTGTCATCAGTATTTTCTTTCTTATTTTTCCTAAAAAAGGCAAAAATCTTATGCCGGAAAATCGTAAAGGCTGCACCCAATGCAATCAGCACACCTGCCACTGCCTGAATCACATATGTCACCGCCGAGGGATCAATATATGCATGTGCATAATTAGTAAAAAGTATAAAAAAACAACTAAAAAAATAAACAAACTTAAAAACCTCTCCAAAGACTCTTTTCATCTCATGATTCTCCTTGTCATCAATAATTTAATAAAATGGTTTATACATTTCCTTAACCTCCGCAGTCCGCACCCAAAGTGTCCGCCCTCTCTGTTCATCCTGACTGAAGTCATTAATGAAATTGCCGTACTTAGTATAATTCAAACCTGCCATTTGCGCAATAGTCGGCAACAAATCACAGTGCGAAACCGGTGCATTGGTCACCGGACTGGTTTCATGTGTCTCGCCAGGCTGCTTCACATAATAGATTACCTGTAGATCCTCCTTCCAGTCTCACCATGGTCTGCAGTAATAATAATCGTAGAATTGTCATAAACGCCAAGTCTCTTTAATTCATTTAAATAACCTTCTACAATCGTCATTCACCCCTCGCCGTTTCCTCCACGGAAGTTTTTTCCTGCTATATTTCCAGTTTATTATTATACACTACTTTTTCTGGTTTTTAAACTATAATTGACTTGAATTCCTACCTCTTATCTTACAATATACCACTGGCGTACTTCCGTCCCTCTCCAAAAAATAGAACATAGCTTAAGAGTTCTGAAGCATCTCCTTATGATACTGCAGTGTGTACAGGTCGTAATAGCGCCCCTTCTGATACAACAGCTGCTGGTGGCTGCCCTGCTCCACGATCTGACCATGGGACAACAAAATAATATTGTCCGCGTGCTGAATAGTAGAGAGCCTGTGAGCCACAATCAGCATGGTGCCGATATTCTTCATTTTTTCCAAACTGTCCTGAATCAACAATTCCGTCTCTGTATCAATGTTTGCAGTGGCTTCGTCCAGAATCATGACCGAAGGTCTGTGGATAATGGTACGGGCAAAGGAAAGAAGCTGCCGCTGTCCGGCAGAAAAATTATTGCCACGTTCCCGTACTACTTCATCCAGACCGTTTTCCAGTCTGCAGATAAAGGTATCCGCATTGACATATCGGCAGGCTTCCCACACTTCCTCATCTCCCACATCCTCTTTACGCAGCAGGATAT
>CAZTKJ010000008.1:0-77350 GCA_964614185.1 uncultured Lachnospiraceae bacterium
CTTTCAGCATTTAAACTCGCAAACTCGCGCTTTGCGCTTTATGTCCGGTTTCACCCGACGTTTGCTCCTTTCAGCATTTAAACTCGCAAACTCGCGCTTTGCGCTTTATGTCCGGTTTCACCGGACGTTTGCTCGTTAACACCTGCCTGAAAAACAAATGGCTGCTTCGCAGCCGCTTGTTTTTCTTTGGCAGGTGTTACATCATTGGGGCAAACAGTTTAAATACTTTTCCTATTATCTTTTGATAAAGCGGTATCTTCTGATAATATTCAATCGTCACCTCCTGGCATTTCTGTAATGTATTTTGGAAGTCCTCTTCTACTTTTCCTACTACCCTATTTTCATAGAAATAGGCACCGCATTCAAAATGGTGGTAAAAGCTTCTGTAATCCAGATTTACAGTACCGATTGTGGCGCTGGCATCATCTGATACCATGATCTTTGCATGGACAAATCCCGGTGTATATTCATAAATCCTGACTCCTGCTGCAAGAAGCGCCGGATAATAGGTTCTTGCAATATAATAAACAACTTTTTTATCGGGAATATGTGGCAGGATCATACTTACTTCCACTCCCCGCTCTGCTGCATATCGCATACTGTCTATAAATTCCCGCTCTATAATGAAATAAGGCGTCATGATATGCACATATTGAACTGCGCTGTTAATAATGGACTGATAAACTGTTTTGGCCACTTCCCTTTTCATGGTGGGCGTCTCTCCATAGGGAATTACAAAACCATCATGGGAAAGGGGCGTGTCATATTCAATGTCCTGAAGATATTTTTCATATTTTTCACTTCCCTTTTCCGATAAATTCCACATTTGAAGAAACATAATCGTAAAGCTTCGAACTGCGTCACCGGTAATTTTTACGGCCACATCTTTCCAATGTCCGTAAAGCTCCACTTCATTAATATATTCATCTGCCAGGTTTACTCCTCCCGTAAATGCAATCTTCCCATCAATTACAAGGATTTTCCTGTGGTCTCTGTTATTCTGGGTAGTCGAGAGGAATGGATGGATAGGTGCGAACATTTTGGCTTTAATTCCATATGATTGAAGCTTTTTAGGATATTGATATGGTAAGTTTACGATAGAACACATACCATCATACATAACACGCACTTCCACGCCTTCTTTTACTTTTTCTTTTAAAACAGCCAGGATTGTATCCCACATAATCCCTCGTCCGATAATAAAATATTCCAGGAAAATATAGCGTTTGGCTTTTTTCAGTTCCACCAAAAGATCTCTGAATTTATCTTCTCCAAGGGGATAATAAACTGCCGTGGAGTTATGATAAACAGGATAACCTGCTTCACATTCCATATAGCGGGCAAATCCTCTAAAGTAGGGAGAACACTTGCTGACGATCTCTTCCGTTTCCCTGCTGGTATAGAGCATTCCTTCCGTTTCTTTCATTCTGATCTTCATTTTAGTTTTTAAACCAATACCGCCTGCATTGGAAATAACAAAGACATAAATCAATGCTCCAAAAACCGGGAAAATACAGATTGGAATGATCCAGCTTATCATAAACTCAGTGGGCTCATCCCTGTTGATAATATAAAGGATCAACAGCGCCCCAAGAAGATTCATTCCCTCCCATATATACGGCATATAACTGCCCAACAATCTGATGCTGAAGAAAAGAAACAATATCTGCAAAAGCATCATTAAAAAAATCATCAGCGTACGGCCAAATACAATTTTAAATGCATAACTGATCAAGCGCTTCATAAATAATATCCTCCTGCACTTTAAACTTTTAAAATATGAAGAATTTCCTCAAAACAAACTCCATTCTTTCTGTCAATTCCCATTTCAATTGACTTTATCATACTTTTGCGTACAAATGAAGATGCCTTTTTTACCGATTGGCGGAAGGGAACTCCATTGACAGCATCTGCTGCAATAATAGCAGCAAACAAATCTCCTGTACCGCATCTCTCATCTCCTACCCGGTGGGTTCGGATCATTTGGGGACTTTCATCTTTTTCATATACATAATTGGCAAGGAACTGGCCTTGTACGATGCCTGTAATTACCACCTTATCCGGCCCCATATCATTTAATTTCCGTGCCATAGACAAAAGCTCCGTCCTCTTCCATCCTGTTTCCCTATAAGGTATATCTGTAAGGCGGCAAGCCTCTGTCAGATTAGGTGTGATAATATCTGCCAAAGAAACAAGCCGCCTCATTTCCATACACATTTCTTCTGTATAAGTATCTGCTATCTTACCGTGGTCTCCCATAACAGGGTCGATCACTATTTGCGTAGCATCTGTAGAAAACTGTTTGATGAATTCTTCCACAATTGCAATCTGTGCCTTGGAACCAAGAAATCCTGACATAATACCATCAAATTCTAAATCCAGTTTCTTCCACATATGAATATAATCAGGCAGTCTGTCTGAATAATCATCAAAAAAATATTCTTCATACCCTGTGTGATTGGACAAAATGGAAGTAGGAATAGGGCAACACTGTATTTTCATATGGGAAATAACAGGTATGGATACCGTAAGGGCACATCGCCCATATCCTGATAAATCATTAATAGCTGCAATTTTCTTCTGCGTACTCACCATCATATAAATTCTTTCCTTATTTCATTTATATTTCCAACAGCAATGCCGTAGTAGCACTTTTCATCTAACTCGCATTATATCACATTCTAAAGGGAATGTGTAAACTGATTAAAATACTTTAAACCGGTAATATCAAAAAATTTGACCCTCTATAAATAATCGTTTATACTGAAATCAAAATGAATTTGGATAAGGGAAAGATAATATGCAAATTTGGAGAATGCCCTACGCTGATGAAAACAGAGTAATTTCAGAATGGGGAAAAATAACTTACAAGGAAAAGATAAAACATATATTAACCAGCGGAATGGTGTGGGTTTTCGCGATGTTACTTGTATCAATTGATCTTAATTTTATGACTGTACGTGGGAGAATCAGGCATTCTGACGGGCTTATTTTGGGATGTATAGCGGCTTTAGTCATCATCTTTATTTGTGCAATGATGATACTGGGCAGTCATAAAAAGTTGAAAATGTTGGAACAGTGTGAGTATAGCATTTCAGAGGCAAGGGTTATTGATAAGAGAACGCATACAGGGAGACCTTATACCAAGAAAAATGGGAAATTTCTAAAGGTAAGATTTCCGGATGGAAAAGAGGACGAATATTCCATAGGAACTTATACCTATGAGCTGGCGTCCCTTGAAACAAAATTAATTGTCATTCAATATAATGATGATATATCCGGCTTTTATGATCAGTATGATTTCGTGCCTATTAAGAAATGATAAAAACCAAGGAAGTTCTTACTACAATGCCAAGTGATAAATTTAAAATAATTGGAAATCACAAACTTTTATTGATTTTTATCATATTTTCGCATATAATAATTCCAACAGAACCCGACACGCCTCTCAACGATGCGTACCACGTCGGGTCAATTAATTTATGAGAAAAACTATGGGTTTAAAACAACAACAAATACCTTTATCAGTCAAACAGCAAATTGATAATTTAAAATCACTTAATCTGACTATTCAGGATGAAAGTCTTGCCACCAGCTTTCTTAATGATGTTTCTTATTTCCGTTTCATAAAAGCATACAGTTTGGGATTGAAACCTAAAAATGGCAACTATTATTCTGGAACCACCTTTGAGCAACTTATGGAATTGTACCTTTTTAACAGTAACTTCCGACAACTGCTCTTTCCACTGATTGAAAGAGTTGAAGTCAATCTGCGGTGCCGTCTCTCAAATTACTTTTCCATCACTTACGGTGTTCTCGGTTACAAAGACCCCGACAATTTTTCAGAAAAAGTCTATCACGATGCTTTCCTGCAAGATATCCATACAGAAATCATACGTAATAAAAGAGCTCCATTTATTAAAAATTTTATGAACAATTATGAAGATGGAAATATTCCATTCTATGCACTGGTTGAAATCCTTAGTTTTGGAACACTATCAAAATTTTATAAAAACATGAAAAATACAGACAAAAAACAGATTGCCTCTATATATGGCATCGGTTACACGTATCTTGAAAGCTGGATTGAAAGTATTGCCTATGTCCGTAATCTTTGTGCTCATTATGGACGTCTTTATAATGCCAAACTTACCAAAACACCAAAACTCTATTGCCATGATCGGGAGTTGGGAATAACCAATAATCGGATTTTTGGAATTTTATGTTGTCTGAAATATCTTTTCCCTAATGACCGGCACTGGCTGGACTTTTTAGATAGTTTGAAACTACTTTTTGAAAAATATCCTCATGCGGATAAAACTACTATGGGATTTACAAAAAACTGGCAGGAATTATTAAGAAACTAGATGTTACATCTGAGTGTTCCTTTACATATTGCAGAAATTCCGGAGTTTTTGACCAGTATTTAATGCCCCAATTTTCAAAATTCCATTCACTCATATATTCATTACATTCGTAATCAATATAATAAATTTCTCCATTCTGTACTACAAAATTTGTTGGAAAATAATCTATATTCGTATGAGCATCATATAATAAAGCACACATACGATATAATTGATCAATATAATCCGATTTCATTTTATCCTGCAAAATTAATTCATAAATCGTATCACCATCAATAAATTCTTTTAAAATGCGCTCCTTCTCTATATCAACATCTATCATAGCGGGAATGTTTATCCCGATTGTCTTTAGTCGGTTATAATCGTTTATTTCCGCCTCAATCTTATTTCCAAATTGATAATAATCACATGGTTCATGGTGTATTTGTTTCAAAACGTACTTTTTTACTCCATCATCTGCCAAATAAGAATATCCGCCTTTTCCCTTTCCCAATAACTTAACTATTTCATATTCTTTTCCATTTACAGCCATTTTCTTATCCATAATTGTCATCCTTAAATTCAGATCATATTACTCGAACATATAGTTAAAATACGCTTCCTTAAAGGCTGCATAGTTATTTCGGGATATGGGTATGACAGCATTGTAAATCGTAGTAACTTCTGTCTTTGAGAACTGCTCCACATTACTTAAATTCACAATATAGCTGCGATGACAGCAGCAAAATCCATTTTGAGGGGAAAAAACTTCCGCACATCTTGAGAACAGTTCACGAATTGCAATTGTCCTGTCATTGGTTAAATGAACAAGAACCTGCTTGTTCTGTGCCTCCAGATAATCAACATCAGCAATAACAATTCCACAGAACCCATCAGCAGTTTTGGCAGTAAAAGAGGGTTTAGGCATATTAAAAGTTTTCAAAAAATCATCCAAAATGGGAAATAATTTTGCAGAGGCCACAGGTTTTATAAGATAGTTAAGAGCTTTTACCTCATAGGAATCTACAGCGAATTCCTTAGATGAAGTAAGGAAAATAATCGGAACCGTCTGATTCATATTCCGAAACTCTCTGGCAACATCTATACCGCTTAGCAACGGCATAATGATATCTAAAATGATTAAATCCATACATTCACTCTGATGAGCGGCAATCAGGTCATCTCCATTCGTAAACCGGTAGAGTGTAAGCTTAATTCCGCGTTCTTTTGCCCATTGCTCTAGCATGGGGCAGATTGCATCTATAAAGTGTATTTCATCATCACAGATTGCTATTTTCATAATAGTCTCTCCATTCTTACTCAACCCGCGATATTGGGGCGTAAGCACAAATTCGCCTGTGAAAAATTTATTTTTCACAGTGGCACCTCTAAATAATGATTCTTAAAACGAAGGAATGGTCAATAAGGGAAAAATGGCATTGCCCATTTAATTGTTCTACATAGTATACAATACTTTTAACACCAATGCCATGTCCTTTTTTACCTGAGGTTGGAATGCCGTTGATGAATTTGGGAATCCGTACAATGGGATTTTCAATTTGAAGCAGAAGGTGGTTTTCCTTTTCGGAAATAGTGAGGTTTACCCACTTTTTTTCCGTGTCCATTTCCTTTAGCGCATTCATGGAATTTTCCAAAGCATTGGACAAAATAGTACAAATTGCAGTATCCGGACAAGGGAGTGTCTTCCCTACGGAGATATCATAGTTAAATATAATATTTCTGTCAGTAAAACGTGCATGATAAATAGATATTACGGAATTAACCATTTCGTTTTGGCAGTAAGATAAGATCATAGTATCCTCATAGATATTACCGATTTCCTCAATATAGTCGATTACCTTCTTTGTGTTATCATTTTGCAGCTGTGTCAGAATGATATTTAAATGATGGCGCATGTCATGTCTTAATATGGAAAGTTTTTCCTTGCTGCGTTTTACCTGTTCGATCTCCTTTTCAATGGAAAGAAGATGCATTTCCATCAGATTACTGTACTGTTGGATTTCCTGCTTTTTTTCATATTCCCGGAAATAAATGAACAAAAAAGCAAAATAGGCGATACAAAAGATGAACCCCATAAATTCAACCACTATTTTGTTATTGGAATAAAGCAGATCAGAAAGTTTGGTGAAAGAATAGTCAAAAACATAGTATACCGTGGGCAGAAAACCCATAACATAAAGTTCCCTCGTATCCCTTGTAAAGATGCCTTCCGTGGTACGGCATACAAATTTACACAGCAAAAAGAAGAGAATGCATGTAGTCAGGATTCGTGAAATATAATAGCACCACTGCTGGCCTGTAATCGTTAATACTAATAATCCTGTCCAATTACTTAGTTGGCAGCACAGGTATGCCGAAAACACGGAGATACAGGATGACGCAATGGGATATTTATAATATAGAATCAAAAATAAAATTAACGGCAAGTGTATAATGACTGCATAAAGTCGGTCAGTGACAGTCATACCCCATAACAGAAAATTGATAAGATATAAGATTCCCTCACAGGAAAACAACAGAAACAGCGTAAGGATATTCTTACGGTTCTGCTTTACTCCTAAAAAGAAAGCAGAAATATAAATGCCGAACAGCATAGTGGTTAAATTATGTATAAATGATAGAATCTGTACCGGCATGGCCACTTCTTCCTGTCTTTCCTGTTTTACTGCTATTCTATCATTTCATCTGCTAAATGTAAATGTATGACCATTTGCCATTCGCACCGTATATTTACCATTCACGCAAAACATGGAACGAAACAGAAAAAATATGATATATATATAAAGGTCTCATTGGTTTTACGGCTTAAGATAGGAGGACAACAAATATGAGTAAAATATGGGAGTTCTTTGATACAATGGACGAACTCGTCTATGTTTCAGATATAAACAGCTATGAATTGATCTACATGAATAAAAAGGCGCTTCTAACGTATGGCTTTAGCTCTCTTGAAGAAATTGCTGGAAAAAAATGCTATGAGGTTATTCGAAACGGTTCTGCTCCCTGCTCAATGTGTAACAATCATGACTTAAAGCAGGGAACTTTCAATGAAGGATGGTATTACAATCCCATTCTTGAACGGCAGGTAATGCTCAAAGCTACCATAATAAATGAAGGGGGCAGACAATACCGCATGGAATTTGCCATTGATGCTGGAAAACAGGAACATTGGTGCAGTATGATGAGCTTAGAGGCAAGAATTAATGAAGGGCTCCGCGTTGCTCTGCAGCAGGAGACGCCTTCCCGGACACTGGAAGTTATGCTGGAATATCTTGGAAAAGCATTAAATGGCGAGCGCACCTATATCTTTGAGCGGAATGAAAATGGTTGTGATGACAATACATATGAATGGGTAGCCGACGGCGTCACACCGGAAAAAGACAATCTGCAGAATCTTCCGGCAGATATATGCGCCAACTGGTATAAGAATTTTCAGATTGGCAGACACATCATAATAAATAAACTGGAAGATATCCGGGAAAGTGACCCGTTGCAGTATGAAAACCTGAAACGGCAGAATATCAGTTCACTGATCGTAGTACCTCTATACGATGAGGGAAAAATCATTGGTTTTTATGGGGTAGACAATCCACCCGAAAAGTCCCTGGACTATGCTTCCGATATGCTCCAGATCATGGCGTATTTTATCATTTCTTCCTTAAAACGGAGGAATCTCATTCGAAAAATAAAAGAAGTAAGTTATTCTGACCAGCTTACTCAAATCGGGAACCGCTATGCCATGAACGAATATATTAATAATCTGCAAAACAATCAGAGCCTGGGCATTGTTTATTGTGATGTAACAGGACTTAAGCAGATCAACGACCAGAAAGGCCATGCTGCAGGAGATAAACTGATCACCGATGCCTGCGATTGTCTGAAAGAAAGCTTTGGTGAATATGGCCTGTTCCGCATCGGCGGTGATGAAATGCTGGCAATATGTGCAGAGATTGAAGAGGATGCATTGCGGAAGAGAGTTGAGCTGCTGCAGAAAAATTTACAAAGCAAGTTCGTTCATATGGCAGTAGGCAGCATATGGGAAAAGGACAGTTTCAATGGTGTGGACAGACTGATCATAGAAGCGGAAAAGAGAATGTACCGCGATAAAGCCGCATACTATAAAAAAAATGGCATAGACAGAAGGCACTAGGATGCTGAGATGACAAAAAGGGTTTCTATGCATGAAAAAAGCCGAAATTCTTTGATTTCTCAAAGAATTTCGACTGTCAGATCAACGTGCGTTAGAGGATTCGAACCCCCGACCTTTTGGTCCGTAGCCAAACGCTCTATCCAGCTGAGCTAAACGCACACTTTGTTACAAGTATCGCAACAAAAAGTATTTTAGTATAAACTCATAATTTTGTCAATAGGCTGCAACGAAAAATGCCTATTTTAATTCAGGATCCCTGCTTCTTGCCATAGCCTCCAAAATATTGACACAGCCCTCAATTCCAAATGTGGCACGGTTTAAAAGAATGTCCTTACCTTCTTTTCTGTCCCACTTGCCGTTGGAATAATAGGTATAATATTCTCTTCTGGCAGAATCCATCTTTTTTACCAGTTTTCTGGCTTCAGCTTCCGATATATCATGTTTACTCTTAATAATTTCCACTCTTTTTTCAAATGGTGCATAAATAAAGGCTTTGATGCAGTTTGGATTATCCTTCAGAATATAATCTGCCAGACGTCCGATAATAATACAGGAGCCCTTTGCTGCTAGATTATGGATAATATCCTTCTGAAGTTCAAACAGTTTATCTCCCATAGAGGAGCTGAGTCTTCCGATTGTCAGATAGGGACTAAGGGCATGCCCATAATAGCTTTCATCTGCAGGAGCAAGCACCTTGATATCTATTCCGCTTTTCTCTGCTGCCAGTGCCAGCATATCCTTATCATAGAGGGTAAATCCTATACGCCCTGCCAGTTCTTTTCCGATTTCATGACCTTCCGCTCCAAATTCCCGTCCAATAGTAATAATCAATTTGCTGCTCATATCTCCTCCTGTTAATTCCGCCGATGGTTTAACTTAAACAGGCATCCGTAAAACTTTTGAAAAGCTTCCGGGCATCTTCATCCGTCAAATAAAGAAATTCAGGATGCCACTGTACTGCCTGTATGAATTTCTTCCCCGGCATATAAACAGCTTCTATCAGTCCATCCTCCGAAACAGCCATGACTTTTAAGGAGGGAGCCAGTTTTTTGACTGCCTGATGATGATAACTGTTAACCGCCAGGACTTCCTTATTTAAAAGTTTATACAATGGTGTATTTTCCAAAACAGCCACCTTGTGACAGGGCACATCGTAAGGCGGCTTCATATGATGCTCCGCTTTATTTGGATTCTCATATTCTGCAGGCAGATCCTGATACAGCGTACCGCCGCATAATACATTAATCAGCTGAATCCCCCGGCAGATACCAAATACCGGCTTATCCGCCTGTAAGGCATAAGAGAATATTTCCTTTTCCAAGACATCTCTGTCATGATTAGGCAGGCCGCACTTAGCGCTTCTTTCTGCTCCATATAACACCGGATCCACGTCATGCCCGCCTGTAAAGAGAAATCCATGACATATATTGCAAATCTGAATTTTTTCTTCCTCATCCATTTTAAGAGGCAGAATAAGGGGAATGCCTCCAGCCGCCCTGATACCTTCCATATAGCCGGGCAGCATCCAGATACTGTCCCTGTCTTCATCAAACAGAGGAATCACTCCTATGATCGGTTTCATCTATGCCGTCACCTCCTGGTAACTGTGCCTGACGCCTTATAAAACTTTATTTAAGAAGCTGATGGTACGTTCTTCTTTGGCATGATTGAAAATCTCATCAGGCGTTCCTTCTTCCACAATATAACCGCCATCCATAAAGATGATCCTGTCTGCTACTTCTCTTGCAAATCCCATTTCATGGGTAACTACTATCATGGTCATTCCTTCTTTTGCAAGCTCCTTCATAACATCCAGTACTTCTCCTACCATTTCAGGATCCAGTGCGGAAGTAGGCTCGTCAAAAAGCATAATATCAGGTGACATGGCAAGGGAACGTGCAATAGCACAACGCTGCTTCTGTCCGCCGGAAAGCTGCCTTGGATACGCATCAGCCTTATCCTCCAGGCCAACCCTCTTTAACAGCTCCATGGCTTTTCCCTTAGCTTCTTCCTTATTCATCAGCTTCAATTCCACAGGCGCCAATGTAATGTTTTTAAGAATAGTCAGATTGGAAAAAAGATTAAAATGCTGAAACACCATACCTATATTTTCCCTGACTTTGTTGATATTCAGTTTCTTATCTGTAATATGCTGCCCATCTATCATGATTTCTCCGCCATTAGCTTCTTCTAACCGGTTCAGACAGCGCAGGAATGTACTCTTTCCGGAGCCTGAAGGTCCTATCAGACATACTACCTCTCCTTCATGGACATCTACATTCATATCTTTCAGCACTTCAAGCTCTCCAAAACACTTTCTTAAACCCTTTACGGAAATTTTAACAGGCCTTTCCGATATATTCTTATTTCCCATGAGATACCTTCCTTTCCACTACTTTGGCAAGCTTAGAGAGAATCGTACAGATCACCAGATAATAAAGCGCTACCGTTACCCAGATAGACATGGACTTGGCGGTTGCATTGGCTACCAGAATCTTACCGTTTTGAGTTAATTCACGGATACCGATAATAGAGATAAGGGAAGTATCCTTTAATGTAATAATAAACTGATTGATAATAGCAGGAAGCATGGTAAAAAATGCCTGAGGCAATATGATCTTACTCATTGCTTTGCCATAAGGAAGTCCCAGACTTCTCGCTGCTTCCATCTGGCCTATATCTACCGCTTCAATACCTCCACGGACAATTTCTGCCATATAGGCGCCTGCATTTAAGCTAAGGGCCACTGCACCTGCAGTAAAAGGACCTCCAATGAGTTTCCACTGAAATCCAAAAGGACGAAGGGTCTGCGCCAATCCGTAGTAAATAATAAAAGTCTGTACCAAAAGAGGCGTACCTCGTATAATTCCAATATAAATCTTTGATATCCATTCCAAGACCTTAACCTTGGAAACTGTAAATAATCCAAAAATGACACCCAGGACAGTAGCCGCAAGCAAAGACACAATTGCCAGCTTCACCGTTTCCATAAGCGCCACTGCGAACGTATTTACACTACCTGTTATAACCTCCAGAAATCCCATTGTTAATCTCTCCCTATTTTGAAAATACCATATCCTTACAGAAATCTGCCTGCAGGCTGTGACCCCTGCAGGCAGTTATATCACATGGAAAATTTATTCTGTCGCTACATACGTATTGATGATCTCATCATATTTTCCACTTGCCTTCAAGTTTGCAAGACCTGCATCGAACATTTCAACAAGCTCAGGAGCTTCGCCCTTTAAAGTTGCAAAACCATAAGAGGAACCTCTTTCCATTTCAAGAGGAAGCTCTAAAGCAGTACCTCTTGAGATCTCATATCCCAATACCGGATAATCATCAAAGCATGCTGCACTTGTTCCTGAAAGGACATCCTGATACATAGTTGCAGAATCTTCAAACTGAGTAATGGTAAATCCATACTGATCGGCAATAGATTCTGCAAAAGTACATCCTTCTGTACCAATCTTAGCAGCTACCTGCAATCCTGCAAGGTCTTCATAAGACTTAATATCAGAACCTGCTGCTACTGCCATGCCTACGCCTGAATCATAATAGGGTTTTGAGAAATCATATAACTCTTCTCTTGCTTCTGTAATGGACATTCCGGCAATAACACCGTCAGCTTCACCTGATTCCAAAGCCGTAACAGCTGCTGAGAATCCAACTACCTGTAATTCATAAGTAAATCCCTGATCTTCTGCAATTGCTGCAAGGAGATCCAAATCGATACCTACCATTTCACCCTTATCATTCTCAAATTCAAAAGGTGCAAATGTTGTATCCGTAGCAATTACATAAGTCTTGCCTTCTGCTGCGTTTTCTGTAGAAGTTTCTGTCGTACTGCTGCCTCCACATGCTGTCAGTGAAAGCGTCATAGCTGCTGCTAATAATAATGCTGTTAATTTCTTCATAATTTCCTCCTTCTTACGCCTGTTTTAAAACAGGGATAACACCTTCCGGCACTATCCCTCTCGATAACATGGCGGTTTTACATGCAATAGATTATATCATCTGCTATTTCATTCGTCAATACTTTTGTATACAATAATACCGACATACCAATATGTCGGTATTGAAAGATATTAATATATCCTATGTATGCAAAAAATATAATTTTTTATTCATATATCAAAATCCCTATAAATACAAATACTGGGGCGGCATCTGTATAGATACCGCCCCAACTATCGACATAGATTCATAACGGGTTGTTTTTAGAAAACGTGGCAGCTACTTTGTTTATTTCCTCTAATGTCATATCTTCAAACAAATGGCTCTGCCATTTTGTATAATCGAATTTTTCCCTATTAATAATGGAAATAAATTTTTCTGCCTCTACCACACCCATTTGCTGAATCAGGCAGTTAATACCCTTATTCATAATTTCCATAGTACTATCCATTCTGCTCACCTTCCCATCGTTGGATAAAGTCTATCGGATCTTCTATTACAATTCTATCTGTTCTATATTTTAACAAACGGATATCCGTCGTCAGAAAACAGTCACAGCCTGCAACAATCGCACTCGCAACATGAATTGCATCCTTTTTCTTAATACCAGTTTCCAGAATTGACTCTGCTTCTTTCGCCACTTCTTCCAGTCTATTATAATCAACATATATCGATGTATTGTTCCGGATATATTCACTAATCGCCTGTCTGCGCATTTCATACGGATTCTGCTCATTTTCAAAGCGAAGCATATAAGAAGTTACCAATTCTAATTCTTTATTCTTAATCAAATCCTGAATATACAATTTAGCTTGTGTTTCCAAAGAAATACGCATTTGAGATTGAGTATCATATGGGCGGTTGAAACAGCAATTATCTAAATAAACTCTCATAGTGCTGCCTCTCTAAGATATTTTGTTATTATAGTATATCTACTCTTCCAAAATTATGCAAGAGCTGAGTTTTTCTATATCAATAGTATGGGCTCTGACCGCAACAGATTCCCCCGCCTCCACAGCAGAGATTGCAGAGCATATTGGCAATACAGAGCTTCAAACATAAACTGTTTCCGCCTACATAGGGCTGTCCATATGTATACTGTCTCTGCCGGTACCAGCCGCCGCCGTTTTCAAACTGATATACCAGATAATTATACTCCTGGTTAGAAGGTTCCAAAGCCGCTGCTCTTTTGGCATGTTCAAGAGCCGATACATGGTTTCCAAGTCCCCAATGAGCCAGTGCACTATAGTAATACCATCTGGCGCTTCTCTTATTCTCCGGCATATCATCCAGCACGTTTCTTGCCTCCCTGTAATAGCCGTTACGTACATAATTGCCTGCTGCCCGGATATAGGTATCCTCTTCGTACCCTGCCGTACTGCCTGTATAAGAGCTCTCAAAGCCTCCAAAGAAGTCCTCGAACCCTCCAAAGGAACCATTGCTGCCATAGGATGTTCTGCCACCCTCCTGATAACTATAGCCCTCTGTCCTCTCTTTCATGATCTGCCGGTAGGCCTGCTGGATATCTTTGAACTTTTCTTCTGCTTGGGCTTTATTGGGATTATTGATATTGGCATCCGGATGATATTTTCTGCTGAGAGTCTTATATGCTTTTTTAATTTCTTCCTCTGTGGCGTTTCTGCTTACGCCAAGAACCTGATATGGATCATACATGCTTTCTTTTCTCCCTGACTGCTTCATAACGGTACCAGACGCCGGAATACAGTATATTCCTGAGTATTTCCACATTTTCTATGATGGGCAGTTTTTCAAATTCTTTGGAACATGCTGCCATCATCATAGTCAATATAGATTTGATCTCCTCTTCAAAATCAGGATTTTCATATCTTTTTTTCAGCGGGTTATATCTGTTTTCCTTAATATCTTCCTCAATATCCTCATAAGCATCCAAAAGATAAATGTATCTTCCCAGATAACTTCCCAGGATACGAAGATTCTCTTCCCATTCATCTTTCCTTACAGCAAACATCTCTCCCATGATTTCACCGAACAATCCTGCCATTTTGTCGATATCTTCATTATTATGGCTTTCCTGTATGGCCAACTCATGCATGAGGCTATCAATTTTCTTAAATTTCATGCTGTAATCGGATTTAATTCTTCTATAAGCGCCCTTCATCAGTTTGCTGTAAGCAAGCTTTATGATCCTTTTTTCATCCTTCCAGTCATCTTTACATTTATAATAGGTAAAGAGCACATTCATATCTGCACCATAATCGGTAAATGCATTACTTCTTGTTATGTGCTTTTCAAAAGGATGGGCAATACATTTAGTCATATCTTCTTTCGTTTCCGGTTCATACAGTCCTGAAAGCAGCATCACCAGGAAAGTCATATCGTAAGATAAGCTGATCTGGCCAAGAACACCATATCTTTTTTTCAGAGATCGGCACAATCCGCAGTAATAAGAATGATAGATATCAAATTCTTTAAATTTCATATCTCCCTTATTGACAATAACGTATCCAAACATAGATATCTCCTATCAGCTTTTTTTAATAAATGTCTCACTGCATTTAGGACATCTGATCTCAATTTTTCCTTTTCCTCTCGGAATCCTGATCTTCTGTCTGCAGGAAGGACATTTGTAAATGTGATATACTTTTCTCTGCTGTATATTACTTTTAAAAGAAGATAATGACTGTCTGACTTTGTATTCAACTTTCAGATATCTGTTGTTCTCGAGGCTGCGTTTATAGGTATTCTTAGACAACATACGAAAATACGCCCACAAAAGACAGCTAAGACCCAGCAGATAAAAAAGTCCCATGCCAAATATGGAAAACGCAAAAAAAATAAGGGTCAAAACCATTAAAAAGCGGTTCAACTGGTCGTTCCCATATCTTCCCATCATAAATCTGTATAATTTTTCTCTCATGAAAAAACACACCTTTCAAATACTATCTTCCCATTGCTTTATATCTATCCATAATACTACTTCTATCTCTTCTTAAAATCAATTAAACCAATCTAAAGGAATCTAAAGAATTTATAAACATTTCTTTTCCATTAAAAAACGCAAGCTTAGCAGCTTGCGCTTCTTTATTATATCCGGTTCATATATCTCTACTGCTCTGCCTCATCATCCTGTTCAGCAGCAACTGCCGATACTACCGATGATACTACTGCAACCACTACAGCGATCAGAATAATCAATAAACCGCCTGCCAATAAAAAGAATTCCATTGCTCTCTTCCTTTCTTCCAGCATATCATTTGCTGTTTTTATTTTACATGAAAATTAAATCCTTTTCAACTGAAAAATGGTCATGCTTCCTATTTCATGAACCGAAGGGGAAGTTCCAATCCATTGCTTACAAGAAGTGCTTCATCTGTTAAGATTTCCTCCCTGCTTCCATCCCTGACTACTCTGCCGTCATTCATCAGAATTACCCTGTTGCAGGTATCCATAATAAAATCAAGGTCATGGCTTGCTATTACCTTTAAATGATTAAAGCTGTTTAATATGTTGATAAGGTTTCTTCTATTTTGCGGATCCAGTGCAATGCTGGGTTCATCCATAAGGATAATATCCGGTGTCATGGAAAGAATGGTAGCAATGGAAGCAAGTTTCTTCTCTCCACCGGAAAGCTGATAAGTATGCTTCTTTTTCAGATGGGTAATGTGTACCTTTTCAAGAGCTTTATCTACTCTCTCCTCTACTTCTTTTTCTGAAAATCCGTAATTGCGGGGAGCAAAAGCAACATCATCATAAACCGTTGACATAAAAAGTTGATGATCGGCATCCTGAAATACATAACCGATTTTTTCCCGTACTTTTGAAAGCATTCTCTTTTCTACGGGTATTTCCTCCACCCGTATACTTCCTGCAAAATCAGTGTAAAGTCCTACTAAAAGTTTTAAAAGTGTGGATTTCCCAACTCCGTTGGCTCCAATTAATCCAATGGATTCCTGCTCGGAAAATTCCAGGTTGATTTTCTTTAAAACATCCCGATTTTTCTCATATCCGAAGCTTACGTCAGATATGGATATATGGATATGACTCATATTGTAAACATGTCCTTTCTTCTGTCTCCGTTCTTATACCAGCGCTTGTCCAATCATGGTAAAAAGCGGAAAGATACGCAGCAAAAGCATTCCTGATGCCCATCCCCCAAACCATATATATTCTCTAAAAGCTATTTTTCTTTCTTCTGCGTACTCAAAAGCATGAATGCCTCCATCTGCTTCAAGTCCCCTTAAACCCATACTTTCATATATATTTTCCGCACGGTCCATGCTCCTTAACAGCAGAAGGCCCAAAAGAGAACCCCATGCTTTGATTTGAATTCCTTTTTGCCCCGGCGCCCGCAGGCTGTATGCCTGTACCATCTTTCCAGCTTCCTGAAGCAACAAGAAAAGATACCGGTAAATCAAAAGGAATATGGTAACCATTACTGTGGGCACATGGAGTCGGCGAAGAGCTCCGCATATTTTTTCAATGCTTGTGGACACCATTAGAAGATAGGCTGAAAGTATGGTAAAAAAACCCTTCAGTATCAATGTCACCATGGACATCATGCCGCCGCTTATATTTATATTTCCCAGTGTTCCGATAACGGACCGGTCCCAAAAAGGATTTACCACACCTGCTGCCAGCAAAAACGGCAGTATCATCTTGATCCGCCTGCAGCACTGCCGGAATGGGACATCATAAAGCAGAAACATAACCAGCGGATAAATCCCCATGGAAAGCAGACCGAAAATATCGTATTTGTCAAAAGAAACCGTAAGCAGAATATACCAGATGGTAAGCAGCAGTTTGAAAAGAGATGGTCTCTCATTCAATAAACTGTCTCCCTCTGCCTGTTCCCTTAACAGATTGATTTCATAAACAGCTTTTTCCAGTTTATTCATTCCGTACTTTCTTCCTTCTGTAAACCTTAAGCAGACAGCAGCCGGCCACACAAAGAACCGTTACCGCAGCGCCTCCTGCAACTCCCGATAAAGAAGTTCCTGCAGCTCCATCAGAATTTTTAAAGCCATAATCAGGCAGCAGCGCCGTAGCCTTCTGGAGGGAGGCTGCCTTCTGATAGATTCCCTCCTTCTCCTTAAGTTCCGTGCTTCCCGTCACCTTTTCTATAGACCACTCCAATCCATCCGGAAGAGCAGACGCTGCAAGGGAAAGTCCGCCGCCCATCAACAGCGCCAAAATACCAAGCACCGCCATGGTCTGCTTCAGTGTGAGTTTCCCTTTTGTTTCTTTTGTTTCTGCAATTCCCCAAAGGAGTTCCGGTCTGGCTTCATAGATAAAGCAAAGTACCGCTGATGTAATCAATCCCTCCACAAGGCCGATGGCCAGATGAATAGGCTGCATAAATCCCAAAAAGACTGTAAAAGGCAGTTCCGTAATGCCGGAAGCAAGTGTTTCCAGTGTGACAGAAAAGGCTCCCAGCTGTAAGGTGACCATGCATCCCAAAACAGAAGCCGCTACAATCCGCCCTTTTGAAACGCCGTGTTTCATAATGAGCCGCCACAACAAAAATACCCCTACAAAGCATCCGTAAAATGCCATATTCCAAATATTACATCCAAGAGCCAGCAGACCGCCGTCTGCAAACAGCAGACATTGAATCAGCAATACTCCTACCATGGTCAAAAATCCTGCATAGGGACCCAGTATGGCCGACAGCAGCACTCCCCCGCATAAATGTCCAGAAGAACCGGTTCCCGGAATAGTAAAGTTGATCATCTGTGCAGCAAATACAAAAGCTCCCATTACTCCCATAACAGGAATCTTCTTAGAATGATCCTCCAGCTTTATTTTCTTAAGGGAATATCCCGATGCCGCCATACTGCACACATACATCGTTCCTGCTACTGCAGGAGCTACTAAGGCATCTGCCATATGCATGGTTAAAATCCTCCGTTTTCTTTTATTTCCCTTATGGATAATCCTGTTTTCTCCGCTATTTTCCTTAAGTCCTCATACTCCGGTTTTTCCTTCACCACTCCATAACCTATGCATTGCTTCACATGGATGCTTCCATATTCGCTTTCCCTGACAGTTTCCCTGCGCTGCATGACCATGCGGTTATGACAGCTTTCCCTGATGCCGATGGTGGTAGTGTGTTTAAAGATCAGTTCCGCCATTTCTTCTTTATCTTCTATCCTGCACATAACAGTAAGCAGCACGCCCGGTCTGCCTTTTTTCATGATAATGGCAGTAGTGAACACATCCAACGCTCCCTTTTGCAGAAAAAGCTCTGTGGCAAAACCGATCTCTTCAGGAGTCATATCATCTAAATTACAGCAAAGCTCTATGATGCTGTCGTGGTTTTCCCTGGTCCGTCCTAACATGGCGCGGATACAGTTGGCTGCTGCAAAATCTTTGTGACCCAGTCCGTAGCCTGTTTTATCCACTACTATCTGGGGCATTCTCCCATATTCGTCAGCAAAATACTTCAAAATGGCCGCTCCTGTAGGGGTACACAGCTCTCCTTCTATTTCTCCCCCATAACAGGGAATACCTTCCAGCAAAAGCGCTGTAGCCGGTGCCGGAACAGGCAGGATTCCATGGGCACATTTCACCTGACCAAACCCCGTATTGACAGGCGAAGCAATCACCTTATCCACCTGCAGTTCATGAAGCAGCATAGCGCATCCGGTAATATCTGCAATGGCATCCATCATTCCCACTTCATGAAAATGGACCTGCGTCACTTCCTCCCCATGGACTTTTCCTTCTGCCTGTGCAATCATCTGATAAATGTTTTTGACATCTTCTTTCACATCTTCCGAAATCTTCAGATTGTCCACGATCTCCATGATTTCCTGTATTCCCATATGTACGTGGTGATGGTGATGTCCATGCTCATGCTCATGTGCATGTTCATGGTGGCCATGATGGTCACTTCCGTCCCCTTCTTCCTGTCCTTTCACTGTCACTTTCATATGAGTACCGGAAATACCGCATTTAGAAGAAGGAATGGCTTCTATGGCTACATGAGGAATCCCAATCTGATTCAGTCTTTGTAAAAAATCCTCTTTATGGGGATGGAGTTCAAGAAGGGCTGCCATCAGCATATCTCCTGCTGCTCCCATATTACACTCTAAATATAATGTTCTCATCTTTGATCCTGTTCCTTTCTCAACCTGTCTTCATTTTATAAATGGTTGATCATACTGGCCAGATATCCTGCTCCGAACCCATTATCAATATTTACTACACTGATCCCGCTGGCACAGGAATTCAACATGGAAAGAAGGGCTGAAAGACCTCCGAAATTAGCTCCGTATCCTACACTGGTAGGAACTGCTATAACAGGACAGTCCGCCATGCCTCCTATGACGCTGGCAAGGGCTCCTTCCATTCCTGCAATGGCAATGATCACTCTGGCGCTCATAATGTCGTCCATATGGCTCATAAGTCTGTGGATACCTGCCACGCCTACATCATAAAGGCGAACTACCTCATTTCCGTAGACTTCGGCTGTTAATGCAGCCTCTTCTGCCACAGGCATATCACTTGTTCCTCCGGTTGCCACTACAATTTTTCCCTTCCCATCCTTTTCCGGCAAATTCCCTACAATGCCGATTTTTGAAAGTTCGTCATAGCAAAGAGGCAGCTCCTCTGCAACAAACTCAGCTGCTTCCTGTCCCATTCTGGTGATCAATATGGTTTTTTCATGCTCCTTCATCATTTCCCTGGCAATTTCAAGGATCTGTTCCTTTGTCTTGCCTGCTCCGTAAATAACTTCCGAAGCTCCCTGCCTGATGCCTCTGTGGGTATCCAGCTTGGCAAATCCCAAATCCTTATAAGGTTCTGCCTTTATTTGGAGAACCGCCTCATCGGGTGCCACTTTTCCTTCTGCTACCTGTTCCATCAAAAGCTGTAAATCCTTCTTATCCATTTCCAACCTCTCCTAAGCTAAAGACCGGCTGTCTTTGCCAGTTCTGACGGACGATAAAAAGCCATGAAACCGTCTGCCGCACTTCAGTGCTCTTCGCCTTCATGACTTTCTATTCATCCTATATACTTTTATAAAATTCCGTTACGGTATATACCGGAACATGTGCTTTTCTTTGGAAACTTCGGTTTCCTGTCAGGCTTCCTGCCTTTTTGAGTTTATTATAGCACAAATTTCTCTCTGTTTAAAGCTGTTTTATCTGCTTTCCCGCCTAAACTGCACCGGTGTCATTCCGTAGGACTTCTTAAACAGTCTGTTAAAATGCTCTACATTTTCATATCCTACGGAAGCTGCAATGCTTTCCACCGTCTGATTGGATTCCTTCAGCATGGTTCTGGCCTTCTTCATTCTGGCTTTCTTTACTGCCTCCTGGAAGGTAATTCCCGCATTTTCTTTGATATACTTGGAAAGATACGGCTTGGAAAGATTAAAGTTCTCTGCCAGTTCTTCCAAAGTTACGTCCTTGTAATGATTTTTAAGATAATTCATTATATCGACAATACGCTCTTCCCTGCCCTCTGTGATATTTTCACTTTGGGTAAGCTTATTGCCTGCGGAAACAAGGGCTGCGATAGAGCTCTTAATAATATCTTCATCAATACCTACGCCCCAGTACATTTTGCCGTCCTTCATAATACCTACATAGGCTGCTGCTTTCGACGAAGAGCCGCGTGAAATAGCATTTTCTTCATATACTGACAACTCATAACTAATACCGAAGTACAGCTTAATTGCATTGCTGACCGCATCCAGACGTCCGTTTCCTGCAGTCTCGATAACTCTTCTTTCCTTATTCTGTTCTATGGTCACTTCTGCCGTAATACCTTCCGGCGTCTGTTTAAAATGACATTCAGGAACGTTAAAGACCTCTCTTTGGTCAATATAATTTTCTTTAAATATCTGATAAATATCTTCAGGAATCAATTCGCTGTGCTTCCTGTCAGAAACTCCTTTCATCAGATATCCCACTTCTTCCTTCATCTTATCCGGCAGGGAAATACCGAAATTCTGCTTCAGGATAAAGGCTATGCCGCCTTTTCCTGATTGACTGTTAATACGGATAACATCTGATTCGTACTGCCGTCCGATATCCTCCGGATCAATGGGAAGATAGGGTACATCCCATCTTTTTCCGCTTTTGCCTTCTTTCCACCATGCCATTCCTTTGGATATTGCATCCTGATGGGAACCGGAAAAAGCAGTAAATACCAGATCTCCTGCATAGGGAGCTCTCTCCGGCACCCGCATTCCGGTAAGGAGTTCATAAGTTTCACGTATTTGGGAGATATGGGAAAAATCAAGTCCCGACTCCACGCCGTGACATACCATATTCATGGCTACAGTTACAATATCCACATTGCCGGTACGCTCTCCGTTTCCAAACAATGTTCCTTCTATTCTGTCTGCCCCTGCCAGTACACCCAGCTCTGCATCACTGACACCACATCCTCTGTCATTATGAGGATGAACGCTGAGTACCACACTCTCCCTATTCTTTAAATTTTTGTGGAAATATTCTACCTGTGAAGCAAATACATGGGGCATGGCAATCTGTACGGTAGTTGGTATATTAATAATGGCTTTATTATCCTTTGAAGGTTTCCATACGTCTAAAACGGCATTACATACTTCCAGCGCATAATCCACCTCTGTCCCCGGAAAACTTTCAGGACTGTATTCAAAGGTAAAGTTTCCTTCTGTTTCATCAGCAAGTTTTTTAAGGAGCTTGGCTCCATCCACTGCCAGCTGCTTTATTTCTTCCTTACTCTTTCTAAAAACCTGCTGTCTCTGTGCTACAGAAGTAGAATTATAAAGATGGACTATGGCATGAGGTGCGCCTTTGACTGCTTCAAAGGTTCTTTTAATAATATGTTCTCTTGCCTGTGTCAGCACCTGGATCGTAACATCTTCAGGAACCATATCTCTTTCAATCAATGCACGGATAAAATTATATTCCGTATCAGAGGATGCAGGAAAACCTACTTCTATCTCTTTAAATCCAATTTCTACCAGCATTTTGAAAAACTGTAGTTTTTCTTCCAGACTCATAGGCTCGATCAGGGCCTGATTACCATCCCGAAGATCTACGCTGCACCAACATGGCGCTTTTTCAATCGTATCTTTCTTAACCCAGTCATAAGTTGTCTCTGGGGGCATAAAATAAGACTTTCCGTATTTTTCTGCTGCTTTCATCATCATAACCTCCGTTTGCTTTGCAGATTAAATGCTATCATACTTTATTGATGCAAACAAGGGGTCATTTTAATCAATTTAATTGATTTATTTTAACCTGCCTGATTACTTTTATTTAGAATAATGCAGATTTTGAAAGATATGTATTTTATCCGTATATAATATAGTAATCAAATTTTTTAATGATACGGAGGATTTAAAAATGATAACAGGATGCAGCAGCTTTTCATGGGAAACAGAAGATCAGAAACATCTGCTGGGACGGACTTATGACCAGTCTGGAGATTTGGGAGGGAACTGTATTGCATCCGTTCCCCGAAACTTTAAAATGAAAACAGAAATCAACAGAAGCAGCAGTTCTGTAGTAACGGTAAAATATGCTTTTATGGGAATGGCCATTTTGGGACTGGACACTCCTGTTATGGTAGACGGTATCAATGAAAAAGGACTTATGGCGGCGCTCCTTAATTATCCGGGATATGCTGTTTACAATACAAACCCCGGCAGGGGAAATTGCAACATTCACCCCGGATTTTTAACGGCCTATCTTCTCGGGCAGTGTTCAAGCGTCTCGGAAGTGGCTAAGCAGCTGCCTTTCATTAATCTGACAGATGAAAAAATATTCGACAGTGAAATGACTGTTCACTATATCTTTTCAGATTCCAGCGGTGAAGCCATGATTGTGGAACCGGATGCTGAGGGCCTTCATATCCATCGAAATACTCTTGGTGTCATGACCAACAGCCCTGATTATTTATGGCATAAGACAAATCTTCGGAATTACGTATCAGTTACCAACCTTCCCACCGCTCCACATCAGATCATCAACGCAGAGTTTTCCTGCTTTGGTCATGGAACCAGCGGAAGCTTTGGACTTCCCGGAGACTATTCTTCTCCCTCCCGCTTTATCAGAACGGCTATCACCAAAAATTTTGCCGTCAAAGGATGCTGTGAACCGGATGGCATCTCTAAAATGTTCCATTGCTTTGCACCTGTAGATATACCGGAAGGAATGTTAAAAATCGCAATGTGGAAGAAAGATTATCAACAGACACTGTGTATCAGCGCCATGTGTGCGGAAAGCCTGACTTATTATTTTTCTACTGCTTCCAGCAGACGTATCTGTGCCATCTGCCTTGCCAGAGAACTGGGAAACACAGATATTAAGTATTTTGATTTGCCAGAAGGCGAAGATGTCTGTTATTTAAATTAAATGATGGTGAATCTTCAGAAAATTCCTTCAAATGACGATATATATTATGAAACTAAAAGAGCAGATTCCAGGGAGGGAAATCAAAGCATACGGAGATGAAAAGCTTTATAAAGTTCAAGCGGTCACGGTGATACCGCCTTTTCGGAGTATTTCTTCCAGAGAGAAACGTCACCAGTCCAAGCGGAGCTCTTCCGGCTTCAATTCGGGAAAAACTTTTTCCATGATGTTGGAAGATGCATGTGAAAAGGAACAGCAAAAAGATATCTATATTGTAAACCACGGATATACAAAGGATGCTCTTCCTTTTTACCATTTAGTTAATATGCGGGAATACCGCCATGGTATTTAAAAGGGATACGGCATCGCCTGTATCCCTTTTATGTGGTATGATATCTTACTGTCCTGTCAATTCATGATGCCCGGCTATCGTAAAGTAATCCTTCTCCTCTCCGCAATACATGATATCCAGCTTAACTGTATCCTCTATAGCCATGCCAAAAGAGGAATATAGGGGAATAAAAATAATAATTTCTTCTCCCTCCGCCAGTACACCGCCCGGATCTTCCTGCACCACTGCCGTATAACGGGTGCCCACATCGTCTATGGATTCCTGACCTGTTATATCATTTTCTGCAGCCATCACTTCTACGATAACGCCGGTCAGTACCTGACCTTCCAAAAGCCCTAAACCTGATGTCATATCTTCTTTCAGTGCCCCTGCCTCTGCTTTGTCCTCTCGCTCCGCCTGCTTTTCCATGGATGCTGTATCCGCCATGCTGGAAGATGTATTCTTCAAATCATCTATTCCATCAAAGGATTCTTCTGCGGGCGCGTCTGCTTCTGCAATCGCTTCTGCCTCTGCCGGCGCTTCTGCCATGGGTGCTTCTGCGGCTTCTGCTGATGATTCTTCCTCTGTTGTTTCTGCTGCTGATTCATATACTGTATCTTCTACTGCTTCTGTGGTAAAAGCTGATCCTGATTTATTGCTTCCTCCTGCTGCCTGTTTCATAATGCCAAGTACAGGAATCATAAGAATGACACAAAGAAGAGCTGCCGCCAATGTTGAATATCTTTTTATAAATGGAATTACTACAGATTTTTTGGATGATACCGGTGTGGATTTTTCCGTAAGACCTGCTTCTATTCTGTCCCACAGATCAGGGACTTCCATTTTAGCAAGCTCTTGATATTCTTGTTCAAAGTCTCTATTCATATCCACACCTCCTTAACTTTTTCATTGCATTTTGATATTTCCATGTGACAGTTCCCATGGGAATTCCCATAGCCCCTGCAATTTCTTTAAAAGTCATTTCACCAAGCACTTTTAACGATACGATCTGTCGCTCTGACGGCTTCAGCTTATCAAGCGCTTCCTGAATCGTTATGTTCTGTATGACATTCTGCTCTACTTCACTTTCTGTCTCTTCTTTACTAAGATACTTATTAGTTGATTCCTCTTCCTCCGGCCCTGCTTCGATATCCTGAAGCATTGCTGTCAGTTCTTCTTTTCTATGCTTTCTGATATAATCAATGGCCATATTCCTTGCCATAGTTGCCAGATATCCTTTATGTCCGTTTCCCGGCTTAAACTGGTCTGCCCGATCCCATAGTTTTATAAAAAAATCACTGGTAACATCCTCGGCATTTTCCTTATTCTGCAGCACCTCAAAAATGATCCGGTAAATATAACCGATATATGATTCATAAATTTCCTTCAGTCCGGTTTTATCTCCCTGTGCCATCCGCGCCACAGCTTTTTCAAATTGCTGCTCGTTCACGGTTTCCTCCCTTTCTTTAACAGATACGTCTCTGACTTTCTTTTTTATGGATAAATTTTCGTAAAAACCGCAGGATAGACTGTTTTGCTCCTATCCTGCGGCTGTTTTCCTTTTATTTCCATTTAAATTGATTTGATTCTGTCCACTGCTTCTACAGTATTTTCATAGCTGCCAAAAGCTGTCAGTCTGAAATAAGTTTCTCCACTGGGACCAAATCCTGAACCGGGAGTACCTACTACATTGGCTCTCTCTAACAGATAATCAAAAAATTCCCAGCTGCTCATGCCCTTAGGCGCCTTTAACCAGATATAAGGCGCATTCACTCCTCCTGATACGGTATATCCCGCCTCTTTAAGACCATTTAAAATATAAGCGGCATTTCTCATATAATAAGCCACCTGTTCTTTTAACTGTGCCTTTCCTTCTTCAGAATAAACGGCTTCTCCTGCACGCTGTACGATATAGGGAGCTCCGTTATACTTGGTTCCATGTCTTCTTGCCCACAGTGCATGAAGGGCAACATCACCGCATTTCAAATCTTTGGGAACTACCGTATATCCTAAACGAACTCCCGTAAATCCGGCATTTTTAGAGAAGGAATGAAGTTCAATAGCACAACTTCTTGCTCCCTCACATTCATAAATGGAATGAGGCACATCAGGCTCTGAAATGTAAGCTTCATAAGCAGCGTCATAAATAATGACCGCTCCCACTTTATTGGCATAATCCACCCATTCCTGCAGTTTTGCTTTAGTAATGGTAGATCCTGTAGGATTGTTGGGGAAACACAGATAGATCAAATCCGGCGTTTCCCTGGGAAGTTCCGGAGCAAACTGATTCTCCGCCGTGCAGGGCATATAAATTACATCGCTCCATGTCTCTGTAGCGCTGTCATATACTCCTGTTCTGCCCGCCATAACATTTGTGTCCACATATACCGGATAAACCGGGTCGCAGACTGCAATTTTATTGTCCACGCTAAAAATTTCCTGAATATTTCCGGAATCACATTTAGCTCCGTCTGATACAAAAATTTCATCTGCCGCAATATCACAGCCTCTTGCTTTATAATCATTCTCTGCAATGGCATTCCGAAGGAATTCATATCCTAAATCGGGAGCATATCCTTTAAAAGTTTCCGCCTTTGCCATTTCATCTACCGCTCCGTGAAGCGCCGTAATAATAGCCGGAGCTAAGGGCTGGGTAACGTCTCCGATTCCCAGACGGATGATTTTCTTATCCGGATTGGCCTGTGCATAGGCATTGACTTTTTTTCCAATGGTGGAAAACAAGTAACTTCCGGGAAGCTTCAGGTAGTTATCATTCACTTTAAACATAATATTTCCTCCTCATCTATGACATTTCTGTTCCTTCGATTTCTATTTCGCCCTCAAAGACAGTCCTGGCCGGCCCTGTCATATAGACAATATCAGCCTCTCTGTCCCACTGAATCTGCAAAATACCGCCTAATAGTTTAACAGTAATCTCCTCATTCGTCAAACCGTTTAATATACAGGCTACTGCGCAGGCACAGGCACCGGTGCCGCAGGCTAAGGTTTCTCCTGTTCCGCGCTCCCAAACCCGCATTTCTATGGTATCTTTGTCGATGATCTTGACAAATTCCGTATTGATCCGCTTAGGAAATCTGATATGTTTTTCAAACAATGGGCCAATTTTTTCTATGGCAAGTCCTGCCACATCATCCATAAAAACTACTGCATGGGGATTTCCCATTGATACACATGTCATTTTATAGGATTCACCATCTACTTCAATGTCCTGACTGATAACTGCTTCTTTTTCATTTTCTGTAATCACCGGAATCTCTTCAGCCCTCAGAATGGGAGAACCCATATTTACCTTAACGGTTGATACTTTTCCCTCTTCTATGGTTAAGTCCAGATATTTTACTCTGCCGCAGCTGATCACACTGATGGAGGTTTTATCCGTCAGTCCTTTATCATATACGAACTTTGCTACACAACGGATTCCATTGCCGCACATTTCTGCCCGGGAACCATCCATATTATACATTTCCATTTCAAAGTCCGCATCCTCTGACGGATTGATGAAAATCACTCCGTCACCGCCGATTCCAAAATGTCTGTCACTCAGCTTCTTTACAATCTCCGGCTTCTGTTCCTGCGAAATATGCTCTTTAAAGCCGTCTACATAGATGTAGTCATTGCCGCAGCCATGCATTTTCGTAAATTTCATGCCATGCCCTTCCTTTCTGCTTTTATAAGATCATTTACGATACCATAAAAACAGTATAACACATCTTTTGACGATCCGTATATCATAGGTTGCTATGGGCATTGCAAAAAGTGCTGTTTCATTCAAATGTAATCATAACTTTAAATAGATCTCCGTCAATTTCCACCATCAGTTTTCCGCCCTGAAGTTCTACAAAGCTTCTTGCTATGGCAAGTCCTAAGCCGCTTCCTTCCGTATTTCTTGCGCTGTCTCCTCTTACAAACCGCTCTGTCAGCTCTTCCGCCCGGATATTCAACTCCGTTGCCGACATGTTTTTAAGCTCGATTCTGATTCCCTTATCTGTTTTGACTCCGTTTACATAAACTCTTGTATGGGGCATGGCATATTTAATGATATTGCCGTAAAGATTCTCAAATACCCGGTAAGTTTTCTGACTGTCAAGCGCCAGTATCACCTTTTCATCCGGCAGATTAAAACGGAAGATCAGATCGGCCTCTTCGATCTTATCCTCATATTCCAGATAGACCTGACGCATCAGATTACAGATGTCCACCTCTATAAGATTTAATGATACATTCCCGCTGTTGGCTTTACTGACTTCAAACAGATCTTCTATCAGAAATTTTAATCTTAAAGATTTCTTTTTCAGTACCGCAAGATATTCCTTTTGCTGCTGGGGTGTAATATTTTCGTCTTCCATCAATTCAATATAAGTGGTGATTGCTGTCAGGGGCGTTTTTAAGTCATGGGAAACATTAGTGATCAGCTCGGTTTTCATTCTTTGGCTTTTTACTTCCTCGTCCACTGCTTTCCTGAATCCATCCTGAATTTTATTCAGCTCATTTCTATACGCTTCAAATATTCCAAAATCTTCATTCAGCACAGTATCCAGATTCCCCTCTGCTATAGATACGGTAGCTGCAAGAGCCTTATGATACTGTTCCTGTATTTTACGAATGTATTTCCTGCCGTAAACATAAAGCAGGATAGAATAGGGAACCAATATGATCAGGCCAAACAGCCACATGAAAGCCGCAACTGCCACAATGCAGAAATTAATGAAAATAAGATGCCTTAACATACTGTTTGTATTTTCGCTTAAATCCGTATGCAGAAGTTCTTCCTTCCATTTGTTTCCCTCCCCTTTGATTCCTTTAACAATCCTTGAAACAAACTGCACTATCAAACTTCTTTCTTTGATAAATCCAATGACGCCAAGGTCAAAAATCTCTCCAAAAGTTGTTATCCCATAGTACCATCCTCCAAACAGCCCTGTCAGTACCAGTATATTATAGGCTGTGGTAACAGCAGGATAATATGCACTTTTAAGGAACTCCATGTATTCTCTGTAAAATGCAGAAAATACACCGCTGTTTGTACTCCATGCCATATCCACAGCTGCCAATGTAAGGCAGAACATGCAAATAAGCAGCGCTGCACTGACTTCCAAATGCATATGGAAACCTGAGAGGTGGTGAAGACAGTACCTTTTGCTCCTTGTTAGAAGCAGCGCCACAGCTGCCAGTACAAGCAGAATAATTACATACAGATTCCCTGCTCCCATTTCATAATATGCGTATCTCTGATTCCAGGCATCTCCCACTATGAAACCACTGTCTGACTCAATCATTTCCTTTTGGTCTGCTGTCAATGCATAAACAAAGGTTACATCTTTAGGCTTTTCATCTATTTTAATATTCAGCTTTGAGGATTTACCTATTCCTTCATAAAAATAATATTCATGCCATGATCTGTAATTCATATGAGTATCCATGGTGTTTTCCAAAAGCTTTCTGGACATTACGCTCTGGACGTTTTTTAAAAGCTCATCGGGATCGGTGTCCCGCACGGAAATATTAGAGATATTCCCTATTTTATCATAGGATATTTTAATATAATAAACATAAGGATCTTCCTCTTCCTGCATGGTTCCGTCATACAGTTTTTCTATATTGCGTCCTGTATTTTGCAGACTTTGGCCTGTTTCATGGTCAATGACATAGTAATCCATTCCCTTAAAAAGTCCATCCAGCATCTCATCCTGCCATTCTTCCATCCATCTGTTTAAAATATCTGACATATTCTCCAGTACTTCACGTTTGTCGCTTTCTAAATAATAATCAAATTCCCCCTGGATCTCTTCCTCCTGAACATTCATATACAGCTCTGCAAAGCTGCTGCTTTTTCCTCCGGCTCTTTCATAAATATCTTTATAAAGCACCAGATTGCTTTGATAAATCTGTTCAAGCAACCGTTCATTAGTAATACTGACAGAGAAATACTCATGAATCCGCTTTTGAAAGAACGGATAATATGCCATATAGATAAATACTGCCAGTTCTATCAAAATTCCCGCCACTATAAAACTGAATCTTTTACTGTTTTTCGATTTTGTATCCAACGCCCCACACCACCTTTAAATATTTTGGATCTTTCGGGTTGATTTCTATTTTTTCCCGGATTTTCCTTACATGCACCATAATGGTATCTGTATTGATTGCCTGTTCGTTCCATACCCTTTCATAAATTTCTTCTGCCGAAAAGACCCGCCCCGGATTTTTCATCAGCAGTGTCAGGATCTTAAACTCTAAGGGGGTTAATTTCACCGGTTTACCGTCCACTGTCACTTCTACGGTCTCTTCATTTAGCTCCAATCCTCCAATGATATAAATCCTGTCGTTCTTTTTCGTTTCCTCTACTGCTTTTAAGAATTTGCCATACCGCCTTAAATGGGAGTTTACTCTCGCAAGAAGTTCCATGGTGGTAAAAGGTTTCGTTACATAATCATCAGCTCCCATATTTAACCCCATGATCTTATCTACTTCTTCCGATTTGGCGGAAAGCATAATGACCGGAAAATCATATCCCTGCTCTCTTACTTTGATCATCATGGTGATTCCATCCATTCTCGGCATCATCACATCTACAATAGCCAGATGAATTTCTTCCTTTTTGATGACTTCCAGCCCCTCTATCCCATCTTCTGCTAAAAAAACTACATATCCCTGACTCTTTAAATATATTTCAATACCTTCCCGTATTTCTTTATCATCTTCTACAATTAAAATATGATTTGTCTCCATTCTCACTTTCTCCCTGGTTTCATAGTCTATCCATGTGAGTATAACATGCCCCCCTTGTTTTTCCTATGATGAATATTCTGCCATCTGATTTTTTCTCTTCTTTCCCGAACCGCTTCCTCATAAATTTCCACTGCTCTTTTTCCCATCTCTTCACATGTATACTGTCTTGCTGTGGCAAGGGCTCCGGCTCTTAATATTTCCAGTTCTTTTTTCTCCAGAATATCCATCAGTTTCCCTGCAAACTCTGTTTCCGATGCCCCTGTCATATATCCGTTTACACTGTCTGCTACAATATCTTCTGTTCCCGTTGCCCGTACTGCAAGCACGGGGGTTCCGGAAGCCATGGCCTCTAACAGTACGATCCCCTGGGTTTCCGATTCAGACGCAAACAAAAACAAATCGCTGGCGTGACAGTAGTTCTTGATCTCACTATTTGGTACGCAGCCTGCAAATACGATTTCATCCGCTAGCCCCAACGCTTTTACAGATTCCTCAAGATGCGCTCTGTAAGGGCCCTCTCCGATTAATAGAAGTTTAAAATCCGCGCCACATTTATCTTTTCTGAGTTTCATGCTGCGCAGCAGAAATTCAATATTTTTTTCCTTAGCCAGTCTTGCCACACTACAGAACAGATACTTCCTGTTTCCCAATACTTTCTGCCGGATTTCATCTGCTCTCTCATTATCCGGAAAGAAATTTTCTTCCTCTATTCCTGTTGGAAGCACGCATATCTTAGTCTCTACTCCACTTTCTATAAGATGCTGCTTCATTAAAGGCGTAGGCGCTATGACCAAATCACATTTTCTTGTAAAATGACGAATATAAGCCGGTATTGCCTCCTGAAAGGCAGAAAGACCGATATAATGCAGATACTGCTCATATCTGGTATGATAAGTAAACACCAGCGGCACTTCATATTTTTTAGAAAGATATCCCGCCATGTTTCCAATCATCATAGGGTGATGCACATGGATCAAATCAAATCCGCCCTCCCTGAAGCTCTTTTCAATTGCAGGATCGAAACAATCCGGTACGGAAAAGCCGCATGCTATATTCCTAAGCAGGGAACGGTATCTTACAATATCTGTTTCCTCCTGCTGTCCATCATAACTGGGAGCAAAAACTACTGTGTGATGTTCCTGTCTGCGGAGGCTTTCCGTAAGCCGCTCAATAGATATAGGAACTCCTGCCAGAAAAGGTTTATAATTATTGGTCATCATTGCTATCTTCATCTTTATAACCATGCTCCTTTCTATCCCAGATATTGGAAAACGGCTTCTCCGCAAAAATAGCCTGCTCCTACAAAAACAAGATTCCATACAAAGATCCCCAAAGTGGAACTGACGATATAGGGAAACAGATGCATTTTGGATACTCCCGCCGGAATGGAAATCAATGTTCTGATCATAGGTATCAGCTTACTGCAAAAAATACCCATACTTCCCTTTTTGCGTACCCAAATGAGCTTCTCTTCAATGACCCGGCGCTGCTTTGGAAACTTATTCAGATACTTCTGCAAAAACAGTTCTCCTCCTGCGTATCCCATAGCATACAATAAAAGGCTCCCTGCCAGTCCGGCTGCCACGGTTATCAGCAGGGCAGGGATAAAATGAATATTCCCCTTAGCTGCCCATATTCCGGCAAGAGGCATGATCACCCCGGCAGGAAAACCCGGCAGGTTCATATATTCCAGAAACACGATCACAAAAATTGCCACCGCTCCGTATTTTGTAAAATATTCAGTGAGTATTTCTACCGTCATAAACATCCTCCTTTTCACCTTGTCCTGACTTTTACCTACTATAACGAAAAAATCGGAACAAAGTCTTGCCAAAATTCCAAAGATTTTCTTAAGAAAATCAAAAAAAGCTCCTGTTTTATCCCTTTTCAGGTAATAAGACAGGAGCTTCTTAAGCCTATCAAATATGAATTTAATTACTCGGCAAATAATGCAGTAGACAAATATCTGTCGCCTGTATCCGGAAGAAGTGCCACAATGGTTTTCCCTTCGTTTTCCGGTCTCTTGGCAAGCTCAATCGCTGCAGATATAGCGGCTCCGGAGGATATACCTACCAGTACGCCTTCGCTGCGTCCCATCAGCCTTCCGGCATTAAAAGCAGCTTCATCGGAAATCTGAAGAATCTCATCATAGATTTCCGTATTTAAGATGTCAGGCACAAATCCTGCGCCGATACCCTGAATCTTATGGGCGCCTGCAACACCTGTGGAAAGAACCGGAGAAGATGCAGGTTCTACCGCAACGATTCTAATATCGGGGTTTTTACTCTTCAGGTACTCCCCTACGCCGGTTACTGTTCCGCCGGTACCTACACCGGCAACAAAAATATCTACCTGCCCATCTGTATCCTCATAAATCTCCGGACCGGTATGTTCAAAATGCGCCTTGGGATTTGCAGAATTGGTAAACTGACCGGGAATAAAGCTGCCCGGTATCTCTTTTGACAGTTCTTCCGCCTTAGCAATGGCTCCCTTCATTCCTTTTGAGCCTTCCGTCAAAACAAGCTCCGCGCCATAGGCTTTCATGATCTGACGGCGTTCTACGGACATGGTTTCCGGCATGGTAATAATAACACGATATCCCTTTGCGGCTGCCACCGCTGCCAGACCGATACCAGTATTTCCGGAAGTCGGTTCAATAATGACAGAACCCGGAACAAGCTTTCCTGTTGCTTCCGCATCCTCAATCATAGCCTTAGCTACACGGTCCTTTACAGAACCGGCAGGATTGAAATACTCCAGTTTGGCTACAATCTTTGCCTTTAGATCATATTCCTTTTCAATATGTGTCAACTCCAGAAGCGGAGTTTTGCCAATCAGCTGATGAGCAGCTGTATAAATGTTAGACATGTTCTGTTCCTCCTATAGATCAATTTATTTTACTGCTGCAAAGCCAAGTTCAAGATCTGCAATAATATCATCAATATGCTCCGTACCGATAGAAAGACGGATCGTATTGGGTTTGATTCCCTGATCCTCCAGTTCTTCTTCTGTCAACTGGGAATGAGTAGTGGTGGCCGGGTGGATCACAAGGCTCTTCACATCTGCCACATTGGCAAGCAGTGAAAAAATCTCCAGATTATCAATAAACTTATGGGCTTCTTCCTGACCGCCCTTAATCTCAAAGGTAAAGATAGATGCTCCGCCATTAGGGAAGTACTTTTCATAAAGAGCATGATCCGGATGGTTTGGCAGTGAAGGATGATTCACATGCTCTACCTGAGGATGGCCTGCCAAAAACTCAACTACTTTCCTGGTATTTTCAACATGACGGTCCAGTCTTAAAGAAAGTGTTTCAACTCCCTGAAGCAGCAAAAACGCATTAAAGGGAGAAATAGCCGCACCTGTGTCACGCAGTAAAATAGCACGAATATATGTAACAAATGCGGCAGGACCTGCTGCGTCCACAAAGGAAACTCCATGATAGCTGGGGTTCGCATCGGCAATAGCAGGATAGTTTTTCCAATCGAATTTACCGGAATCTACAATAATACCTCCTAAAGTTGTTCCGTGACCGCCAATAAACTTGGTAGCAGAATGAACTACAATATCTGCGCCATGCTCAATGGGACGAATCAGATAAGGCGTTCCGAATGTATTATCAATTACCAGCGGCAGACCATGTGCATGAGCAATTTGGGCAATAGCATCAATATCCGGGATATCGCTGTTGGGATTTCCCAAAGTTTCCAGATAAATGGCCTTGGTATTAGGCTGAATGGCTGCTTCCACTTCCTGCAGATCATGAGCATTTACGAATGTGGCGGAAATCCCATACTGTGGCAGGGTATGAGCCAGCAGATTATAGCTGCCGCCGTATATTGTTTTTTGGGAAACAATATGTTCTCCGGCTTTCGCCAGCGCCAGAATAGTATATGTAATTGCTGCTGCACCGGAAGAAAGGGCAAGAGCTGCCACGCCGCCTTCCAACGCCGCTATTCTTTTTTCCAGGACATCCTGTGTAGAGTTGGTCAGACGTCCGTAAATATTACCGGCATCTGAAAGACCAAAGCGAGCCGCTGCATGAGCGGAATTTTTAAATACATAAGAAGTTGTCTGATAAATAGGTACTGCACGGGCATCTGTGGCCGGATCCGGCTGTTCCTGTCCAACATGCAGCTGTAATGTCTCAAATTTATAATTGCTCATTATTTTGTCCTCTTTTCGTTTGATTTTGATGTTGTTATATTACACCCATATACCTACTATGTCAATAGGTTTATTATTTATTTTGATCCTCTTTTTTTATAATAGTCCTCAACTGCCGCTTTTATAGCCTCTTCTGCCAGTACAGAACAGTGCAGCTTATGAGCAGGCAGACCGTCAAGGGCCTCCGCCACCGCCTTATTGGTGATCTGAAGCACCTCAGAAAGAGGTTTTCCCTTAATCAGCTCTGTTGCCATAGAACTGGATGCAATAGCCGATCCACAGCCGAAAGTTTCATACTTAACATCTGTTACGGTGTCATTATCTATTTTTAAATAAATTTTCATAATATCTCCGCAAACGGCATTTCCTACTTCCCCTATACCGTCTGCATTTTCAATTGTTCCCACATTACGAGGATTGCGAAAATGATCCATTACTTTTTCACTATATAAAGCCATATTTTTTCTCCTTATTTTCTAATATAAATGCCTTTTTTCCACTCACTTTATCCCTCCACAAGGGAGACATATTCCTTAAATACTCTACCGCTTCCGGCACTGCTTTTAAAATCCGATCTGCCTCTTCCTCTGTATTGTCTGCACAAAGAGATAATCTTAAGGATCCATGTGCCACCTCATGAGGTCTGCCCACAGCAAGCAAAACATGACTTGGATCAAGTGATCCGGAGGTACAGGCGGAACCGGATGAGGCACAGATTCCTTTGTCATCCAACAAAAGCAGCAGGCTTTCTCCTTCAATTCCTTCAAAACAAAAGCTCACATTTCCCGGCAGACGGTTTTCCAAATCTCCGTTGCATATGCTATAGGGAATTTGCGAAAGACCTTCGATCAGTTTTGTGCGGAGCTTTAAAAGTTTCTCCTCATTCTCCTTCATGTGACAACAGGCTTCTTCCAATGCTGCCGCCATACTCATGATTGCAGGCACATTTTCCGTACCGGCGCGCTTTCCGCGTTCCTGGGCGCCTCCTTCAATAATACTGGTTAAAGGGATTCCTCTTCCGGCATACAGAACTCCGATTCCCTTGGGGCCATGGAATTTATGAGCTGAGAGAGAAAGCATGTCAATCTTCTGTGCGTGAACATCAATGGGCAGATGTCCTGCCGCCTGTACCCCATCTGTATGAAATGGAACTTTTTTCTCACGGCAGATGGCAGCAATCTCTGTGATAGGCATAACGGAACCAATTTCATTATTGGCATACATGATTGTTACAAGACATGTATCCTCACGGATTGCTTCTGCAACCTGCTCCGGATAAATCATCCCATTTGCATGAACATCCAGTAATTCTACTTCAAATCCTTCCTTCTTTAATTTTTCTAATGTATGCAGTACGGCATGATGCTCAAAGGCAGAAGAAATAATATGTTTTTTATTCTTTTTTTCTCCCCTTCTGGCTGCAGAAATAATGGCCTGATTATCTGCTTCACTGCCTCCGGAAGTAAAGTAAATTTCCTCCGGAAATGCTCCAATACAGGCTGCAATTCTCTCTCTTGCAGACCACAATGCTTCTGCTGCTTTCTGTCCTGTCTCATAAAGACTGGAAGGATTGCCAAAAACTTCTTCCATATAAAGCATCATTGTGTCGATTGCAGTCCTGCTCATCCTTGTAGTTGCTGCATTATCGGCATATATCATAATATAATCTTCCTTTCCATATTCTTTCTTTGTAGGATTCGGAAGTCAAATGTCCTGTATTCAAATTGATACTGTCAGATTGAACAAAAGAATTCATGCGCACTCCATTGCACGAACCATTCCGCCAAACCTCCTAAAACGAAAATCGTGTTTAGCAAAGGCTTCCACGATTTTTGAGTTTTGGCTGCATCGTGCAAAAGTCGTTTGCCTAAATTCTTTTGTTCAATCTGCCATGCAACAGTTCCAGTCAGGACTTTTGACACCCTAATCCCGTTAGATGATTGAAAAACCTTAATTTTCGTAGGCTGAATTAGAGTTTTACAATCGCCTGTTTTATGTTTGTGCAGGATTATTATATTCTTTATAACCAATTAAGTCAATAGGTTTATAGGGTTTTGTCTTGATAAAACCTATTACCCTGTGATATAATAGGTTATATTGGAAAGAGAGGTAAACCGTATGATTTCTACAAAAGGCAGATACGCTTTACGTGTAATGATAGATCTGGCACAACAGGAGCCCAACACTTATATTCCCTTAGAGGAAATAGCTCTTCGGCAAGGGATTTCAAAAAAATATCTTGAAATCATATTAAAGACACTTGTGCAGAATAAACTCCTAAAAGGACTACGGGGTAAGGGAGGCGGCTATCAACTGACCAGAACGCCTGCTGAATATACCGTAGGAGAAATTCTGGAACTGGCTGAAGGCTCACTGGCTCCGGTTGCCTGCCTCCAAAAAAATGCCGAACCCTGTGAAAGGAAACAGCAGTGCAGTACCCTTTCCATGTGGAAGCGGTTCGACCAAATGGTGCATGACTTCTTTTTTAATATCACCCTTGAAGATTTTCTGGCATAAATTATCACCGTTTCTAATAATATAGTAAAAAGAATGTAACGGTGATATTCATGAGTTCCAAAACAAAAATTGTTGTACTCCATCTGAAAGAATTAATATATACGGGAATCTTCGTATTGTTCGGCATTCTATTCATTATTATGCTGATTATCATGTTCGTACCTAAAGACAAAAAAGAAGAAATATCGGTAGAAACGCCTACCGCAACTTATGTACCCGGTATCTATACCACTTCGCTGATCATCAACGATAATGTGGTGGATGTGGAAGTAACCGTAGATGAAACGAATATCAACGATATCCGTATCGTCAATCTGGATGAAGCAGTAACTACCATGTTTCCCCTCTTAGAGCCTGCTTTCGATGACCTGGCCAACCAGATCACTTCCAGCCAGTCTCTTGAGAATATTACTTATTCAGATGACAATAAATATACTTCCATGGTCCTTTTCAATGCCATCAAGGCATCCCTTGAAAAGGCTGCGGTTCCTACTGTTTCGCCTGATGCCACACCTTCAGTTTCACCCGGTTTATAATAACTTGTGATTCTATTGAATAATCACAACCCGCTTATAAGATTCCATGTGTTTTGAATCCTATAAGCGGGTTGTTGTCTCTCTCCCACAACATTATTTGAGCATAAAATCCGCCCACTCACCTTTGTAATCGCATAGATGCCGGTTGAAATAAAGCAGTTTTTCAATATACTCTTGTTTGCGCAATTCAACCGTCTCCGAACAATTCTCAATTCCAAGCCTGTATATAATGGATGTAAGGTCATAGATCGGATAACCTATGGCATGTCCTGCGGTGTGAACAACTGCACAGGCCTGACCTATTGCATGACATATAGCAATATCTTCTTTACAGTCAATTTCTTTTGCAAAGGCATGACAATCCAAAATCTTTCGCTGTGCCAGCCTCATTTTGATTTTTCCTGCCGCCCAATCCCCGGCAGCGTTCAATGCTTCTTTCGGTCTCTTTTCTTCAGGATATTTTTCTTCAAGTCTGGCAATAGAACCGGCAGCAAGGTCAAATGCCCATAATGCCATAACCCTATGATCCTGATTCTGAAAAAGGAAAATCAAATCCTGCAAATACTCGGAGTCCCTGGTAAATAAAATCTGATTTTTCTTTTTGAGTTTTATACTTACTTCCTCAATCCAATTCATTTTGCACCTTATCCGGATGTCGAATTTATGACACTAATTTCCCCAAATTATACAGTTCATCCGGACATATATCCTGTCCGTCAGGCCACACAACAGTATATCCATCTGTAGCAACACGTTTAAAATATTCAAAAGAACGCAATTGCCCATACCATTCACCTTTTATATATGGCTCGACGTCAAAGCTCTTTTTTTCACCATTATCAAATACAACCAATATTTGGTATGCACAGATTACTTCTACTTGAATTGCAGTTGGTCTTAACATAATGACACCCCCATTATTTAACGCAACGGATCAATTTTAAAATAACCATCTCCATTACTCAAGAGTTTCCAGTTTGCCTGTAATTCATCTTCGTGAATTGTCATCCATGCCAACAGAAGCTTCATTTGCTTATTGGGAAAGTTCCCTTCTAAAATTTCACCATCTATCCCTACCACAATTTCATTATCGCCATATAAAGCATGAACATGTGGTTTGCTATGTTTCCCACCTTTTTCACTTTGCATTCGTACAATAATTCCAAAAAACATGGATAATGCAGGCACTTAAGCACCTCCATTCAAAATATCATTTACTACATATAATCCACTATAATTCTCAATTTTTATGTTATTAGGATACCATAAAAAGCTGGACCTATAAAGAAATTTTTCTATGCTAGATTCTTTAACATAATAATTTCCAGAGGTTCTCCCGGTAATAATAGTGAGCCGCAATCAATATAGCCATTTTTCCGGTAGAAAAATTGTGCCATTTCAGAAGATAGCGTTGAAATCAGCACGGTTTTGTAATCAAGTTTTAGCATTTCCTTTTCCCAATGACTGACTAATTGTCTGCCATATCCATTCCCCCTGTATTCCTCTAAAATATATAACATATTCATGAAAGGCAGATTATCCCAAAACAAATTAAACCTTAGCCAGCCTACGAAATCATCTTTGTGAAACATAACTAAAACACGCTTTGCTTCTATACTGTTTTCCAATTCCTTTGGACTGATATGTTTATCTGCATTTTTTAATATTTCCAAATCATTCTCATTAGCATATCTAATCATAGTGCACCTTCTTCCTGCTATTTTAAAGAAACAGGCAGCCTTCTTGATCCCTATTTGTGTACAACCCACTTTCCTTTTTTCGTTGGACCTACATGTTCAATCATTCCGGCTTTTTTCATTTTATTGATATGGTATCTCACTCCACCAATTGATAGTTCCAGTCTTTCAGCAATTTCTCTTACTGCTATCTCTAGCTTCATTTCTAATATGTCAATAATTCTACTATAGATTTCTTTGTTAGTTTCTTTAATTTCTTTGTTAGTTTCTTTGTTAGTTTCTTCGATTTCTTTGCTAGTTTTTTCAATTTCTTTGTTAGTTTCTTCCGGTCCCACTTGCAATTTTGCAACATTACCCATAAGTAATCCTATTTTAAAAATATTATTATCTATCAAAAATTAGGAAAGTATCTATCTCTGTTCAATTTTAAATAATTTACTGTCCTGAGAAAGTTCAACTGCAATATGAGCTTTATTTATGACTGCTTCCGGTAGCTTATCCTTTAAAATAGAAATTACCAACTGAATATCTTTGTTTTGTAAAAATTCTGCCACCTTAATTAATTGATTATCATGCATAAGTTCCTTTTTATCATTCAGCAAAAAATGTAGGCATGGCAATTGCTCTTCATCCGAAAACAACAAATATGCTAAATCGAAGCACAAAATTTCCCCCTGCTTTTTTCCAGAACTCATATTTGCATTAAAAGCATTAAACTTATAATATTGTTGCCCTTTCTTATTTGTTACCTGCTGATATGAAATTCCATACGCTTCACCATATAATTCTTGGGAAATAGCAGAAAAAAGCTTATTGAATTTCTTCAATTGTTCTTTTAATAGTACTTCAAAATCTCCCGAAAAGAGGTAGTTATCAATACCTTCCATCTGCTCATTGAGTGTATTAATATTATTTTCCACTTCTTCCAATTGTGAAATCACACTTTCATATTCGCCTTTTATTCTATACTTTTCATTTAATTCAAAAATTACTTTTTCTAACTCCTCAAAAGAATCTCCTTTTGCAATTTTTTCTGTCAATTCTTTTTCTTTCTTTCGTTGTACTACTAATTCATCTTGTAATTCCTTTAGCTTAGTCAGCAATTCTGGCAAATCCCGCGCTATGTACTTAACTTTTTCTATGATCATATTATTATGATAATCAACTAGATCTTCAAAGGTTTTCTGTATCCCTTCAATATGATCACATGCCTCTTCATATAACACTCTCAACTGTTGCATATCAACCTGAGAAATATTTTTTTCTAAACTCTGTTTGGATTCTTCAATCAGATTTCTGCGAATTTCCAATTTACTGATTAATGAACTAGTTTTATTAATATTGTATCTGACAACGTTTAATTGCTCTAAGTCTTCTTCCAGTGTTTCGTTCAGGTTAAAAGAAGATTTCTTTTCATTAAGCAAATCAATCTCATTATTAACCATGTCTAATGCAATTTCATAAGTTGTTTTCGTCTGCTTTTTTTCAAGACGTTCTTTAAAGGTTATTTCCTGATTAACCTTTGACACTAACGCCTGTTTCTTAGCCCCCTCATCAAATGAACAGCCAAGCAGATACAGATATAGCGTCTCATATTCAATATCAGTGGTAAATTTATCTAATGTTTTTAACGTATTATTGATGCTATCATCTTTATAACGTATGTTATGCGAAATAATCTGCCTAAATGTTGGTTTTTCGACTTCCTTGCCTGGCATAATGCTTCGCTCCAGCTCCTGCTCAAATTCCTTATCCAAAATAGGTTTTCCATTTATTTTTCTGATAGCCTTTTTATTCGGTAAAAAATTTCTTTGAATCTCCAATGTCCTTGCATTCGGATTATTCAAATTTTCTGTCAAAACAAGTTTTATTTCTATTTCTTCATCAATCAAAAATTCTTTTACAACATCATACTCTTCTTTCTTGTTTTCTGTATCCGTGTAAATTATTCTTCCTTTTGCCCCCAGACAAAAATCAATGAGTTTTAAGACAGTTGTTTTTCCAACATTATTTCCTGTTGACTTCGTGTTTTCAAAAGGAGTATCATCAATAATCAAATTTAATCCCGAGGAAAAGTTTATTTCACGGATAATTTCTGTCGGCTTTGCTATTATAAGCTTCTTTATAAACATAATTCAATTTCTCCCTTTTCATTAACCTGTGCCACATTAATTAAATACAGCCAGTCAAGACACAAAATGAATGTAGAAAAAGACATTCCATTTTTTTCTTTTACCTTTTGATATAAACTGATAACCGGCTGTTTTCCCGTTTCTTTTAATTCTTTAAGAGCTACTGCCCCATTATAATAAATACATAACTCTGGCTGTATGTTATCTGGCAACAACATAATCATATCCCTCCGGATTCTTAAATATCTTACAGCGGGTAAAAGCGTCAACTACCAAAATTGACACGCACATTTCCAACTCATCATATGGTATCTCTATATAATTTCTGCTTTTAATTATTTTATCAATTAAATTATCTATAATAGAAAGAAACAATTCATTTGTATCTTCTATTTTCACTGACAATTTTATGTATTCCTTACGAATAGAAGCTAAAACAGACAGACTTCTATTTGCCCCTTGTTTGTCAAATTCTTCATACTTTTCGTTTATCCTGCCATAGTAAACTTTGTAATCATCTATAATTGGCTGAACCATTAACAATTCATTAAATTCTATTTTCCGCTGTATTTCAAAAGAATTTATTTCCGGTGATTCATTATGCGGGGTCAAATTCTCCTCGGATAATATATTAATAATGGACGCTAAATTGGAATCCACTTTGGCAATATCAACAGAATTTCCTAATTCGTCTTTTATAAATTCATACAATGCATACTGTTCTTTAATCCCCATATTTAATACAATATTTAATATCGACTTTATATCATATATATCGTCTGCGGGAGAGAAATCAATGCTATATGGATTTGCAAATGAGTTCTTTCTCAGATTATCCGCTGACCCTGAGATTGCAACAAATTTAAACCGAAATCCACTATAGCTTTCAAGGACTTTTTTGCCCAAAGAATTTTCTATTTTCTGCTTTGAACAGGTTGCTGACACTTGAACCACTACTTTCTCTTGGTCATCAACCAAATCAATTCCCTCCATGTTTTGGCTGACGGCATTCATATTTCTTAAATTGTATCCCAGCAAATGATTCATAAGCTCCGCAAAAAAAATCTCCGAATAGATGTTCAAATCTAACAGATTTATTTTGCCTCTAATGGATATCCTGTAAGACAATATGCTCAATTTTTTTTCTATGTAGTTAAAATATATGCTGCGATTCAATTTGCTCTCCCCTTTTTAGTCCTATATGATAAGAAAATTATACCATACTATATGACCAATAAACCGTTCTCCCACGTTTTTTTGAAAATATTTTTCTCTTATTCTTTAAACCCAATTTGTCCATTTATTAATAATGGCAAAAAAAGTCTCTGAGCGAAATAAGTTCTTTATTTTCTTTCTCATTCGTTCATAATAATGTCCACATAGCAACTATATTCTCATAATCCTTAAGTTCATATACCAAGTATAGCTTCTATGAGTCTCATCCGTAAACTGTCAATAGGAACAATCAAATTTTCTTCAAGAAATTTTACGATATGCTGGCAGACGCCCTCTGAGCCGCATTTATTATAAGTATGTCTGGTGTTTTCTTTTCATTTTTCAAGTTCTCAGTATACATTCTTGCTATGGTTTTTACTTTTCTCGGATTACCCATATCGATTAATACATATATCAATTTACTTGTATTCTCTGCTTTCCCATATTCCTCAATCTGAGTTTCATATCCATGACGATAATTGGGATTTGTAGAAAGCTTTACTTCAATGATAGTAATATCCTGACCACGGCTGACCTTAAAATCCACTGGTCCTCTTCCCTCATCTGGCTCACAACTCATATCCAAGTTATTAGCCTGTATGTAACATAGTCCTGAAAGATGGATAATTCTTTGAGCTATCTTTTCTCTGTTTCTGCTACTAGCTCCCTGTATAATATCCCAACCCTTATTGTTCTCAACCCAATTCTTAAAGTAATTCAAAATCTCCATAGATGCTTTCAAACTATCTATAGTTTCTTTTTCTACAGAAGATTTCCAGGATATGTCCAAGGCCTCTATACGTTTACATAATCGCTCTAAATAATAATCAATCTGATTCTCCGGATTATAAGGGGCAAGATCCTCTTTGCAATAATCTTCCATCATTTGCTTGCATACATCAAGTTTTTTGAACATTTCTTCTCGCATATAGTACTTCTTATTAGCAGAAGACCATTTTGTCCACTCTTCTGCCACTCTTTGATTCATCAATGCTCTAATCGTATTATTTTCTGAAACTACATGTTCTATATCTTCCCACGACTTCGCCACGGGAAGCCTATGAAGTATTTCTACTGGCACTAACAGCACTGGTACCGCACTGTTTTTATATGGATTAATCATATATCCATCATTAAACTCCATATCTAGATAATTGTCAGAACTTATTCTAAGATCCTCAAAAATCCGTTTCGTATATTTCTGAATATCCGGAAGTATAATTGTCGCAATCATATCGCTAAGCCGATCTGGTCCAACATTATCCTGAAACAATGGCAACAACTGAAAAAATTCCGGATCATCTACCCCAGCTTTCACAATATCATATGCTGTACTTATTACCTGCTCAGATAATATAGGACCAAAGGCTGATCCACTGTTTCCTTCTGAGAATCCCAAGCAAATTCCATTAATATCCTTATTTTCAGGAAAATCAAATAAACTTAGTGCCTGACGATAACATATATCATTCTTATTCTTTTGAGATGCTTTATTTAGCAGCTTAATAATTTTTCTAAAAAATCCATTAATTCTTTCATACGACCCTTGAAACTCCTGCGTTTCCGCTTTCTTTAATCTCTGTATGTTTATAAAAAAATAACTATCGGTTTCCAATATTGGATCAAAAATCCCATTATCATCAAGATATGAACCTATTTTCAAATAATCTGATAAGAACATCCATTTTCTCCTTGCAATCTATTTTTTAATATATGCTATCATAAAATTCCCTTACCAACTATTAATACTTCTCCATGGGAATTTCAATCAATTACCCTTCATAGATAAAATCAGGATCTGCAAGATGATTTATGCCAGCTAGCCGGGATAACTGTCTCCATCTCCCAGATATGTCTTGGCAATTCCATACAATGTATCCCCTTTCTTCACAGAATAAAAATATGAGTTCCCATGAAATGTCTGCATAAATACCGATGCGGCATACAAACAGTCTTCCGGGTTATCGGCTCCTTTTTTGATCTGTGCCTGTATAAGCCAGCTCCCGGTGCCCTCGTCCGTGATAGGCACTGCCACCTGATACTGATATCCGCCGCCTTCTCCCTTAAAAATCAGGTAATCATACCAGAATTCATTTTCCCTGCTATACTCCCACGTAATCTGCCTTTCCTCGGCATATTGCTCCATATAGTCATAAATTGACGCTTCATCCGTGAAAGTTCCCTCCGGCAGTACCGTGAGCAACGTTTCACCCCTATCTTCCTGAGGCTGCTCCAACAGTTCCCACATGTTCTCCGGGTATCCCCAAATCCGATAATGGGCATCATCCCATGTATTTTCCTCTCCCTGCACAAGAAATACTCTTGTAATATCCATCATAGCTAAGGTAATCCTGCTGCCATCTTCCAGTTCTACAGTCAGGATATAGTCCAACTCCCACCAGCTTGTGCCATCTTCCATACGGTCAGTACGTTCCGCAGAAATCAGTTCCAGCGTCAGCTCCTTATCTTCCAGTTGAAGCTCCGGAAAGTTGGACAGATATTTTGCAAATTCATCCTGCAAAAACCCCTCCAGGATCAATTGCCTTGTCTTCGCCATGCTCTCGCTAAATTCCCTGCAATCATCTCCGACTACATTTTTTTCGTCCAGCTCCCTAAGTATTTCACGTTCCCGCTCTCCAATATACTGCACACTGACGCCTGAATCCCTCCATATGATCTGCCCATCCTTCGGCATGGCAAAAGATACGTCATGGTCATGGCAAATAACATTGTAGACGGTAAACAGTTCATTGGAAAAAGTTCCGTCCTCCTGTCTGATATACTGAAGTACTTCTTCATGTCCTATAATATTTATAATTTCCGAAGAAGGCAGCGGAGTCAGTTCTCTCGGTACAGTTTCGTCCACTTCAGGCAGCGTGTCAATTACAGTAATTTTAGGAAATGCATTCTCAACATTCTCAGTTTCCACAGTTTTTCCATAGCTGTCCTCCATCTCCCTTACTTCTTCTGTTTTCCCACTATCATCATCTGCCGCTGCTACTTCTTCCGGTTCTCCCTGTTGCTCTGTCTGCTGGCTGCTTTTCACAAGTGCTGCAGTACTTTCTGTTTTTTGGGAGCATCCACACAACATCAACATTACAACTGCAATGCACAGCTGCCTTTTTTTGTAAAACATTTTATCAGCCTCCTCTTTTCAAATGTCCCTTAAACAACATTATTTTTACAGAATTTTCGCCATATAATATTCGTCAACAAATGTTTTCTCAACGAGCATTGATTTTGTCCTTATTCCTTCAATTTCAAAACCACTTTTTTCATACAAATGCCTTGCGGCCTTATTATTGCATTCAACTGTAAGTTCCAAACGGATGATACCATTTTCTTTCGCCCACTTATCCAAATTTTTTAAGAAGGCTGTTCCAATCCCCTTGCTGCTATAATCTTTTAATATACCTATGGTAACATATCCAGTATGAGAAATCCTATTAAATTTTCCTCGTTCCGCACGTACATATCCTATGATTTTATTACCATCCAATGCAATTTGCAGAAAATCATTTCCTTCGATTACATTGCGATAAATATCATCTTTCAATTCCTGAATATTAGTACGTTGTTCTCTTTCTTCTGGTTCGTACATCATATAATTTGTTTCAACATCAAGAGAATTTAGTAAGGTCCAAAAATTTTCAATTTCTTCAAATTCTATTTTTTTTAGCGTAACCAATAATAATTCCTCACTTTCCCTTGTTACATACAAGCAAGCTTTTCATCATCCGTCACATTATTATTTAACTTGGGGGTGTCTTAGCAATTTCCCTTACTGTCTCCTCAACCCAATTTGCCCGCTAAATACTCTGCTATGCCGTCTTCATCATTACTCCCAATTACCAGATCCGCCTGTTCTCTGACCTCACTGATAGCATTTCCCATAGCAATACCTGTCCCGCACAATTTAAGCATACCGATGTCTGCATAATCATCTCCAAAAGCCGTTATCTCTTCCGGACTTATTCCGCATACAGAACATAATTTTTCGATTGCATGCTCTTTTGTTGCTGTTTTTTGAGTAAACTTATACCAATATCCATCAGAAAAACGTATGCAGTCACACCAATCCAATAACTTTGAAAGATGCATTGCCTGACTGTCCTCAAAAATCTCTACGCACATTTTTAGGGAGCTTTCCCCAAAATCCGTAAAATCCGTATAAATACTATCTCCCCAACTATGGTCTTGTGTCTTTGGATCAATCTTATAATTCCAATAATGGGAATCTATTGTATCAATTGTTATTTCACAATCTGCACCACATATTTCTCTGGCAAGTGCAATCATCTGCCTTGTTTCCTCTTTGGAAAACTCAGCCTTGTATATATATTCACCATTATATTTTACCAACGCCCCGCCGCTTGCAATCAATACATCGGGCTGTAGCTCCTCTATAAAAGATAATGCATTCTGCTCCCCTCTGGATGTAGATACCCCAATCAATATTCCTTTCTTTCGACACTCACGTAATGCTTTCATTGTTGCTTGCGAAATAGTCTTATCGCTGCGAAGCAATGTTCCATCCAAATCAAATAAAAGCAGTCTGCAATTTTCCACTTGTCCACCTCCGAAATATTTCTATACAATTTTAAATAGGAATATCCATATGTCAAAGCTGTTTTGATATGGCTAAATTATGCCACAATCATCCCCCTTGTTTCAATTATAATATGTTAAATTATTGTGGTTCTCTGTCAGCTTTTATAGTAAGCGCCCTATTATAAGTCACTAAGCTGTAACATTTTTTTGGTATAATAGAAGTAAAAAATATAAGGTGGTTATTGAGATGATCGAATTATTTTATGCTGAAGATGACGCTAATATTGCAGGTGCTGTGAAAGAATATCTGGAACAGAAAAACTTTAAAGTAATGATATATGGTACGATTTTAGAGGTTAAACAGGCGCTGGAAATTCATGTGCCAACTGTTATTTTGTTAGATTGGAATATGCCGGATGGTGGCGGAGATAGTCTTTGTCAATGGATTCGCAGTAGATGGAAGGAACTGCCAATTATTTTTCTTACGGTTCGGAGTGATTCCCACGATATCGTTTCAGGTTTTCAAAATGGTGCGGATGATTATGTAGTAAAGCCTTTTGAATTAAGTGTATTATATTCAAGGATTCAGGCGGTACTGCGAAGAACGGGAAATGTGGCAAAGCAGTATTTGTCCTGTGATGGGATCATGATTGATTTAGGCCGTAGGACAGTTTCTTGCGGTTCGGAAGAAATAGATTTAAGCGTATCAGAATATGAATTGCTTTTGTATCTCTTGCAGAATAAAGGAAAGACTGTTACCAGGGAAAAAATCTTAGAACAGGTATGGGATGTAAATGGAAACTACGTGAATAACAATACTCTGACAGTTACTATGAAACGATTGCGAGACAAACTGCACCAACCGTCTTGTTTGAAAACAATCAGAAGTGTGGGATACCGTATGGAGGATACCATATGAGTGGGCGAAAAAACTTTGTGATCATATTTGGATTTACAGCAGCTATCAGTTTGATTTCTTCTGCTGTTACAGCAATGTTGGTTTCTTTTCATTACAGCAGGCTTCAATTTGATTTGGTAAATGTTATCTGTGGCAAAATGCTGGAACAAGAGCCGGAAATGAAAAATATAGTTTTTGCCGCATTAAAAGAATATACCAGCGGAAATATCGACGGTATGGCAGTAAATGATGTCTTATCTGTTTTAGGATATGGCATATCCGATTTTTCGGATTCTGCTGTTACATATCATATTCTATTTGCAATAACAGGGTTTTTGGCAGGAATCTTCCTCTTTGTTATTACTTTTGTATTTCGTAACAAAATGGAAGCGAAACGAATAGAGGCATTGTCAGATTATTTGGAGCAAGTTAATACTGGAAAAGCAGTTGTCCTCTCTGTTTCAGGAGAAGATATTTTTTCTAAATTGGAAGATGAAATATATAAGACAGTGACATTTCTATACCAGACAAAGGATACCGCAGTACAGGCAAAAAATGATTTTGCTGAGAATTTATCAAATATAGCACATCAGATAAAAACTCCTATCACTGCAATTTCTTTATCACTGCAAACATTATCTGAAATACCAATGAAAAACGAATATGAAAAAGATAAGATGGAACAAATAAAGAAACAGTTAATCAGACTTATCCATTTAGAAGAATCCCTGCTTGTTTTATCTCGTCTTGATGCAGGTACATTGACGTTTCAAAAAGAGGATGTGGATATTTTTACTCTGCTTGTCCTTGCTGCAGATAATTTGCAGGAATTATTTGCAGATTCCGGAACTTCCATGGATATTCCGGAATTAGGGGAGGTGCTAATAGCAGCTGATTTAGACTGGACTATGGAAGCGATTATGAATGTAATGAAAAACTGTATGGAGCACAATATGGGTGGAACAGTCCATTGTTCTTATAGGCAGAATCCACTATACACAGAAATACTTATTTGGGATGAGGGGGACGGATTTTCCAAAGAAGATATTCCACATCTTTTTAAACGGTTTTATCGGGGACAGAATGCAAATGCAGGAGATAATATCCGCAGCAGCAGCATTGGAATCGGTTTAGCATTGTCAAGAGAGATTATAGAACATCAAAACGGGATAATAAGGGCCAAAAATCTGCCGGATGGCGGCGCATGTTTTGAGATCCGGATATATAAACGATGATTTTAATATTTATTCTGCTGCAGTCACTAAGTTGTAACTTTCATTTAGTACAATATGGCTTGTAAACAGCATTCAAAGGAGACAACAAAATGAATATCTTAACATGTGAGGGAGTTTGTAAAATCTATGGTTCCGGCAATAATCAGGTGGCTGCACTGGATGGAATCGATTTGACGGTAGGCAAGGGAGAATTTGTAGCTGTTATTGGGGCCTCCGGTTCAGGTAAATCTACACTGCTGCATATTCTGGGAAGCGTGGATAAACCTACAAGTGGAAAAGTTACAATAGACGGAACAGATCTTTCTAAACTTAATCAGACCCAGGCAGCAATTTTTCGCAGAAGAAAAGTGGGTTTGGTGTATCAGTTTTATAACTTGATTCCAACACTTACAGTGCAAAAAAACATTCTTATGCCCCTTGCCCTTGATAAGAAAAAACCAAACAAAGAGTATTTTGAAAAGATAGTTGGTTCGCTTGGTATTGCTGACCGGCTTGAAGCCTTGCCAAATCAGTTATCAGGCGGACAGCAGCAAAGGGTTGCCATAGCACGTTCCCTGATTTATCGTCCGGCCCTGCTTTTGGCAGATGAACCCACCGGAAATTTGGACCAGAAAAATTCCAAAGAAATTATTGATATGCTGAAATTATCCAATCGTAATTTGGAACAAACAATTGTGTTGATCACTCATGATGAGAAAGTGGCTTTAGAAGCAGACCGTATCATAACCATAGAGGATGGACATATTATAAGTGACGAGAAGCGGAGGTAATAGGCTATGTGGAAAGATTATTCATCAGGTTATATTAAAAATAACCGTTCATCAGGTATGTCTGTTATCATTGCAACACTTATATCAGCTTTACTGTTATCATTGCTCTTAGGGTTATTTTATAACGCATGGAAGTATGAAATTGAAAGGATCGAACAGGAAGAAGGTGGCTGGCAAAGCAGAATTGTTGGAGTATTTAATCAGGAAGATATTGAATCCATAAAGAACTTTGCTAATGTAAAAGATATAATTATAAATGAAAAGGAAAGACAGATTCCGGAAACTATAATAGATATTTATTTTGATAACATGGGAGCTGTTCTTGACGATACATTACGGATTGCCGAAACTTTAGGCGTTTCATCAGACAAGGTTATTTATAACCATGAACTTCTGGCAATGTATATGATACGTGATCCGCAGGATACTGCACCAAGATTGATTTTCCCGTTGTTTATACTTATAGTTGGAATTGCATCTTTTTCATTAATTATAGTAATACATAATTCTTTTGCAGTATCTATGAATGCCAGAATCCATCAGTTTGGTATTTTTTCCAGCATCGGCGCCACACCAAAACAGATACGGTCATGTCTTTTGCAGGAAGCGGCTGCATTATGTATTCCTCCAATTTTAATTGGAAATATGCTGGGCATTTTAATCAGTATGGGACTTATGCATATGCTGAATGGCTTGTCAGGGAATGGTGTGGCAGGCAATCATGAAGCAGTATTCGGTTATCACCCATTAGTTTTAACGGTGACACTTCTTTTAACAATAGCGACCATATGGATTTCCGCATGGATGCCGGCCAGGAAATTGAGTAAACTGACACCCCTTGAAGCAATTAAAAATACGGGCGAATTACAGTTAAAGCGTAAGAAAAAATCTCCTTTGCTTACTTGTTTTTTTGGAATGGAAGGAGAATTGGCCGGTAACGCACTGAAAGCACAGAAAAGAGCCTTACGGACAGCATCGCTTAGCCTGATATTCTCTTTTCTTGCCTTTGCCATTATGCAATCCTTTTTTACACTTTCAGGAATCAGCACAAGGGAAACTTATTTTGAGCGTTATCAGGATGTTTGGGATATTATGGTTACAGTAAAGGGCACAGATGTGGATTCTTTTAGTGAAACCCCAAAAATACAGGAGATTCCTGAAATAAGAAGCGCTATTGTATATCAGCGGGCAGTGGCAAAAAGAATCATTACAGAGGATGAAATAAGCGAAGATATGGAGTCCTTTGGCGGTTTTGCCGCAGCCGGAGATTATTATGTGAGCAAGGCGAATGGGGGATGGCTTGTAAACGTTCCCATCATCATACTGGATGATGCGAGTTTTTTAGCATACTGTGAACAGATTGGTATCACACCGAGGCTTGATGGAGCAGTTATATGGAATCAGATACGTGATGTTACAAATCCGGATTTTAGGCATCCTCGATATATGTCCTACATAAAGGAGGAAAATGCGATAAGCATTTTAAGACAGTCCGGTAATGAAGAAATGACAACAACGATTCCTGTTTTGTCCTATACAGAGAAAGTGCCTGCTTTAAGAGAGGAATACGCAACCCTTGATTATTATGAACTGGTGCACTTTATTCCTGTATCTTTGTGGAAGGAAATCAAGGGACAGATTGGAGGCAGCAAGAAAGATACCTATATCTGTATGCTTTGCAGGGAAAATGTGACATTAGAGGAACTGAATGCTTTGCAGGGACAGGTGGAAAGCCTTATTGCGGAAAACTATAAGACAGAAAGTGAGAATCGTATTCAGGAAGTAAACGTGAACGATAAACAGATACAAGGAATGATGACAATACTTGGCGGCTTCTGTGTTCTGCTTGCAATTATCGGCATTGGAAATGTGTTTTCTAATACGCTGGGCTTTGTTCGTCAGAGAAAAAGGGAATTTGCAAGGTATATGTCTGTTGGAATGACACAAGGAGAAATCAAAAGAATGTTCTGCATTGAGGCACTTACCGTTGCAGGGCGTCCGATTTTAATTACCCTTCCGCCGGCAATTATTGCAGTGGGGTGTATGCTGAAGATGAGCTATGTTGAAGTGGAAACCTTTCTTGCCAAGGCACCGATTATTCCAATTATGTTTTTTATGTTGGCTATTGGTGGAACTGTGGCATTTGCATATTATCTTGGTTGGCGTAATATACGAAAAATCAATTTAGCCGAAGTTTTACGGGATGATACCATGATGTAAAATCAAGAGTATCTCTGCGCAAACTTTTCATCTGCCTTCATCAGTCCTTCATGATACTTTCGGTAAGAACTGCTTAATCTGCACATTGCCGGAATAAATATATCATTATAGCCGCTTGTTTCATTAAATTGCCGCAGTGCCGTCTCCAGACGATATGCGGGTGAAGTTTTATACTCTTCCGACTGTTTATAAGAAAGATAGCCTGCAATTATTTCATGGTTATCCTCAAGAAATTTTTCCGTGTCGCAAATGGCAGCATTCATATTGGAGGATATTTTCTCCGCAAACTCCTCATCAAAGTTCAGAGTTACCTCCTCCAAATATTCTTTTACATCATGGGGAATGTCAAAGTCTGCATTGTCCAGAAAGGAAACGATGCTGTCAAATGCCTCCTGTTGTTCATCTGTTAAAACAGGTTCATTAAGATATGGCGCAAAATGAAAACAGATATATTTCCCATAGCTGCCGGGAAAAGTATTCATAAAGCGTTCCAGAATGATCTGCTTTTTTTGCAGCTGCTCTAACTGATTCTGTACCTGTTCCCAGTTATTTTGATCTGCAAGCTTCCCAAGCAGCGCCTGCTTTTCCCACAGGGCAGACATCTGCAGTGCCTTTTTACTATGAATTTCGTGTAACGCCGTTGTCATCTCCCCGGACAACACAGTACGAATTTCAGTAACAGACAGTCCCAGGCCTCTTAAGACAGAGATTTTTTTCAAAGTAAGAATATCTTCCTTTGTAAAACTACGATATCCGTTTTCCTGTACTGTGGGAGAAACAAGTTCCTGTTCGATATAATATTCAATGGCTTTTTTGGTTAAAGAACATTCTTTACATACTTCATGGATCAGCATCATTTCACCTCCACAAATATGATAAACCAGCCCCCAGGGGAACAGTCAATGCATTTTTTCTATCTCTTCCATCCAGATTCTGACGCATGCATCAGAAGGCATACGTAAATCTCCCCGGGGCGATAAGGCAACGCTTCCCACCTTAGGACCATCCGGCAGACAGGAACGCTTAAACTGCTGGGAGAAAAATCTCCCATAAAAAATCTTCAGCCACTTAAGGATAGTTTCATCAGTATATTGTCCTTTAAAGGAGCATCTTGCTATTCTGTATATCTTGTCAGGCGTGAATCCCCAACGCATCATATAATACAGGAAAAAATCATGAAGCTCATAAGGTCCTATGAGTTCTTCTGTCTTTTGTGCAATTTTCCCTTCCTCCGGAGGCAGCAATTCGGGACTTACCGGTGTATCCAGCACATCCGACAATACTTCTAAAAGCTCTTGTTCCATACAGGTATCGGCATAATAGCGGACCAAATGGCGCACTAAAGTTTTCGGAACTCCGGCATTTACCCCATACATGGACATATGATCTCCATTGTAGGTAGCAAAGCCAAGAGCCAGCTCTGACATATCTCCCGTACCGATCACAAGGCCTCTTTCCCTGTTGGCAATATCCATTAAAACCTGTGTTCTTTCCCTTGCCTGTCCATTTTCATAAGTAACATCCTTATTTTCCAGACTCTGTCCAATGTCTCTGAAATGAACGGCAACCGCCTCTTTTATGGATATTTCCTCTAACGTGACAAGAAGAGCCTTTGCCAGTCTGCAGGCATTATGATAAGTCCTGTCCGTAGTGCCAAAGCAAGGCATGGTTACCGCAATAATATTTTCCCTGGAAATCCCCAGCATATCAAAAGTACGAACCGTTACCAGCAGCGCTAAGGTAGAATCCAGTCCTCCTGATATACCGATAACGGCTTTTTGCATACCGGTATGCAGAAAACGCTTCTTAAGTCCATAGGATTGAATTGAGAGAATTTCATTGCACCTCTCTTCCCTCTCTTTCTGATCGTCAGGAACAAAGGGCATACAGGGGAAGTTTCTGGTAAGATGAGTTTCTCTTTTCTTTATCGTAAAAGGCACATAGAGATAATCGGAATCAGGGTCTGAAATAAACGTATTGATTCTTCTGCGCTCCATACGCAGCCTGTCTATGTCAAGATCTCCATATGTTATTCCGTTCTGAAAACATTTTTCCTGTATCAGAATGGTTCCGTTTTCCGCTATGATCTTATGTCCGCCAAACACAAGGTCCTGTGTGGATTCGCCTTCCCCTGCGCTTGTATAGACGTAGCCTGCATGCATTTTGGCACTGGCAGCTTTTACTAAAAGCTCTCTGTAAGCATCTTTTCCTATGGTTTCATTGGAAGCGGAGGGATTTACAAGTACTACTGCACCTGCCGAAGCCGCCATAGCTCCGGGAGAATTGGCGGTCCAAATGTCTTCACATATCTCACATCCTACTACAAATCCCTCCATGCTCTCTTCCTTTAACAGAATATGAGTGCCAAAGGGAATCTTATCTCCTTCAAAATCCATATAGACCACACTGTCATTTCCCGGTCTAAAATATCTTGTTTCATAAAATTCACTGTAAGAAGGAATATATGTTTTGGGAATAAAAGCAAGAATTTTTCCGTGGCAAAGAGCCGCAGCTACATTGTATAATTTTCCATCTCTTTCTAAAGGAAGCCCTACAAAGACTAAAGCCTCTTTATCCCTGGTATGGTCTGCAATTTTTAAAAGCTGCTGCCTGCAGGAGACAAGCAGCATATCCTGCAGAAAAAGATCCTCACAGGTATATCCGCTGATGCACAATTCCGGAAATACAATGAGGCCGGCCCCCTTAGCCACAGCCTCATCAATATTTTTACAAATCTGCTCCGTATTATAAATTGTATCCGCCACTTTTATATCCGGCGTTGCCGCTGCTGCTTTTATAAATCCATGCTTCATGCTCTACCTCGCATTTTTTAACATTTCTTTCAATTCATCTACCGAAAACTTATAAGAAGAATTACAGAACTGACAGTTTACCTCTATTTCCCTGCCCTCCGCAATCATTTCTTCTATATCCTTTTTGCCGATACTGATAATTGCTCTCTCCACACGTTTTTTATCGCAGTTACAGTAAAAACTGCACGGACTTTTATCCGTAATAACAAGATCCAGTCCCTCAAGGAGCATTTCCAACATCTGCTCCGGTGTTTTTCCCTCATCCAGTACCCTGGTTACGGCGGGAAATGCAGAAAGGTTCTTTTCCAGCCTGGCAATAACTGATTCCTCTGCAAAAGGCATCATCTGCAAAATAAAGCCTCCCGCCTGCCTTACGGTATTATTCTTTTCCATCAGTACCCCCAGACCTACACCGGAAGGCACCTGCTCGGATGATGCAAAATAATAGGTCAGATCTTCTGCAATCTCTCCTGTCTGTAAAGCAGTCTGTCCAATATAAGGTTCTTTTAATCCCATGTCCTTAATAACCCGCAGCGTACCTTTTCCAACAGCGCCGCCTACATCCAGCTTTCCCTTGGGACTTGGGGGCAGGCATACAAAAGGCTCTATGGCATATCCTTTCACGTGTCCGCAGCTGTCAGCTGTTACCGTCATTCCCTTTAAGGGACCATCTCCGCTGATCTGCAGTGTCAGTAAATCCTTTTCTCCCTTCAGCATACTGCCCATCATGACGCCGCCTGTCAAAAGTCTCCCCAGGGCAGCAGTTACTACAGGGCTGGTCTGATGTGTGACTCTTGCTTTTTCCACCAGCTCCTTTGTTGTTGCTCCAAAGACCCGAATCTGTGCATTAGCTGCGGTTGCTCTTACTATATAGTCCATTTTCTGTCCTCTTTAAAATATCTTTCATAATTCTACTTTGCTTTGATAGCAGCAATATAGATTCTTTCGCTTGTTTCTCCCGGCATCTTATGGGTATCTGCATCCAGTACAGATACGATACTCATTCCCGCCGCTTTTACAAATCCTTCCATTTCCTCAAGAGTATATCCTCTCTGGTAATGAGTCTCGCAAAAGCGTCTGAAAAGCCCCTGCCTTTCATCTGTTTTTACAAAAACAGTCAGGTCATATTCATTAATGCACTCTTCATCATGATAATAATTTTCCCATATAAAACTACAGTTATCACGATTTTCCGCTATCGTGGCATCACCGATCACTGTTTTATATTTATATACGGTATTGAAATCAAAAATAAAAAGTCCGCCGGGATAAAGATAGTTCTCCACAAGTCTGAATGTATCTTCTACATCCATATCTTCCGTCAGATAATTAATGCTGTCGCATATACTGACCACCGTTCCCACAGTGCTATACAAATCAAGATCTCTCATATCCTGACACAGATACAGAATATCGCTTCCCGTCTTTTCCTTCCTGTCCATGGCCACATTCAGCATTTCCCGGGAACTGTCAATACCGATCATATCGTAACCCTTTTGATAAAGAAGTTCCGTCAGCTTTCCGGTACCGCAGCCTAGATCCAGCACAAGATTTCTCTCTGACTCAAGGATATCTGCTGCTTCATTTTCTTCTGCCTCCCTGCTGCCTGTTACAGGTTTGGAAATTCCATATTTCTGAATCATGCCATCCAGAAAATCCGCCCATTTTTCATAAGGCGTTTCATCCATAAATGTATCATATACTTCCGCAAAATCCGTATAAGCTTCCATACTAATCCCCAAGTTTAAGAGCAATCACAAAACCTATAGCTGCTGTAATAATGCTGGTCAGAACGGACACTACCGTGATCACTCCCAGTTCTGAAACCATTAAAATTGCAAAGGGTGAAGCCACGATCAAACCGATAATAGCCCAGAATGCCTGCATAGGAAATTTTTCAAAAATAATTTCAATCACTTTGGCAATTGCAAAAATACCGATCAAAACGCCGATTCCCATAGGAATCAGGATACCGCAGCATCTTAGGATTTCAGAAATCTGGAAAGACACCAGCGCTTCTACCAATTCTTTAATGGTAGCCACAATAGGATTATAGTAGCCGATAACAAGCAGCATCATGGAACCGCTGACTCCCGGAACTACCATAGTGGCTGATGCAAGCACTCCTACCAAAAACAATTTGATAACCGACCAGAGGCTTAAAGTTAAATCTGCAGCTTTTCCCTCTGTTTCTCCCAGTGCCGCCATGCCAATCACTATGGCAAAAAAAACAAGGAAAGCAATAATATGGCTGATTTTAATCGTATTTCCCTTTACTTTTTTCCATACTGCCGGAAGTCCTCCTACAATCAGTCCAATAAACAGACCGTTGGTCTGCAGCGGGAAATGCTCAAAAGCCGGCGTAATGATAAAGGACAGGCCCACCAGGGCAATTCCCATACCGATTAGGATAGGCAGCACAAACCGGATACTCTCCTTAAATTCCTTAAACAAATGAGTCAGGCAGTGAATCAGTTTATCGTAAATCCCCATTGACACCGCCATGGTGCCGCCGCTGACTCCCGGGATGATATTTGCCATCCCCATTACCATTCCCTTTAATAAATTTTTAATCATTTTATACCTCCGCTTTTCAGATAATCAAAATTATTTATATAAATATTCTTTTAAAAACTCTATCAGTTTCTCCATCTGTTCATCTGTTCCAATAGTGATCCGCAGACGGTTATCAAGCCTTGGCTTATTCCAGTACCGCACATAGATACCGTTTTCTCTAAGGACTTCGAAAAGTTCACGGGCCTTTACTGTTTTGTGAGATGCAAAAAGGAAATTGGCCTTGGAGTCAGTTACATCAAATCCCAGCGCTTCCAATTCCTTCCTGGTTCTTTCTCTGGTATTGACAATCTTATTGACTATCTCTTTAAAATATGCATCATCCTTTACTGCTTCTGCGCCCATTTCAATAGCAGGCATACTGAGGGTGTAAGAGTTAAAGGAGAATTTCACATCCTTTAAATATCCGATCAGTTTTTCACTTCCCATAGCAAAGCCGATACGTATGCCCGCCATGGCCCGTGACTTGGAAAAAGTCTGTACTACCAGCAGATTATCATACTTCTCAATAAGGGGCAGCACACTTTCCCCGCCAAAGTCAATATATGCTTCATCAATGATCACTACTGAATCCTGATTGGCTTTTATGATTTCTTCTATGGTCTTTGGTGATTCCAGGATTCCTGTAGGAGCATTGGGGTTGGGGAGAATAATCCCTCCGTTTGGCACCATATAATCATCTTTGTTGATACTGAAATCCTTTAAAAGGGGGCATTCCTTATATGGAATTCCATAAAGCTCTGCCCACACCTCATAAAAAGAATAAGTGATATCCGGAAACAGCACCGGTTTATCAGAATGAAAAAAGGTCATAAAAGCCATGGCCAAAACATCATCAGAACCTATCCCCGTAAAGATCTGCTCCGGTTTTATCCCATAATATTCCGACAATGCATTTACCAGCTTTTCCGCATTCATGTCAGGATAAAGCCGCAAATCCTCATATCGAAGGCTCTCTGCCTTCTTTGCCACTCCTTTTGCCGGAGGATAAGGATTTTCATTGGTATTAAGCTTAATGACATCATGACGCTTTGGCTGTTCTCCTGCAACATAAGGCTCTACTTTCCGCACATTCCTTTCCCAGCTCATAATTTCTCCTTTTCCAAAATCATTCTTTCCTATCGTATCATTCTCGTCTTTTATCCGCAAGCCTTTTTCCCCTTATGACTGATCGAGCTCCTTTGCCTGCTGTCTGTATGTAAGGGCCATTTCTTCCTGACCCAGCGTATGGTAGCAGTCTGCAAGGGCTAAAAGCGGCAGTTTTTGGGAATAATGAATATTGAGAATGCTCTGTGTCTCATGAAAAGCATTGTAAAACCACATAATTGCTTCATCATATATTTGAGAATCATAATAATACTGTCCCAGTTCAAAGCACACTTCACTGACACCCTCACTGGCTATATCTTTCATGGCATAGCGGTACATCTTAAGATAATCTCCCCGCAGTCTTGCTGCTTTTACAATAACACAGACTGCTTCCTTCATCTGATCCATGGAAATTTCATTGGAGTCGGCTATCCTGGTGAAAAATTCTTCCGCCTGCAAAAAGTCTTCTTCTTCTCCTGAAATAAACAGTTCTTTAGCATATATATTCTGCAGCCTTTGAGACAAGGTTCCCCCATCTTTGGTCAATCTTCTGAAGGCTGCAAGATCTCTTCCGGCATGGCTGTTTTCCGGCAGATGGGTAATCTCAATATCGCTGTCATATATTACCGGCTCAAGCCGTACCATTTCGTGAATGGATTCCTCCCATATAAAATTGCGGAGCCTTTTAAAAAGTTTGGGGCGAAGTTCCCTGTCATAATTATAAATAGTCCCGAAAGAAAGCTGGTTTCCGTAGTACATCTGGACAATTTCTACTTCAGGCAGCAGTGTTTCCTTCAGCATCCTGAACTTTTGACGGTTTTCTTCATTTACCACCTCATCCGCATCGGCGGAATAAATATAGTCACAGGAAGCTTTGGAAAAAGCAAAATTCCGGGCTGCAGAAAAATCATTTATCCATTCAAAATCATAGATATGTTTCGTATACTCTGACGCAATTTCTTTTGTCCGGTCACAAGATCCTGTATCTACAATAATAATCTCATCCACCAGATCTTTGATGCTGTCAAGACATCTTTCAAGGACCTTTTCTTCATTTTTTACAATCATGCATAAGCTGATAGTTATCATAAAAATACCCCTCTGTGATAATTCATTGACAATTGTATATCTATATTTATATAATCAAAAGCAGTATAGCATAAAATTTCGTGTAAGAACAGGAGATATTCATGAGACCCGGCAGAAATCTGACTTTATTCATTCATATCATCGAGAGTTTCTTTACATCATGGGCCCTTATGAAAGCAGGCCGTTTGGAACCGGGAAATATTTTAAGCGGTATCTTTTTTCTCCTGTCCTTCTTTTTTTATCAGCGTATTCATTACAGAGTTGCTAATAAGTCCTTCTTGCATACTTCCGGCGCTAAATGGGTGAGGGCTGTCCTTTCCGCCGTTTTTTCTCTGCTCTATATGGCTGTAGATGGTCATCATTATGTTGAAACTCTTACTAACAGACTGTTTCAGTTCATCATTCTCCTTGCCGTATTTATAGGATTTTTTGTATTGCTCTATCAACTGTCAACTCTCTTATTTTCCTGTTTGGGCGATAAAGATGCTCTGCGCAGCTTTTTATTCTCAGAAGAACTTTCCGGCGGGGAGCATCATTCATCCGGATTTGTTTCTTCTTTTTTCAGTTTTTATGACAATCACAGCGCTCTGTGCAGCTTTTTCCTGTGTATGCTGGGCTGGATGCCTTATTTTCTGTATCAGTATCCCGGCATTATGACGCCTGACAGTGTCAATCAGTTCGAACAGGTCTTAGGCCTGCTTCCTTACAGTAACCATCATCCTCTGGCTCATACTATGGTAATCAAGCTTTTTTATCATATAGGACTGGTATTCACTTCAAACCTTGTAGTGGCTTTTTCTTTTTATACCTTTTTTCAGATGTGCTTTATGGCCTTTTCTGTTTCCTACTTCATAAAAACCTTGCAGCTGTTCCGCGTAAAGCCGCTGATTTCTTTTCTGTTTACGCTGTTTTATGCATTGGTTCCCTATCATGCTGTTTTTTCCGTTACTGTCTGGAAAGATATTATGTTTGCAGGGGGCATACTTCTGTTTAACTGTACTCTTTTACGCTTTTTTAAGGGAATCCGTCCCGGCACTGTGATCATGTTCATTCTTACCGGCATAATGATGTGTCTGTTCCGTTCCAACGGCTTTTACGGGTTTCTATTTTGTATTCCCTTTTTCCTCCTGTTTTACAGAAAAAAAGCCAAAATTTTCTTTCCTGCCATTGCAGGAATCCTGCTGACAGCAATCCTCATTAAATATCCGGTTATGAATTCCGCCCACGTTATTCAGCCTGATCTGGTGGAGTCTCTTTCTATTCCCACTCAGCAGATTGCAGCAGTTATCTGCAATGACCGGGAATTGTCTCCTGATCAGCTAAAGCTTATTGAAAATGTGGTAGACCTGACTTATATTAAGGATCTATATAATCCTGTCTATGCAGATAATATGAAAGAACTGGTCCGCGCAGGAAATCAGTCTTATCTTTCCGCTCATAAAGGAGAATTTTTCAAGCTTTGGGTTGAACTGGGATTCGCTTATCCCGGCGATTATTTGAAAGCCTATATCGATCAGACCTATGGTTACTGGTATCCTGACGCCTTCTATCTTGTTGCCGAAGCCGAAGGGATCAGCGCCACCCATCTTGGAGTTTCCCATACTCCTCTGATTCGGGGTCCTCTTGTTATCAAAGCTAAGGAAATAGCTATTAAGCTTGGGGATATGCTTCCCATTTACAGTCTTTTATGGAGCATGGGCGTTATCTTCTGGATCTTCATATTCTGCATCGGAAATGTTTTTATCCGCAAAGAAAAAGCAAAGCTGATCTGCTATCTTCCCAGCTTTGCCCTGTATCTTACGGTCTTAATTGCCACCCCTGTAGCAACTGAATTCCGCTATGTTTATTTTATGGTATTTTCCTTGCCTTTTTATCTGATAACATCTCTTTTGGAAACGGAAGAGGCATAGTCATTTACTGCCTCTACAGCACCTTAGAAAGGAACTCCTGAAGACGGGGACTTTGAGGATTGCCAAAAAACTCCTTAGGCGTATTCTCTTCCATGATGTTGCCCTCATCCATAAAAAGGACTTTTGTTCCCACTTCTCTGGCAAATCCCATTTCATGAGTAACTACTACCATGGTCATGCCTGATTCTGCAAGCTCTTTCATAACTTCAAGCACTTCCCCTACCATTTCAGGGTCTAATGCCGATGTAGGCTCATCAAAAAGCATTACTTTAGGGTTCATGGCAAGAGAGCGCACAATGGCAATTCTCTGCTTTTGTCCGCCGGAAAGCTGGCTTGGATATGAATCTGCTTTATCCTTAAGCCCCACTCTCTCTAAAAGCTTCAGCGCATTTTCTTCTGCCTCTTCTTTATTCATCAGCTTCAGTTTCACAGGGGCCAATGTAATATTATCCATGATCGTATGGTTGTTGAAGAGATTGAAATTCTGGAATACCATGCCCATATGCTGTCTTACTTTATCAATATTGGTCTTAGGATCGGTAATTGCCTGTCCGTCAAACCAAACTTCCCCACTGGTAGGAAGTTCGAGAAGATTCAGACACCTTAAAAAGGTACTCTTTCCTGATCCGGAAGGACCCACTATAACAATTTTTTCACCGGGATGAATATGATAGTTTATTCCCCGGAGTACATGGTTGTCTTCAAAGGTTTTATGTAAATCTTTAACGATTATCACTTTTACGCAGCCTCCTCTCCAGTTTTTCCAGAAGCACTGTCAATATCTTAATAATTGTAAAATAAATGACGGCAGCTCCGATCAAAGGCATAAATGCCTCATAAGTTCTTGAGGTTATCTGGTTGGCCGCTCTTGTAAGATCCGTCAGGCTTACATATCCTACAATAGCCGTTTCTTTAAGAAGTACAATAAACTCATTGCCCATAGGCGGCAGAACATTTTTAATTGCCTGAGGGATGACTATATAGATCATAGTCTGTGCTTTTGAAAGGCCAAGGCTCCTTCCGGCTTCTGTCTGCCCTTTATCAACTGCCAGAATACCCGCCCGGACAATCTCCGATACGTAGGCGCCGCTGTTAATGCCAAAAGATAACACTGCTACAAGAACTCCGTTATTGCAGTCCTTCATAATAACAAACCACATGATCAGCAGCTGAAGCACCGATGGCGTTCCTCTGATAATATCGATATAGGCGCCGGCAATCCTTGCCCATATAGTCTTTCTTCCATCTCTTTTTGCTGAAAGCCGCATAAGAGCTATCACCGTACCAATGGCAAGGCCCAGCATGGCAGCAAAAAGAGCAATTTCAATTGTGACTCCAAGACCTTTTATATACAGTTTCCAGCGGTCTCCTTCTATAAATGCCCTGACAAACTTCCTGGCAACATCTCCAAACCATTCCTGCATAAAATTCTCCATTCTTATTCAGCCTGTACCTCTTATGGAAAGAGGATAGCTGCTGCTATCCTCCCCAAAAGCTTAATTACAATGTGTTTTATTCTGCCTCAATATAGGTCTTCACTAATTCATCAAAAGTACCATCTGCTTTTAAATCCTTAATGGCTGTATTGATCTTTTCTGCTAATGCAGTATCTCCTTTAGGCAGGGCGATTGCATATTCTTCCACTTCGAAATCAAACTGGGCGCCGTCAACTGCAACTACCTGGCCTGCAAATTTGCTTTCAAATACAAGGGCGGGATTCTTATCAATGATTACGCAGTCAACTCTTCCGTTCACTAAATCATTTACTGCATCCACTGCCTTATTGTACTGTGAAACATTGCTTGTTAAATCCTCAGCAATAAAATCACCTGTTGTACCAAGCTGAACGCCGATTGTCTTATCCTTCAGATCATCTGCCGTGGCAATATCTGAATCTGCCGGAAGAATTACATACTGTACTGCTTCATAATAAGGATCGGAAAAATCAACTGATTCCTTCCTTTCATCCGTAACAGTCATTCCTGCTGCTGCAATGTCGATCTTGCTTCCGATAGAAGAAACAAGGGATGCAAACTCCATATTTTCAACCTTAACTTCTACACCCAGCTTCTTACCGATTTCTCTTACCAACGCCATATCGAATCCATCCGGTTCCCCATTGTCATCTACATACTCAAAGGGCGGGAATTCTGCATTGGTGCCTACTGTTAAAACACCGTCTGATAATGCTTTGCTTTCGTCGCTATTGCTGCCGCCGCATGCTGTAAGCATAGTCATGGCCAAAGCCAGTGTCAATACAACTGCTATAAACTTTTTCATGATCCTTCTCCTCCTGAAATATCTGATTGTATAAATATGCAATCGTTGTCTTTAAATCTTTTCGTAGTCTATCACTTTTACACAGCAAAATCAAGAGGTTTATCATGTTTATATTATTTTTTCTAAATAACAATAGTCATTTCTTTGCTTAAGTATACAGAAATTTTCTTTTTTAGCCTGCAGACGATCAGTTCCTCATCTTCTCCTCTTAAAAAGCGGAAAAGACCCGGTCTGATATAATACCTGTTGGTAACTGCTTTTTCTTCCATTTCATCGGAGATGGTCATGGTATACCCGTCCTCTGTAAGCTTCACGGCACATCTTCCCAGATAGATCATGCCGCCTTTTCCATCATCATTATAGAGTTTAACACTCATTCTGAGATAGTAAAGAAGGAAGAATGATCCCAAGGCAGCCAGAAGAGCTCCGGCTGTTACAGTAATGATTTTAACTGCTGCAGGTATGGCAAAGGTCTTTTTCTGTTCTTTGATTTTTATCTCCGGGATTTCCAAACTCTGGCTTTGCTTCCTTGGCAGCTTAATACTCTCTTTCTTTTCCTGCCATTTCAAAGACGGTGCCGGGGTTCTTACTGCTATGCCGGTCTTATTTCCGGTTTCCGTATTTTCTTTCCTTACCGGGGTAGTTGCAATCTTTTCCCTGGCTGCAGCTCCTAAAGGGGAGGAAGTGGGTTCTGCCAAAGGGGTAGGGGTGGCTTTTACATCATCGCCTTCCTTATTTCCGTTAGAATCATCTCCACTGTCATTGCCATTATCGTCATTGTCATCATCGTTTTTACTGCCGTCATCTTTTCCAGAATTACTACCGTTATCCTTAGATGGCTTTACGATGCTGCGGATTGTGATCCCTGCCTTTAAGCTGTCTTTATTAACATCTTCATTTTCTATACCAAGGATTACACTGTAATTACCGTTTTTAGAAACATTGATGCCTTCTCCTGTTCCTATCCTCTGACCATCCGGACCATACCATGTAAAGGGCTCCTCTGTGAGACGAAGCTGGCCTCCCGAAAGATCCTCAAAAAAAACTTTTATAGAGGTTTCCTCCTTTTTGCTTCCTTTTTCTTCCGTTACTGTTATTTTTCCAACAGGCGTTTTTTCATCTCTGCCACAGTTTATCCCATATCCCTCTATATCTTCGGTGGTCTTTCCACAGCTGAGAGCATAGGAATCAATGGTTTCTCCCTCTATCCTGCCGCAGTCTATAAGATAATTCTCTATACTTTCTTCTGTTTTGCCGCATCCCAATGTATAACCGGAATCATACTTTTTACTACAGTTAATAACATCATGCGTATGAGAATCATTGGTTCCGTGAATGACCCGGCCACAGGACATATAATAGTACATATAGTCGTGTCCTTCATAATCTCCATCATTTGTATCTTCTGTCCTTATTAGATAACAGCCATAGTCTTCACTGGATACTGTCCTGTAGCAGCTGCTCCCATGTTTATGTGGCTTTTGCACATAGCATCCGCCCTCTTCTTCCTCACTTCCTGTATGTTCATGATAATGGGCAGTTCCGTAGCAGCCGCCTCCTGATGTTTCATCACCTGCGTGCACATGGTAAACGGCAGTTCCATAACAGCCGCCTCCTGTTTCGTCACCTGCATGGATATGATACAGCGGGGTATGATAGCAGCCGCCTTCCTCTTTATCATTACCTGTATGCTGATGATAAATATATGTCTCGCTTCTGTTTGCTTCTTCTGCAGAAACCTGCATCATGCAGGGATTTGCCATTCCAAGGAGTATCACTGCTGCCACAGCTTTCCCTAATCCCCGGTACAGCTTCTTTTTTAATGGAAATGTAATTATTTTTTTCATGGTTTCTTTCCTTTCGCTTAATTGATAAAAGTGCATAATAAAACCTGTCCGTGCATTCCCACAGACAGGTCACCTGTTTCTTTATTCACTTCGTCACTAAGCGGTAAGTGTACTCAGATTATCATATGTTCTTTTGATTGTCAATCTTATTTTTACATAATTATTTCGTCCGTATTTTTTCCTTTGGTCCGTTTTCCGGCATTACTGCGTCTTCCTATCATCCGTTCCACGGCTTTCTGAAGGTTGGCGATCAGGAGTGGGATTGCAATTCCCGCAAACAGATAAATCCATTTACCTGCTTCCGCTCCTCCCGGCAGATAAATAAAATTAATTTCAGAGAAGAACATGGATACATCAAACTCTGCGCATAAACCTGTCAGCTTATGAAGTGCATAAAAGACTGACTTTACCAGAAAGAATGCAAATATATGATGCATCATAATGGCATATGTATTCCTTCCTATATAAATCATCTTACCGGAAATATAGGGAATGTCCTTGATAATTCTGGCTATTCTGAGCCAGAATGCAATTCCCGTTATGATCGTTACATAAGGAATAATGGGACCGTTTGCAAAACTGCTGACCCATACGGCGCTGAATGCCAGACCGCCGCAAAAGACGGTAATCAGCAGCTGGATTCCCATTACAATCAGAAAATACGGGCCGTCTGGCAATGTGTCATATCTTTCCAGCTTTTCCTTATAAAGACGCCCCATCTGGAAACCGGGCAGCATAAACAGTATCCTTCCCAGAATCTTATAAGGTCCCCAGACATGACCGGAAATAGCCAGCCACACTGTAAGAATGCCGAAAAGAAGACATCCTGCAAAAATGATCCATTCATTGTTAAGCTTGATCAGGGACAATACCTTCCGCATACATACATTGACCGCTTCCACGGTAAATAACACCGGAACAAACCATGCCGGAAAATGATACATAAACTGATGGCCTCCATCAAAGGGAGCTATCAGCAGCGTATAAAGGGACAGTTCCTGCCCTATGGTAAAACCGGCTTTGTGAAGAATCACTGTCATGATCCCATACAAAAGATTCCATATATAATAGGGCAACAGCAATGTGATGCACTTTCCAATCAGGTAACTGATTATGCTATCTTCCGCTTCCTGCTTATAAAAGTATCCCGATATAAAAAGGAAAATAAAAACATGAAAGGAATAATAAGGAAATAATCCGCCTATGTCAAACAATTGATATCCCAGATGTCCTGCAATGACCAGAATAATGCCGATGGCAGAAAGCATACGCATTTCTTTATTTTCTTTATAGTTCTTCATTTATAATCCCACCTATCTAAAGTCTTGTAACAGTTCAGCCCTCCCATTCATAAAAACGTCTGCTTCGCATCCGCCGCCGCTTCGCAGCTTATTTTTTATTTCATGTGCGGGCGCTCCGCTCATGAACGCATTTACAATCAGTGCTTTGTGTGCAAGCACCCACACACAGCTTGTAAATGTGTTCATGGCTGAACTGTTTCAAAATCTTCTTACAGTATACAAAAAAACATTGTATAAAGAAAGTAAAATCTTTATAATAGCCTTATGAAAAAATTTAATATAAATTCCATACAACAACATAAATCTTCCTGTAGAGTAATCTTTTGCTCGGTATTGCTTCTGCTTTGCTCTTCTTTTCCGCTTCTGCTTACAGGCTGCGGCAAAGAGAGACCTGTTATGGCCTTTATTCCTGATGAACCATACATCAGCCAATCATCCCCCATTGATTTTGATCCGGCCACCTTAAATGCCATACCTGACAATCCATACCCTACATTAAGCGTTCCTACCTATATCACCAAAATAGAGGACACTTACTTTATCGTGGACTGTTATCACGATCAGATCATTTACCACGATAATCTTACAGATCCCCTCTATGAATGGCAGATCATGACAAATAACCTCTCCATGCCCCATACTATTGCCGGAGACGGTTCCGTTTATGTAATTGATGATACGGAAAATAACCGCATTCTTATTATGGAAAAAAGCATTAATGAAAATGGACAGTCCATTTTCATTCCTACACAGGAATTTACTCAGATAGGAAACAGACCTCACTATATCATTTATCACGAGCCTACAGATACATTCTATGTCTGGAGCTCCCAAAATGGCGAAATGTATCTGCTGCGGCATCCTGAAAATGATACCACTATGTATCTTACCGAAATTCGGTCTATTCCTTCCTTAAGCAATGTATATGTCCGCTCTTTTACCATTGCAGGAGACAAAATTTATTTTGTCTCCGGAAATTCTTCCGTTATAGAAGCAGACCTTGATACCTTTAAAGTCCGTAAGGAATATCCTGTTCCGGATGAAATTTCCGGTATGGTTCAGCTGACTCCTATTGAAGACTATTACTATATCACCGTCTCTACGGATGCTGCCGGCAATCAGGATTATGCCACTATGATCCGGACTGAGAGCCTTAAGGATCTTTCACGTGGAAACTATGAAGACATTTACCACTACTTTGTAGGCGGAGGCACTCCCTATTATATTACTCAGGTTGATGACCACTGGTATCTGACAGAGCACCGCCTTCCCGGACATTCCATCTGGGAATTCCAGGTAACGGACAATACCATTACCAACGTAACTGCCATTTACTAAAGGAAAGGATATTACTTATGCCAAAACTATTTTCCAAAAATAAAAAGAGAACATTATCAGCAACTTCCCTGCAGATACTCTTTATTCTTTTATCCTGCCTGTTTGCTGCTGTCTTTCAAGGTCTTGGTCTGATAGAGCATTCACACTATATGAAGGTTTTAATGCTGACCTGTATTTTTCTGATTTATTTTGGGGTTCTGTTCTATCTGAAAGTAACAAGAAGACTTGTTCATGAAGATACTGCCGTAACCATGATAGTTTTTCTGGGAGTCCTGATCCGCGTCAGTTATGTATTGCTTTCCGGTCTCTATGACAGGCAGCATGACGCCGGAGTTTATACCGGCGCAGCCACGGATTTCGTCAATCCCGGACATATCGGTTATATCGAATATATTTACAAATTTCATCGGCTGCCTAACTTAAATCCCTATGAGCTGTTTGCTTACTATCATCCGCCCTTCCACCATATTCTTTCCGCTATATGGCTTTGGGTAAATGTTGCTTTTGGCGTAGCTGAAGATTTTGCTTTTGAAAACCTGCAGGTACTTACACTTTTATACTCCTGCTTATGCATAACGGTTACCTGGCGTATTTTAAAAATACTCAGCATCAGAGGAACAGGTCTTTTTTTAGGCCTTGCCTTTGTAGCATTTCATCCCTCTCTCGTAATCATGGCCGGAAGCGTTAACAATGACATGCTGACTATTCTGTTTATGTGTCTGATTATTTTAGGTTCTCTGAAATGGATACGGGAAAAGAATCTTAAGAATCTGATAATGCTGGCTCTTTGCATAGGATTCGGTATGATTACAAAACTGAATTCCGCTGTTCTTGCCTTGCCCCTGGCACTGGTTTTTCTAATGCATTTTATTTCGGTACTTAAAGGGAAAAATAGACAGGAGATTGGAAAATGGATTAAAAATTACTGTATTTTCGGCATCACATCTGCTCTTATAGGCCTTGGCTGGATTGCCCGCAACCTTATCTTATTTGGAGAAAAACCGGGGGTTCCTGTACCGGGTGAATCTTCTCCTATGTACACTGCCGCTTACAGTCTTTGGAGCCGCCTTGGCATTCCTGCCTTTCAGGATTGGAGGATTACATTCCCCTTTCATCCCATCAGCGCCAAAGCCTGCAATAATACATGGGTCATCATGCTCCATACTTCACTATTTGCAGAAGAATACCCTACCAGTCTGCCGGATATACTTTTGATCCTCTGTCAGATTGTGTTCTTTATATCCATCATTTTCAGTATTGCAACTGCCGCTTTACTGTTGGCAGTGATGCTCCACAAGCAGACTCTCCGGGAAGACCGCATATTCCTTCTGGTGGGATATATTGTCATGTTGATTTCTTTTGCTGCCTTTGTTATCATCTATCCTTACACATGCAGCAGTGATTTCAGGTACGTAGCGATCTGTCTTGTCTATATTGCCATTGCCATTGGCCTCGGTAATAAATATTATCTGCAGTACCCCAAAGTTGGCCCCAGAACTTTCTTGCAGAAAGCCGCTCCAATACTGATGCAGATCATCAATGGAGGAATTATCTGTATTCTTATTCTTATTAATATAATCTACATTTTCTGGGAACGCTGGTAACTATTTCTGCTTCTGTTCCTCATCAATTTTTATGGTGATTTTCTTTCTGAACCGGAAAAGAATCACCATAAAAATATTGGCTACTACCAAAGCTACGAGAGCCTCTAGCTGATACCTTGTTACTTCCTCTGCCGCCATGGAAGTATCCATGGTGCCCTGGGCAAAAGTGAAAAGAGCCCATACCCAGATCACTCCAAATATTGCAAGCGCCACATCGATGATTCCCCGTATCAGTTTCTTAACATTAAATTCTACCATTGTCATTTTGTCCTTTCCATTGCTCTATCTGCTGCCTTATTTCTTTAGAAATTCCGTCTAAAAGATAATTTTTATCTCCTTGTTCTCTATCCAGATATTCTTCCCTTAACTTTTCTCTAAAATATCCGATTTCCTCAAACAGATCTCTTGCTGACAAAAGCCTGCATCCCTGACCCCTGATAATGATCTGTTCAAGTCCGTCTGAGGTAGCTACCGTAATATTATATTGCTTGCTATTGTCATAAGCAAATTTTTCAATAAATCTGTCTGCCGTTTCTGCTTCTTTCGTATATATGACATGAATGTTCTGATAGTCAAAAGCTTCTTCCGGATGACTCTTTCGCCTGTAAGCGTCAAAGACCACGATCAGGCCGCATTTCCTTACTGCCTGATAATCACATAAAATATCCAGCAGTTTTCCCCTGGCGCTATCCAGATTAAGCTCTGCCAGTTCCCTTAGGTCTTCCCATGCAAAAATCACATTATAGCCATCTACGAGAAGATATTCCTGCTTCTTATCCTGTCCCCGGTAAATACGGGTAGCAGCTGCTTTATCTAAAGAGCCCTGGCTCTGTCTTCTTTGCTGCCATCCCGCTCTTTTCCTGTCTGTATCTGCTCTTTTATTGGCATTGGCGCTGCGGTCTATAATACGGTCTATTTCATCTGTTCCGATAGCCATTTCCCCATTCTGTTCCCGTATCATTTCCTGTCTGTTTAATGCTGCCTGCCTGCGTTTTTGCAATTCCTCCTCAAAGGCGCTTTGCAGCAAGGCTTCTCTTTCCTTTGAAAAACAGCTTTCCAAATGCATGTAATCCTTCACCTGATTCCATGGTACCACAAATCCTGCACCATGGGCGCAAAAAACAGAGGCTGCCGGATTCCTTAGATCTGCTTCCGGATCATATCCACTCTGTTCTATGACTTCCTGAGCATTATGACAGGGCTCATACCCCTTCAGGCGGCAGGACAGCCGTCCCCTTCCTTTGGTATATGCAGTTACTTCTTTGGGGTAATCCTGCAGCGCTGCTGCCGGCGCTGTTCCCGTCAGTTGTGCTTCGTCACCGTTTCTCTGGGTAAGCAGGCAGCTTCCATGAAACTTTTCTATATCCGTCATGGCTCTTCCGATGCATGTTTCCGGAATCTCCAGAAGGAATTCATACACCGGCTCTAACAATACGGACGATGCTTCCATTAACCCCTGACGCACTGCCCGATAAGTAGCCTGACGGAAATCTCCACCTTCCGTATGCTTTAAATGAGCACGGCCTGAAGCTAAAGTGATCTTCATATCCGTAATCGGCGAGCCCGTTAAAACTCCTCTGTGTTCTTTTTCTTCCAGATGAGTCAGGATAAGCCTCTGCCAGTTTCTTGAAAGAATATCTTCACTGCAGTCAGATGCAAAGCAAAGTCCGCTTCCCGGTTCTCCCGGCTCCAGCAGCAAATGTACTTCCGCATAATGACGCAGCGGCTCAAAATGGCCTACTCCCTCTACTGTATCTGCAATAGTCTCTTTATATACAATACGCCCTATTCCAAAAGAAACCTCTGTCTGAAACCTCTCATAAATAATATTTTTCAGAACTTCTATCTGCACTTCTCCCATGACTTTGGCATGGATTTCCTGCAAATTTTCATCCCACAGAATGTGCAGCATGGGATCTTCTTCCTGAAGCTGCAAAAGCTTTGGCATCATAACCGCTGCTTCACACCCTTCCGGAAGTTGTATACAGTAACTTATTATGGGTTCCAACAGGGGAAGTTCTGAATCCTTCTCTCGCCCCAGTCCCTGTCCGGGCAGTGTTTTCTGCAGACCCGTTACTGCGCAGATACTCCCCGGCAGTGCTTCATTTACCGACTCAAACTTTTCCCCTGAATAAATACGAATCTGATTTACCTTTTCATCCGGTGTTAGTTCCGCCCTTGCCTTAAGGATTCCTCCGGTAATTTTCATATGGGTCAGACGATTTCCCTGATTGTCTCTGGTGATCTTGAAAATTCTTGCTCCAAATTCCTTAGGATAAACCGGTATGGTAACATATTTCCTGATGCCCTGCATCAACTCCTCTACACCAAAAAGCTTCAGTGCAGAGCCAAAAAAGCAGGGAAATACTTTTCTTGCTGCTATTGATTTCTTAATTGTTTCTGTATCGATCTGCCCTGTTTCCAAAAAGTCATTCAGCAGTCCCTCCTCGCACATTGCCAGGCTTTCAAAAAAATGATCCGTGCCTTCTTCCGTAAAGTCCACGCATCCGTCATCAAGCTGTGTAGTGAGTTTCCTGAAAATATCCTCTTTATCTGTTCCATGCTGATCCATCTTATTTATAAAGAGAAAAACCGGTATCTGATATCTGCTAAGAAGACGCCATAATGTCTTGGTATGTCCCTGTACTCCATCCATTCCGCTGATGACCAGTATGGCTGCATCCAATACCTGCAGCGTGCGTTCCATCTCTGCTGAAAAATCCACATGTCCCGGTGTATCCAGCAGCGTGATCTGGAGATCTTCATAGCAGATAAGAGCCTGCTTAGAAAAAATGGTGATCCCTCTTGCTTTTTCCAATTCATAAGTATCCAGAAAGGTATCCTTATTGTCTACTCTCCCAAGTTTTCGTATGGATCCGCTTGTGTATAACAAGCTCTCTGATAAGGTTGTTTTTCCTGCATCCACATGTGCCAGGATTCCTAATGTCAACTTATCCATTTTCATTCCTGTTCCTGACAAAGAGCGCGTCTTCCCAGCTCCAGGCATCCCATGATACCCTGGTTATCATTAAGGCTGGCAGGTACGATATAATGCTCTAGATCTTCCAGTTCTTCTGTCTTCAAATAGCCGTTCAGCATTTCCTTAACGTAACTTCGGATTTGAGGAAACAGCTGCTCCTGGTGCATAACGCCGCCGCCTAAAATAATCAGTTCCGGAGATATTGTCAAAATATAATTAGACAGCGCCTGTGCAATATAGTAAGCCTCCAGATCCCAAACCTCCTGCCGTTCTTTCAACGTTTTGGCATTGGCGCCCCACCTTTCCTCAATGGCCGGTCCTGCTGCCATTCCTTCCAGACAAGTCTTGTGGTAAGGACATCTGCCTTCATAAGTATCATCGCTTCTCTTCCGAATCAGTACATGCCCCGCTTCCGGATGAAGCATACCATGCAGAAGCTTTCCATCAATACAGATTCCTACACCAACACCGGTACCTATGGTAGCATATATCACGCAGTTTTTCCCTTTTCCCTGTCCGAAGGTCACTTCTCCCAACACAGAACCATTCACATCCGTATCAAAGCCTACAGGAACGGAAAGGGCTTTCTTAAAAGCGCCTACTATATCATAGTCGGCCCATGCCAGCTTAGGAGTACTGGTTATGTAGCCATAAGTTTTTGACTTTTTATTAAGGTCAACAGGCCCAAAGCATCCGATTCCCAAAGATTCTATTTTTTTGCTCTGAAAATAAGAAACCATCTTGGGAACTGTAATCTCCGGAGTTTCCGTCGGGATAGAAACCTGTTCAAAAATTTCCCCCTGTTCATTTCCGATGGCGCAAACCATTTTAGTTCCGCCTGCTTCCAATGCACCTAATACCATATTATCTATCCTTTCCTGTTTTATTTTACTGTTTCTTTTTTAATTTTTCTATTTCTTCCTGCAGCTCCTGCAGCTTATCCATGGCTTTTTGAAGCTCGCCGGAGTGCTCTTCCTTATCTTCTGCTTCCTCTTCCTGCTTTTTCTTAAGATACCCTGTTACATAGTCCGGCTGGACAACAGGTTCATCTTCAAAGTATTTGGGATCGATGTGAAGCTGATAGTCTTCTTCCCGTATAATAATGGTCTGTTCCGGCTTTAAAGCTGACTGATTCTGCGTATCTGCTTCATCCTCTTCCCTATCTCCGGTCTCATCATTCTGGTAATCTTCTTCATCCTCATCATATTCGTCTTCTTCATCCTCGTCATACTCGTCTTCATCATAATCATCTTCATCGTACTCATCTTCATCGTCATACTCATCTTCGTCTTCAACATCTTCCTCGTCTTCAGCCTGACGCAGACTTTTGATGGTAAGAAAAATCATAATGATAATGACGGCAATAATGACAATAACTGCAGCCGGTTTCAGTATTCCCATAGAAAATCCGGAATCTGAATCCCCCTCTTCCTCCGCCGGTTCATTGATATCTGTTTCCTCCGGTACCGTCTCTTCCGATGCAGAAACTTCCGGTTCAGAACCTTCCTGTTCGGTGGAGAGAACCGACACATACTGTCCGTAAATAAAACCCGTTTCACCTTCGTATTCGATCCGATACCATCCATCATGGGTTTTTCCCGTAATGGCAACAGTATTTCCCTCTCTTACTGTTCCAATCTTGTCATAGTCGGTGCCCGGGCCCTTCCTTACATTAACATCACTGGTGATTTCTCCCTGTGCCGACATTTCTGTTACATTATCTTCTGGCTCTGCATAAACTGTTGTGGAAAAGGCAGAAAAGAAAAACGCTGCTATAATTACTACTGCTATGATTCTGCTATGAATAAGTCTTTTCATAAAATAATACCTGATTATACTAAAATTCCTTTCCAAATACTTTTTGATAGTATAACATGTTTTTTGCATATCTGAAAGGTTTGGTTTTAAAATGAACTTGGAAAAATAAGAGGACTCATGTATAATAGGACTGGAGACTTATTGTTCCATAAAAATACGTAAAAATAAGAAAGCGAGACACGTCATGAATAACTTGTCAAAAAACAAATGGGTACGAGCTGCAATACCCGCATTATTACTTCACTGCAGCATTGGCACTGTTTACTGCTGGTCCATTTTCAGTCAGGAAATTGCTGATTATATCGGTTTTTCCAAAAGCGCCACAGAATGGGCTTTCAGCTTTGCTATTTTCTTCCTTGGTATGTCCGCTGCATTTCTCGGCAACATTGTAGAAAGAGACATCCATAAATCTTCACTGATCGCTGCTTTATGTTTTGCCTGCGGAATGGCCGGCACCGGATTCTTCATCTGGTATGGCGGTTCCCATCCGTCAAGCATACTGGCACTGATCGGCATATACATATGCTATGGATTTATTATGGGTATCGGTCTTGGAACCGGTTATCTTTCTCCTGTCAAGACTCTGATGCTCTGGTTTGAAGACCGCAAAGGATTAGCTACCGGACTTGCTGTAGCAGGTTTTGGCGCTGCAAAAGCAATTGCAAGTCCCATTATGCAGGCTCTTTTAGATTCTCTGGGAGATGGCGGCATTTACAAAATGTTCTTCATTCTGGCTGTTGTATACTTTGTTATGATGTTTGTAGGCCATCTGCTTCTTGCTAAACCCGAAGGCTGGCATGAACCTGCTGCCGGTGAACAGTCAGCCCGTCCTATCGATGTCATTAAGGAAAAACCCGTAACCTTCATCGGTATCTGGATCATGTTCTACCTCAACATCACCTGCGGCCTTGCATTGATCTCTCAGGAAAAGATGATCGTTAAATGTATCGGATTAGTTGGAATGGTTGGTGTTCTTTCTTCCATCACTGCTGTCTTTAATGCCGGCGGACGTCTCGGATTTTCTGCCTGGGCAGATACCTTTAAGGATAGAAATACCATTTATAAGATTATTTTCATCCTCTCTATTGCTGCTACCGGACTTGTTATCGTTACGCAGGGTATCACCAATATGGGACAGAACACTGTGATCATGATTCTGGTACTGATTCTTCTCTTTGTTGTCAATGCCGGTTACGGCGGCGGCTTCAGCAATGTTCCTACGCTGCTTTCTGACCACTACGGCATGAAGAACATCAGTGCCATCCATGGAATCACACTTTCTGCATGGGCTTTTGCCGGTCTTACCGGAAACCAGATGGCTTCCTTTATTGTAAAACACTTTGGAGAGGAAGTACCTTTATCACATACACTTGCAGACGGAAGCACTGAAATTATCAACGTAAATCCTACCGGCTATCAGACAGTATTGTATGTTACCCTTGTACTTTATATCATTGCCGCTGTTATCTGCTTTACTATGGTAGGTAAAAAGACCGGTGATAAAAAGTAACACGAAAGAGTTTGCAAAGCAAGAGGGCATTACATTATGATGCAGTATCAAATATTTATTGAAAAGAAAGATTGATAAGAACAAGTTGATTATATGTGTAGTTAATGCCGGAAGCCGCGGCGACATCTACAAAAAATACTAAAAAATAGGGAAATCTCAATAAAATTGAGGTTTCCTTTTTTCTACTGCGGAAGATGGGACTTGAAGTATTATTACTTTTAAAAATACTGATAGAAAGGGAATTCTGCCACATCAGCATCATCGGACAAATGCCATACCACACCAAACTCCAAAAAGACATCCTGTCAAACTCAATAAAATATATAATATCGCATAACCATAATTTCCATTTTGCATCAAAGTATATGCTT
>CAZTKJ010000009.1:0-21525 GCA_964614185.1 uncultured Lachnospiraceae bacterium
AACTTACTGTGCATCAACAGGAGTTTTGGTTCTGTCTGCATTGTATACATAGAAGCCCTTACCGCTCTTAACGCCAAGGTTACCGCCACGAACCATCTTACGAATCAGAGGACATGCGCGATACTTGCTGTCGCCTGTTTCATTATAAAGAACATCCATAATTGCAAGGCAGATATCCAGTCCTACGAAATCGCCCAGTTCCAAGGGACCCATAGGATGATTTGCACCAAGCTTCATAGCAGCATCTATACCTGCAACATCAGAAACTCCTTCCATCTTAATGAAAGCTGCTTCATTGATCATAGGAATCAAAATACGGTTTACTACGAAACCTGCTGCTTCATTTACCTGAACAGGAGTCTTGCCGATTTCTTCGGAAATCTTCTTGATGGCGTCTACAGTTTCTACAGGAGTATTTACACCTGCAATTACCTCAACCAGCTTCATGCGGTCTGCCGGATTGAAGAAATGCATTCCAATCATAGGGCGGTTCAAACCATTTCCAATCTCTGTAATGGAAAGGCTGGATGTATTGGATGCAAAAATGCATTCCGGCTTTACAATCTTATCCAGTTCGCCAAATGTAGTCTTCTTAACTTCCATATTTTCAAATGCTGCTTCAACAATTAAGTCACAGTCTGCACAGAGATCCTCTTTTAATCCCGGTGTGATCTTTGCAAGGATAGCGTCTACTGCTTCCTGCGTCATTTTTCCTTTTTCTACAAGCTTAGCATAGCCTTTTGCGATTTTTTCTTTTCCGCCGTCAGCCCACTCCTGCTTAATATCGCAGAGTGCAACCTCGTATCCTTCAACCTGGGCAAACGCCTTTGCAATACCCTGTCCCATGGTACCTGCACCAATAATACCTACTTTCATTTCTAATCCTCCTAAATCATTGATATTTTTTCATCAGGCTTTATGATCCTGATGTAGAATCCTATCTGCTGCTGACTAGCAATTCTTGAAAGGCTCTTTTACCTTTTCCTTATTTTTGTCAAGGAAGAATGCCATACCATATTTCTGATCTTCTGTCTCAAAGCAGTCGCCAAAAAGTTTTTCCTCAATAACAATTGCCTGATCCATATCAACATCTAAACCGTCATTGATTGCCTTTTTGCAGTTGCGGACGGCAATGGGCGCATTCTTGGCAATTCCTGCTGCCATTTTTTCTGCTGCAGGCATCAGCTCTTCCTGTGTATAAACAGCATTTACAAGACCGATTCTTAAAGCCTCATCTGCTTTAATATTTCTGGCTGTATAAATCATCTGCTTAGCCATGCCGGCTCCTACCAGACGTGCCAGTCTCTGGGTTCCGCCAAAACCGGGAGTGATTCCAAGGCCTACCTCAGGCTGTCCGAATACTGCATTGTCAGAGCAGATCCTGATATCGCAGCTCATGGAAATTTCACAGCCGCCGCCAAGAGCAAAGCCGTTGACTGCTGCAATAACGGGAATGGGGAATGTTTCCAGCTTACGGAATACATCATTTCCCTTCTTGCCAAAGGCTTCACCCTCTGCCTTTGTCAGAGTGCTCATTTCACCAATATCTGCACCTGCCACAAAAGACTTCTGTCCTGCACCTGTCAGGATCAGACATCTTACTTCATCAAGATTAACCTCATCAAGGACCTTGTCCAGTTCATCCAGCACTGTTGAATTCAAAGCATTCAGCGCCTTTTCACGGCTGATGGTAATAACAGCATAAGCACCTTTTTGTTCATATACAATAAATTCCATTTCCTTAACTCCTTTTCTTTTATTTTCTATATGTAGTGAAGACCCTCATACACGCAACGAAGAATAACTCTCCTAGCCCCCTCATACACGCAACGAAGAATGGCTCTCCTGAGCCATTCTTCTCCATGAAACATAGAACTTCTTGGGCCGCGTATTCCAGCAGCCCTAGAAGTTCTTTTCATGGTTTATTCCTCAATTTTAACAATCGTAGCGCATCCCATACCGCCGCCAATGCACAAAGTTGCAAGACCTGTCTTAGCGCCTTTTGCCTGCATCTCATGAAGCAGTGTAACGAGAATACGGCATCCGGAAGCTCCTACAGGGTGTCCCAGAGCAATAGCGCCACCGTTAGGATTGAGCTGCTTGTCAACATCAATTCCCAAGTCCTTGCCTACTGCAACTGACTGAGCAGCAAACGCTTCATTGGCTTCAATAATGTCAAAATCTTCAATCTTCATACCGGTCTTTGCCATAACCTTCTTAGTTGCTGCTACAGGACCGATACCCATAACCTCAGGTCTTACACCTGCCAGAGCGCCTGCTACGAAAGTAGCCATAGGCTTCACGCCAAGTTCTTTTGCTTTCTCTTCGCTCATTACAACAATAGCTGCTGCACCGTCATTGATACCGGATGCATTACCTGCTGTAACAAAACCGCCCGGATTAATAGGACGAAGTTTTGCAAGGCCTTCCATGGTAGATCCTGCACGAGGACCTTCATCTACCTTGAATTCGATTGTTTCTTTTTTCTTCTTTACCATAACCGGTACGATTTCTGCATCGAAAGCTCCTGATTTCTGAGCTGCTTCTGTCTTCTGCTGGCTCTTTAATGCGAACTCATCCAGTTCTTCTCTGGTAAGTCCCCACTCTTCACAGATATTATCTGCAGTCTTGATCATATGATAATCATTGAATGCATCCCAGAGAGCATCCTTGATCATGGTATCCACTAATACACCATTGTTCATTCTATATCCGAAACGGGCCTGAGGCATTGCATAAGGAGCCATGGACATATTCTCCATACCGCCTGCAACAACGATATCCGCATCTCCTGCCATGATCATCTGTGCAGCCTGGTTAACGCAGTTAAGACCGGAACCGCAAACAACGTTCATGGTAACTGCAGGTACTTCGATGGGCAGACCTGCCTTGATGGAAGCCTGACGAGCTACATTCTGTCCCTGTCCTGCCTGAATAACACATCCCATGTAAACCTGATCTACTGCTTCAGGTGCTACACCTGCTCTGTTTAAAGCTTCCTTAATTACGATTGCTCCCAGATCTGCAGCGGGTACTGTGCTTAAAGAACCTCCCATGGTACCGATGGCTGTACGGCATGCACCGGCTAACACTACTTTTTTTGCCATTATTCTTTCCTCCGTTTAATTGAATATTTTGAAAATTTATACTTATTGAATCAACAGAATTCAATAAGATATGTCCTGATGCAGTAATTTTACCTGCCTGCAATGATTGTTAATTTTTTATCATTGCCAACGCCTTCATTATATCATAGGGCATTTATTTTTGCAATCCATTACACCTGCTATTTGTAGAAAAATAGATTCTTTGCTATAATCATATTTATTTGGTAAGAAAGGAATGTCTATGAAAATCAAAATGATCGTTACGGATCTGGACGGTACACTGCTACGCTCTGACAAGGAGCTTACAGAAAGAACCCTGCAGACATTACAAAAATGCCGCCAAAAAGGAATACTGCTGGCCATTGCCACTGCCAGATTCTGGATTGGAGCAGAAAGCTATATCAACAGGCTTTCTCCCGATTATTCCATAACCACAGACGGAACCATGATTCACAGGGACAACGAAATGATTTATGGCTGCGGTTTTGATATCTCCACCACGAATTTACTACTTAAACTGATCAAAGAAGCCGACAGCAGCGCCGGTATCACTGTGTCTGTAGGGCAAAAAGTATATTGGAACAGTCACCGCATTTCCGAATCCAAAAAACTCCACAAAGCCATTTTCAACGATTATGAAAATCCTTTAACAGAACCTGCTTATAAGATAGTAACCACCCTTCCTTCCAGGGATGTAGCGGAAGAAATCGCACAAAAAGCATCCTGCAAAGTTATCAGCTATCGCAGCAGAAACCTTTACGGCTTTATTCATAAGGAAGCCGGTAAACTGCCGGCACTTGACAGCTTAGCCAAAAGGCTGCATATTCCTATGGAAGAAATAGCAGCCTTTGGTGATGATGAAAATGATATTGATATGCTGAAGGCCTGCGGTCTGGGGGTCGCCGTTTCCAATGCCCTGCCTGATGTTGTAGAAGCGGCAGATCAGACGACCTTGTCAAACGAGGAAGACGGCGTAGCCGACTTTATTGAACGCAGTGTGCTGATTTAAAATTTCATCTGCTTCAGTATCATTTACTGTCCCTGGGCATAGAAGATCTGTGCTATGGGTGAAGTTTCATCTATAATCAATGTTTTATTGTTTCCGCTCATAGTAGCCTTGGCAGCATCCAGGGAACGGAGGAACAGGTAAAAGTCAGCTTTTTCCGGATCATTATACGCTTCACTTAAAATGCGCATATACTCTGCTTCGCCCTTTGCTATGATCTCTTCCGCCTTAGCATCTGCTTCAGACTGCATAACAATGATCTCGGCTTTGGTTTTGTTGGAAATTTCCTTAGCCTCTTCTTCTCCCTCGGCCTTATAAGTAGCTGCTATATTATTACGTTCGGAAATCATCCTTTCATAAACAGCATCCTTATTTTCATCCGGCAGATCCAGGGATTTGGTTTCCACTGCCAACAGTTCTATGCCGTATTGAGAAAGGGTATCACCGATGTTTAGCATAATCGCTTCGGCAAGCTCACCATCTCGTCCGCTGATAACCTCCTCCTGACTCATACTGCTGATCACATTTTTCAGACTATTATAAACAATCGTATCAATTCTGAATTCTGCATTACTTTTTTGGGCGCTTAAGGTCTGTGTATACTTCTGTGGATCTTCAATCCGCCAAAGCGCAAAGCAATCTGCAATCATGGATTTTTTATCCTTTGTCATAACATCACTGACAGCCAGATCATACAGCAGCATTTCATTTTCTATTTTTTCTGCACTTTGGATCACAGGAATTTTAAAACTAAGACCTGCCTCTTCTCTGATATCCACTATCTTGCCAAACTGCTTTATTACCGTAAATTCATTGGGATAAGTAACTACCATGCTGGAATTAAGTACAACCCATGCAGCTATCACGATCATAATCGGTACTACAAATCTCTTTTTCATTCTCCACTCTCCAATCTGCCTGATATTCAGGCCAAATACTACATTCAGATCTCCGGATCATTCTGCCTCGGTTTCATTTGTTTTATCGTTTCCAAAATCCACAAAGGATTCTAAGGGAAGCATTGTCTGTGTGCTTCCGTCACTTTTTTCAATAATTACCTTCATATCGGGAAGAATTTCTTCCATTGTTTCATAAAACATCCTCTGTTTAGTAATCAGCGGATACTTCTGATATTCTGAATAGAGCTCATTTAATCTTGCTGTCTGTCCCTTAGCCTCATTGATTCTTTCCTCTGCCTGGGCCTCTGCTGTCTTGATTGTTTCATCTGCTTTAGCTCTGGCTGCAGGAATATCTTCATTTCTTTTCTGATTTGCCCTGTTAATGGATGTTTCCTTTCCCTGCTTAGCATTTTCTACATTTTTAAATGCATCAATAACCTCTGTTGTAGGGGGTTCTGCATCCTGAATGGTGATATTTACCAGCTGGATTCCTATATCCTCATTTTCCAATCTGGATATGATTTTTTCCTTAATAGAAGCCTGTATCTCACTTTTACCAGTGGTAATCACACTGTCCACATCATAAAGTCCTATAGTATCCCTGATATAACTTTGGGTCAGATTCTTCAGGATATCTACCGGATTTTCGGAAGCATACAGATATTTCATGGGATCTGTCACTCTATACTCCACATAAAAATCCACATTAACAAAGTTGTAATCCCTGGTGATCATAAAGGATTCTGATGCCCGGGTCTCTCCGCTTGAAGAATCATAGCCAATGGAAAAGCCGTTGATCGTCTTGGGAACTTTGCTTAATTGCTGCACATAAGGTATTTTCAGATGAATACCTGACTCTTCCACAACTTTAGGCACTCCAAAGCTTGTAATTACTGCATATTCATTTTCCTTCAGGGAATAAATACTTCCTGCAAAAAGGTAAACCATTACCAATGCCGTTATCACAATTGCCACGCCTTTTCCCATTTGGGGACCCAGGTTCTTAACCTGAGCATTAGAATTTCCATAGGGATCTTTCTGCATCTTTCTAAACATAATTTTTCCTCCTTTAGGTTTCTGACTGCAATAATGTAACCAGCTGCGCGCTTAGCTTTTATTACTTACATGAGCATTTCACAGAAATACTGTGAAATAAAAAAACTCTTATTGCAGCCTTTTGCTACAATAAAAGTCTTGCTACAGTTTTCGCTGATTCGAAACGGATGTTTCCATCGTCCTGACGATTCGAATATACTCTTTAGTTGAAGTCTTATGATTTCAACCTCCGTATAAGCTACTCCCTTTTATTTGTTGAATTTATCATATCATATTGTTAATTAATTGTCAATTCTCTTTTTTGAAAACGTTTTTTAAAAACAGGAAATATATTACCGGAAATTATCATATATTTCCATAACCGGTCTTCTATTATGGAAGGTGAACCATCTCATGAAGAAAAACAATATTGTGATATATGGTCTTCTGACAGGAATTGTGCTTCTTGCCGCCTTTATTTTCTTTATCAGATACAAAATATTGACAGATCAATCCTTTACCTTCTCTTCATTGCCCTCTCTTTTTCAGGAATCCGCCATTGAAGTTGTTTCCGAAAACAATGAAAACTACATTAAATGGGTAGATTTCAATATTACGAGTGAGGCTCTAAACAAAGCGTACAACCTGGATGTTGAAAGCTATGATAAAGATGTGCACTTAAACTGGATCGAGCTGCTTGCTTATGCCGGTGCAAAAAGCGGAGGAAACTTTGATAAGAACAGCCTTTCACTGATTGATAAGCTGGCCGGGGAACTTTCAGATGGCAAAACCACCATAGCAGACCTTACCAAGGACATGAAATATTACAAATATTATTATGAGGCTTATGATGCGGTACTTGGCGGTATGGTTGGGGAATATGAAATAGAAAAGGAGGATGAAAACGGCAATAAAGTCTTTAAAAAGGTATATGGCTTAAAAGCCTTTTCTCCTATTGCCAAAGGCTTTGATTACAGTGATTACGATGATTTTGGTTCTTCCAGAAGTTATGGCTATAAAAGACAGCATCTGGGACATGATATGATGGGACAGATTGGTACGCCGATATGAATATAAAGCTGAACACTACAAAACATTTAGAGACCGTTTCAAGTTTTATGTAAACTCAAAATCTGATATAAGATAGATTAATAGTTACTTAAGGGGCGGAGGCCGGATTATCTTACATCAGTTTGAAGGTTTACACAAACTTTGGGATATTCCCAACATTCATCATTCGTATATTTCACCTAGCTATATTGGCACAACTTCTATTTTTCTATGTTAATCAAAAATATGCATTACAGCTTCATTTATCTAACTTATCATCTTCGGGTAAACCATTTTCACCTTTTTTTACTTCTTGAATATTAACTATTTCAGCTTTCTCTTTGTTTGCTTCATTCTCTTTGTTTATTTCATTTATTTGTCGCCTTAGCTTTTCTTTACTTTTATTGGATATAAACAAAACTGTAAAGCAAAGAATAAAAAAAGCTATGGTAATAAGTATAAGCAAGGGAGCATCAGCCTCTTCGTATGGCTCAATAATATTTTCTTTTAAAATAAAGGATTTTATTGCTCCTACTATCATGGATATACCTTTTAGAACCCAACTAAAACTAGTTAAAAATGCTATAAGAATAATTAGTAACATTCCATATCGATAATTAATTTTCCCGGCATCAGTTTTAAGTTCTAGATTTTTTAACTGAACAATAAATTTATATACTGAATTATCTTTCTTCACACACATACCTTCTCCAACCTTTTATGGTAGCAATCGAAGTATGTAGTAATCCACATCCTCCAACTGCAGTAAAAATTAATATATGAAAATCAATCACTTTTACATTCGTTATTACTTGAAACGCAAAAATAGTTAATACTATTGCAATAATACATGCATTGATAACCAAACCTGTAATAATACCTGTTGGTAGAGCTGACTGGAGTTTTGCCTTATTTATCATATTTTCATTCTCCATCTTGTTCAATTCTTCTTTCATTATATCATCAGTATCTTCCAACAGGTTTCTTTGAACCATTACTTTCATTTTATAAATAAACTCATATGTCATTTCTTCCATACTTGTCTTTTCTGTAAAATATTTTGCTTTATCAATTACTTTTTTTCTGTCGAACTCATAATCAACTTGTGGCATATTTTTTCCCCTAATCAGTATTTAATAGCTTTTTGAATAGCAGCTATCGCATTTGTATATTTTTTTTCTAAATTCTCATTATCTTTGATAATATCTGATATATCTAATGTCACTCTGTTAACATCCATCACTGACATAATAATCATAAAATAATTGTTTTGATATAAATAAAGAAATTTCAGTTCACAACCAACAATTTCTTCATCTGTTGAAGGTTCTTTTAAGAATGATGTAACAAACTCAAATGCACGTTCGTCTTCCACCTCAAGAATCATATTGAATGACAAATAAATATCAATATTATATTTTCTTTTTTTAAAAAAAGGTATTATCACGCTATATACTTCTTGTAAAATCATAACTTTTTCTGCTTTTAAAACGATAAGCTGATAATCTTTAGTAATAACCCAATTAAAATCAAAATTTTCTTTCAATTCGTCAAATACCTTTTTCAAAGAATCTTTATCTTTTTTTAAGAATTCTTGTTTTAATTTTATTGTGAGTTCTTTAGTTGGTTTAGATAATTTCATATTTCCTCCATTTGTATATCACTGGACTATTTGCATGGTATATCAGTGTTTAATAATTTTTACATTAACCTATCAATTTCCTACTATCGCTCATTTCATAATACTACATTGATTGTTTAAAGCTTAAATTAACTTTTACTTAAAATTAAAAAGATATAGACCTTATTAATCTATATCTTCTTAATTAAGCTTCTTTTATTCTTTTCATTGTGCTTCCCCTTTTATTTCAAAATAATAACACTTTATTAAATATATATCATACTACATAATTATTTTCAATTTAATTTTACTATTTTTATTCATTTTTTACTTTTTATTATTTATTTTGTTTATTTTTGCATATATCAATTAATTGATAATCTTACTTTTTCTAAATAAAGGGTTTCGTTAATACACTCCTCTGTATTAGCTGTTCGCCCAGATATCTAAATGAAATAATATTCATAACTGCCTTACATTTATCACAAAAAACCCCGGATTATGGGCAATCCACCAAAATCAGATTTTAACATCTAACTTTAAGACTTCTCATTTCTCCGGGGTTCTTGTTATACTTTATTTAATTTTCCTTCTCAGGTTGCACCGGTGCAACTTTGGTTATTCTTCTTTGCATTTTTTTATCAGGGAAGTAACACCCATACTTTCAAGTCTGTTCTGCAGCTTTCTGGCATTGTTCAGGCTCTTGTATGCCCCTGCCTGCACGATCCATGAATATCCTTCCGGCGCTGTTTCATCCTCAACAGCATCATACTGTGTTAGGACATACTTTTCAATATAGTCATGGATCAATGATTCTTCATATGTTTTTGAGGTAGCATATGGAAACTGCGCATTCTGCAGATACTGCACGGCAAGGATATAGTTTTCACAGCCAACAACATTCTTCCAGTTTGGCTCTGCCTGATTTCCCACTTTTCTTTCAGAAATATATGTATTATGGTCAATGATGGACTGCTCCCAGCTGTCATACGCCCTCCATAATGCATTTTTATCTGTTCTGTAGCTGCCATCTGCATTCTGCTCTGTGGCATCTTTCACATAGATTCTGCCTGTCCATTCGTTTAATTTAATTCCAAACAGCGCATTAGCATTCTGTGCCAGTTCTGATGTACCGAATCCGGATTCTTTTACTGCCTGCGCTACCACAACAGAAGGAAGTACCAGGCGGCGGTCAATCCAGTCTTTCTGGGCAATTCTGCCGACAAACTCAATAAATTCTTCCTTCGTTGGATTATGGTTTTCTTCTGACGGTATCTGGACGGAAGGAAGAACAGCTTCTTTATAAATACCCTTATAGATTGCCTTTGCAATCCCTTCTGCACCGCCTGCCGCATTGTAGATATCTATGTCATGCTGATTATCACAGAAGCATACTTCAATCAGCATAGATTTTGCCTTAGTCTTCCGGATAACATATAATCCGGATCCGGCTTTTACTCCACGGTTTGTAAAACCAATTTCCGCAAGGTTAGCACATACGTCCAAAGCATCCTGGTATTGCCTGCCCTCATAGGTAAATACTTCCGCTCCATGACCGGCATGTGATTCCGAAGCGTTGAAGTGGATAGAGATAAACCAGTCCAGATCCTGTCTGTTGGCCAGTGCCACTGCTGCTGCCAGATATTCGTTTTGTGTGCCTGCCTGGTCAATGGTACAGTCAACCACTGTAACGCCTGCTGCCCGGAGCAGATTCATAAGTTTTTGCCCTACAAGCCTTGTATGTTCTGATTCTTTGATAATGCCAACGGCGCCATAACCGGCGCCGCTTTTTGTGTGACCGCAATTTATTCCTACTACCATTCTCATTCCCCCTTGGATTCAATCTTGTCTTTAAGTACCGCTATATACTGCTTGAGCCATTCCGGAACAGGTGCGCCCATCCGGCCGGCATTCTCAATAATCGATAAGGCTTCATTCAGCAGGTACCATACTGCCACCATAAGGCCAAAGAAAGCCTTTAAGGTGATTTCAACTCCTATTTCAGATGATACATGCAGGATAACGTAATCTACCATCATGGCTACCGCGATCATGCACAAATAGCCTACCTTCTTGATGATCCCCTTAGCGCCTTTCTTGGAATTCCATCCGTAATCAGGATCCTCCGGATGATCAATTGCCTCTGTCTTGCTTGCCAGCATCCCTGTGATGTAATCAATGGCCATTGCCAGCGCCAAGACTAAAAGGACATACAATAATACCCCTAATCTGGCAAATAACCAAGCTGCCGCTGCAGATACAATGCCTGCTGCCCATACTGTTACAATCTTTACTGCGTTTACTTTTTCCATACTCTTTATCTCCTTTTCAATTTTTTTTAAAATAAAAGCCGGTAAGGATCCCTCCTTATCGGCTCTTAGGCTCTGTTACTGGTATTTAATTAATCAAACGGCTTTACATCTACTTCTATTCTGTATCCTTTTACAGTAGATATCTTTACTCCCTGATCTGCTGTAGATACAGCTATTGTTCCATATGTATTTGAAAGTGCACCGGTATTTGCTGACAGCTTTCCGACAAACGCACCTGCATTATTATAATCAGAGAAATAAACATACTGGTATATGGCGGCTAAGGCATTGCTGCTGATCGTATACGCTTTTAATGTATATATTCCGTTTTGATATATAATTGCACTATCTGCTGCTGTTGCACTTCCTATGGATACAGAATAGTTCTCCGGAAGATCCCAGCTCTGAACCTTAAGTTTTTTTGAAGAATCACGATATCCCTTGTGGTATATAAAGCTTCTTACTATTATTGCAAATTCACCAACAGGCTTCCGCTTTAGCCTTACTACCATGCCATCAAAAGCATAAGTGCCTGCTGTTGCATTTAATACCGTTTCTCCTTTCAATCCCGTCTCTTTTTCATATACTAAGGAATCACTTGTTTTAATACTCTCCGTTATTGATTTATTTTCTGCATTATTAAATTCAAGCTGATACCATGCCCATTCAGAATTAAAATCTCTGTAGTTCTCTTCATCATAATATTTAGGGGTGATGTAGCACCACTGTCCTGAACCATATTCCTGCACTAATGCACCGCCAGTATTGTCTGCAAGGATATATCCATCGTTACAAAATCTCAGTGAATCTGCTTGAAATTCTCTGTAGAATTCATTAACAGCTTTAACAAGATTTTCTTTCGCATTTGTCTGCAAGTTATTCAGAACCCCGATTTGATTTTGAAGGTGCCCTGCTGCATCCTCTGACAGCTGTTCTTTCATATAATCAATCCATTCTATCCATTTTAATTCCTGTTGCTCCTTAAAATCTTTGCTCTCTTCTTCCATCTGCAAAGTGAATTTTTCTTTCTGATCAGCAAAAAAATGCGTAAATACTTCGTATAAATCTGTACCATTTTCCAATGCCACCATGATTGCGTTAGTCGCACTATTCATAGCATTTACATCCTTGGCTCCAAAGAACGCCTCCTTCTTAACTGTATATTCAGTTACATCCCGAAATGATATTGTATCGTCATCATTCTTAATCGTTATGAACTTCTTTAATCCGGGCCATACAGCATCTTTATAATCTGTTCTTAATAATTCCATCAGAACTCCTCCTCATTCCCCAACATAAACATCATCTTTCTACGTCCGTAGTACTGGTTCTGCATCTGATCATGCATGTCTAAAACTGCACTTTCTATGTGATTCAGCTCCATAAAATTTATAAATGCTCCATTATCCTGGAAGACTGGAAACTCTCCGTAATCCTCTCCCCATGTTTTTATTGCAATTTTTTTCAGATTTTCTTCTAATAGGTTGATTTCATCTGCATATGGGTAATCCTCTTCCGTCTTATCTTCTCCCATTTCTTCAATATCAAAGGATGGGTATAGTATTGACGCTAACTCCTTTAGATAAATGAGATTTCCTTTTATACGGTTATAATCATTGCATGACACATCATCTGAAGCCTGCCAGTCAGTTTTCGGCTGCTGCCACATCATTTTTTCCTCCTTGCCCTTAATTTCCCACTTAAACTACCAGTAAATTTTAAATCTGTCTCTTCCAGTCTTACCATAAGATCATCTATCATCCGGCTTTCCAAATAAATCAGATCATTGCAGTCCAGTATCGGATCTCCTCTATATTCCAGCTCATATTCATTCTCTGCTGCATAATATTCCCCAACCCATTCCACAAGGTCTGCGGCAGCACCCTCTGAGCTAATGAGAGGGTTATCCCATATTTTAATGCTGCCGGTATTATTTAGTTTTGTAGCAGTTAGCGTGGTTGAAATACCATACTCATAACCTTTTATGGTCAGTTCTATATCCGTAGGCTGCGCTGGAGGATCCGCAATACTTACTTTGCAGAAATATGAGCCTATCTGTTCAATTATGGCTCCACACTCAAACTCGGTATCACCTATCATGCAGCATACACTCAAATCATGTACTGCACTGTTAAAATTAAACTCATATGAGATAGGTGTTACTGGAAGAGTTATCTTTTCAGTCACAATATCCTTCTGCTCCGTTCCCCTTGTGTAAATAGTACGGATCACTCTCACCTCTTTCACCTTTTCCAGCTTTGTGCCGGTTGGTGTTTTCTTCAGATCATCATAGGTAAGCTTATAATCCGATTCTTTACCAAATTCTACTCTCTCTAAATGGATCCTGTTAAATGGCGCTGTTTTTGTAAATTCAATTTCTATTTTATCCACATCCACAAAGGCACAATTTACAACGGTATTCTTCTCCACATTTCTACTGCGATACGTACTTATTTTTTTGCCGTTATTATATGTCCTGACATAAAACTCCTCCGGCCATACTGATCCAAATACCATATTCATACTGAAAAAGGTGTATATGCTTTCCATGGAGAAAGTAAGCACCGGGTTTTCTATAAAAAATCCATTCTCATCACTTATAGCGGCACTTATATATCCTGCATCCATATAGTTCTGCCCTCTCGGCAAAAAATACTGCTTTCCATCTGCTTTAGTATAACTGCGTTCATAAGAAGCATACTCATTGCACTTTACTGTTTGCAGTATCGTTTCTATACTCCCATATTGTGCTATCTGATTAGCTTCAGCTTTTATCTCCGGCACGTAGGAAGGTTTGATCATGATTACTCCATTGCGGCTTTGGGTAATTGTGCTCCTGCCTGCATTAGCTATAAGCTGCAAACATTCTTTATGCATTAATACTGGAAGCGGATTATATACAATACTATCCTTTAGATGTGGGTCTACCCAATATTTGTCATTAGGAACTCCAGCATCTTGAAACACATCAACAGCTAAATCATACAGGGAAATACCTTCCGGTCTGTATTCTCCCTTTTTATACTCATCCTGCATATATTCAAAAATATCTACTGCCTGAAATGTGGCCTGATTATCATTTGCATTCCAATCCCTCATGTAAAGAGTTCCGCCTTTCAGCCATTCTATTTCTCCGTTATTCAGGGTATAGCCATAATGTACCTCTAACTCCTGACCAGTGCTCATATATTGTATTGCACTGTCAGGATTGTCTACATTGTAATATTTATCCATATTTTCTATAGTTACATCAAAATCAATTGCCGGCAGGCTCTCAGAAATTGGAGAAACAATACTTTTCAGGTTTGCACTTACTATTTTTTCATTATCAAGAACAATACCAATGCCAAAAGTGAGCATTTCTATCCTGAATCTGGCGTTGCCTTTCAGCATCCTTATAGCTGTTATTCTCATATAGGTTGCATTGTTATACGTTTCCTCTGTCCTGTAAAGCGGAGTATCATTTTCAATAACAGATATTTTTTCATCTGTTTCTACTATAAACTCTACCGGATACAGTTCTCCAAACTGTATGGTGAGACCTTTAATGTCCACAGGATCTGTAGTATTAAATTTAATCAGCACGCTTGGATGGATTCCATTCCTGCAAAGTGCCTCTGTTACTATTCCGGCATTATAATAACTTACCCCGGGATGTCCTGCCCGGGGTAAAAAGTATTTTGCGCCATCTGCCTGCGTATATCCTCTCTCAAAAGTAGCGTATTTCTTACTTACGCTTTCATTATCAAGCGGCTTTTTCAAATCAGAAAAATATGTAAAACCATCAGGCTGTACAACAGCATTTCCCTGAGCATTCTGATTGATCAATCCTATATTGATTTTCATATAGGATTTATTTCTTGCAAGCTGTTTCATGGCCTTTTTGTATTCTGTGCTTACATACTGCATCTGCCTCACCTACATTTCTATAAAATTCAGAGAAACATCTTTATAAATTGGTTTTCCATCACTCCAGCCTTTGAAATATCTGATTGGAGTTTTCCTGTCTCCGGCATACATGGTGAGTGTTCCCTTCTGTCCTGTATCAGGGCAGAAATATTGTACTGAAAGGCCAAACTTCTTTTTAATTGCCTTTCTTATCAGTAAATATTCCTCAACTTCCAATTTACTCCATTTACATTCCAACTTGTGAACATCCTCACGGATGATCTGAGAGATCATTATTCCATTTGCATTTCTTTCACTGTCTGAAATATCATAATCAGAAGCTATCATTTCCGAAGGATCCGGAAGTGAAATGCCTTCCACTATTAGAATCCCTGTATTACTTCTTGCCGCCATGTAGTTCTCCTTCCTTTATGTTCGGCTTGTTGGATATCCCTTTCTGCGTCTCACTTTGTCAGTCTGTTCTAAAATCACTCTGCCATCCATCTGTACTATTGTAGTGATGGTCTGCCATTCTTCACCGCGTGTCCCCTCAAACATCTCGTAGAATCCATTTAGACTGCCAACAATCATCTCTCCCAAGCGGTTTGCAATCTGGTCCATCCAGCCGGTATTTCTTTCAAGAGGAACTATAGCCTCTTTTCCGGCTTCCCCGGCAATCAGAGGCGTTGCTCCATCTACCACGCCGCCTTTGGCCAGTTTTGGCAAGGATACTGTACTGAGCGTCTTGATATCAAACCCAAATGTTTTTCCACCCATGCCTGGTACCCAGTCAGGAATATCAAAACTCAGGTTGTTCATGGCATTGATCACTGTATTGAGGCCGCTTACTACTGCATTGGCCATGCCTTCTACTCCGCCAATAATGGAATTGATTACGCCTTTGATTGTGCTCCACATGGATTTGAAAATAGTGGTTACTGTGGTTTTGATGCTTGTGAAGATTGTGCTGAATGTAGTTTTTATCGTATTCAGAGCTGTGCTTGTCCCGGTTTGAATCGTGGCTAACACATTTGTGATGGTGGTCTTTATTGCATTAAAAATAGTGGTTACTGTATTTTTTACCGCATTAAGGTTTATACCAAATGTTGTTTCTATCGCATTCAGTACGGAATTGATTATGTCATTTACCTCTGATAATTTAGAACTTATCTCCGCATAAATCACATTCCATACCGCTAAAATAATAGCATATATGGCATCCCAAATTCCCTTAAAAAATGCTTTAATACCTTCCCATGCCTGTTGCCAATCTCCGGTAAATACTCCAGCCAAAAATTCAATCAAGCCGCCAAGCGCATCTAATATACCGCCTATCACATCCGCTACTACACCAAATACTGTAAACAGGATATTTCCTAACGCTTCTAAACCCTGTGCAATTTTCGGTGTCATGTGCTCAGTAAGCCAATTAGAGAAAGGTATGATAATTTCATTCCATACCTTTGTGATTGCATCTGCTATAGTTCCAAATAGTTCCAGAAACTTATCAATCATTGGCTGCAGATGCTGTTCAATGAATATTCCAAACTTTTCATTCAATCGCTCTATAACAGGCAAGATGTAGTTCTGATACGCTTCTACAAAAGTTGCTGTGAGAGAGCTTAATCCCTCTGCCAGTGCATCATACATTGGCTTCAGATGTTTATCATGTATCTCTGAAACTTTTGAAACAGTATTATCCACTACTCCCTTGATTATTTCTAAGGTTGTAGCTACTGCTCCCAGTGTTCCATCAAGCGCCTGTTTTATGATAGTCTGGTTATCAATAAATGGCCTTGTGATTACATCCAATATATCCCGGGATCTTTTCAGACAAATTTCCTTGGCTCCTATCCAGGCATTTGCAAATATTCCAATCAATGCTGCAGTTACTCTCTGGCCATTCTCCTCTCCAAAAACAGAAAAGATATTGGCTACTGCCTGAGCAAAGTCCCCTGTAATGGCTGCAATTTCTGAGCCTATATCAAATATACTGATGATATGTTGTATTATAAAATCTTTATTGCCCTCTAAATACTTGTTGAGACCTCCAAAGAGGTTGGTGGCTATAGTAATTCCTATGGCTGCCACCGCCCCGGTTACTTGTCCCAGAGAATATGCCAGCGTATCTAAAAAATGATTTGCTGCCGCTACCACTCCTGAATCGGTGAATATCTCTTTTAGGCTTCCTTTTATCCCCTCTATTGCCTTTTTTAAGGGTTCCAGAGTTACATCTCCAAGGCCGGCTTTAAAACCTTCTTTGAAAATTTCTCTCAGCTCCTTGAGCCTGTCAATGAGCTTTTGGAGCACAGGATTAAGCTGCTGGTCTGTTTCCTCTGCGGTATCATCCACAAAATCGCTCATATCCTCCAGTCCACCGGCTCCTGAACTGTCTGAGCCGCCTCCGGAGCTGCCTGAGCTCTCTGTTGCTTTTGTGAGGGAATTTATCTCATCAAATCCTAAAAGTCCATGAAAAGCCTCCTCTGCCTTCTTGGCTGCCCCTCCTGCTTTGTTCGTGGCGTTTGTGAGCCCTCCCATTGCTGCTGTAGCATTGGCTGTGTTCTTGGCTACACCGCTCATGGCATTGTTGCTTTGGCTTTTCTTTCCGGTTATGATCTCTGTAAAACGCTTGAATGCATTAGCTGCCTCCGCCAGCTTTGCAATGACCTGATTGATCACTCGTAAAACCGGAGTAAATATATTGATCAGACCTTGGCCAATAGCAGCCTTCAGGGAATTGAAGCGCTCTGTAAGAATCTTTGTTTGATTGGCCCAGCTGTCTGAAGTTCGTGCAAAATCCCCCTGTGCATCTGAGGTGACAGAAAGCAGATAATTGTATCTGAGAAGAGCCTGTTCCTGCTGTGTCATGGCAGAATACGATTTATTCATGCCCTGAGTAAGAGCAAATTGTTCCAAATTAGCCACGCTCAGATTAATACCAAGCTGCTTCAGCGGTTCCGTTTCCCCTGATATGCCAGACCGGATTTTAGAAAAGGCATCATCACCTGACAGGTTATAAAATGAAGCCATATCTCCGGCCAGTCCTGTGAGCTCCATGCTCATATCTGCTGCCGCCTGGGTTGTAAATCCCATTGATTTCAGCATAGCTCCCATTGTGGAACTATATTGCTTTGCTGCAAGCTCTGAAAGTCCAAACTGTTCAATAGCGTTCCGAGCAAATTCATTTATTTCCTCATTGAGCCCCTGGAATGTAACATCAACTACATTTTGTACCTCCTCAAGGTCTGACCCTAACTCAATGCATTGCTTTCCAAAATTAACTATTGCCGCTACTGATAAGGCAATCCCCAAAACTTTTCCTATTTTTCCGAATGCACTCTTTATTTTCCCAGCACAGCCCTCTACCTTTTTTGTAGTATTGGCTGTCTGCTGCTGCACATTATTCATGGCCTCCATATATTCCTTGGTCTGAGCCTGAATAATTACTTGCAGCCTTTCAAGAGTCATTCTGTCCGTTGCTCTCACCTGCCTTCCTTCGTGCTGCGTTATTTGTTTCTGCATATGCCTTCATTCTTGCTTTATGAATGGCCAGTTCTTTCTCAACACGAGCCTGCTCCTCTGCTTCCCTCAGACCGGGGAATAAATCAGGATAATATTCTCCCAATGAAATTCTCTCACGCTTATCACTGCCCGGCATTATCAGAGCTATGGCATCGGCACACTGCATTGCATGGTTATAGAGAAGCATTGCATGGTCTCTTATATCAGCCTCCTTCTCCTTTCGCCTGCGCTCTTCTTTCCTGACAAAGCTCTCCATGAGGTCACTGATTTCCTGAAGACTTAGGCTCCAAAACAAAGATGGGCTGTACCCCATGTCTAAAAAGACCGGGTACAAGCCCATGACTGTTTCAGTAACCATTTCAGAATTTACAGCACTTCCTTGGCCTCCTGCAACGCATCCTGCATCTGACTGGTGAGAGAAACTGAGAAAAAACCACTCACCTGGAATATCTCCATATATATCTCAGTATAAAAATTGAGCTGAGATCCCCCTTCCTTTATATACTGATCAAACATAGCCATCACAGCATCCTTTGAGATACCATGATGGAACTTTTTCAAGGCTGCATGAGCTACATCAAGCATTACCGATAATGCAGGCATACCACTGTTTCCGGCCCCCATGACGTTCATAAGATTTGTTTTATACTTACTTTCCAATGCCACAATATCCTGCGTATTTAAAACCATCTTGTAATCTTCTCCCTTTACATTCCAGATTGCAAACGGCTTCCTTTTGGGCATCTCCACAACTTTATTTTCTTCTATTGTACCAGCTGATTCCAATGCTCTTTCGTTCTGCTCAATTGCCTCTACTGCGGCTGCATTCTTATCCTTTTTATAATCATCAAAAAAACCCATTTTTTTATCCTCCTTATTATTGGGATTTAATTACTCTGCTTTCCCTTCTCTGCCGGATCAGTTACATTCATATCACTTTGAATGGATAATTTAACAATAAGCTCCAATACGCCATTTACGGCTCCAGAGCTGATCTTGGTGCTGGGGATAGCATCAAACTCAAATTTCGTGCCGTCAGGCAGTGTTTCACAGAAAGAAAGTACTTCACTCGCATCCTGCGCTGCTCTCATAACCCTGTAAACAGAGCTTTGGGTCTCATTGTCATAACGGAATTTGTACTCCAGATTACCTAAATCTGAAATACCGGGTTCCTTTCTTTTGTTTTTATCATTGAGACCTGTATTGTCAACCTCCTCTACATCACCACCAAGCTCCGGTGTTTCCTTCAAGTCTTCTGAAATATCTATATAACTCCCCGATCCCCCTTTTTTGTAGCCAAATTTTGTTCCATTCGCTAACATCTGCATTTACCTCCTTATTTATTGAAACATACTCTTTCCGTTTGCACATCAATGATGCCCTCATAACGCATCTGCTTATGCTTTAGCTGTGATGGATCAGGAGCATCCATACACATAGTTCTGACAAGACCCAGCTTGGAAAGAGCCCCATCTACTTTGAGCGCATAATCTGATGTGGATTGATTGTGCCAAATATCTATCCGGTACTGAAGATGTGATTTGGTTTCCCCTTTACCGGTTCGCTCATATACTGAGTTATCCTCTTCCGTATATTGAACGGCTGGAAGCTCTGCCCAATTTGTCGGGTAGGTATCTCCCACATTTTCTGCAATATCTTTGATTGCATCATATACCTGGTCTTTTACATTAATCATATTGATTTCCTCTTATACTTTTTTAATCTCAGCTACAAGAGATGCTTTCAGATTCATACAGACAATATCTTCAATTCCTTTAAGTGCCTGGTACATGAATGGCTGGGCTGGTTGCCCTTTTGTAAAGTACAAGGTTTTTCCATTCTCGGTTTCCATGCTTGGCCAGTGATATTTTGCTACATCCTGTGGCGTTACTTTATCACCCGGAAACCACCAGCCATTTTGAGAGTAAGCTGGAGTTACTTCCGGAGAAATCCCTTCATGATTTTCCTCTCCTACCGGTCCTGTACCAAACTCTACATATGCTGCACGTTTGTTATTGGTATAAACTGTGCCAGTTACCATGTTTTCTGTAGCCTTTACTTTTGTTTTTATGCTCTGTCTGAGCTCTCCATGGTTTACTGGACAAAGCAATACAGCATTTCTCTGTACTCTGAGAGTTTCCTTTTTTACTGCTTTTTCTACAATCGGGTTGATATTACCCAGATTATTGAGCTGCCTCATGAGCTTCTCAGCGCCTTTCACAGCAGCCATAAAATCAGATCCTTTCCAATGTAATCTGCGCCGGACTAAAATCATTATTTATTGCAATAATTTTATAATCCGGAATCTCCTCCGGACCTGCATATACGCAAATACCATCACCTTCCTGCATGGTTTCCGTACCCTCATAGTGCATATTTTTGATATATGTAAGCCTTTCTCCATACATTTCAGCCTGTACTCTGCCGCCTGCAGCCCAGATTGCAGCCTCAATAGCAATTGCAGCCTCGTAGCTTACCAGGCTGCCGCCTTCCTTATCCTTGCCTGATTTCCTTCTCCTGAGGTGATATGATTTCAGCAGGCTCTTTCTTATCCTCATTCTCTGCTTTCTCATGCACCTTACCTCCTACTCTTGCAATCCGTGTTTCCTGAATTACCTTTTCAATCTCCTTTGGTATTTCCGCAAATGTTGAGCTTATTCCTCCTTGGTTTCTCGAAGTTTCTCCCTCCATGCCCCATCGGTTGTATGCAATTACAGCCCAGTCTCTTTTTGCGGCTTGAAGTTTTGGAATCATTCTGGTTCTATTGGTCAAATATAGTAGCCTTTCCTCTGCTATTTGCAAAAAAACAGAGAGAGTGGTTTCATCACTCTCTCCTGTCAGGATCTGTAAGATTTTCATATCATCCATTTTTTCCATGATCTACCTCTATTCTCAGGTTTAATGTGCCTGAATTACTGCAGCTAGAGTAGCCTGATTCATATTGTTATACCCCTGAATGCCCTTTTCTTTGGCAATCTTTCTCAGATCATTCAGTTTCATGCTGGAGTAATCTACCTTTTCAGCATTCTCAGCAGTGTTTTCTCCTGCTGCCGCCTGATCTGCTGTCTTTGCTTCCTCTTTTGTG
>CAZTKJ010000009.1:21625-71289 GCA_964614185.1 uncultured Lachnospiraceae bacterium
GCAGCTTTAGTTTCAGCTTCAGCTTTTTTCTTTGCTGTCGCCTGATCTGCTGTCTTTGCTTCCTCTTTTGTGGCAGCTTTAGTTTCAGCTTCAGCTTTTTTCTTTGCTGTCGCCTGATCTGCTGTCTGATCTGTTTCCGGCACTGTGGCTCCAATGAGTTCGAAACCTTCTTTCTCCCATTTAGCCACCGCATCATCAGAAACAATGCGCTCAACATTTCCCTTAATAATATGTTTCATACTCTCTCCTCCCGATTATGCACTCGGCTTTGTATCCTTGATGCAGGCAAAGATGGAATTGATCTTGTTATCCAGTGTCCAAATATCATGATACCTTCTATAATTCATCTTCCAGGCATCTGCATCCTGATTCTGATCCGGTGTGAAGATCTTCATCTTATCCTGCTTGCTCACTGCAATGGGTGTGGTTCTCGGAAGGATCAGGAAATTGCAATCCAGCGCTTTTGTGCCCTTTACATAGCCGCCTGCTTTCTGTCCGTCTGTCTTGCCATCATACATTGTGATCGCAGAATACATACGGCTTGCCGGGGTTTCGATTAGAGGGCAGTTATCAACAGCAGGCACCTTTGTGTCAATGCCGCCCTTTGAAAATGCAACACTCTGAATTTTGCCCGACAATGCCAGCTCTAACTCCATGAGGCTATCAGGATTTATGTGGATCACCAGCTCTCCGGTGTAGCCATTATCTCTGATGGTTTTGATTCCGGTCTTGATTTTTCTCAGGATGGATGTATCTGCCGGAGTGTAGCCATACTCCACATACTCACTTGCGATTGCCTGCTGAATGAGGTTGCTCAATCTGTAGGCATCAATCTCAGGGATCACCTTTGTTCTCTGAAACTCTCCCATAACGGATGCTGCCGTGGTAACAAAGTTATTTTCGTTAATATCCATAGCATCCAACTGAAACTTTCTGCCTCTGTCCTGAGTCATATTCCTTGTTTCATAGGAGAGGGTTACGCCGCCCTGAGCATATCCGTTATCTCTGTCATAATCCCCCATGCCATCTACTGACATTTTGGGGATCTTTACCTCAGAGCCGCCGTTATAAATTACCTGACCCGCATTCGCATCCATCCAGCCGGTAACGCCCTCCTGCACTGCCAGCTTATCCAATGTGCTCTGAAAAATTGTGGCTGTTGCTAATGTGTTAATTGCCATTTTTTACTTTCCTCCTTGTTCTTAGCCTTTCATGGCTTTCATGATCTCCTCTTCAAGCGTGCTGTTTTTTGTGTCCGCTTTGTGCGGCGGTTTACCACCCTTCAGGCGTTCATCAACAGCTTTCTCAACTGCTTCCTTAAATGCCTTTTCAACAGCTTCAATGCTTGCTGTGCATTTCTCGGCATCAGTATAATCCAAAACAGCGCTGAGAGATGTTGGCAAGCCTTTCTCTGCAAGCGTTTCCTTTGCCGTTGCCGTGAGCTCCCTCTTGGTGATCTCACTCTCACGCTTTGCCAGCTCTGCCTCTTTCTTTTCTTTCTCATATTGAGCCTTTTGATCAGCATTCATTTTGGCAAACTTTTCTGCCTCTGTTTTGGTATCTTCAATCTTCTTTTCAAAATCAGCGTTCAGCTTGGTTTCTTGGGTTTTCAATGCCTTTGCCACTCTTTTATCAAATTCAGATTGAAATGCAGGATTTTTCAGAACATCATCAAAGCTCTGTGTGCCACCCTGATCACCTTCTGATCCGGCCCCTGCTGCCGTGGTGTTACTTTCGCCGCCTGCTGCCCCACCGACATCTCCGGTGCTACTTCCACCACCGGCTCCACCGCCATTGCCATCTCCTTCTGCAAAAAACTGTAAATTCATAGGAAACTTACACCTTGCTCTCTTGGAAATTACGCTTCTACCATAACGATTCATTTTTGTCCTCCTTCACGCCCTCACATTGCCTTAAATTAGCCCCATGAGTTCATTATTGATATTTTATTGCCTCCTGCTCTTATAGCGCCCTCCTGAAGCTATTTGGGCGGGATTTCTAACCCTCATCCAGGGAGTTGAAAAGAATTGCCATCTTTTATCCAGCTCCTCTCACTTCACTCACCTTCTTTCTGAAAAATGGGTGTAAAAAAGCACCATGCACTGCTGCATGATGCCGGTTGACTGAAAAATATTATAATTTGCTGTACTCACAGCCTTGGCACTGCTGCCGGGCCGCTTCAATATCTCCTACCCCTTCCAACTCAGGAACGGATGAGGGCTTGAACATTCCTGAAAGGCACTGCAGTGTTTCATAGCACAGATCAGGATCCACCTCTCTGCCATATACCGGGCAGGTGTGTGGCTTTGTATAATCAATTTCATTTGCCATATTTACTCATCACCTCCAAGATTTTCAGGGTTTTCTCATCAAAATCTGCTTTACTCCATGCAGTTTTGAAAATCCACTCATCACCGCTTTGGGTCAGCACTGCCACACCATCCTGAGTGATGAACATTTGACGCTGCCCTCCCCATTGGGAGAACATCACTTTTGCATTGTCCACATATCCTCTGACTTCATCATCAGTGATATGCCTTTCAAGCATTCTCTTCATGATGTGGGCTGGATCTCTTTTCCCATCAGGGAGGATGTATGCTTTTTTAGGCTTTGCAGGAAGGCTCACACCTTGCTTGATACCCTCCTCCTTTAAATCTCTCAAAATATTATAGAATGGCCGGCTGCTGTCCGGGTACTTTCTCATATAATTGGCAAAGCCTTTTACATCCTTCCACTTCTCAGGTTTATTATACTTCATTTCCTGAAAATCAGCAAAGGTTTTTCCTGCTTCTTTCTCTCCAAGCAGTTTCTTGTATGCCTCGTACTGTTTGGCATCAGCTCCCCAATTCTGCACCATTTTTTCTGCTGCCTGAGCTTTTGGATTATTGGCCACATTCTTCTCATACCACTTTTTATAATTCATATCAGCCGGTACAAGTTTACTCTCTCCTGTTACCGGATCGCGGGCCCGCCTCTTTAGAGCGCTCAGGTTATCATCATCAAATACCGCCACATTTGTGGTACGGCAAAACGGGTGAAAGGGGTTGATGTTCACCCCAACCTTTGCCTCTTTCCTTGGAAATATCTTCCCGTCCAGCTCCCGGCATATTGCGGAAGTTTTCAGATCAAGTGTGGCTACAATCATATATTTCTCAATCTCGGCATCTTCGTATGATATAAGCTGTGCCTGAGAGGATTGGAAATTGCTTTCTGTCCTCACAATTCTCCGGGCCTTGTAATTGGCAACTCCAAATTTATTTACTATCTCTGCGGCCATATCAGCCTCAGATTTCCCGGTGAGATAGCCCATGGTGAGCTGCTCCTTCAACTCCTCGGCCAAAGCCTCTGTATTATTCCATATTCTTGAGGAATAATTGGCACCGGCCCACTCCATAGCAAGCATCTGATTTAGCATATGAGAATCAACAGCAGAAAAAGAAAACTGAAAGCCTACTGCCCTCTGAATCTCATAAATATTCCGGTAATAGGAATTATGAAATACATTGGCATAATGTGCTGAGGTAACTGTTTTCTCTTGACCATATATCCTCTGCATCATATAATCAATCTCTGTTTGCAGATTCTCAAGCCTCTCAATGCGGGCTCTATATGCCGGACTTTCTAATTCAGCCAACAGCTCAGCATTTTGGGGATCCTTGGCCAGTGCTTCCCGGAGCGTTGCTATATCAGCAGGGTTTTTCATCATCCCAAGCAGCCTCCGGGCTTCATCTTCGGTCAAATTATGTTTATCTGTAAATCTATCAAATATCTCTCCGATTTGGTAATTGAGCTCTCTTGTGGCTTTTGCGTAAAGATCAGCCAGCTCCCGGGCTACCTTTTCCGCATTTTCCATCTGCTCATACATTATCTGAGCCTGCCGATTCTCCCAATATCCCATTTGCATCACTCTTTCTCTTCAGCAGGCTTTTTCTTGGTTTCATCTTCCTCATCTTCATCCTCGGCATCCAAATTCACTTCCTTATCAGGAGGCGTGTTTGCATTGCCTCCAAATAACTCCTGCTGCCGCTTGAAATTCTCATCTGCCTGTTTCTGTACCTCTTCAATCTCAAAATCAGGATCTTCCACGAAAGGCAACAGTTTGAGTAGTGTTTTCTTAGAAACAACATCTTTCAGGTTGATCACGATATTTGCAAGCTCCTGAAGGTTTTTAGGAAGGGATCTGCTAAAGGATGAAACAATGGAGCCAGCCTCCAATGCTATTGCCTTCATTCCAAGGAAATTGCAGTATAGCCGGATTCTCTTACGGTTTCCCTTCTTGTAATATCTCTCCTTTATCTTGGTGAGCATTTCAAGCCCCAGCAGTTTCAGCTCCAATGCCACCCCCGAGGTATTTCCTGCAAAGCTCTCATCCGTAAAATTCGGAACATGAGAAAATGTGTATATATCCTCTTTGATTGCCTTCCTGAGCACTTCAACTCCATTTTCATCCATTTGCCGTGAGAGGTATTCTGCTTTTGCATCCAGCGGCAACTCCAAGAGTTTTTCCTCTTGCAGCTTCTTGTATGCCTCTTTGGTATCATCATCATCATCTACAAGCAGTGCTCCATATAATGCCAGTATGGCATCAATAAACTGCTCTTTATCGTTTATCCGGTCACTCATGAGAGTGTTATACGCATCAATTAGAGGAATTTGGAGCTCAAAATCACCAATGCCCTCTTTATTATTCAGATACTCAATGATGGGAACCTCGCCAAAGTGATGATTCTCCGGCTCCTCGGTTACTGTCTGTTGTATTTCTGTGTTATTCTCAATGTTTAGTGTGTATTTGAGATTTTCAGTTACAACCACGGCAACCCAATAACTCTTATTGTTTGCATCATCCTTTTTCTGATAGTAATAGACTCCGGCCAGCTCATTCTCTTCAATGGTATCATCATATATCATAAAGGTATTGAATGGAGATATGTTTTTGGATGTGGGTGTGCTCTTTCCTTCCTTGGCATACACATACTCATATGCAATTCCAATAATAGAGGCATCCAAAGCATTCTCTGCATCCACATCATCAATATTGGCCTCATCAAACGCTGTCAGGAGCGGATCAATATTAGCCTTTCCTGTGTTGGAGTATGTGATGGGGTTCCCCATGAAATACCCAGTTGCTGTGTCGGATATATCTTTTGCATGATTGCATACCACTTTATTATTGGGAGTCCCCTCTTCCCGTGTTCTATTTAGAATATTATGTTTTCCCTCATAATACTCTTGGCATTTGATCTTTTTAGCTATCATGGCAGAGTGTTTATTGATGAGCCTCAGGATGATGTTTTTATCTAAATTACACTCATCCCATTTCTCTGCCGGGTATGTAAATTTATACATCTGTACCTCCTATGAACCTACAACCTTGGCTCTATTTCTGATTTTTGCCTTTCTCATTGTCATGTCATCCTCTAACCCATAACGCACGGCATCAATGCTGTGATTGTTTTTGTCTGGGTAGCCACCTTTGAAATTGCCGTTTTTATCTTTCTCCAACTCATACGAATTAAACTCCCGGGCCGCATTAGGGCATCTTACTGGATCAATAATAATCTCATCCAAATCATCTGCAAGGAAAGCAATGCCATGGTCTACGGATCCGGGACCCTTCTTTGCTCCTATCACACGGAGACCAAGCTCATTGAATGTATCAATACTTCTTGGCTCTTCACTGTCTGCTTTAATAATCTTATTTTCTGGATTGAGTATTTTAATATACTCTACAGCTTTTGAACTCCGGAGGTTAGTTTGATATATCTCTCCGAAAATATAAAGCCGTCTCTGCTTTTTATTCAGATGCATTCTCTCATAAGCTAACGGATCCGCCGCAAAGCCAAAATCAAGGCCTTGCCGAATTTTATCAAATACTGCAATCTCCTCATCTGTGATTTTTCGGATGACAACATTATCAAATACTTTGCCGCCGTTCCCAATGGCTTCTCCAAGGTACTCATGTCGGTATATAAGTATTTTTCTCTTTCTGAGTTCCTCTGCTTCAATGAAGAATTGCTCTCCCAACCACTCCCTTGGCATTGTTAAGTATGTGGAGTGACTGCAGAGAGTATCAGCTCTCTCTTCGAGTACATCCTGATTTACCCATGAGTTTAGACTCTTTGGTGGATTCCATGTGTAGAAAACTACATATTTATCACCGCCACGCATAAGGGATTGGTTTATTTTTCTTTCATCCTCATCTCCGGAAAATTCAGCACGCTCCTCATACCAAATATATTTGAAATAGCCTTTTCTCAATTTTATGGATTTACTTTTGTTTGGATCATCACACCCTCTAAAAACAACCCTCTGCCCGGTTGGCTTATAGGTAAGCCGCATAGGAGAATATGTAACCTTCCATAAATGAGCAACTTCTAACGCATCAATAGCCCAGAGAAGCTGTTCAAACACACTCTCTGCCAACGTGTCCTTTATCTTTCTGAAACAAGCAGCATTGGCATCAGGATCCTGCATCATGCCATATATGATCTCCAATCCTACAAATGAAGACTTTCCGGATCCTCTACCTCCGTATAATTTATAATGAGTGTGCTTGCCTTCTAAAATATCCCAATGGATAGAATAAAAATGCGGTGCAATCAGATCTTTCAGACTTACTTCTATCAATCTTCCGGCCTTGGAATGTCATTTATAATCGTGACAGGTTCCAGTTTCCCTTCTATCTCATGTTTATCTACAAACAACTTGTACCGCTTACCAAGCAACTCAGCCGCTTTCATTCTATCCTGTAATGACGGATCTAAATCAAAACTGTCTTTTACCTCACCTCTCATTGCTGATGTGAGAAACTTCAATACTTCATCTGCCTTAGCAATTCTCTGATCTTCCAGCTTCTGAAGCAGCGTATCTATATATGCTTTTATGTAAACATTTGTCAACAACCTGCTCCCCTGCTGCCGGGCAGTCTTTTCAGAGTATCCAGCATCAATGGCAGCCTGTGTTGCATTCAGCGTAGCCACATAATACTCACAAAAAGCTATCTGCTGATCATTTAGGTTATTTTTAGCCTCCTCTATCGTCACTGCCATTCACCTCTTTCCACTTTTCAACCAAATAAAGAAGGAGCTCCTTCTTGCTATAGAAGGGCTCCCCATCCTTTCTCTCATTCTCCTCGAAAAGAATATATTTGGTAATAATTCTCTTTTGTTCTGATGAGTAAAATTGTTTTGAGTTTATTTTATATATAATGCCTTTTGTTCTGAGCGCAAGCAGCACCTTATTTATATTTCTTTGAATATTATTCATATTATCCCCTCTTTTTGCATTGCAAAAGGGCATCATGTTTACGATCATGATGCCCTGAGTGCTTGGGTAAAAATAGGTTATGGGGGTAATTTAACACATTTTCACTTGATAACAATATAACATATCCTAAAAGAGAATTGTGAGAAAGTTTATTTTTTTATTCATGAGCTTAAATAACTCTATTATTTTCTGATTATGTATGTGATGATGCCTGCTGCCACAGGAAAGATATCCCTATAAATATTATCCCTTGTGTTCTTGAAGGTACTTGGTAAGTATCTTCTCTGGATACGTTCTGTCACAATTCATTTTTTCTGCTACTTCAGCCCATGAAAGCCCCTCCTCGTATCTGAGACTTATTATTCTTCTAATCCTACTATCCTTAATACCCTTTATATATTTTGAAATTTTATATTCAGCATTTACCGCCTGCTGCCTCCTGCGAAGTAGAAGTACCTCGTTCTCTGTCAACATCTTTCTCTGTTTCCTGCTTTCTTTCTGATCTACCCCTGTAATTGTTTTGCTAGTATAGCAATATGGAAACTCCTTCATGGATGCATGCACCTTATCTGTAACTTTTCCAACTCTCTGTTCCTGTAAATGCTCCACTTTTTTGTCTAATTCTTCAATCTCTTTTCTCAGATCCAATAACTGTCCCAGCTCTTCCTTTGTCACTTTTATCCCCCTTTCAGTTCTAATAAAATCCGGATTTGTTTAATAAATTTAGCAAATAATTTTTATTTTCCTATGTTTTGATTTCAATAAGCGTTCGTATCATTTGTTTTCATCCTTTCGTCTTTTCTGTTTTTCTCTGTAATATTCAATCTTGTCATGTCTTGTAATTCTCCTATTTTTATTCTTATACCTCCCTAATGTCCACTTCTAATCATACAGAAGAGTAATTCTGTCATTGACCTTCTTCGTAACTGAGGCTGCGACTGTCTCATTGTGCAAAGTTTCCAATCTATATCTGCTGATAGCTCCGTAGGATTTTCAAATTCATCATGCTTATCTGCATTAAGCGGTATTGGAACTAAAGCACCTACGCCATGTGGAATATCAAATGCAATCGCTTTATATGTATCCATAGGCATTACAAAGTAATTCTTTTCCCCTATAAAGTTCCTGCCGAAACCACTCTCAAAATCAGCCTTGCAGCTCTTAATTTCGTAACAAGTAAACATTCCTTTTTCGATACCGCTTATGCCAACAACTCCAGCCGGTTCAAACTGCATAAAATCAACTCGTTTTACATCTGTTGTTCCATAGTCAATGCTGACTTCGCTCGCCCAATACTTGCCTATTCCGTTTAATTTCTCTCTTATCAATAAATCGCCAAGGAATTTAGTTGTTTCTTTTCGGTTCATGCTTCCATCTCCGCCACCTTTACAAATTTATATCCCGGAACCCTTAAGGCTCTGGAAGAGCATTCTTTACTGTCACTTTCCAGCTCTCCCTTCGCTATCATCTTTGTGATATGGCTATGAATTATTGATGTGCTCCTGATTCCTGTGATATCACAGATCTCTCTATATGTGGGTGGATATCCATGCTCTTCTATGTAGCCGGTTATACAGTCCATGATTTTCTTCCTGGTAGTGATTCCCTGTTCATGTGTTGTTTTCAATTTACTGCCTCCTCTGAATACATATTGTTGATGTCTATTTCTGCAATTCCATATCCCAAAGCCTGAAGCTGGCACAGCCTGTGCCGGTTAGCCTCCGCCGGAGTAATTCCGTGCTTTTTGGCATATTTTTCAAGATAGGATCTGTACCGTGCAACATCATCCAGATAGGCACACCTGCTGCCGGTCAGTCTGTGATACTCCTCCAGTGCTTCAATGGGTATGTCCATGCCATAGTCTATTGCTATCTCCACAGCATTGATCAGGCCCTGCTGTCTTTTTGTCAGTTCTTCCACTTCCATACCTCCTATCTTGGTACGTAATAATCTGTTACATCAAACCATGTCTTCCCTTTTATCATGACTTTGTATGTTTTTGGCCGGAACTTCTTAGCGTATGTCCGCATCCTTGGTATTAAAAAGGATTCATCCGGCGCCGGTGTCTTGTCAGGTATCAGTCCTGCTGCCTTGAGTTCCCTGTATACTGTGCTGTATACACGTCCGAACTTTTCCGCTATCTCGTTACAGTTCATGCCCTGCTTCCGAAGTATCTTATACTGCTCTATCTCTTCCGCTGGTATTGCAGGCTTTGTATGTATATCATATTTTTTCATCAGATTAGTGATGGTGCTGCAGGATACACCCAGTTCCACTGCCATTTCTGCCTGTGTCATTCCGGATGCTTTAAGCGCCGTCAGTTTTTCCTTTGTTACTGGTTTTCTCATTCTGCACCGCCTTCCTTTTTATCTGTAGAATGCATCCACAGGTCCTTCAGCTCTTCCAGTCCTTCTCTTACAACGTCAAGGTATTCCATAGCATTTTTATAATCATTCAGGCTGGCAGCATCATATATTGATTCCGTGTTTTTCTTCAGCGCTTCAAGAAGATACTTCCTCTTTTTTTCATCTGTCATTTCCTGCATCAATGGCGGAGTATTGGGAAGGGCCGGAGTTTCTGTTTCATCCGGCATAACGCCGCTGTAGTCTTCAATACTTTTTTGTGAATAATCAGTATCTGATGCCGGCTGCTTTTCTTCTGTCTTCCCCTCTTCCGGCTCTCCCTGTTTTTCCTCTTCTGCCGGCTGTTCTTTGGCAGGCTGTTTTTCCCGGGGTTCTTCCTTTTTCTTTTCCCTGGGATCTGCTTTTATGACCCTGCTCTGCTTCCTCTGCATGGCTTTTGGTTGCACCGGTGCAACTTCCGGTTTTTTAGGTTCTTCCTTTGCAGGGAGATCCTCTCCATACACTTCTTTCCATGATTCTTCTGGCAGAAGTTCCGGTTTCATGATCCCCCTTAACGCTTCATATGCCTGCTGCCATGTGTAGATCTCCTTCTCTCCGGTCCTGATATTGGTGACCGGTATCTCTTCCTTTGATTCCCGGAAGAATATCATCAGTTTTCCTATCCCCTGTATCCTTACGGAATACATATTCTCGCCGGCAGGGGCAAGTATGTCTTTTAACCGGGTCTGCCAGCCATCATCTGATACACATGCATGAAGCTGTATATACAGTTCCGGATGGTCATGCCCGATCTGGTGCATCACCTTACAGATATTGGAATCCATCAGCGCCTGCTGCCGGTCCTGCCCCTCAAGCATTACTTCTATGTCCGTGATCTTCTTTTCCGCGTCTATCTCTTCTTTGATCTCCTGTATCTCCGCCTTGGAATAATCAGCTGAAAGTTCTTCCTTTACCGCATCCGGCAGAAGGAGCATCAGTGCAAGCTTGGCATATCCGAAATCACAGTATCTTTCCCTAAGCATGTCCGAATAACCGCCCACTGAAAACTGGTCATTGATATTGATGAACCTTGATACCTGGGATTTATCCAGGTTATATTCCGCATAGGCAAACTCATTGACGCTGCCATATCCGGATTCCTTAAGGATATCCGTGTCCCTTGCCACCTTAAGGAGGTAGCCTATCCTTACAAAGCTCTCTGCCGATCTCTGAAGCTCATTGTCTACCGCTGTCTTATATTCCTGATAAGACCTGTACTCATTGTTTATGCCCATTACTACACCTGTTACTTTTTCCATCACATTGCCTCCATAAAATCTTCTTCCAGCACATCTGCCAGCAGTTTACCTGCCAGCTTTCCATGCCATACCCTGTTTCCGTCTTTTCTCAGTTTTGCATATTCCTGCTGCCTTGCCTGGTCTGCTTTTATGCCAAGCTCCTTCTCTTCTTCTGTCATTCTCTTCTGAAATTCTTTCTGCCATTTTTTCAGGAATTTTACTGCTTCTTCAAAATCCTTATTCTGATTGTCCCCTGTTGTCCTTTTCTGTCTGATGTTGCCGGAAGGTTCCACCTCCAGCGTGTACCATGGCATATCTTCATGTTCTGTTTTCCGCAAGAAGAACAGGTATGTTTCATCCCTCTGCATCCGGTCAAAATAAAAATCACAGGTATGCACACAATGCTGCAGCGCCGTTCCTTCCCTTACGATATCAATGATCCCTTTAGGTGCCAAGACTGAAAATTTCCCATCTGAATATTCAAACTTTTGAAGCTTCGGCACAATGCTGTTTACCTTTGGCCACTTCTTTTCTAATTTTTTTGCTTCTTCTTCCATTTTTCCACTCTGCAGGATCAGTATTACTTCCTGATGTGCTGCAGCCAGATCTTTGGGCTTCCAGATCATGTCGCTTTTTACATTCAGCTTTGCTTTTTTTGCCATATTGAGATAATCACTCCATGTATCTTTCATCCCTGCCATGCTCTTGCCGGTTATGGCGCTCTGTTTTTTCAGGTAATTCCAGATCTTCACATAACTCAGCGGTAACGGAAGAAAGCCGAAAACTCCGGTTTCAAATCTGCTGTTCCCGAAGTCTTTTATCATTTCATCAGGCCATATCCTGTTTACCCTTTTTTCATACTGATACCATTTTAAATGGGCAGTCTTTCCGTCAATTGCTTTCAGACGCTTCAGTCTCGCCTTATCGATTTTCAGCATTTTGGCCAGTTCTGTTTCTTTCTCATTTAGAAGATGGCTGTCATATCTTATCTTCATCAGATCCTCTGCCAGGTTAAACATCCCTATCCTTGCCAGTTTTTCAATTACAGGGTTCCCCTTTTCTATCTCCAGATAATTTGCAATACCGGTAGGAAGCGTTTCCCACAGATCAACCGCGCTGTTTTTTAATACTGTCTTTTTTAGACCTGACAGGTTTCTTTTATACAGTTTTACTGTTATCCGGTTATAATAGCTGGTGATAGTCGGTACATAACCCTTGTCATTGATCCATCTGCGAAACTTATTTTTATATAATCCGTAAAAGTATCTCTTTACCGTTCCGTTCTCCATGAGCAGGATTCTTTCATTTTCTTCCATATAGCTTCTAGGTCTTCTGTGATCTGTGTTTCTGTACCTCTGGCATCCGGTAAAACTGCGGATCACTGCTCCGCCCCTGATCTTCTGTATGATCTGTCCTGTATATTCATTTGTTTCCAGTGTCTGGATCTTGGATATGACCTTGTATTTTGCTTTTTTTCCACATCTGCTGCATCTTGCGGAAGTGTTGTGTTTCGGGTTTTTAACCGGCACAATGTGCCTGCAGTAAGAACAGAATCCCTCTCCTGCTCCTTTCCTTTGATACTGGTAAAAAATATAATGCTCTGCCGGTCCTTCTTTTTCCAGCCATCCCCTGAATGACGGCGGAAGTTCCGGAATAAGCTTCATATCCCTGTCCCATGGCATCTGCTCCTTCTCCTCAGCCTCTTTGATCTTCCTTTCCCTTGTCCGGCGCTGCCATTCTATTAATCCGAATAGCCCCTTTTCCTTTACAGAGAGCATCCTCTGGATAATAGCCATTCCTTCCGGATTCTGCCATATCTTTTTTTCCATTCCGTAATACCGATACTGCCACACCTTGTCATAAAGACTCCCCAAATTGTCAGCCATGGCGCTGCTCCACTTCTGTTCCCTTCCCCCTATCAGGATCCTTGTGATATATTCGTTTCCCTCCGGATTGCAGTAGATCTCATATGTCGGAGTCATCTCTCCTTCTGCCACTCTTTGCGGCAGAAAAATACATATCATGAGATATTTTCCCCTTGTCTGGCATCTGACCAGAAAGTCATACACTGTATTTCTAATATATAAATCTCCAAATTTTGACCTGTATGTCGTTTTCTTTTGGTTGTTCTTTGAAAGCTCAATCATTTTTCTTGTGGCATTGATCCGCTTCAGTTTTCTTAGCTCCTGCTTCTGCATATCTTTTCTCCCCTTATTCCGTACCACGTATCTTTTTTAAATTCCTCCCCATCAATGAAGACCGGGTATATCCCCTCTATTTCTTTTGAGCCCTTTTTCTCCTTTACCAGGAACAGATAGGAACCTTCCACGCCTGCTGCCTTTGGTGATTTTCCCCTGACAATAATAAAATCATCCTCTTTTATGCATCTTCCTCTGTCTCTTACTGCATAACTGTTTTCCATGTCCCTGTCCGGGTACTTCTGCATATACATACATGCATGTGCTGCAAGTTGTATCCTGTTAAGCTCCTTTACCAGTGTCAATTTTGTGCAGGATATCCTTGATCCGTTGCCGTCCTGGTTGATATCTCCTTCTGCCCTTACGATAAAGAAGCGTGCATCCTGACTGCTATAGTAATTTAATACGCAGAGAGGATTTTCCGCACAATGGAATCCATTCCTGGCGCACTTGCATTCTTTTTCCTCGTATGTTTCTCCCGGTTCAAACTGGAACAGCCCATTTCCCATGACAGCCTGCAGTTTTGCATTAAAAGCTTTATATGCTATCATGTCTGTTACCTCATTTCATGTAATACTCACGGATAAGTCTTTTTACTTCTGCCCTGCCCGGTACGCCAAGATATAACGGTCCCTTCATCTGTACCAGTTTTCCGTGATGCATTATTTTAGTAACTTTTACAATCTTGTCGCTTATCCTTACCTTGTTTTCAAATGCATATTTGATCAGTGCTGCCATACATTCCTGCAGGCTCTTTCCCCTCTTCCTTACAGCCATACAGAAAGCTTCATCCTCTGTGCATGCTTCTGCCACTGCATCCTTCCAGTCTGTCAGGATCCCACCGATATCCAGGTATTTGCTCTCCACCTTTAATTTCCCATAAGCTGCCATAAGAGGGCTGCATAACTCCTGCACTGTTCTGTTTATGAAGTCTTCTGCATCCTCCCTGTCAATTCCGTTTTCTTCTGCAATGGCAATCACTGCCTCTGTGTCACCTTCTGCAAGCTGTGCTGCTGCCGCTTCGTTTATCTCCTGTGCTGAATCAAATTCTCCAAATTTATCAAACATATTTTTCTCCTTCCCATCCTTCCGGCCATTCAAGGGGATCGTCCATAAGTATGAATCCTTCCGTCCCCCTGCCTTCCGGTCCTTTTTTATCCTCTTTTCCTGTGTCAATGTAATTCTTTCCAAACTCCTGCATCCAGAGTTCATGGCTGTATCTTTCCTCAAATCTTTCCTGTGCCAGCTGCTTTAATCTCCTGTCAACTTCTGCATTGGCGTGGGGCGCTTCAGGACCGTACTCATGATGGCGCCTTACGCATACGTAGGCCCACAGACCGTAATGCTCCGCTTTTTTCCTGTTTCCTGTGCCATGGATCAGATGATGCCTGTGCAGCCCTGTATGGGGCAGTTCACCATAATACCCAGTAGTCTCTGCTTCCATCCGGCACAGCAGGCACTCTTTTGTACCTTTCCGCTGGATGATACTCCCTGCCATCTTTAAATGCCTCCACTGCTTTTTCTAGGTCAAACCGCATCCGTTTTCTGTATATGCTCTCTTCCCTGTTAAAAGATACTGTATGATTCTTTACATGCTCTGATACCTTCTGCCACAGTTCCTTATTAGCTACCGGGTTCCCTTTTGCATTGATCCAGCCGTTCTTCTCCCATACCGGCAGATAGTGATTCCACATCACATTTAAAATGTGCTGGCATTCAGTAGTTACTCGGGCGGAGCATGTTTTTGTCAGCCGTTCAAATGCACCTGAAAGGGCTGCAAGGGCAAGGGCGTTTTCCGTAGCTTTTTCCCTGACCAGTATGCCGCTGCGTGTCTCTGCTTCTCCGCTCTGACGGATGTATTCTATGATATACATGCCGGCACCTGTACGGACGGCTGGTCCCCGGATGGAAGTCTCTATAAAGATCTTTACTTTAAACATTCCCTTTATCCGCCTCCCTTCATCCGTTGCACCGGTGCAACTGTCCTGTTTACCGGCAGCTTATACATGATGAAATGCTGGTATTCATACCCGGTGATGGGATTGATGCCCATTCTTACGGAATCTTCATCTATGTAATATCCCGGCAGTGCCTTAGGATATTCCGTCATTTCCTTTTTCAGCGCTCTTTCTATCTCCGGTTCCGGTATCTTCAGGTTGCGGCTCCGTGAATAATTTTGGGATGATCCCCCATCCTCCGCCGGTTTGGTCAGGTACCAGGCAAGGCCTGTAAAGCCTCCTTCTTCGTATGCCGGTTTGAAACTTGGAAATCCTGCCCCTTGGATCTTTCTCCAGCAGTCCTTGATGAGGATGTCACCTTCCGGGATCCGGTTGACAAGAAGATGGTGGTGAGCTGCACCCCGTTTTCCCACTTCCGTCCTGACAACCCATTTCAGTTCATACCCTCTCTTCCGGTACCCGGCTCTCAGTTTACGGATGAATTTTGAAAGATCCTTTTTAGCTGACTTTATATCTGTCCGGTATCCCTTGATATAGGTGAGCAGCGCCCAGTAATCATTTTCACGGAAGTTTTCTTTTATAAGCCTCCTTAGGTTCCTCTCCCTGTTATACTGGTTCTGCTTCTTGATCTGCTCTGCCGTGGGTTTCTTCCTTTTCTGTCTTTTCTTTCCTCCGGCGCCGTAACTGCCTGTGCATACCCTGTCTACCTCTATGGATGTGTCAAAGTAGTAGGTGCTCTGCTCCCTCTTATATCTTTTCTTCCTTTTCTTTTTCATATACCGTCAAGTCCTATCTTTAATAGTTGTAACAAGTAGTAAAAAAATGGAGAAAAACCCCATTTTTCTTGACTTTTTTGGCTGTATACGGTACACTATATTTGTATGTAGTGGTCCGTATACAGCCGGATCAAGGCGCATGGGGTTGCAGCTCATGCGCTGTTTTTTGTCCTCTGTTCATGACTGCCATTCCTCCATCAATATAGACTTACGGCTCTGGCCACGCGGCCTCTGTCATTAAGTGCAGGTGTAAAAAATACAGTATATCCTGCATCAATGATCCCGGATGGAATACCTCTGACCTCGCTGCTGGTGAAATAGTAATCCCTTCCGTCATCATCACCGGTTATGAATCCATACCTTTTTTCTCTGTTGAAAAACTTTACATTCCCTATCACTGCTTGTCCTCCTTCCTGTCTATAAAACAAGTTGAATATTTCTTGCTTTTCTCCTATACTTTTATTACAGACTTTTTTATTAATCTAAACACAAAAGAAAGGAGATACTTTATGGCAATTTATAAAACTCGCGATCTGCAAGACCGCCTCTGTGAAATAGCTAAAGATGGATATCTTTATGTGGACATCACTGAAATTGATGCTGATGATGAATTTCCGACTTCATTATCATTTGATGCTCTTGCTCCATACGAATCAACTGATTATGAAACCGTTGAATCTTTGGAGCTTGATCTTGAAGATGAATTTCCGCCTGTTACTTTTCATGCCACAGATCTCTGCCATGAGATCGGATTTACTTATGAGGAAATTTCCACTATCCATCACGCTGTTGTAAATGCTTTGGAATATTTCAAAAGCTGTGAAAAAGATCCCACGTATTCAAAAGAAGTTGTCCGTGACATTAAATCATCTGCTGTCAAGTGCCGGAATCTTCAGGCTAAACTTGTCAAATTCCTTAATCAGGTTTCGCCAAAACAATCGTAAGGTCGAAGCTTATCTTATCCTCCAAAAGGTGGTTCATTCTGTGAACTGCCTTTTTTATTTCTTCTTTAATAATCTTTGCATCTTCTTCTTTTTTCACCTGGCAGTAAATGTCTGCATGATTCTTTCTCTCTTTATTAGATCTCACTCTGATGCATCTGCCTGTATGAAGTACTTCCTCTATCCTCTTGTATCCCACAATCTTCCCTCCTTTTCTGCAAAGTAATAATTTCTTTCCATCCTTGCAAAAGCGTATATGAATATTCCGCCTGCTGCTATCAGCACAATGCTTGTCCCTATACTGGAATCAAAGGCCAGTATTCCTAAAACTGCCAGTATATAGCCTGTTCCCTGCATAATACGTATCAGTGTCTTCACTCCTTATCTCCTCCTTCAGGCTTGTCCTTTCATAGCTTCCGTTAGATTTTTCCACCTTGTCTAATCTCCTCGATCTCTATCTGCAGCTGCCTGGTTCTTGCCTGCACGTCTCTTAGTTCCTCTTCTTTCTTTTCCATAAGCGCTGCCCTTGGCTCCATATCCCGGATGATGCTCATGCCGTATTCCAGATACAGCCTTGCAATCTGATTTTTTCCATCAGTTTCACTGATAGAGGGATGGAAGGTATATACTTTTTCAATAACGTCATAGTCTTCATCTGATACCCTCATTACATGCCCTACCATGTCTTCCAGTCTTGCTTCAAACTCTTGTTTATACATATCAGGCTTGTCCTTTCTGACCGGCTTATGCCGGCTCCTGTTCTTTCTTCTTATCTTCTAATAGAGGACCACTATGTATTCCCTTCTTGATTCCATAATAGAGATCAACAAATGCTTCTGTTATCCTGTCTATTGCCCCTTCTGTAAACTCAACCGTACAAGTTATCTCTTTTTCCTTTCTTGCCATAGAATCCTCTCCTTTCTGTAAATTTTATGTATTACTGCTTGTACGCCTTTCCTTATTAGTAAATATTGTATTTCCTTTACGTTCTCCTTATAATGTACTTACAGGTGTTACAGCACCGAGTACAAAAGAAAGAAGAAACTATATGAGCGAAAATAAAACTATAAACACATTGTTTAATGCCGATTTACCTCCTTCAGTAGATAATGCTATTAAAAATTTATCAGACAAACCTACTGCCAGTATTGGTGACACTCTTGCCGACATTTGGTTTATTGTCTTGGGTGGTCGTGTCTCTCATTATGCCGAAAAGAAAAGAATAAAATATGCCCATTCCCTAGAGCAGTTTCGTCAGGATCTTGAAAACTCTATTTCAAAAATCCCCCCAGAAAAGCAAATTGATCCTTCATTCCAAATCACTGCACAAGCATTGGAGAATGCAAAATATTGTGTTGAAGAAAAGGAACTCAGGGATATGTTCACTTCATTAATAACTAATTCTATGAACGCGGATTTTGTCAAAGATGTACATCCTTCGTTTGCTGAGGCAATTAAGCAAATGTCACCTTTAGATGCTGCTATCATTAAGAGTTTTAAAAAATCACCAACGAATGGTTTTCCTCTTTGTCAGTATGAAATAAAAAAGGACAATGGTTACACAACCTTATTAGAAGATGTCTATTTGCATTATCCAAACACGTATTTACCAGCAAATTCACTTTCAATATCTTCTTTAGTACGGCTTGGACTTCTGAAGACTTCATATGATGATTGGATTCTTAATGATGATTTGTATTTACCGTTCACGGAGCATTTTTGGTTCAAAATGCTTCAGAAACATCTTCCAGGTGAGAATATCTCTATTCACAAAGGACTCGTCCGTTTGACCGAACTAGGACGTTCATTTATCAGAGTATGCATTTCTGATTGACTCCTTTGCCAATCGAATCATCTCTTTTACATGTCTATCAATTATATTTAAGGTTACTATCGCTGATATATTGCAGCAGATTACAGAAACTATAAAAGATGTAGCTGCTGCAATAACTATCACACTTATTACTTTCACCCTCTTCACCTCCTTCATTTACTTGCTTGGAGCATCAGCTATCTCTTTATCCCTTAAAGCAGACATATATACCATTGCCATTGTTTTGCCCTCTTCAGATAATGTTGAAAATAGTAATGATATTCTAGTTGCATCTGAGATATCTTTTTCATTTAATACACCAGCCATGTGCAAACCTCCTTTTATTGACTTGTAAATATATATTAATCCCTTAGAAATATTATGTCAACACTTTTTTATTGACTAGGGGATTTTTTTTTGCTATATTATTATTGGAGGTGGTGACTTATAAAAGATAGAATTAAAAAAATAAGAAAGGAATCTGGATTGACGCAAGCAGAATTTGCGGATAAGATTCTTTTATCACAAAATTTTATAGCACAGGTGGAATCCGGTAAAAAAATTCCATCCGATAGGACTATCTCGGATATTTGCAGAATTTTTGATATAAATGAAGCTTATCTTAGATATGGCACAGGACCTGTAAAAAAAGTCTATGAAGGTGACGAGTATACAGAAGCTGCTGCTAGAATTGATAAAAATGACCCTAAAGCACGTCAGGCTATTATTGATTATTGGAAGCTTTCAGATAAGGATAAAGAATTGTGGTGGGCTTTCGTTGATAAGTTCTTAAAAAAAGATGGAACGGACTAGTTATCCGTTCCATCTTTTTATTCTATCCAAACCTTAATAAAAGTATAGATTTTCTTTAATACTAGTGCATCATTGATTTTATGTACCATTTCAATGATCAACTCCTTATATTCTAAACTATCGGCTTGATAACATACATCTACTTTTCCATTTTCTTCCTTCATCTATAGGCCCCCTTATCTTCTGTAATATCTATCTTAACATTGTTTTCAAACGTTTGTTCTGTATATTATAATAGAACAAGAGTTCTGTTTTTGCAACCCCTATATATTGTGTATGAATATTTGAGAAATACTATTTTTTTCATTTATTACCTCTATTTACCTTTTATTATATGTGTATTTTGCATAAAGTACACTGGTAAATATTGGTAATTCATCAAGTACTTAAATTATTTATGTCCATTTTTTCCTCTTTACGTTGTCTTTCCCATATTTACATGTTATATTTGATACGTAATACAGTAACTATTTGATAATCATGCTATGAAGCATATTCCAGGAAATGATCTAAAAACAGATATGGATAAAACTGAATTTAATGCACACTATGCTTAAATTAATAGAATACACTGAATGGAGGTTCTTTTATGGGAATCAAAGATATTTTAAATGCCTCTAAAATAAAGGCTGAAAATGAAAATTTAAAATCATTAATGACACCTGAGTTACAAGATGCATCAAATATGATGACCAAAATCGCAGAATTAAAAAAGAGTATTGATAACTTACAGAATCAATTATCCAAAAAACAAATAGAGCTAGAAAAAATAGATTCTGAAATTAAAAATAAAAAATCAAACTTAGTTATATTAGATGATGAAATATTAGTACAAGAATTCGGTTTATATAAACCAACATTTGAGTTTGCATCTTCTCTTGACTATAAGGAAGAACTGGCGCGAGTTCGTTCATTACAAAAAGATTTGATAAAAAACAAAAATGCAGTATCCGGTAATATGAATTGGCAGGTAAACGGTAGTGCTTCAAAAGGTAAAAAGATGGTAAGCGATACTCAAAAACTTTTACTACGTGCCTTTAATAACGAATGTGACGATATTGTTTCAAAAGTTAAATATACGAATTTTGATGCTTCATTAGATAGGATTTATAAATCTGCAGAAGCTATATCCAAATTAGGCAATATTATGAATATTTCTGTAACATCAAGATACATAAATGCCAAAGTCAAAGAATTACGTCTTGCATTTGAATATCAGCAGAAAAAACAATTAGAAAAAGAAGAATTAAAAGCCGCACGTGCTGAACAAAGAGAACAGGCTAAAATACAGAAAGAAATTGAAGAACAACGTAAAAAAATCGAAAAAGAACAGAATCATTATCAGTCTGCATATGAAAAACTTACTGCACAATTATCCCTTCACCCTGATAATGGAGATTTATTAAGCAAAAAGGCAGAATTGGAATCTAAACTCTCTGATATTGATAAAGCATTAACAGATATTGATTATCGTCAGGCAAACATGAAAGCAGGCTATGTATACATTATTTCAAACATAGGTGCTTTCGGGGAAAATGTTTATAAAATTGGAATGACAAGACGGCTAGATCCACAAGAACGTGTTGATGAATTAGGTGATGCTTCGGTTCCATTTAACTTTGATGTTCATGCAATGATTTTTTCTGATAATGCACCTGCTCTTGAAACAGCTCTTCATCACGCATTTGAAGATAGAAAACTAAACATGGTTAATCAACGAAGAGAATTTTTTAACGTAACATTAGACGAGATCAAGGAAGTTGTTAGAAAGAATTTTGACAAAACTGTAGAATTTGTTGACACTCCTGATGCCGAACAGTATAGAATTAGCCAAAAAATGAAATCACAATCATAGTTATGAAAAACCGCTCCAATGCGGTTACATTGGAGCGGTCTATCTCCGAAGAGATAATCATAGTATTACTGACATTATATTATCATCTTCGGGACAGCTTTGCAAGTGAACTATTAAATTTTATTTAATAGTTCGTAAGCTGTTATTTTTATACCCTTTGCACATAAAGTATATAGGAGGATGTTATGCTCACTATCGGAATTTATCCACGTAAATCTGTTTACCGTGATAACAGTGATTCTGTCCAGGTGCAGATCCAGCTCTGCAAAGACTATGCCGGAATCATATATAAGGATCAGGAAGTTTCATTTAAGATCTATGACCGTGATGAAGGGTTCTCAGGAAAAAACACCAATCGTCCCAGTTTCCAGGAAATGATGAACGATGTAAAATCCGGCCTCCTTAATGTTGTTATGGTCTATAAATTAGACCGTATCAGCCGAAATGTGCAGGAATTTTCCGCTATGTATGAAATCTTTCAGCAGCATGACGTATCTTTTATCTCTGTAAAAGAATCTTTCGACACTACTACCCCTATGGGCAGGACCGTAATGTATATACTGGCTGCGTTTGCACAGTTGGAACGCGAAAATACTTCTGAGCGTGTAACTGACAATATGCATGCCCTTGGTGCATCAGGAAAATGGACAGGTGGAAAGCTGCCCAGTGGAATGGCCTCTGTGCGCCGTCAGATAGGCGATAAGGAGCATTCTTATCTTGAAGTGGATAATTCTACCATATGGCGCCCTAAGCTTCTCTATCAGCTCATTTTGGACGGTTACTCCATAACAAAAGTAGAACGTTACTGCCGTGACCATGGCATTAAAAGTCAATCAGGGAAATTTTTGAACACTTCCCAGATATATGGCATCCTTACAAATCCTGTTTACTGCCAGAATAGTATAGAAGCCTACTACTATTTTAAAGATCATGGCTGTTCACTGCCGGATCCGTCTCTTTTTGATGGCACTAAAGGCCTGATTGGATATGGCAAGACAAAGACCGGCAAAGATTCCCAAAAGAAACAAACCAAAGACAGCTGGAACATTGCAATAGGAATCCATGAACCGGTGCTTACTGCTTCCGACTGGATTGCTGTGCAGAAACGCCTTGGCATCAACAAAATGTTCCGTGCTCCTAAGCATGAGGTTGGCATCCTGAAAGGAATCCTTAAATGCAGTTGCGGCGCACGAATGGCCGTACGCACCTACGTGAAGAACAATATCCGCTTTTCATACTATTACTGTGTTGATATGGCACGAATGGGAAAAGAATATTGCGATTCAGAATATATCCGGATAGATAAAATTGATCAAAGCTTTATGGAACAGCTAAGGAAGATAAAACTTAACCCCGATATCTTAAAACTAAAAAATGACAGCAATATTACCCTGCAGAATCCTGACAGCATAAAAGAAGAAATTAAGAAAACACAAAATTCTATAAACAATCTTACAACTGCCCTTTCTCAGGCAATGGAAACAGCTGCTGCCGGTTATATCATTGAGCAGATCAGTACTCTTGATATGCAGAAATCAAACCTTGAAGAAGATTTACGGAATCTCCTTCTTCAGCAGGCTCAAAATAAAACCGCTGCTGAAGCAGAACAACAACTATATGATAATATCTGCTACCTGCTTGATAATTTTGACCATATAGATTATGCCGGGAAAAATGAACTTATTAAGAAAAGTGTGAAAACCTGCATATTTGATGGGAAAAGCTTAAGCATTATTTTTTAATGCGCATGTTCTATTTTTTATTCTTATTGGTACGCCCATAATCGCAGTAGAATCTGGCTATGTAGAAGCCCTCGGATGGAATCAGTACGGAGGCTGGCGCATTGGCATCCGCAGTTTTGACGGAAAACGCTATTATTACTATGCCCATCTGCGTCAGAATTTCCCCTATGCATTGAACCTTGAAGAAGGAAGTGTGGTAACTGCCGGAGATGTGATCGGCTATATGGGGCATACCGGCTATAGCACAGTAGAAAACACCAATAACATCGATACCGTACATCTCCACTTCGGGATGCAGCTGATCTTTGATGAGTCCCAAAAAGATGGAAATAATGAAATCTGGATAGACTGCTATGCACTGACAAGGTTTCTTAGCAAAAACAGATCTCTCACCGAAAAGAATCAGGAAACCAAAGAATGGCTCCGTGTCTTCCAAATGAAAGATCCTGCCGTTGATCAATATACAAATTCCCGCTGAATCACAAAGCTGATAGTGAACAGGAACACATCTACCGGTATCTTTACAAGGGCTTCTACTCCTCCAAGCAGATGGTAGAGAAAGTTTACAAGAAGGGCACTGCAGCACATTTGTACCACAGCCAGAAGAAAGTATCTGACCAGCGTGGAAGCTACAGAACTTTTGCTTTGAAACACTACCTTATAGTTCAAAAAGTAATTATAAGATGCTGATAATATCCTGGCAAAAACCGTTGCCGCCATAATATAGGTGATGCTGCCCCACTGCCATCCTCTGAGAAAATGGCAAAAAACAGAAAATAATACCAGATCAAGCACACTGGAGGATAAAGAGGAAAATAAAAATTTTCCGAAAGTCATATAAATTTTTATGGAATCCTTGATAGGATTAAAATGGCTGGTTTGGTTTTTTTCTATATAAATGGTCTGAATAGGCACTTCCACAATAGGGATTTTGTGGGTTTTTGTTTCCATCAGCATATTGGTTTCAAATTCAAAACGTTCACCCTTTACCTGCAGCAGCTCCTTCATGAAAGACATGGGAATTCCTCTAAGTCCTGTCTGTGTGTCAGATACCGAAATCCCTGCCAGATATTTCATCACTACTCTGGTACACTTATTACCGAATTCAGATCTTGCCGGGACTCCCTCTTTATCGAAACTCCTGCATCCCATGATCAGGGAATCCGGATATTCGATCAAAGCCTTTGCACAGGCCAGGATACACTCCGGTGTATGCTGACCGTCAGAATCCGCAGTAATACTTCCGGGAGCATTGGGAAATTTCTCCAGCACATACTCAAATGCTGTTTTTAAGGCTCTGCCCTTTCCCATATTTATCTCATGTTTTAAAACATGACAGCGATACGCTTCTTCTGCCTTTTGGAAAAAATGTCCATACTTTTCCCCGCTTCCATCGTCCACCAGCACGATTATCTTAAATTCGTTCTCTCTTAACGCTTTCAGCAGCAAGAGAAGTTTTTCATCCGGTTCATAGGAAGGAATAATAACAGGTATTTCCCTTGGATCAATTCTTCCCTTGTTTACCCCGGTGTTGATTTCCTTTTCCATCTTTGTAATCATGCTCCTCTTTCTATACTTAGTCCACTTTTACCAGGATTGTATTTTCTGTTCCCACTTTTACCTGATATAAACATCCGTATTCAAATGCTCCGCTATCCGACAGCCCGCCAAACAATTCCTTTCCATTTACTACTTCATCTGCATAGAGATAAGCAGCATGAGCATCTGCCAACATTTTTATAATATCTTCCGAACTTACAGACTGGGCATCTATATTTCCATACATAACAGACACCGGTGAGGCTTCAAAGCTGATATAAGTATTCCTGACCCAGCTGATATCCGAGATATCTCTAAGATACAGCACTCTGCCGGAATTTGCAATCTGACGTGTCTTGACTTCTTCCAAAAATTCATCTGCTTTATCATCCAGAACATCCCATCGTTCCTGCCGTTTTTCCTCAATGCTGCTCTTATACCCTATCAGTCCGCGGTAAGCGCTTTCGTAATCTGCCGTAAGAAATACAAAGGAAAGACATAGTATTATACCTGCATACTGCTTCCCAATAATGTTTTTCTTAGTCTCTTCTTTGGCCTTCCCGGTTCCTTCCTTCCCCATTGTAAGATGGGCAACCATGCACAATCCTCCTATGGTAAAAGGCGCGCCGTATCTTTCTATGGAAGATACCATACCAAAGGGTTCCAGATACTGAGTTTCCACTGCAAATATAGTCAGATGGCTGATGAGATTAATTGCATAAAAACAGATTCCGCTGACTGCCGTAAAAACTTCCAGATAAATGATCTCTCGTTTCCCTGCCTTGCCACTTTTGTAAAGAAGAAACAAGAAAAATAAAAGCAGCAGATAGAGCAGGAAGGGACTTAAGTCTATGGCAAAGGTGCTCCATCTGTGAAGCGGATAGCGGAAAAACGCGGTAATATATGCACCTATCATCTCCCGCTTAACTTCCGGCACATGCATACTCCCTGTGGCCATATGGAGAGCAGTCCCTGTAAGCTTGGCTATACGCCGGTTAACCAAACAGAACAAAAGCCATGAGCCTTCTGCTGCCAAAGGCAGCAGCGTTACCCACAGAATTCCTCTTTGTTCCGCCTTTTTTTCCTTTATGCTGGTCCATTCTTTGGAAAAAGTCCGCAAAACAAATAAATGATAACCATACATAAATAAAAGGCCAAATGACATCCAAATAAATCCTACATTCTTACATAGTACAAGCACCGCTAATAAAAGCGTCAATCTCCCATAATAAAACCGTCTGCTGTGATTTTCTCTGTCTATAACAGCATTTAAAAAAGCACCATAGATTACAGCCATGGTCAGGTCAGCGCAGCTGCCGTCATAGCCAAACACTTCCACACAGGATGGGAACAGCCACAAAGCTGCCGCCATCAGAATCATAAGCGGAAGATTTCTCTTTTTCAAATGCTTAAGCAGTGGAAGCAAAAAAGCAAGATTCATAAAATAGTATCCTGCAAACAACAGTCCTTCTTTAAATTCCGAAGGATGCATATGCAAAAACCACCACTTGATCATCTGTGTTCCCGGCGGGTAGTCGCCAAATTCCGGCGCAACATTCTTATATTTTTCTGCAAAACCGTTTAAATAAAAAACAGATTTTACATCCACCGCCCAAAAATTATAGTCATCCCACCATGTCACCACTTTATCTTTTGTCAGAACCGGCACAACGATCAGCAAAGCAATGGCAATAAGACTGGCTGGTTTTTTCAATTCTTCCATACAGTAATTGCCCAATTCGGTTCTTCTCTCTTTCGATAGTCTGATACAGAATATTACTGCCAGCAGACAAAAAGTAACTGCCAGATAATCCGATATATAAAGCAGATTTCCAAAGGCAAGGCCATATAACCCCAGTATCAACATACAGACGCCTACCGGAATCACATCTACTAAAGTTTCTTTTTCTTTATATGCAATATATAAAATTACGGCAGTAAACGCCGCAATATGGAACACTGCCATTCTTTTCTTCTCCCGTCCGTATTTGCCGTTTTCCCTTGCTATAAGTATAGCCAAACATCGGCATGCTTTGCAAACCTCCTTATTGGACAAAAAGATGCATGGCATGCCATACATCTTTTATAATACTTATAAACTATATTCTTAACGTCCTGACATTTATAATTCAGGTTCAATAAGGCCATAAGTATTGCCTTTTCTCTTATATACTACATTGACCAGCCCTGTCTCTGCATTGCAGAATACAAAGAAATTATGCCCCAGCAGTTCCATCTGAATGCAGGCATCTTCGGGATACATGGGTTTAATATCAAATCTCTTGCTTCTGATGATTTTGATTTCTTCTTCATCCATATATTCCTTTTCAATAAAGTCCTGTTTGAAAAATCCCGCAGACTGTTCCTTGGAAATCAGTTTTGTTTTATATTTTTTCAACTGCCTTTCAATAATCTCTTCCACCAGATCAATTGATACATACATGTCATTACTTACCTGTTCAGAACGGATGATACTTCCTTTAACAGGAATTGTTACTTCTATCTTCTGTCTGTCCTTTTCAACACTTAAGGTAACATGCACTTCTGTTTCCGATGTAAAATACTTTTCCAGTTTACCAATTTTATCCTCTACTGCACTGCGAAGCCCCGGTGTAACCTCAATGTTTTTACCTACAATGATAAACTTCATACTCATCATCCTTTCTATGGATTATTATGGAATTAGTATACCACACCGATGCATTATTTTGCAACAATTCAGTAAATTTGATTTAAAACAGCGTCAGTTTTCACACAATTTAATCCATCTTCGCATAGCGACAGCTTAGGACAAATAATATCCATTTATTAGAACTTCACAAAACGCCTGTTCCATCTTTTTCCTGTGGATAATGTGCATAATTCCGTGTATAAGTAATAAATCCTCACTTTTTGGCACTTTTATATGTGGATAACTTTGTTTTCTTTATTTTCATTTCCGCCTTTTTTTAGTAATTTTTATTAAAGTTTGTGAATCTTGCACAATTCAAACTTTGTCAACTATTTTTTTATCCAATAAAAAATTCAGACTTCTTATTTTATTCCTGCACAGTTTTATAAGATTAGGGTATCAAAACCCTAATTGAAACTGTTGCATGGCAGATTGTACAAAAGAATTTTGGGTAAACGACTTTTGCACGATGGAGCCAAAACTCAAAAATCGTGGAAGCCTTTACTGAACACGATTTTTGTTTTAGGAGGTTTGGCGAAATGGTTCGCGCAATGGAGTGCGCACAAATTCTTTTGTACAATTTGCCATCAAATAACTGTCATATAGGACTTTTGATACCCTAATCCTATGAAAATGTACGCTGCAAGACGCACCTAAAAAGAGCTGTGCACGAAATTAACTTCGTGTACAGCTCTTCATTCTTACTTTCAGTCTCTTTCAGATCTTTTAGAAAATTCTTCTGATTGAAAGAATGGAACGATAGCTTGCGCTGGAAATAATAATACCTGTCTTGGAAGTAGAAGCATGGACAATCTGTCCGCCTCCAATATAAATACCTACGTGACCGGAGTAACAGATAATATCACCAGGCTGTGCATTGTCAAGGCTTCCTACAGCGCTTCCTACATTTCGGTCTGCTGCTGATGAGTGAGGAAGGCTTACTCCAAAGTTCTCATATACACTCATTACGAATCCGGAGCAATCGGCGCCATTGGTCAATGACGTACCACCCCATACATAAGGATTACCAACAAACTGACAAGCAAAGTTCGCTACAGACTGTCCCAGTTCGCTGCCGCCTCCTGAAATCACAGGCGGTGTTATGTTCTCATTGCTGCTTCCCTTATTGGAAGAATTAGCTTTCGCTTTTTTCGCTGCTGCTTCCTGAGCTGCTTTTCTCTCCGCTGCTTCCTGGGCAAGCCTTGCTTCTTCTTCTGCTTTAGATTCTGCCTTTACAAATTCAGTGGAAAGTACAACGTAATCTAAGGAAATATAACCCTTTCCTTCTTCTATATCAACCTGGGCAAAACCATCTATTTCTTCTGTCACAAGCAGTTCATCACCAATAGGTACCATACCAATGACAGACGATTCTGTTGTAGGTTCTTCTCTTACATAAAGTGTTGTAGTATTTACTGTAGCAATTCTGGTTCCTACCTGCTTAGCCAGTTCTACTGCATCATCACCTGTTACACAATACTCTGCTTTTACATAACCGGTAACACTTCCTGATGTGATCTTATACCATCCGTCTTCTTCGGAAATAAACTCTCCAACGGATTTATCATAAAGTTTCCCTAATATTTCACCCTTCTCACTGGGAATGCTTCTTACATTAACATAATCATTAACCTTGGCAATGACCAGTGATTTAAATCCTTCTTCTTCCTTCTTTGCTGCCAATTCCCTTTCCTTTTCAGGAATTGTCTTATCTAAAGATGCAATTGCTGTTTCTTCTATTACTTTTTCTTCTTTGATGGGTTGGATTTCTAATTCTACAACATCATCCAAAGAATCTGCTGTAGCTGTTGGTGCTGCTGTGGCTTCCTGTTTTTCATCTTTCTTCTCGCTTTTTTCTTCTTCATCAGCCAGGCTTTTAACACTGGTGGCATTAGATGCAAGGAAAAAATCAATACCCGCTGAGGGAAGTCCTGCTTCTTTTGCAAAGCTCTCTATATTCATACTGGAAAATAAGAGTGCTGCTGACATAACACACACTGCTATTTTCACGTTTTTCTTCTGCATAAATTCCTCCACTAATTAATACATAATAGTAAATGTTACAAAAATGTTAAAAACAATATAACACTTTCTCTTTTGGCTGTCAACAGTTTCCATAATTTGGACAACCGCTTGCGCACCCCATAAAATCACGCTTTTTAACCTCAAAATCTGACCAAGTAAGTCAAATGTGACACAAGATATAGTGTTTTTTAGGCAAAAAAAAGAAGCTTTTCGACTTCTTTTTTCCTAAAAATTTTTATTAAATTTAATTATTTTGTAATTTTTAATTGTTTTTCCACGCCGCCACAGTGCAACAAATACTCTTGTACGGAATGAATCGCATTGGCTCCATCTGCTGCCGCCGTCACAATTTGTCGCAGTTTTTTCGTCCTTACATCTCCTGCTGCAAAAATGCCCGGAGTGCTGCAGACACAATCTTCACCGGCAATAACATACCCTTTTTCGTCACAATCTGCAATTTCTTTCAGGATACTGCTGTCAGGAATAATTCCTACTGCAATAAAAACACCGTCAACATCAATCTTTTTGGATTCTCCTGTTTGCACATCTTTAAGATAAAGACCTTCCACATGATCCTGCCCTTCAACTGTTTCCGCCACAGTATTCCATAGGATTTCCACATTAGGAAGAGCTTTGACCTTATCCTGCAATATCCGGGCAGCCCGAAGCTCATCTCTTCTATGGATCAGATAAACCTTTTTACATGTTCTTGCAAGGAATACGGCATCCTCTGCTGCCACATCACCGCCTCCGATCACTGCCGTAGTCTTTCCCCTGAAAAATGCTCCATCGCAGATAGCGCAATAAGAAACTCCTCTTCCCAAAAGCTCCTCTTCACCCGGAATATTCAACTTTGCATGCACGGCTCCCATAGCTGCCACCACGGTCTTCGCATAAAGCACTTCTTCATCTGTCTCTATCAGAAATCCTTCTTCTCCTGTGTTCTCTATTTGACCGGCCTTAATACTGACAACTGTTCCTGTTTTAAATCCACATTCCAGTTTATCAGCATGCTCCCGGAACTTCATCCCCATATCAAAACCGTTTATTCCATAAAATCCGGGATAATTGTCCACTTCATAAGTATTCAGTACCTGTCCTCCACTTATGGAATTTTTCTCTATTGTAACCGCATCAAGTCCCGCTCTTTTAGCATAGATGGCTGCACTAAGACCTGCGGGGCCTGCGCCTATGATCACTACGTCATACATACATTGCCCTTTCTTAAATCCATCCTCCGTCCATGGTAATGATCTGCCCGGTTAAGTAAGCGGGGGATTCCAAAATCTTTCCTACCATTTCTGCCGCTTCCTGTACCGTTCCTATCCGGTCTGAGGGTATTTCTTCTTTAATATCTTCTATTTCCTCAAGGGAAAAACAGTCATTCATCTCTGTATCGATCATACCAAAAGCAACTGCATTGACCTGAATATTACTGGGGGCCAGTTCCTTTGCAAGGGCTCTTGTAAAACTGTTAACGCCTCCTTTGGATGCACTGTATGCCACTTCCATAGAAGCGCCCACATTTCCCCAAACAGAAGATATATTGATTATTTTACCTGATTTTCGATGAATCATACCCGGAATCACACCTTTGCAAGTATAAAACAGCGAATTCAGGTTCGTACCTATCACCTGCTGCCAGTCACTGACTGACATATCCGTAAGAAGTCCTATATAAGAAACTGCTGCATTATTAATAAGAACATCCACTTCTCCAATCCGGGTAAATAAACGCTCTACCTGTTCCGGATCCGACACATCACACAATGCTGTCATACAGCAAATGTGGTATTGCTCCTGCAGTTTTTCTTTTAATCTGTCCATTGCTTCCTTGGATTTTCTGCACACCAGGATCAAATCATAACCTTCTTTGGCAAGCACCTTGGCAATGGCTGCTCCGATTCCTCTTGAGGCGCCGGTAACAAGAGCTTTTTTACGCATATTTATACCTTTGCTCCTTCCCCAAATCGTTAAATCAAATTTTTGATTCCATCACAGATTCTTCTGGCCACTGTAGGATTATTCATTGTATAAATATGAATCCCTTCCACATCATGGGCAATTAAATCCACAATCTGATTGAGTGTGTAAACCATGCCTGCATCCAATAGCGCTTCCTTATTATTTTCATACTTATGAAGAACCCGCTCAAATTTGGGCGGCAGGGAGGCGCCACAGGTATTTACCATACGCTCTACCTGGGCTCTGTTAGTAACAGGCATAACACCTGCATCAACAGGTACATCAATTCCTGCTATTCGTGTTTTTTCATAAAAACGGTAAAACATTTCATTGTCAAAAAACAACTGTGAGATCAAGTGATCCGCTCCCGCATCTACTTTTTTCTTCAGATTACGGATATCTGTAACTGCATCCGGCGCTTCCAGATGGGTTTCCGGATAGCAGCCGCCACTGATACTGTAATCCCCTTTTGTCTTTACAAATTCCACAAGCTCACTGGCATACTTAAAATCATGCTTCATGGGAAAATTAGGATTTACGTCACCCCGAAGAGCAAGTATGTTTTCAATGCCTGCATCATCAAGCTGTTTTAGGATTTCATTGATTTCTTTTTTATCGTAATGAAGACAGGTAAGATGGACAAGGGGCTCTATTCCATAGTTATTTTTGATTTTTTTTGCTATTTCTACCGTCTTATTGTCTCCCGTGCTGCCTCCTGCTCCAAAGGTGACACTGATAAAGTCCGGATGCAGGTCACAAAGCAGCTCCAGCGTTTCGTCAATATTTTTAAGGGCCGCCTCTTTCTTGGGAGGAAAAATCTCAAAAGAAAGTACCGGTTTATTTTCTCTTTTTTTTGTTTCAAATATGGATGGAATTTTCATACTCTGATTTCCTTTCTGCTTTGTTTAATTTCTATCTAATTGAGGGAACAAATCAATTTCCTCTGTATAGTCGATCCAGCCGAGATGATAAGCCGTAACCGGTGACAGAATCTTGTCAATGCTCTTTTGTCCGCTTCCTGATACAGTATACATAAGCTCATTCGAATAAATATCTGCAATATAGTCTGTTGCATCTTTCGTAAATTCTGCATCTTCATACAGGTCATGAGCTCCAAAAACATGCAGAATCTCATGGGCATAAACTGCCGGTGTTTCTTCCTTGCCTTTCCTATAGTAGTCACCGCTAAAAAGAATAATGGTTTCCTGTTCATTATCTGTGCCATCATAAACAATGGCATAGGAAATCCCCGGATTGTTTACGAAAATGCAAGTGGCAATTCCCAAAGCCTCATACTGCTTTAATAAACTTTCATAAGAAATCTTTTCATCAAGCCACCTGACAATTTCTTCATCCAGCCGGTCCATATAGTCAGTGTCTTCATTAATAAGGAAATCTGTCTCTGCCTCCACTAAAAGACTGCTTTCATCTCTCCAATCGTAAATCAGCTCCGTATCAACGCCATATGCTAAAGCCTGACTTTCAATGTAGTCTGCAGCTATTTTCATTTTCCCAAGCATCTTTACTTTTTCTTCTTCTGTCCATCCACTCTCCGGTGTGGTGACAAATAAGCTTACCAAAACGTTTTTTCCATTTAAAAAAGGAGCGCTTCCAAGTCCAAAGCTGCTTCTGGGGTCTCCCAAAACCTCAGGTTCCGGCATTCCATCCGCCGTCTCCGGCACCTTTGCAGACGATTCCAAATCATCTGCCTGAGGCTGAATGGGCGATTCCTCTTTTTCTTCCGTCAGTTGTATCTCTTCCTGAACCCAGGCAGATATTTCCGGCGTTTTACTTCCCATATCTTCCCTCTCCGGTATATTCTCATGGGCTGCACAGCCTGCTATCCATAGTACTGCCAATAATGCTGCTAATATCTTTATTCTTTTCTTTTTACTGAAATTTTCTTTTCTTCTCATTTTCTGGCCGTTCTTATAAGAGCAGCTGCATCTGCTCTCCTGCTTCTTTGTCTTCAAACTCATGGAGATATGCAAAGTTTCTGTTCACATCTGCTTCTATCCCATGAGACGCGCATGTTGAATAAAATATCTCCATTAACTGTTTGTTATGATCTGAAGAAATTTCATAAGATAATCCATACTTTTTCTTATATACTTCTTTCAGACCCGGGAAATGCTCATCCAGTTTTTGATAAAAATACTCTCTGTTACCCTCTCTGAGAGTCAATCCCATTCCAAAACAAATAATACCATGGACTTTTGCTTCTATACAATAAGCAAGAATTCCTCTTAGATTTTCTTCCGTATCATTGATAAAAGGCAGAATGGGATCCAGCCAGACCACTGTGGGAATGCCATTGTCTCTCATTTGATTCAGCACTTCCACCCGCCTTGCCGTAGTACAGACATTTGGCTCTATGATCCTGCATAATCCCTCATCATATGTAGTAAGCGTGATCTGAACTACCGCTTTTGTTTTTTCATTGATTCTTTTAAGCAGATCCAAATCCCTCAAAATACGATCCGATTTAGTCTGAACCGCTATGCCAAAACCATATCTTTCAATCAGTTCCAGACATCTTCTCATATTTTGTAACTTTTCTTCACAGTGCATATAAGGATCTGTCATACCTCCTGTTGCTATCATACACCTTTTTCGCTTACTGCGTAAGGCATTTTCTAAAAGTTCCACCGCATTTGTCTTTATCTCAACATCTTCAAAAGGAAAATCCATTCTGTAACAGCTGCTTCTGGAATCACAGTAAATGCAGCCATGGGTACAGCCTCTGTAGATGTTCATTCCATTATTTGCCGACAAAATGCCTTTGGCCTCTTTTCCGTGCATAATCATCTCTCTTTTCAAAAAAAGTACGGACATTTCTGTCCGTACTCCATTATACTTGATTCACATAAACATGGAAAGAACTTTATCCGATACTGGGACCTCCAAACAAGTCTCTTACATTTTCTTCCGGTGGAACAGCATTTCTGATCTGTTCTTTTTGATTCTCATTTTCAGCATCCTTGTATCGGAAAATCATTTCTTCTTTTTCCGCTTCAGTCAGCGTTCTGCCTCCCGCTTCGGAACATTCGTCAAAAAGGCTGTTCATGGCCAGCCCTAAAGGCAAGTTTGAATATTCATAATCCATTTTCACACACCTCCGTTATCAGTATGTGAAAATGTACTTTTATTTAAACTGTTAAAAATTTCAATTCATTTATAAGGAATAGGAATCGGTATATACACACCTTATGGCATATATCCGGTTTCCATAGACAGATAACGGCTGCAATCCATCTGCTAAAGGATCCATACAATAAAACATTCCATCTTCCGCCTTTACGATCAATACATAATGGAAATTACCGATTCCGTGCATTCTTACTCTGGCAATGGGATACCTTCCCTCTTTCAGATCATCTTCCAGTATCTGTGATGATACCTCCTGATATACTTGTGCCTTAAAAGTTCCCGTATCGTTAAGGCGTCCCCACAACAGATTTCCTTCTCCATCATATACATTCTGCCGGGAAAAATCTTCATTAAGGCTTTCCGGTGTTTCTATGTTACCGTCCATCATGGATACGGCTGATGCAATACAGCTTACAAGGCATCCTGAGCTTTTTAATGTATAGGAGGAATCTCCTAAAGTATCCTTGGCCCATTTGGAATCATCCTGTCTGTAAAAAACTACCTCGGTGTCAGATTTTATATCCTCTGAAGGATGCAGCACCTTACTTCCGCGCCAGCGCAGTAATAAAAAAACTGCTGCTATAGCTGCTATAACTATCATTCCCATTAAAATAAAATATATTTTATTCTTTTTTCTCATTTACTTATCTTTCCAGCAGCATACCGCTGATATTTATATCGTATGTTTCTACAACTGCCGTTTTGTCATCCTTTGTAACGGTGGCATATCGGATTTCAAAATGATTCACATAAAATACCCGTCCATCCTCAAGTACGATCCTGTTATACTGCTTCATATAGGCGCTTGTATCCTTTTTGTCGCTTTTAGGATTCTGCTCTTTAAACTCCAGACATTTTTCATAAAATCCGCTAAGATCGATGGTTACTTCTTCTCCACTTTCTCTTTTATAAAATTTAAATTTTGAAAAATCAATTGCTCCTTCTGCTCTTGAATCATATTCTTCACTCTGATTCAACATATTCATTTTCGTAAAGCCTTCAACATCCATTTCTCCTGCCATTTGGCATCCGTGAATGTAATGCCATTTTTTTTCATAGGCCGCCTCTTCCTCTATAAATTCCTGTCCGTATCCATATCTTTCAAATTCCTCCGAACTGAGCCATGTTTCCTGATATCGGTAAGAACCCTTATAGCGGTTATATTCCAGCTCCGACAGCTCTTCCCCATTCTGCAGCTTCTCTAAATACTTATCTAAAAAATATTTTTGGCTTCTTAAAGAAAGACTATACATATTGACCACCGGCGCTGTTACAGAAATGACCACAAGGACGACTAACAGCAAAAGCAGTCTCTCACAATGATTTCTGCTGATCTTCCATACCAATATGGTACCGATCTCAAAAATCACTACCATAACTGCCGCATATCTTTCCATGGTCAACCCATAAGACCATATGCGCACTCCAATTGAATAAATCTGCATAAGGATCAGCGGCGCAAAAATGTAGGGAAGAACCGAAATGATTTTGCTGCGCAGGGTGTCATCCTTATAACTTTCATTCAGAATCCATGTAGGCGCACTTACTGCAAACAGTGCCATTAAGGTTACAAAAATTGCATTAGACGGCATCTCACCGGAAAAAATAATCTTAAGTATATATGCGTATCCAATGACTAAACCACAGCCGCTGAAAATATTGATCAGATATTTTACAATAATATTAAATGTGGAACTGCTTTCCTTTTTCATATGATTCAGCCCATATATGGTATATGGAATCACATAAAAGTTCTGTAATACGAGAGCTATTTCATCTATATATCCCAGATCTATGGAAAATAATACATCTACTACCAGCCATATGAACACGATCCCGATCCACACAATAACATAAATCACCGACATCTGGAAAAGATGATAAAAGACGCTTCTTACATATTCAGGAAATGACACTTCCAATTTTCTATATGAATAATATACCGTAAAAATGATTGACACCAGTAAGCAGCCCAAAGCCAGCCCCTGGCCTCTTTTTACCCAGTAAAGCCCCAAGTCTTCATTGGATGACAAATAGATCAGCCCAACGCTGAGTACAACTGACAGGGGATAGAGCAATAAAAGCAGTTTCTTCTTCCCTTTCAGACAGGTTTCAAACAACAGGGAAAAGAAGAAAAGTAATGCAAAACATGCTGTTTCCTCTTCCAGATCATACTTAAGATAATATGAGATACCGCATACTCCTACCACTGTCCATATGAAAAGAATGATCATGCTGACTTTGAAATCAGCAAAAACTTCATATATTTTTTGAATGAACAAAACTACTTTATTTTTTATTTTTTTTATTATTGCTTCTTTTTCCACTCTCTGCTCCTTTGTTTTAATCTACCAGCCACAGGTTTTCAATATTGGCAATATCTTCTTTATGTATCCACCCTCTTTTTATTTCGCCTGATGTTAAAACTTCTGCATAAACCATGGTTTCTTTTCCGTCGGTTTTAATAAACCGAAGGATTCTGCTGTTTTCTTTTGGAATTTTAACTCTTCCTACCTCATACAGGTAAATATCCTTCCTTAAAGTGTAAGGATTGTCTTCTCTGCTGTTACACCATGGATTGTAAAGTTCATAATAATCTTTTTCCACTTCTACGATCTGACCGCTCTCTTTATCCAGTTTCCATTCTCCTTCTACCCATGTGGTATCAGCTGTTCCTACTCTCTTTTCACTCCTGATGACTCCGTTCCCCATAAGCAGAGTTTTGTGAGTTGCTTTGTAAAAGAAGAAGTCCTTTGTCTTGCTATTCCAGTCGAATCTATATTCTGCATGCAGATCATATCTGCTATCAGCCTTCCTGCTGTTAGCAAGTCCTTCTATTCTTCCGATTTCCTGAAGTTCTTTTCCATTAAAATCAAAGAATGTAGTTGTATAATCAGAACTTGGTCCCATGGCATATACTGCCAGCTCATATTTACCGTCATCTGCATCGATATCTACAAGTCCGATATATCCTTCTATAATATTTTCATCAATGAAGAACTGATTTTTCTTTCCATTGATCATAATTGTAATATTGCAGTCTTTTACTCCTTTTTCAGGAAAAAGAACTTCTTCTGTCACTCCATCCCCATTCAGATCTACCTGTTTTGTTTCACCGGCAGCAACCAGCGCCAGATAATTATTAGCGTCTATAGGATAAAGAAATGCTTCCTTCCGCTTAGAAGCTGCTTCTTTGTCTTTAACGGCATCTTCTAAATCAGATAATACACTAAAGGGTATTTCCACCCATAGATCCCCGCATACATAAGGAGCAATTTCATATGTATTAAAGACAAAGATTATCTTATCTTCTCTTATGAAAAAATTAGGATCATTATTTACGATACTTTCTACAGTTTCTCTGTAGTCGCTGAATAAGTATCCGTTCCCACCTTTAGCCTTTTCCACATTTTCTTCTGCTGACAACTGCTCAATAAGATACTGGGCAAGCAGGCTTCTGTCCTGCTCGCCTAAGAAGTCCTCAAGATTCATCTCTTCACCGGTTCTGCCGTCTAACACAATTCCGGTAAGGCGAATATCGCTATGGGGTCCTCCCATATAAACATCTGTATATTTCCTGATACTGATATAGGTATCATCCATCCTCTCTATCTGGTATTGTGCCCGATATTCAAAGGGATCCCACTTAATAGTATCTTTACTCTTTTTTTCTACCAGAAAATCTCTGTAAGATTCATCTGCGAGCCAGTAAAGGGCCTGGCTGTACTGGGTAAAGGCGGCCTGCTCTCTTTGGGCAAAATCCTTAACATTTTTTTCTGCATTCTTATCTGCAATGACAATTTCCGGCATGGAAAATTCATAATTTTCCACAGTTTCCTTTCCGTAGACAGAATCTGTCCTTATCCCGCTCTCTGTGTGCCCGTCCACTTTTATCTGGGGGTTCTCAAGAGCTAAGGCGCCTGCCGTTATAATCATAAATGCATAAAGGATTCCTTTCATCACATACCGCCTTTCCGCTGTGCCAGCACATAACTTTTACCAGTCTTTTTCCAGTTTCATATCCCAATCAAGAGTATAAGGGCCATCCTTTTTTTCAAGAAGCATCTCATAATAACGGTAGCGCTCCATGGTGGGAGAATCATCTGTTATCATCAGGTCGCCCTGCCAGAATTGATATCCCAGCATATAGGAACTTACCATTTCCTCCCAAGAAGAATACATATGCTGCAAAATCAGTGAATTTTCCAAGGAACCGTCCATGGCTTCCTCATAAGTCAGGTAACCGCAGAAATAGCAATCCGCATACAGCTGGTTTACCCTGCACAAATCCCATGCTGCAATATAATCTGCATCCATTCCTCCCTGATGTATATAATACGCTATAATATACCGAAGGGGATTCCCATCTGTGTGGCTTTCCAAAAATGTTTCAAATTCTTTAGCAAATTCCACTTCACCTAAATCCAGCATTCCCAGTTCTTCCAGTTCTTCCATACATTTACGGCAGCTTTCTCTGTGTCCCTTTTCTTTCAGCCGGTCTATGGTTTCCAGTGCCTGCTCTCTGTTATAGATACTCCAGCTGCTGCCCAGCAGATACTTCTGTATGTCCTGATTGTCTTCTGTCATCTCCAGTCCGCTTATAAGCCTCCAGTTCCATCCGTTGCTGTAAGTAAGGGGCGCATAAGTAGCGTTGAACCACAAAATAGTATCAGACAATTCCTCTGCTTCTGCCGCCTTTTTTCCATCCCCCGTTCCACCCATAAGCTGTGCCATGGTGACCGGTGCTTCCGATTCCTGAGAACTCTGTTCTTCTTCCTCGGACTGCAACTCTTCTTCTATAGGTTCTTCCGGTTCTTCAGATGTTTCTTCTATACTTTCCTGCTCTTCTTCTGCTGTCTGCTCTGCTTCATTTTCAGCCACGATTTCCTCTTCTTTTACTTCAGCTTCAGGCTTTCCACAGGCTGATACAAGACAAATAACGGAAACCATCAGCAGCAGACAGAATTTTCGTATATCTTTATTGATGGTTTTCATAATAGTACTCCGACAAATCAATTTCATAAGCAGTCTCCAATTCTTTTATAACAGTATTCGTTGAATCATCATATTCGCTGTCAGTAAAGGTAATCTCATAGATCAAGGCAAAGTCATCATTAATTCTGATATTACACATCACATCTGTCTTAGGAACAAATTCTTCTGTTAAATGATCCTTTTCTTCATAGGTGATCACAACGTAATAAGCTTCTTCAAAAGCATCCATGGGGATCATCTCGCTCTTCCAGACGTTGCGTGTTCTTTCCTCATCCTCAACATAGCTTTTGTACCGTATATCTGAATTAAGTTTCATACTGGCCATAAGATTCTGCTGCAACAGTATATCTATATAGGCCCGTACCCTTACACCATGCATATTCGCTCCTGCATGATTTTCCCGGACAGAACTGGAACGGCCCATGGGAACCATTACCTGGCACTGTGCCTCTTTTCCGCTTGCTTCTGCAGAGATCGTGGTCATTCCCATATAATGATAGCCGTCTACTTTCTCTAATGCCGGTTCTCCTTCTTCAGGCTCATACTTGTCCTGTTCCTCCATAAGTCGCTTCTGGTTATTTTCTTCAAAATCTCCGCTTGCCTTTATCTGGTCAAGTGAAATACCATAACAGCCCGCCAGTTCATCTATCATCAAATAAGTTTCTTCTTCCACGCCGTTCTCACTTACTTCCAGCTGCCAGATCACGCCTACTCCTGCAGCCGCCTTTTGCAGATAAAATACTTCTTTAAATTCGTAAGGGGTACCGTAAAAGTCTTCTTTCATTGCTGTGGCAACCACATAACGGTCATCGCCTTTTGACTGGATTTCTCCTTTTTTTATATCACTGTAACCGGAACCTTCCTGTTCCCAGTCTTCCATTGTAAAATTTATAAATTCATCAAAAGAAAGATAAAGAAATGCATCGGAACCCATCGGGTAAACCATTGCTGAATAATAGAATCCCGGGCCAAAATAAGAGACATAACCGTCCTCATTATCACTGCCTTTAAATCCATATATATCATATGTGGCCTTATCCCCATAGTAATCTTCTATAGAAATCTTTTCAATATATGTAAGGTTTTTGATCTCTTCTTCGGAAAAAGCTTCTATTTCTTCTGCCGGCTGTGTCTCATCTGACTTGTCCGTTTCATTTTCTTCTGCCGTATTCACATCATCATCGCCGCTGGCTTTATATTTCAGTAAAGTGTTCAGCATTTCGTAAATAATCAGAATGCTTTCTTGCTCTTCCTTTTGCTCTAACTCTCCTATTTCCTCCTGATCGGAAAATGTCAGCAAGGACAGGATGTTTAATGCTTCCTTCTTTAATTTGGAAGGCTCCTTCCCTGTAAATTCTCCGTAGCAGATAATCAGCTTATCTTCCTGCTTCTTACCGTAAACCAACATATCATAGGAATCCTCCTGTCCGGATAACGCATCTTCGTAATAGGCAATACGCTGTTTATCCCATTGATCTGTTATGCCTTTTTCCTCTATTTCTCCCTCCATGCTCATCAAAGACACTATATCATTATGAAATCTGTCCAGGATACTGCCATCATATTCAACAATCATTATAATGATTTCTGCTTCCTCTGCATATAAGTCGAATACAGGATAGGGCTCTGCCTCCTGATAACTCAGCTCCCAATTGCTGCCATAAGAGATTGCAATATGTCCGCCCTCATACTCTGTTTTTTGATTACAGCCTGTAAAAACTGCCATAATCAGTATCATACAAACCATTAAAAGGATTTTTATTTTCCTTTCCGTTGTCTGTTTCATGTACGTTCCTCCTTTAATTTCTGCCATGTCCGATAAATTCTTTCTATGTATGATACCCCTCACCCATTTCAAAGGTTGCATATTTTTATTCACATCCCGGGTCTTCAAGGTCATATAACTTTCCTGTGGCATAAGGACTTCCCACATCACATCTGCCGTGATGATAAGTCCTTCTGGCATCACCTTCCATCACTTCTTCTGAAGCTTCTATTTTCATACGGCTTACTCCGCTCTCTGACAAACCATCAAGCATTTGAATTACTTCATCAATAGGATCCTTCATTTTTCTTCTCCTCTTACTTCTTAATCTGCCGGTTTCTGATAAAAACGCCCTGAAAGCTGTCTCGTCTTTACTGCATTGATAAATGCTTTATCATCTGTATTCTTTATTGCACGAATGACCTTTTTGCTTTCCGCTCCTGAAACCACGGAATAAACCACATCCCGCTCACAGTGTTCAAAGGAGCCTCTTCCTTCCAAAATGGTTGCTCCGTGATTACTTACCTTATAAATGACATCACATACTTCTTTAGGCTTATTTGTTACAACAAACAGTGTTTCCTGCTGATACTTCTTATACATAACATGAAGTACCTGGGTAGATACATACTGAAAAATAATGGAATACAACGCTTTATCCCATCCAAACAAAACGCCTGCCAAAGCCAAAATGACAGCATTGATTCCCAACACAATATTAAAGGAATCCATTCCTTTTTTTTCAGAGAGGTAAATGGCAATAAAATCCGTTCCTCCGCTGGTAGCATCCACCATAAGGCAAAGGCTCACAGCCAGTCCGCTGATCATACCTCCAAAGACACTGATCAGTAACGTATCATAGGTAATCACATACCCGGGAATCACATCTGTCAGAATACTGGTAAGCACAATCATCAGACAGGAATATAAGGTGAATTTCTTCCCTATAAACCGGAATCCGATATAAATAGGAAAGGCATTTAGTAACAGATTTATAACGGTATAAGGAAGTGATATATGAAGAAAAACCTCTGCACTATGCTGTATCAAAATAGTCAGTCCCGTAGCTCCGCCCGGATACAATCCGCCGGTCCGTACAAAGGATTTAATATTTACAGCCATCATAACGGCAGCAATACATGTAACAATAATTCTTCTTCCATCCTTTTTCCAATCAAATTTCATTTTACAGCTATACTCCTTTTCCCATCTGTTCTTTTAGAATTTTCTTTTGTCATCTTATAAAGTTCCTCTGCAGCCAGTCTTGCTTTGGCTACAATGTCATTGCATTCCTTTGGGAAACAATAATACTGAACCTTATCGTTTCCAATACTGATCATATCACCTATCTCATACCAGCAAAAGTCAGAATAGAGGCTGTAAGAAGATAATGGTTCCTGCTTATAATCAAGTTTCCCTTCACAGCCCGTCAAATGAAATCCTTCTTTGGAGTGAACCAGTCTGCCCTCTCCCACCTCATATACACATTTTGCATTGACCATCATGCAGATCGTAACCGGTATATCTATCCTATAAGTGTCTTCCTTAAGCTCCTTCTTTACACATTCTCTTTCCCACCTATACCAGTCGGGAATATGGGGAAATTCCGTTTTCCCATTGCAGGCTTCCAGATATCCCTCCTCTGTCAGCTCATATTCTTTTCCGCAGTGTTCACAGGATAATCGTATCCCTTCTCCCTTCATTTTCCCTTCTGTGTGACAGGAAGGACATTTATACAGTACTCTGTTCAGTCCGTCAGCCCGGAAGGGCTCTCTAATCTTTATTTGATTCTCTTGCTGCCACTTAAAATGGTCATAAGAAAATTTTTCTTCCAGGATCTTATTTAATTCTTCTGCTGACTTTTCTGAAACTTCTTCCGGCGATAACAAATATTCCATATCTGCAGATACATTTACTTTGCGCCGCTGCAGGTTGTTATAAAGAGGATCTCTTGCAAAAGCCCCATAGGTACGAATCAGAACCACCGGAACTTTCAACAGTTTTAAGCACTTTCCTATACTGTCCGGAAGAGGTGTCTGCGTACCGTCAAAGCTGTAACTTGCCTCCGGAAACATCAATATGGATTCCTTCAGTTCCTTGACGGTATAAACCATATCCCGTACCAGTGTAACGTCATTGATAAATTTTTTGGCAGGAATGCAGCCGATAATCCGCATCAGCCAATTCTTCCCTACAAATCCATCCAGGGTACAGACAGTATGAAAAGCTCTGGGATACAAAAGGGTAGCTGCAATCTTTAAATCAATAAAACTGGAATGATTCATGAGCACGATACAAGGCTCATCATCTGCAAGCTTCTCCATTCCCAGTTTTCTATATTTAAAATTAGTTGCCCACAAATCAGCTGATGACAATAGCTTAAGCAAAAATCTGAAAAGCATACCCTGCTTTCCCGGTTTTTTATGCTCTTCTGCAGGCAGTGATAATACGTCTTCGTAATTCATCCGGGCCGTCTTGATTTTCATAGCCTTCTCCTCCCGAGTATATGATATGGCAGTCTGCCAGACCATATCCGGCTTTACTATCCAATTTGAAAAGCCGTCTCTAAGTTCTGATATGATTATACACTATTTTTACTTTTATTGAAATGCAGAAGAAACTATTAATTTTCCCTCTTTTTCAAATTGTGTACCTGTGAAAAATACTTTATAATTGCATTAACGAATCGGAAGTAGGAGGAGAACCCTATGGAAATAAAAGAATATATAGAATACAATGAAAAAGAGATAGTTCGTCTGTATACAGAAGTGGGTTGGATAGCTTATACCGATGATTTGTCTGTACTTCGTAGAGGTTTTGAAAATTCCTTATTAGTGTTAGCTGCTTTTGAAAATAATGAATTAACAGGAATTATCCGAGTGGTTGGTGATGGCTTTACGATTGTGTTTGTTCAAGACATTCTTGTTTTTCCTCATCAGCAAAGAAAAGGAGTTGGAACGGCTCTGGTGCAGGCAATTCTTGATCGTTATAAAAATGTTCGGCAAATTGAGTTGGCAACAGACAATACTCCACAGACAATTGCTTTTTATAAATCATTGGGTTTTAGCGAATTTTCCGAACTTGGCTGTTGTGGGTTTATGAGATGCTGATAACTACCAGTTTGTTGAGTAGCTAAAGGGAGCACTTTCTCGAAATGAGGGTTAATTTCAAGTATACTCCCTTTTCGGAACTATCGGGCCTTTCGTTTTTCCCATTCCCTCTTAATAATACCATAATCGGATATGTCAAGAGACTCTCTAGTTGAGGTTTTGAAGTATTCACGCTATGTTCCTTCAAGGCATAGACCGCATATTTATGTTCATTTTCTTTATTCCTTTCTGAATATATCAAGTGTGTGATGAGAGTAACCAATCATATCCTGTCTTTCGCAAATAGCAAGATGATACTTCAGATACAGTTCATACATTTGATCATCCATGTTATCTACAGTTTCTCTCATATGATTTGTGTAGCCATCAGTAGCAATGAAGTGGAGCTGAGTAACATTGAACTCTGAACGGAGTTTATCAATATCTTCTTTTCGATGCAGTTCGAATATGTCCCACGGATTTGAAAAGGTGTCGAATGTTTCTGTATTGAGCATACATTTTTCAATTATGTTATAGATTTCCCCACGAACAAAGCCGTATGATAAAACACTGGCATCGCCCATACAATATGCTGCAAAAACAATGCCGCCTTTCTTTGTCACTCGTATTGCTTCTGATAAGGCTTTTAGCTTATCTTTGGTTGTAAATAAGTGGTACATCGGTCCAAGCAATAGAGTAATATCATAAGTATCGCTCTCAAAGTCAGACAAGTCCATAGCATTGCCTTGTATGATTGTAACGGGTTCACCTTCAATAGTGTTTTTCTTGAAGATTTCAATATTATGCTCAACTAATTCAACCGCATCCACTCGATATCCTTTTTGCGCCAAAGCATGACTATATCGACCCGTTGCCGCACCGATTTCCAAGACTCGCATATTTGGTTTGAGATACTTTTCGACATATTTCATAGTAGTGATATACTCTACCATTCCGTGTTTGGAGTTCAGACGACCTTCTTCATCGTAACCCTCATAAAAGTTTGTTAAATAATCTTTCGTTTTCATATTGAAACCTCCTATAAAAAAATATAAAAAAACAGTGCAGGCTAAGGTTCCCTCATAGCTTGCACTGCGTATAACTTAATCAGGTTAGAATAACATTTTAATTACTTGAATAAGAGTATAACAATGTAAGCCCGTTGTTCTGCCAATAATAAGCAGGGACTGCGGGCTGCATAACGACTACATTATGAAAACAGTCGATACGATTCAACATTGCCTTACCTCCTGAATGATTTTATATACTGTACTCCTTTGTATTTTAGATGTCAAGGAGTTTTGGATAATTTACTTTTATTTATGATGTCACTTCAAGAAGTTTCTGTGATACTCTGAGATTAACTTCTGCATAATATCGAGCTTCTGCGTCATTCATTTCCATCTTTTCCAAATCCTCCATCTTATCAATCCATTCTATCTCCTTTTGCATTATCTGGGCATAATCTGCAGCCATGGAAAGGACATCATCAGACTCTGCATATTTTTTCATAAATTCACAATATTCATTCATAAAAACTTCATAACTGTCAAGGATTTCTTTAAATTCCGAACGAATACCTTCTGATGTTTCGGTTGATGATGAATTCAGTTCAGAATCAGCTTGGAGTTTAGTTTCGGTTTCAGGTTCCGTATTGCTTTCAGAATCTGCTATTTTAGAAGACTTTTCAGGTTCAGTTGTTGCTTCCTCCTTTCCTGTATCCTCATTTTCTATTTGTCTCACTGAAGAATTACTATCATTTTTTGTTTTTACTGAAGAACTTTCATCGGAAATGCCTGATGAAAGTGATATTCTTAGAGTCTTCTCCTTTTCATTATAATTAAGATTTAAAGAATATCCATTTTTATTCTTCGCAGAATAACTGTTATCATATTTCACATAATCTTCTGTAAAACCACTATTTTTACATTCCTTGATATATTCCTCAAAATATTCCTTTGATACTTTATAGACATCGATACTAAAATAATTTTCATTTTCCATTATTACTCTGCCATTTTTTGAATCAGGCTGAGAGAGCATACTTACCAGCGTGCTGTCAGGCCATGTATACACAGTTTTTTTATCCGATGCATTTCTGATTTCACTTTTTACTAAATTAGTCACGCCAATAAGTACTATAATTACCATAAGAATAAACCACCACCTTTTGTAAAAAGGTTTTTTCACTTTTGCCATTGTATTTTCCTCCTGGATTGTATTTTTTGCTACAGTGGAACTGCCATGATAGGAAGTGAATTTGTTGCGCAACTCATATTTAAGAATATTTTTGTATCAGTTCGTCTGCCTTATCAATCAATATCTCAAGTTGTTTTATCTCCTCCTGCAACCATATGACCCGGTCTTCGAGCACAACTTTAAGCACTGAACCTGGAGCATCAATAATATCTTTAATCTCCCTGATCGTAAAGCCAAACTGCTGATATAATTTAATTTGTTTAATCCTTTCCAGTGAGTGCATATCATAGAGTAAATGGCCGCGCTCGTTTTTCCCTGATGCAATGACTAATCCTGCATTTTCATAGCCTTGCACAGCCCGCCTGGACACTCCCGCTCTATCACACACTTGGCGCAATGTCATATATTCCATTATTTTCCATCTTCCTACCTCTTAGCCTAAAATTGCACGTAACGTGCAGTCAACATTTTTGAATAATTGAATTGGCAACAAAAAAACACTTCCTTCGTAACAGGAAATGTTTTTTACGCGAATCCAATTTCAGGCTTTCAGAATATAGAAAAATGGATTTTATTTATTATTTTTTATGAATAACGCCCATGATGACATTGCCGCAGTATCTGCATTGATAATGTTCATCAACCGCTCCCACAATAGCTCCTCCGCAGGATGGGCATTGATCTTTGACGATTTTCTTCGCAAGCGCCACCTTCAGCACACCGTCATGCTTTTCAAACGTACAATTCAAAAGATAACGCTGCCGGAGCGCACCTCTGACCAGCTTCAGTCCACTTTTATTATTTGAGTTATTTGGGGCAATGGGGAGGTCCTTTGCATTCACAAAGGGCGTTTTACATTTGGAAAAATACTGTGAACAATCATCCGCCACAGAGACGTATTTTATCTTTTTGTATCGATTGATAACCACAGGTATAAACGCTAAAGCAAGGACGGCGCCCCAAATAATATTATCCATGATTTCTGCTTTAATCAATGCAAAGGATGAATAATGGCTCTTCCCTGACAATAACACTTCTTTCAAATACTCCTGATTATTGTAGTCGGCAATATTCCCCAGGCAGATAATAGTTCCAATGGCAACTGCAAACAGTCCCAGGAACAGATAAAGCAGAAACTGCTTCTTTTTCATTGTAATATTTTTTATAGAATAGAATTCCGGATTTTTTATGCCTTCCGACATCCTGTTCCCGATACTATAAAATCTGTTGTTCGTCAGAACCTTTGCAAACAAGTCCGAACTTCCGCAATAAGGACAAACACCTGTAAAATAGATTCGTTTTTCAATGGGAGCACCGCAATTTTTGCACTCACAGATACATTTTTTACTATTGAGAACGACCTGTTCTGTATGATCCACAATTTCCAGTTCATAACCTTTCATGTATATCTTACGGAAAAAATGTAATTGCTGTTTTACCGTACCTTCACTTTTCCCTGTGACTTCCGCCAAATCACCATATTGAATATAACCGGACAAATCCCCCTCGAAATAACTTGAATAGAAATTCGCATCTCCAATCCGGCGCCTTGATATACCGGCTATGACCAAAAGAATCATACCTATAATAATATTCTTTACACAATCCGGAGTTGCCCTTGCCTCTAAAACTATTTTGAAATCATCATGGTAATATGAAATTAGTGAAGTAAGTACAAAAACTGACGATGCAACACAAAATATTCCAATAATCACAAAAATCACATTTTTTACCTTCAGAATTTTGATTTGTTTCTCTCTTAAGTACATTTTGTTATCACCTTTTCCTCACCAACTGAAATTTAAGAAAGCTTTTTTATCATTTTAAATCGTGTACCTTCATCATTCATAATGGAATACCCTAATCGCTGGTATAACTTGAATGCCAAACTGTTTGATTTCTCCACATGAAAAACTATTATGGAAATATCTGTTTCTTCTGCAAACTTTTCAGCAGTTCTGATCAACTCCGTTCCAATTCCATTGCTGCGATATTTTTTAGAAACAGATAAATCATCCAAATAAATAAAATCTTCTTGTTCATGATGTACTTCTATGGAAAGGTATGCGACAACTGAATCGTTTACTTCTGCAACACATATCCAATCTTCACAATCGCCAAAGAACTTATCAAGATATCCGTCTTCATATCCATCAACATTCTTTTTAGAATATATAGTTTGAAGCATCTCTATAAACAATTCTTTTATTTTGACTTCATCTTCTTTTGCTGCTTTTCTTATTCTCCATTCCATAAATGATTACCTCTTCGCAAACAAGAATATATTCAACTTCTCTTTTTAAGAAAAAAATTATCTCTTAATCTTGTGAGCTGTAATTATTGTATAACTATGTGCATTAATGGTTATTATACAATTATTTATAGTTGCATACCAGTTTTTTCCTATTCGTTCAATAGACGCATTTTTGTCCAGAATATGTACTCTGCACCATTGCACAACGTCATCTGTTTCAATTTGCAAGTTTCTTTTGATACGTTCTATACCCATCTCTGTTGTATGAAGTTTATCAATATTTTCAATTAAGCTGTTCATTTGAGCTCTCCCTATTTAGAAAGAAATATTCCGGCACATATACCGGAAAAACTGAAATTTATCTCTTCTCTTGATATGCATACTCAAAATTTATAGGTGGCGCTGTTACTGAAACGTATATAAATTCAATATTTCCATCATTTAATAACCCATGAACATCTTTATCTGCAAATCGAACTACATCACCGGCTTTAAATTCTTTTTCCTGATCGTCTGATAGTAAAAGCTTTCCTGTACCCTGGGTAGCATACCAAATTTGTTCCGAGGCATCATGGGTATGTCTCGGTTGACTTGCTCCTACTTCCAAATGTACTTCTGTTATAGTGACCCTTTGACTTGTAGAATTTTCAGTATTTAACAGTTGCCTCGATATCACTCCCGGATTTACTAATTCCTTAATACTGTTTTTTTCAATAAACTCCATATTTATATACCTCCATAAATTCTAATTCATAAATAAAATTATACTCTTCCCCTAACAATAGCACAAACGTTTTACACATAAAAAAGAGAAATACAGTGTTTCTACTGTATTTCTCTCAGTAAATAATGCCGGCGACCGGAATCGAACCGGTACGGGAGATTAGTCCCGCAGGATTTTAAGTCCTGTGCGTCTGCCAGTTCCGCCACGCCGGCATTTCGCTATAATTAGCGATAGTGGGACCTATAGGGCTCGAACCTATGACCCTCTGCTTGTAAGGCAGATGCTC
>CAZTKJ010000010.1:0-70843 GCA_964614185.1 uncultured Lachnospiraceae bacterium
ACAGCTTAGTAAAATGCACCTATTTATGGATGTCCTCTACTTTCTTTCACACTATTCTCCTCTTAAATTTCGATTGCGTCTTACCTTTCCACAGAACAAACGTGAAATATTTACATTGTTTTCATAATCTTCCACTCATTTGGTTTTTTGCTGTAAGCTAAAGCGACTGTTATCACACCTGCATAACAGTCGCTTTATTAAAAGAATTCAGGTTCGTCTATTTCCTCCCTAAAAAGTTCCATTAAATCGTGGTTTGCTCCTACATTAGTAACCTCAAAATGATTTATGCAAAACTGCAACCATGGAAAAGTCTCACTCATTTCCCTTATTAAATCAAATATTTCCAAATCTGTAGTCTTATATTTGGAGTGATAACCTGAATACTGCTCATGTGAAAAATTGTGTTTAGACATAAAAGACTTTATCTTTTTATATGCTCCCTTTGGATTTGTCGCAGAATAATATTTCTCCAAATCTTTGATTCGAATATCAAAATACAAAGCCTTATACTTTTTAGATTCTTTTCTTGCCATTAAGCGATACTTTCCTTTTTTGTATAATGATAGAGTACATCTTCAACTGAAAAATCCGCTTCATTCTCTCCATCATCGCTGTTGTACCAAAGCCATTTAATTAAATAGTCCATAAACCATTCCTTTTCTTTTAAGGTGGTTATGATTCTTCCAAAAATTCCATAATCTTTTGACATACCATTCCCATAATAACAAAATGTTCCATCCTTCAAAATTTCCTTTTTGAAATCATATTTCATAAAAGCCTTATCCACAGCATTATAGATACTTGCTACTGGATATTTGCCTTCTTGTTCCACTTTTTTATCATCTATCTTGATTTCCAGTTTAAGCATTGGTGTAACCTCCATTCAAAAAACATTAACATATTTTGCTAAACCAATTCAATTGCTTCCTTCCATATTTTTATCTTTTCTTGCTCAGTTACTTTCATTTTAGTTTTTCTGTCATAATTACGTACGCCACCAGAAGATGCAACATTTATCAAATTACTCATTGCTTGATACCCCTATCCTTATTTCACAATATATAGTTCTTAATTATGTCAAAAAAATTTTAACACAACTTTTCATCTATTACAATGTACATAATAGTGGAAACACTGTTTTTAATACCCTTATGTTACATGGCAGGAATAAAAGTCGTTGTGAATCAGTTAGTTGTATGCTACAATTTCAATATTATTGACAGAAAAAATATACTATTAAAGCTAAATAAGAAAAATGATTGATTAATTTATTTTTCCAAAGGTAAATGACAATGGCAAAAATTTTATTTTTAGATATAGATGGTGTACTCAATTCTAACTTTTGGAATGACAGCCACCAGAGAGAAATCAGTGATGGTACATTAGTTGATGAAGAAAAAATTAAACTATTAGCACGTTTAGTAAAAGAGACAAATTCAAAGATAATTCTTCACTCCGGATGGCGTACCTGGTTTGATTCTAAATTAAAACCTCTTCGCCCAGAATCAAAAAAATTGACTGAATTATTAGAAAAAGAAGGTTTGCACATAGACGGATTAACGCCTGACCTAACCACAGAAGAAATTAGAAGAACTAAAAAATTCAGTCTGGTAAAAGCTGATGAAATCCTTTTATGGTTAAAATCACATAATGATGTTACTAAATGGGTAGTTCTTGATGATCTTGATTTGCATAATGTTCAAATAAAACAACACCATGTGAAACCTGACCAAACAGTTGGGTTAACTCTTGAGAATATAAAAGAAGCAATAGAAATTTTATCAGAATAACATCTTTTTAGCCCATCCCAAAACATGATCTTGTGGAAATATCGAGTCTGCATCTAATATCACTTCATGTGTAATCAAAACTCTTAGAACATAACAACGGAAACACTGTATTTATCAATGTTTCCGTTAAATAAAAAGAGCGCGAGACGGGACTCGAACCCGCGGCCCCGACCTTGGCAAGGTCGTGCTCCACCAACTGAGCCACTCGCGCATTAAACATCCGTACCTGACGGACAAGATATAATATACTACAGGTCTTCTCCCTTGTCAACATTTTTTTGATTTTTTATTTATTTTTATTTTATGCGATAATTAATGCGACTTTTTCTGCAAAATTGAAAACGGCTACACTCATTACTGTTCATTCCCTGAAATATGCTTCCCATGCATAACGCCCATTTCGGATCAGCGCCTCCACCGTAGGTGTAAACACAATCCCACATGCATTCAATTTCACCTGAGCCATACTGATATCCCTTGGCTGTTCTGCAAAGACCCCTTCATTCTTTCCGATACGGCCCGTATCCCACCCTAACTCTTCAAACATTGTCAGCACCGTTTCATAAGTATTCCTGTCATTGGAAGAGCCAAAATTATAAATCCCGCCTCTTAAATCAAATGCTTTCTCCAAATTCTTTACTACCTCATTCACATCCGTGATGCCGCGGATATCATATATGGGATACCGTAATATTTCTGATCCTTTCAGTCCAAAAAGCAGTCCTGTAAAAAAATCTCCGTGCATCTTTTTGTTCTCTCTATACACATCATACATCCAGGACAGCCTCAACATTACGCATTCCGGATTTTCTCTCAAACATTCCTCTTCCGCCCTCTTTTTCTCTCTGCCATACAGATTGGCTGGTTCTATCTGCTCTTCTTCCCTGTGAGGGCCTTTCCTGCCGCTCCCCTGATACACTTGATCAGAACTGCATATCAGGCATTTTGCGCCGTACTGCCTGGAAGTTTTTGCTATATTCCTGCTTCCATCTACATTAATCTTCCACGACTGTTCCGGTTCCCTGTCACATCTCCCTATATCAGAGATTGCAGCACAGTGCACTACATAATCAGGTTGAACGCGCTTAAAAGTGGCATACACGCTTTCTGGATCTGTAATATCCATCTCCTTATGAGAAGGAGCATAAACCTCATATTTCTCTCGATAAAGTTCCGCAGCTCTGCTACCCACAAAGCCTGATGCCCCCGTAACCAGTAATTTCTTCATTGCTGCCTCCACCCATACTCCATACGCACCTTGGTAAGGACCTGTTTTTCACAGGAAATTTTTCTCCCTGGTTTTACAGTTTTTGCAGGATATCTAACGTATGATTAGATGCACCGATCAAATCTTTTCTTTCGCATATGGAAAGATGGTATTTGAAATATAACTCAAAAAGTTCATTGTTCATAGCATCTACGGTATCTTTCATATATCTTGATGACCCGTCCGTTGCTATTAATTTAAGTCTTTGAACCGGGTAATCCCGCGTCAATGCTTCAATTTCATCAGAGCGCACCAGGGAAAATGCATCATTTTCATTGGATATCCAATGAAAATCTTCTGAAAGCAATCCTTTTTTCATATCTTCCCATATGGTTCCATTCTGAAAGCAATATTGAATAAGCGTTGCCTCATTCATGCAATAGGCAACAAAAATAATTCCGCCTCGTTTTGTAACGCGTATTGCTTCCTCCAACGCTTTCTTTTTGCTTTTTTCCTCAAATAAATGATACATAGGTCCTAAAGACAAAACACCATCAAAAGTTTCGTCATCATACATGGATAAATCCATTGCATTTCCCTGCATGATACGTATGTATTCTCCCGGCTGCATTTTGGATTTAAAAGTTTCAATGTTGCGTTCTACCAATTCTACTGCATCCACTTTGTATCCTTCTTTTGCCAACGCCAAAGAATATCTTCCTGTACCTGCACCAATTTCAAGTATTTTATTGCCGGGATTTAAATACTCATGAATATATTTCATGGTTGTCATGAATTCAATCTGACCGTGTTTCGCCTCAAGTCTTTCTTCTTCCTGATAAGAAGTATAAAACTGTGTTACTAAATCCGTTTCCAGCATCTTGTCTCCTGCCTCGTTACAAATTGTCTCGTTAGCGATATATTTCCATGCAGCCACAGGGCTATGAACACTTTACCATACTAGGAATCGCATAATTCAGATTATAGTCAATATACAAAACGTATGACGGTGTATCGCTTTCATCCTCATAGATATAATAATACTCACAATGTCCGTGGGTAATATAGCCTCTTTCAAATACAACTCTTTCTTTTTCATCATAATAACTTTTCAGGGAACAGAGGGTTGTAGGAAACAGCATAGCATTATGACTGTAATCCCGAGAAAATATGGTTCCATCTTCCCGATAAATATAGTTAATATCCAATACCGTTTCATCCGCTCTTCCGTCTACTGTTCCTTTAGTCTTAAAGAAATCCGTCCGTCCATCATTCCTATACTCTATGATTTCTTCGTATTCTTCCACCCATTCTTTCCCATCTGTTCCATACACAGATTGAGTCAGATATATCTCCGGCTGCTGCCACTTCGCTTCCGGTATCATACACAGAGTAAATCCCGTCATACTCACTGTTTTCTCGAGGTCATTGTTAAATCCATATTCATAAGAGAGCCCACAGATATTCTCCACATTTTCATCTGCATACAACTCCAATTGAAGATTGCCATATCTGTCAAAATACTGATACATGGGCTCACTGTTCTCAAAGCCAAAATCCTTAAGCAGAGCCTGTCGGCTCTGGTACTCCTGCGTATGTCCGGGATTGCCAAACACATAATTCTGCACACCCTCAAAACTATCGATTCCCTTAGTCTCTGTCTCTTCCGGTGCTTTTTCTCCTACCCATGTATCTATTGAGGATTCCCCTTGACCATTCCACAGCCTTTTAATGTCACTCCATAAAAGCAGCTCGCAATACTCCTGATTTACTAAGTTCCCTTCTTCATCCAGACGTACATTTCCCTCAAACAAACTCTGTTTTTCCAGACCATCCCATATTTCAAGGAATCCTGTATCTTTCCGGAGTTCAAAGCTGCGCACTTCTTCTACCCGGCCCTTATCTTCATTTAAAAGATAGATCCTCTTTTCCAGACACTTTTCATCTTCTGTCATTGTAAGCATTGCAGCATTCCGAAGCTCCACATATCTTGGTATTTCAATTCCTTCTTCTGCAAAGCAGCCATCTTCCCATATAAAAAGCAGTCCCGTAGAAGCTTCTGCGGGAAATATTTCCAAATCATGGTGTGCCCCGTGAGACAACCCGTCATAAGTAAACTGTATGGGTTCCGCCAGTCTGCCGCAGGAAATCTGCTGTCGGATTTCTCCTGCTTGCCCATAAAGCCGTAATTCATATTCTTCCGGAGCATCCTCCATTGGCGCCAAGGCGAGCGTATATGCCTCTGAATCCAAAAAAGGAAAATCAATTGGATCTTCCCAAGCAGACAGAAGTTCTTCTTCCGTTCTCTGTTCCTGGCTGCCCGTTTCCTGCCATTGATCCTGACTGTCCTCTGTCCGCTGTTGTTCCTCTTTACTGCTGTCACATCCTGTTACAGTGCCTAAAAGCATCACAAAAATCAATATTTCTATGACGATTCTTCTAAATCTCATCTGGCACTCCTTCAAATCATTACCCTATACTTTATCCTTGTATTTTACCCGGAAAATCCTTCGCAGGGATTCATTGATCCGTTCTTCTGACAAAGTTCCGTTTTCAACTGCATCAAGTACCCCTTGATACGCCAATTCAAAATCTTCCGGCATCAAAATCATATCAGCTCCTGCCTGCAGGGCTTTCACAGCTGCCTCATCAGCCGTATAATATTCCGTAATGGCGCCCATATCCATGGCATCCGTTATTACCACACCATCAAATCCCAGTTCACTGCGCAAAACATCATTGATCATTTTGCCGGAAACAGATGACGGCGTATTGTCCCCCACAATACCGGGCACAGACAAATGGCTTACCATTACAAATTCTGCACCGGCATCGATCCCGGCCTGAAAAGAAAGAAAATCCGTAGTCTCAAAGTCCTCCTGTGTCTTTTCAGAAACTACCATTCCGTCATGAGTATCTTCTTCCACACTGCCCAGACCCGGAAAATGCTTCAGGCAGGCACTGACGCCATTTTCTTCAAGTCCCTCTGTATAAGCAGCCACCATGCTGCTTACTTCTCCTGCGTTGCTGCCAAAGGAACGCTCTCCTATTGCCGTATTTCCATCAAGTATTACATCTGCCACAGGTGCAAAGTCAAGGTCAAATCCATATTCAGAAAGATAAGAGGCTATGGTGCTCCCTGCTTCCTTCGCTTTTGCGGTATCACCTGTCTCTCCAATCGCTTTCATATTCCCCACATTGTTTACAAGACCACTCTCAGCCACACGGCTTATACTGCCTCCTTCTTCATCTACTGCAATAAACAAAGGATACATACTATAGCTTCTGGTAGTAGAGATCATTTCCGTCAGCTGATCCTTGGACTTGATATTCTGTTTAAAATAGATAAGTCCTCCTACCGCATACTCATGAAGCTTGTCCTTGGTAGTTTCACCGGCTTTAGTAGCCACATCCGCACCTGTAAGCGCCTCCGGTGTTATAATAAATAATCCTGCCACCTTATCTGACAGGGGCATTGCATCAATCGTATTATCTACTATAATATCCAACTGACTCTTTTCTTCTTCTGACGCGGGTGTTTCTTCAGGAGCTTCAACCACTACCGGTTCCTCCTGCTGCGCGCTCATTGCCTCCAGCTGATCCTGGAGTTCCTGCGCATGCTTTTTATCGTTCAAAGATGTTGCTACACTGTGAATGCCTATTACAATACCTGTCAAAAGAACTGCCAGGATAAGTACTGCACTGATATAAGATATGATCTGATTCCTCATACGGCGTTTCCGCCTGAATTCCCGTCTGTCTATGTCATTATTAAGTCCGTCTCTATTTAAATCTGCCATAATATGACCCTCCATATCTTGTTTACCGTCTACCGGCAGCTGCCGGTCTAATCTTCATCTATAATAACTTATTTATGACATAATTTCCACAGGAAATTTTACACTCTCCTTACCCAAACAACAATACCGCATTCCAGCTTGGCTTATGCCTTCCGCGCAAATCAAAGCGGGTATCAATCTTTTTGATTAATACCCGCCTTTAAACTATACTATCCAATGGTCTATCCTCTTTTCGTGTGATTCTTGGTTTTTAGTTTCCATTATTCAATTTTGTTTTTCTTTCGTACTCTTCTTCTTTTTCTTTTGTACTGAGTGTACTGTAACGGCTTTTCTTTTCTTAAGTGCTTCGCTACTTTTTCTTTTGTTCTGTACGAATAAATTTCATTTCTTTAGTACTTTCATCTTTAGTACTTTAAAATTCAAATTTCACATTTTTACATCTTACTGTCTGTTCAAAACAGCTTATCTTATGTTCCCAATGGTCCTTTTTCCTTTCTATAGATTTTATCTATGTGAATTTGTTTTATGAACTTAGTATATATTAGGATTCGACATTTGTCAACACATTTTTTAAATTTTTTGAAAATTTTTTTATTTTTTTCTTTCTTTTCTTTTTTTATCAGTTTTATTCCCACTTTATTCCAAATTATCGCAAAATTATGTTTTATGTATCACCAAAATAATTTTTTCTTTTCAAGATGTTCCTTTTTTACTATACTTATAGTAGTAAATACATATCTTAAGGAGGACTCTCATGACACCAAAACAACTCGCCTTTCAGACCGTCTCAAACGGCATCATTGAAAATTTAAAAAAAAGAAATATGGAAGGATACTTTTTTGAAGATAGTGCTTCCTGTGTAAAAGCAATTACAGATATGATAGAAGAAAATTCCACTATCAGCTGGGGCGGCAGTGAAACTATCAAAGAATGCGGTTTAATGAAAGCTTTAGGTGAGGGCAACTATACGCTTATTGACAGGCTGACAGCTAAAACGCCTGAAGAGGGCCGCGAGCTTTTTGCTAAAGCAATATTATCTGACTACTATTTAATGAGTACCAATGCCATTACTTTGGAAGGTGAGCTTATCAACATAGACGGCAACGGCAATCGTGTTGCCTGTCTGATACACGGACCTAAAACAGTTATTATTGTAGCAGGCATGAACAAGCTGGTACCTGATGTTGCATCCGGGTATGCCAGGGTCAGAAATCTGGCTGCTCCTCCCAATGCGAAACGTCTATCCAGGAATACGCCCTGCTTCCACACCGGAAAATGCGGTGACTGTCTTTCTCCGGACTGTATGTGCAATCAGACAGTAATTACAAGAAGAAGCGGCCATGAAGGAAGAATTAAAGTTTTCCTTGTGGCAGAAGAATTAGGCTATTAAAACTAAGATCCGGTATCCTCCATAATCAGAAGATACCGGATTTTGATTTGCATTATTAATTTAAATTAATGGATATTTGTCTGTCAATGTCTGCACAATAGCTCTGGCCTGTGGAATTTTTTCTTCTCCGCCCTTGATGATCATTGCTATTGCTTCTGCTATCTGATCCATATCCTGTGTATTCATACCTCTGGAAGTAACTGCAGGAGTACCAAGGCGGATACCGCTTGTCACAAAAGGAGACTTAGGATCATTGGGAATGGTATTTTTATTGGCTGTAATATGAGCCTCATCCAACAGCTTTTCAACGGCTTTACCTGTCAGATCATAGGTTGTCAGATCCACCAGCATCAGATGATTATCCGTACCGTCAGATACTATCTTAATATCTCTTTCCTGCAATCCTTTGCAAAGGGCCTGCGCATTATCTATAATGCCCTTCTGATAAGCCTTAAATTCATCAGACAGTGCCTCTTTAAAGCATACTGCCTTAGCTGCTATAACATGCATTAAGGGGCCGCCCTGTATTCCGGGGAAAACTGCTTTATTAAAGTTATATTTCTCTGCCGCTTCTTTATTGGCCAAAATCAGTCCGCCTCTCGGTCCTCTTAAGGTCTTATGTGTTGTGGTAGTCACTACATCTGCATAAGGAATGGGGCTTGGATGAAGGCCTGCAGCTACAAGACCTGCAATATGGGCCATATCCACCATCAGCACTGCTCCTACTTCATCTGCTGTTTCTCTGAACTTCTTAAAATCAATTGTTCTTGCATATGCGGAAGCGCCTGCAATGATCATTTTGGGTTTACATTCCAGTGCTATTTCCCTTAATTTGTCATAGTCAATAACTCCCTCATCATTAACACCATATGGTACAATGTTAAAATACTTGCCTGAAACATTGACCGGACTTCCGTGTGTCAGATGTCCGCCATGGTCAAGGTTCATTCCCATAATCGTGTCACCCGGATTGCATATAGCAAACTGCACAGCGAAATTTGCCTGAGCGCCTGAATGAGGCTGCACGTTGGCATAATCACAGCCAAATAATTCTTTCGCTCTCTCAATAGCCAGATTTTCCACAACATCTACACACTGACATCCGCCATAGTAACGCTTTCCCGGATATCCTTCCGCATACTTATTGGTCAGCGGACTTCCCATTGCTGCCATTACTGCCTTGCTCACCCAGTTTTCGGAAGCAATCAGCTCAATATGGCTGTTCTGTCTTTCCTGCTCGTCCGTAATCGCCTGCGCTATTTCCGGATCTATGTTCTTTACCTCATCAAGTGAATACATGTCTTTTCCTCCCGGTACTATACTCAATATTTACTGTGACGATTATAGCATGAACTTATTGAAAAAGAAACCATTCTTAAGACATTCTTAAAAAAATTTAAATATGGATAAAAGAACTTTACTATCCATGTAAATGCTGTTAAAATAGGGAAAGATTTTTACGAAGGCGGAATTTTTATGTACTATATTATAGTAAATCCGGCCTCTAAGTCCGGACGCGGAGCAGCTATCTGGTCTGTGCTTGAACCGGTTTTAAAAGAAAAAAATATCCCCTATCAGGTATTCTTTTCCAAGGAAGCCGGACATGTTACAAAAATCGTTCATGACTTAATGACTTCCGGCAATGATGAAGATTCAGCAATGCCAATCAAACTTATTGTCCTTGGCGGTGACGGAACTCTGAATGAAGTCCTTCAGGGAATCACTGATTTTGGTAAAATACAGGTGGGTTATATCCCTACCGGCTCCAGCAACGATATGGCCAGAGATTTGAAACTTCCCAAATCTCCTGTTGAAACTCTGGAGCATATATTAGCATGTAAAGATGCTGTGAAAATGGATATCGGCTATGTCATCTACGAAAATCTCTCCGATGGATCATCCGGACGCCACAGCGGAAAATTTTTGAAAAAAAGGTATTTTTCTGTCAGCTGCGGTATCGGGTTTGATGCTGCCGTCTGTGAGGAGGCATTATCATCCAAGTTTAAAAATATACTGAATAAAATAGGTTTAGGCAAACTGACTTATCTTACGATTGCGTTAAAGCAGCTCATTGCTGCTAAGAAGATTTCCTGTGATATTTATCTTGATGATAAAAAAGAAGCTATCCACCTTCCGAGATTCCTGTTTGTGGCAGGAATGATCCATCAATATGAAGGCGGTGGCTTCATGTTCTGTCCAAAGGCAGACTATCATGATGGCCTGATAGACATCTGTGCCGTTGGGAATATCCCAAAGCTTTTGATTCTTTTTGCTCTCCCTACTGCTTTTGTAGGAAAGCACTATATTTTTAAAGGAATCAACCGATACTTTGCAAAAAGGCTTAAGCTGGTTACTTCTGCGCCTCTCTGGGTGCATACTGATGGAGAAGTTTCCGTTAAGGCAGATAGTATTACACTGGTTTGTGAGCAGGAGCAATTGCAAATGCTGTTATAAAAGGAATTTTGAGGAGATTATCATGAAAAAGTACTATGAAAAATATAAACATGCAATACCGCTTTGTATTTATGCGGTTATTTATATAGTCTGGTTTACCTATCTTGAAAGAACCGTGAAAAGGCCTGAAAATCTGATTCATATGAAACTGGATGATGTTATCCCTTTTTGCGAGATTTTTATAATTCCATATCTTTTATGGTTTGCTTATGTTTCCATTACTGTTGTTTATTTCTTTTTTAAAGATAAACAAGGATACTACAGGCTCTGCACATTGCTTTTTACAGGAATGACTGTTTTCCTTATTATTTCCACACTTTGGCCTAACGGTCACCACTTACGGCCTAATGTAATGCCACGGGATAATTTTTTTACTGCCCTGGTTACTCATTTGTATCATACAGACACACCTACTAACTTATGGCCCAGCATCCATGTTTATAACTCTCTGGGAGCGCATTTTGCAGTTATTAAAAGTCCCAGGCTTAGTAAGAAGCCTGTAATACACATAGGCTCATTTATCCTGTGCTCTTCTATCATTTTATCAACCATGTTCATTAAACAGCACTCTGTTTTTGATGTCCTTACCGCTTTTATTATGGGAGCGGGAATGTATATTGTAGTATATGGCTTTGATATCGTTACCTTGTGGCAGGAGCACAGATTTGGTTCCAAAAAACACAGAATCCGCCAGGTTTAATATCCCCGGCGGATTTTCTTTTAGTTGAAATTGAAGAATCTCCTGCAGATCTTATATCCTTCCACAGAAATTTTTCTGCCGCCTCTGCCCGGAAGATTCATACACTGACCAAGCAGACCGAATCGTAGCTTTCTGTAAAGAATCCAGTCTTTCTTCTTGATATAATTCCAAAGTTCCTTTTTCTTTTGAAGATTCTCCTTTGTTCCTGAACGTATTAACAATATAGAAGAAACTGTCGTAATGATATCTAAATAACTCAGCATATATTGATTCAGTTTTTTAGTCTGGGATATGATATTCTTATAATCCGCCATATAATCAATCATGAGTTGATTAACTTTAATCTGCTGGTCAATTCTTCCGATCATAACATCTTCATTTACAGACTGATCTTCTCTTCCTATATAATAACGATAGAAATTCACATCCAGATAATATATGTTCTTTACATATGGCAACGGCTCAAATACATAGAGGTTGTCCACATAAAAAGTATGTTCAGGAAGCTTTAGTCCGCACTCCTTAAGAAGCTTTGTCCTGAAAATAACAGAATGCATCAATATATAATGTCCCTTATAAAAATGATGGATATCATTCCATGTAAATATTTCATCCCTAGGCAGTATATGTCGGTAATGCATTACTTTATGGCGGTTTTCTCCTATCTTCTCATATACAAAATTACTGATAAACATATCCAGTATCTGACTGCCCCCGGTTAAGTTTTTTAATGTTTCCAAGACCTGCCTATAGGCCTCTTCTTTAACCCAGTCATCGCTGTCCACTACTTTAAAGTAAATTCCTTCTGCATGTTCAATCCCTGTATTAACTGCAGAACCATGCCCGCCGTTTTCTTTATGGATTGCTTTAACAATAGACGGATACTGCTTTTCATATCTGTCTGCAATTGCTGCTGTTGCATCTGTTGAGCCATCATCCACAATCAATATTTCTATATCTTCACCGCCAGGCAGCAAAGAATCAATACATTTCTCTAAATACTCTTCTGAATTATAGCAGGGTACTGCAAACGTCAATAACTTCATTTCAAACTCCAGTTCTTTACTTTAATATCTTCTCGCTAGCGCTCATTACTCGCAAACTCGCGCTTACGCGCTTTTTGTCCGATTTTATCGGACGTTTGCTCGTTAATGCCGCAAGAAAAACAAATGTCTGCTTCGCAGCCGCTTGTTTTTCTTTTGCGCCCATTATATCATAGAAGAGATCAGTTTCCCATTTATAAGTCTTAATATATTCTAAAGATTTTCATAGAATTTTGCAAAGTAAGCTTTATAGGCGGAAGGAATGGGATATCTTTCTTTTGCCTCTTTCCATTCCACAAAAATGAAATCCGTATCCGTATTTTTCCGTTCCAGCTCATCCACTCTTATGGCATATCCTATCATATGCCATTCCTTATGCGTGAAAATGTGTTTACTTTCCAAAAGAGGTTCTATACGTATAGCCAAAAACCCTCTTTCCTTCAGCCACGTAAGCACCTCCTGCTCAGAAAGATGTCCTGCCAGATTCGGAAATTCATACATCCCTGCCAAAAGTCCTTTGGAAGGGCGTTTATGCAATGCTGCTTTATTTTCATCTCTAATAAGTAAGACTGTCTTCTTCTCTATCTCTCTTGGTTTCTTCCGGGTTTTTATGGGATATTGCGTTTCAACATGCTTTTGATGTGCCATACAGATATTTTCCCATGGGCATCTGCTGCATTCCGGTTCACCGCCGGGAGTACACACCATTGCTCCCAGTTCCATCAGTGCCTGGTTAAAATCTCCCGGTCTGTCCAAAGGTATTACCTGCAATAACTCTTCTTCTATCTGCTTTCTGACAGACTGCTGCATAATATCTCTGTCATCACATCGAAGCCTTGCCAGCACTCTTAGTACATTGCCATCTACGGCAGGCACCGGTCTGCCATAGGCAATAGACGCAATGGCACCGGCTGTATAACTGCCGATTCCGGGAAGTTTCAAAAGTTCTTCATAATTCCCCGGCATAATTCCGCCATATTCTTCCATGATCCTGACAGCTGCCTTATTCAGATTTCTTACTCGATTATAATAGCCAAGTCCTTCCCATAATTTAAGAAGTGTCTCCTCATCTGCCCGGGCCAGCTCTTCTATTCCCGGCAAGCGCTTCATAAATGTATCATAATATGGCTTTACTGCCTCTACTCTGGTCTGCTGCAGCATAATTTCCGATATCCACACATGATAAGGCGTAGGATCTTCACGCCAGGGAAGTATTCTCCTTCCTCTGTCATACCATGCAAGCAAGGGGTCTTTGATCCTGTCAAGCAGTGATAAATATACGGAGACCGGTTCATTAATCGTCATACTGTCTTTAGTAACAAGACAGTCATAAGCAATGATTTTCACTCCTGCACTTCTGGCCTTTAGAAGTGCATCCGCAAATTCCGGTTGTGTCTGACTGTTAGGCGTAAAATATTTCACCCCTTTCATTTGGATTACCAACATGATATAGGCTTCAAATCCTGCCTTCACTGCGTCTATCAGCTCATGCACGTGTTTTATAGCCCTATCGGAAGGAGCATCCGGAAAAAGTACCACACCATCCTGCTCCAGGGTGACCCCTTTAACTTCCATAAAAATTTTTTCTTTTGCAGTTTCTATATAAAAATCAAACCTTGAATTCTCATAATTGGTTTCCGGGCGGATTAGTGTCGTATCCTTAAAAAGTCCCTTTTTAAGCAGCCACTCTTTTACTGCTTTATTAGGCGCCTGGGAATCCATATTGATCATCCGCCATCCTTTCTTTACAGCAACCAGATCATATTGTGTATTCCTTTCCGGATTACTGCTTTTTTCAAGAAAAACTTCTGCATGGTGGGTAAGCAGTTCCTTGCAGCGGCCTGTATTTTTAACATGTACTTTTTCACTTTTGCCATCTATATTTACATATGCTATAAATCGATTGGGACGGCTTTCAAACCGTCCCTGCACAATATTGTCGTATTTCATATTTTAATTATGTTCCTTTTAAATTATCTCAACCTGGTGCACTCAAATTTATCATATAACAACAGACATTTCCGAAGTTCCGTGTACCTGTCTTCAATGTCTCCTTCCTTTACTTCCACATCCATAGACATAGCCATAATATTAATCATGTCATCTGTAATGCGATGATGAAGCGATGCTAATATATTCAGCCTGTCCTCATAACTTTTGGCGTCTAAAAAATCAAGGACAAGGGGATCAATATTTAAAGCTTCTTCTGTGTCTGCATCATTCTGCTGTATATCCTGACATGCAGCCTTAAGGTCTGTTACTGATGTTTCCTCCATTTGAAGATTCTTTTCAATGCTGTCTGCACAGTCCTGATCTTCCTGATCTTTTTCGTCATCTGTTACCGTTACTTGCTCAAAACGGTATTCCTGAAGGACCTCAGGATATTTTGCACGATCCACTTTTTCCATAAATTGGGAAAGGGGTCTTGCATACACCTTGAATTCTCCATATAAAGCCTGATAAATCACAAGCTTCTCTCCTGTTTCCGTATGCTCTGCCAGAGAAACGATCTGATATAGGTTTCCTTTAAAATGTCGATATATCTGCTGTGGTATAGGAATATTAGTCATAGTCCGGTCTGCCTCCTTCTATTTTAATTATAATCTCTGCATAAGCTCTTGTCATGTCCCTTTTACAAATCCTCTTCCAAAAATTTGTGAAAAAACCCACACTCCTTATCCGGAAATTCAATTGCTTTACATTCCTCTATCAATGTTTCCTTTTCGGATTCTGACAGCTTGTCAATCCTTCCATGATGGATGGTCACTGTATAAACACGCTCGCCCTTTTCATCCTTCACCCATGTCATAGTGATTCCGCTGTTTTCATATCCTTCTTCTGTAAGCAGCTCTCTTATCTCGCTGACATAATTTTCTTCCATTTCTCTATATTGCTTCTCCTCAACTTTGCTTGCAGGGCTATTTTTTCCCATCATCGTTCCCAATATACAAAATACGGTGACAGCCAGGCATACACTGGAAATAATAAATGTAAATGGCAGACTTCTTAAAACTCTCATGATCGTATCCTCCTACGGGCACTGTTTTACAATTCTGATTTTATTGCGCCCTTCCTGATAATTTAAGGATACTAAATTTCATGTCCCATATTCCGGACTTTGTCTATTTTATTTTCATTATTGATTGTAAATATCTGAACTTTCCAGTCTGTAATGAAACTGCCCTTATATTAACAAAAAATATTGACGTTTTAAAAGAGAGAGTGTATGATTGTTGTGTATCGAAAAATATTTTTGAAAGGAGACTGCCATGTATATTGGATCCGTTCATTTTCAGCCATATATTTACAATACTAATTATATAAACAGAAACAGTATGAACAAAGTCTCTGCCATATCAGATGACTTTACATCTCCCAAAACAGATTTTTCTAACCTGACAGATGAGGAGCTGAATGAAAATCCTCTTCGCAAGGGTGAAACTGCTCATTTTGAAGACGTTTTTCAGATGCAGTTCCAAAAAGGGCAAATGAATGCGGTCAGGCTGATCAAACCTGCCTCTGATACGGAAGAATCTTTTTCCACTCAGACATACGCCCAGAATCAGAATTCCAATACCATGCAGAGAGCCATTGAAGCATACCAGGCAGCTATGATCGCCTGACAGTTCTACTACTGACATATAATATTAAATATCAACCAAAAGACGGCAGTTCTTACAAGAACTGCCGTTTTAAACACAATATCCAAGGAGGTCATTATGGCGGTTTATGAGTTAAAAAATGATGTCATTGCTATTCTAATTGACAGCTATGGAGCTGAACTGAAGTCTCTGAAAAAATTAAGCACCAATGTGGAATATATGTGGTGTGGCGATGCTAAATTCTGGGGACGGACCTCTCCCGTTCTTTTCCCCTTTGTAGGCGGCCTTAAAAACAAAGAATATCGGACTAAGGACAAAACTTATCCCATGGGACAACACGGTTTTGCACGGGATATGGAGTTTGAGCTGCTTTCCCAGACAGAAAATGAAATCTGGTTCGTACTGAATTCCAATGACAGCACGCTGGATAAATATCCTTATGAATTTACTTTAAAGCTTGGATACAAAATTACTGATAATCAGGTGGAAGTCCTTTGGCAGGTAATAAATCCCGGCAAGGAAGACCTTCCCTTTTCCATAGGAGGACACCCTGCATTCAACTGCCCCATAGACGAAAATACCAGTCAATCTGATTATTTTGTAAGTTTTGGTGAAGTAGATGAAGTCATCAGCAGCAGAATCGGTGATCAGGGACTTGTTACAGGATGTATGGATGTTTATGAATTAACCGGAGGGAAACTGGCCTTGACATCCAATCTTTTTGATCATGATGCTTTAGTCATCGAAAATCACCAGACCAATGTAGTTTCCCTTTGTAAAAAAGATGGCTCTCCCTACCTGACTGTACGGATGGATGCCCCGCTCTTTGGAGTATGGTCTCCTCCAAGAAAACAAGCGCCTTTTGTCTGCATTGAACCATGGTATGGCAGATGTGACAGCGAAGATTTTGATGGAACGCTTACACAAAGAGAGTGGGGAAACATAGTACAGCCCGGAGATATCTGGGAGGCATCCTATGTGATTGAAGTATGAAAATTGACAGAACACACGCTGAAAATACTTTCAGGGAATATGTTTCCCATTACAATGCCGGAGAGGAAAAGGTACGTCTAAAAATTGAACACACTTATCGCGTATGCCAGCTGTGTGAATGCATTGCCACATCCTTAAATCTTTCTGACCAGGATAAAGATCTGGCATGGCTGATCGGACTTTTACATGATATAGGCCGGTTTGAACAGTTGAAAAATTTTGGCACCTTTTCAGATGCCGCTTCCATTGACCATGCCGCCTATGGAGCAGATATTTTATTTAGTCAGGGCAGAATCCGGGATTATCTGGACCCATCCGATGAAGATACTCTGATAGAAACAGCCATACGCTCTCATAATGCTTACCGCATTCCTGAAAACCTTGATGAGCGCACCAAACTGTTTTGCAACATCATCAGGGATGGAGACAAAATCGATATTTTGAAGGTAAATGTGGATTTCCCTTTAGAGGAAATTTATAATGTTACCACCGCAGAACTTAAAAGCGGTATCGTTACAGATGATGTTATGCAAAGCTTTGATCAGGAGCATGCCGTGCTCCGCAGTCTGAAAAAAACGGCTGTTGATAATGTGGTAGGACACATATCTCTTGTCTACGAACTGGTATTTCCTATCAGCCTTCAGATTACCTATAATCAGGGGTATTTGGAAAAACTGATGAATTTTCAATCAGATAATCCGGAAACAGAAAAGCAATTTGTTCACATCCGTGAAAAAATGCAATGTTATATAAAGGAAAAAATAGCATCTCAGAGGGAATAAATTCCCTATTTGGGCAGAATGTATATGGAAATCGGGAGGAAATAAAAATATGTGGCTTTTCTTTGCTGTTCTTTCATCTGTATTTGCTGCTTTAACATCCATTCTTGCGAAAATCGGGATCAATGGAGTAAATTCCAATCTTGCAACTGCCCTTCGTACAGCTATTGTGCTTATTATGGCATGGGGAATCGTCCTTATCACAAATGCTCAGTCAGGAATCTTTGAAATCAGCAGAAAAAGCTGGCTGTTTCTGATCTTGTCAGGTCTTGCCACCGGTGCTTCATGGCTTTGCTATTACAAAGCCCTTCAGATGGGTGAAGTTTCAAGGGTCGTTGCCATTGACAAATTCAGTGTAGTCATTACCTTCATTATGGCATTTATTTTTCTCCACGAAAAGTTTACTCCCAAATCCATTGCAGGTTGTCTCCTCATCAGCGCCGGAACGCTGCTAATGGTTCTGTAAATGTTGTATTCTATTGCGAATATCCGAAGCATACGAGGTTTGAATACATGAAAAAGCATTATTTATTTTCCCTTATTATTTTGTGTCTGCTTTTAAGCGGATGCAGGTACGACAACACAAAAGAAAATAACCCTGAAAGCCATATTACGGAAGCTTCCGATACAATGCCTGTTTATTCTGCCGATGATCATGAAGCCTGTGCTGACTATATACGGTCACAGTATGGGCTTTTATCCGATGGTGCTCCTCCTAAAGTAATCCTTGACTGCGATATGACATACCTTGGAGATGACGCTATGTGCATGTGCATTCTGGCACAAGCAGATACTTTAGGATTAATAGACCTGATAGGTATAACGATCACAGGCGGCAATTCCTTTACAGCCTGCGGCACTAATGCTGCCCTGAATCAGCTGGAGTTTATAGGGCGCTCTGATATTCCGGTATATATGGGAACTGATATTCCTATTGAAGGTTTCAGAAATATGGAAGAACAGGAGGCCATTGTAGACAAAACAAGCCGCTATGGAGCCATGTATCATGTTGATGATTACATTTCTCCTGAAAAATATCATGATTTAGGGGTTTTCTATGAACGAAAATGGGGATATTCACAAGCAGAACCACAATCTCAAAGTTCTATGGATTTTATGCTGGAACAGGTTCACAATTATCCCGGAGAAATTACTTTCATATCCATAGGCGCTCCCATCAATATTGCAATGGCATGCCGGGAAGATGAAGATTTTGCCAGGGATACTGCCGGCATTATCTATATGGGAATGACTGTATGCGGCCAGGGAACTTACACCCCTTACGCTGATTTTAACTGCTTTTATGATGCAAAAGCTTTTCAAATCTGCACAAGCAGCAGTTTTCCTTCACAGACTGCCATTCCTCATGAGGCTTCCAAGTCTGCCCTGCTTAATAAAGCCGTATTTGATTTAATGGATGATAAAAATGATACCCTTATTTCAAAACTGTGGCTGGAGAATCAGTACAGTCTCTATCAGCGCACCACAACACGCACAGATGGCTGTCCGGACGCTATGGCTGCTGTGGTATTTCTATACCCGGAAGTTATTACGCAAAAAGAAAATTTATTTGTACAAATAAATACTGATACATCAGATGCTGAATATGGGAAAACTACAACTTTCAATAATCAGGAAGAAACGCCTGATGCTCCATGCATCACTTTTGTTGTAGATTTAGATACGGCTTTATACTGGGATTTCGTCACTGACATCATCTGCCATACGGAAAATAGCAGCGCTCACACATATTCTTACTTTGAAGCACTTCTATCATCGTAATGTTGTGGTATATGAATAGTATTTTTATCATATTGGTTTTCTTCTTATAAAGTGTACCCTTTGTCAAACGCACTTCGGATCATTCCTCTTTAGATTTCCATTTTATACTTGTTTGGTATGTTGAAGCACTATTTTACTCTCCGAATTATTTACTTTCCCTCTTTGCCTTGGAAATTATTAATGGATAGATACCTATTAACAAATATTTATAGTATTCAACCGATGACAGTTTCATCAAATTCCAATAGTAACATCCTGCATTATAGTATTACGTCCAATCAGTGACAACATCTAATATCTCCTCATATGTGTTGCACCCGGATAAATTCAAGATTTACAAGGTTCTGTTAAAATTGACTGTCCCATGATAAGAATTTTTAAAATTAAAACTATCTAATAGCGTACTTTTTAAAAACTCCTATTACATTTTCACCTAAATCTACCGCATAATGTCAAAATAACCTATTTCTGGATTTTCAAGTGTCCCTATTAGCATACCTCTATCAAGTAATCTGTTTCCATTTTCACAACATGTTTCTGGTAAAATAGCACAGTTATGACACGCAGCTAAGTTACACGAATCAGTGCCCTGTCCTAATGATTGAATACATACTGGATCTGAAGTACACCAAAGCGCATTTCTTAAAGCTGAAACAATGGTATCCTCAATTCTTCCTTTTTCTCCCTGCCTCACTAAACCACCTAAGGAACCTTCTGAATCACCTGATGCAGTATAGATAAGAACACCCGCCATGTTGAATTTATTATTATCCAATTCGCAATATATTCTTTCCCTAATGGATGAACTTCCATATCCACATTCAAAACTAAGCTGATTAATCAAAATATGAGAAAATGTATGCAATAACACATACTCTGGTCGCAATTCACCCTGCAAACTTTTTCCAAAAAACGAACTTTTATATGAGTCATTCATTTTTCTAACACGTTTTATAAGCACTTCGTTTTGTGCCCATATTTGCAATCTTTCTTTATTAAATTCGAAAAAAATTCCTTCTCCCAAAGTCGCAATTACAGGCAACCATTTCCCATTTCCTAGTCTTAATGTCCTTTTACTTTCTACAATTGATAATACATTTGGCTTCAATCTGGAAAAGCCGACAAAGGCACGTGTTTCTCGCAATTTCGGAACTAATGTTATGCTTTTAAAAAAATCTTGTATTACTGCATTGTATTCACAAATAGGATGATTAATGGAATAAAACTCTTGTGCATCATTCCCACTACTTTTACTCAGAACTTTGTACTCGGCATACCTATATTCTTCTTCTGATGTATTCTCATTTACCTCCTGTGCCTCCTCAATTGCATCGGCTTTTTCCAATATAGCTTCGTACAACTTATCACTATCTACATTTTTTGCTTGAGCATACATATTAATAAAATTTCTATCAAACTTACCATCTGTACGTGAGTTATTTAACACGTCAAATATTTCATTTACTAATCCAATAATTTTAAGATTTGATTCTTCTCCATTTGTCGGAATATATATTGAACTAATATTATTTGCAAACCAAACATTAGTAGCGCCACGCAGAACTACTCTAATATCATCTGCATCCGAAGTACAAGGGTTTTCGTCATCTTTATATATCCCTAACCATGGTTTAGTTCCTTTGCATTTATATTCTATCCTTTTTAGAGCTCCCGGACGTGTTGCTCCAGAGATAGATTTTTTCACCCCACATGAACATTCATAAAAAATACCGCTCAAACCTGCAGACGTTCCACCAGTACTTCTTCTAATTTTACATTTTGTATCATCATATACCTTACCACTATTATGGTGTATCCACTCTGCAACAGGAAAATCATCTATGTGTCCCTCTGGACAAATAACAACAAATCTTTCTGGAATCATTTTTCTTCTATATTTTGATTTTGCGCTACATTTTCTTCCATGTTCCCACTGGTATGCGTCACATTCCGGTTGCGCTTCATAAAAAGATGTCTTTCTCATCGTCCCACAAAATGGACAATAATACCATCGTGGAAACCTTACTGCAGGAATGGTAAGATGAAAATCTTCAGAATCAGCATTTCTCTCCATATATTCAGGTGGATATCTCAATTCTTTGACTCCCAACCTTTTCTCTAAACGTTCATCTCTAATAACGAACTTCTCCGTATTATTGTATCTCCACATATCAAGACCTGCTATCATCAATGATTCATCGTTCGGGAATGGAACAATTGCCCCTACGCCCCAAGGTCCAATTAATGAACTTCTTCGCATCGGCTTATACATAGTCATGTTTATTCATCCCTTTCTATATATCTATTCTTTATAACCACTGCCTCGCATGATGCATCAACACTACGCATTGATGTTGGTGTTTTCAGCCCTCTCTCATTCCATATTGCATTTGGTTTTTTACTTGAGCTATAAATCAACGGAACTGCATTCCCCATAGAATTATCATAATTCATTTGCGGAGTCCATCTCTGTGGATTCCAATCCTCCCAACACTGTAATATATACTCCATGCGTTTAAGAGTATCCGATAATTCTTCTGGATCTATATCGTTTACACGATTCTCTATTACCGCCCTTACATGCTCCACTACTTCTGCTCGTGGCAGCCTTGGTGGATTTTGGTTAAATTGCTTTCCATGCTCCAATCTCATCATGCCTATAATAATTGCATGTAAAGCACGCTCCCTTACAGGTGACGAAAATGGGGTAACACTCGTAGGTTCAACATGACAGTATAATTTTGAATGATACAATTTAAACTGCTCATAAAATGATTTGTCTCTTGGACGTCCTAGTCTATATAACACAAAGATAAGTCCAGGTGCATGCTGTGCATCCCTTCCCACTCTACTTGTGGCTTGAATATATTCGGATGTCGTTTTAGGTTGTCCTGCTACCGTCATTAATCCCAAACGTTGCACATCAAGACCTACCGATATCATATTTGTTGCCAAACAAATATCTATTGGATATTCCTTTACCTTTCCATCTTCATTTAATCTCGGTGGATAGCCAATATTTAAATTTGAAAGACTCGCTGTTACTTTATCCCCGGGAATACGACTCGTAAGCTCTTCATCACGCCAAATATATCGTCTATATGCTTTATATGTCTCTTGATCCATTCTCTTATCATCGTATCTTCGCTTATACATAACATCTAAATGCTGATCAATATCTGCCTTAATCCAAGTTTGAGCATGTCCTAACTCACGGATACTGTTATAATATCCAACATTAGTCCAGTATGGATCTCTGTCTTTTTCATTTTCGACATCCATTGTTTTTGCTGCATACAACAACGTAGAAAATAAACGTATTGCAGTTGTTGCATCTGAGGGTGAACCGGATGCCAATATTCCAACATATCTACGTCCATTTTTTGTTTTATCTTCATTAGCAAAAAATGAATCACCCGCATCTAATCCAGCTGGGGGAAATTGAAATACATTTTCTGTTTTACATCCATATAATGCATGACATTGTTCTTTTGCACGACTTATAGTTGCAGTTGATGCAATAATCTTTGGCGAAATATCTCCTAGTGGTAGTCTATCTGTACACAAGTCATGTATCATTGTTTCATAATGCCCTACCATTGACCCTAATGGACCAGAAATCAAATGAAGTTCATCTTGAATAATTAAATCTGGTGATGTTACTTTTTCTCCATTTTTATATCCAAAGATCCCTTGTGCTTCTGGTTTGTATGGTAATGTTGCAAACTTATCCACTGTTCCCAATACTAATGTTGGTGTCTTATCATATATGTCATCATCAATAATATATAACGGAAGTCCTGTTCCACTTGAAAAATCACATCCATTTTCTGTATTTGTACATATAAAGAAAAACTTTTTGGATTTTCTAGCACCTGCAATGACTTTGTAGCCAGGGAGTCTTCTTTTTCCTCCATCAATATCAACAGCTCCCATCTGTGCTCCACACCATGGACATTTCAACATTACAAAAGGATTGATATCTGTTTTATGACAATATAAATCTTCATACTTAGTAACCGCTTCTTGCATATGGTTGGGCGTTGTATCTCCACCCACCCATAGTCCTATGTTAATCTCTTCTTCGCCTAAAATCTCCTTATTTTCACGACGAATTATTTCACAGGCACAAATCATTGCCGCAGCTCTTTCATATTGTTGTGCTGTAAGCAGTCTTAAAGTGTAGCGCATAATAATTGCGGTACCAGCATCATCTCTATTATGTAATCTTCTGATAAAAATAGTAAATGCGGACAAACCAAGATATGCCTCTGTTTTTCCACCACCTGTAGGAAACCATATCAAATCAACAATTTTTCTCTCCTTACTTTTCTTATTGCTCATTGATTCTAAATTCATCAAAATAAAAGCAATCTGAAATGGTCTCCACTTACCATATACACGTTGCTCTTTGTTGTACCATGTTGACTCATCGTCTATCTCTGGCATACTTTCAACTGGATTTTCAAGTTTAATTCCGTCAGCTCCATCATCAATCCACATTTGAATCGGTAACCCATAATGGAGTTGTTGCATAATCATTGCTTGATTCATCCATTGAAATGCTTTTTGAACAATCTTATCATTTTCTAAAATTCTAACACCATTCTTCATCCTTTTTTGACACACTCTGCAATTTGTTATATGTCTTTCTGCTGTTTCTAAATACTTATTATCAAGTTCCGCTTTTTGCTCCTCTAATTTATCAATCCAAATCTTGTACTTTTCACATAGCAAATGCAACTGTAAAATGATCTCACTAAAATGTTCAACTTTGCTCATATCGAGCATACTCAAGTTTACTCCTGAAATAGTACTAGGAATTACTGGTTTCACCTCATAAGATGGAAAGACAGATGTTTCTATCCATTTTACAGACGCAGTCATCTCATCCCACTCAGCCGCACACCCATGACCAATGGCATAGTTTTTTACATTGCGATAAAGCAATTCATTTGATAAAAAATCTTCATCTGCATTTATTCGTTGCCCTTCTGGAAGAAAATGAAAACCTATTTTTGACTCTATTTTTAATTTCACTTGGAAGAAACAATCTTCATCTCGAACTTGCTTTCCACGCATTTCTTTGGTATTTTCAAGCGTAATTGTATATATACAATAATTATCTTTTCTAGAACGAAATGTCACATCAACTTGAAGTCCTGTATCATCAACCGGTGTTTTTTTCATTCCTTCTTTTTCTGATGGTAACATTAGTGGCTCCAAAGAGTTCCACGCTATTGGAGTTCTAGAATACTTTGTCGTAACTTTTTGATTATCTGGGTTTGTTTCAGTTGACTTATTATATATTCCAGCTTCTACACACGCTCTTATTTCATCTTCTAAGGAAATTGCAACTGTCAAACTCATCGCAGATTGATTATACGCATTTGATCTGTCAATAAGTTCTTCTGCATCTTCAAGATATTCACTAAAAATACCGTTAGGTTTATTTTTGATTATGATTTTACCATCATCTATTTCATCTTTAATCTCGATATCCTCATCTTTTCTTTCTTCTTCGGTATTATTGGCTTCCTTTGACTCTTTTGGAAACAAAATTCCAGCAATATACCTTGTCCGCGGAGGATCTGAAATCAATATTTCTTCCCCATTCTCCTGCTTAAGTCCCTCCCAATCAATAGGATCTGGTCCAATAAATTCTTTCTCTACAAATGCTTTTAATTGGTCTCTTCTATTGTCTGCCATTTACTAATCTCCTCATCATTAGAGCTTGATATTCCACATGTGCCTCTTTACTTTCTAAAATAAACAGACCACTTCTCGCCCTACTTAATGCAACATACATAAGTTTCTCAGAATTAAATGTATCAATATCAACAAGAATAATTACAGCATTTTCTAAACCTTTGAATGACTGAATTGTCGAAAATGTAATATCATTTACTTTTGTAAAGTTAAAGTCTTTTATTTTTCTTTTTTCTACTCGCGACACGATTGAATTCTCCTTCCTTCTTGGAGAGAGAATTGTAATTTGATCATTAGAAATATGTTTCTCATCTAATAACAACAGCAGTTCTTCCAGTTTTTTAATAGCTTCCGCTTCTGAAGAACAAATTTTGTGCTCAACCGGTGGTCCATCTACTTTCGACCATAAATCATCTGGTGCTTCAAACCCTGTAATCGTTTGTATCTCTTGGCAAATCTGTTTTGTATTTCTGCAATTCTCTGTCAATTTACAGCGCACAAAAGCAGTTCTTTCTTCCAGTAAATCTAACAATTCTATACCACTAATTTTATCATTGTAAATTGCTTGTCTCGAAAAATCTCCAAAAAACTTCCAGCTTCCCAAATCGAAACCTTTTCTAATAATCAGGTCAAAAATATCAATATACTTTTCATTAATTAAATCTTGTGCTTCATCTACAACAATTTCATCAAACTCTATTGGGCTTGTTAATAAAATTTCTTCCGCCATCATAGGCAACGTTTCTGTATAAAAGAGGTTCTTATTGTGATTATTAGTTGGAACACAAATCTGTTTCCCTGACTTAGCAACTACATCATAAAGTAATTTATGAAATGTCCCAACAAATTTAGGTCGTAAACCTTCCGATTTACTTGCAAAATATGAATGAAACCAATTTCCTATGCTAGCATTATAACAAATCAATGCTACATCTCTTCCTTCTGCAATTAGCTTTTCTGCCTGTCTAATAGCTAAAAGCGTTTTGCCTGTTCCTGCAGGGCCATAAACAATTGCACGATGATTTTCTTCTATCTGATCAACACATCTATACTGTCTCTGCGTTAACTCCACAAGTTCTTGCTCCGCATACTTAATTTTTGCACTTATTGCAACCGCCTTATCAAAATCACCTCTTAATAAATTAGCAAGATATTTAGCATCTTTTATTGTTGGTAGTTTTTTTTCATTAAAATGTTCATACAATTTTGTCACGTGTTGTCTTGCACCTTTTGCCAGACGTATTATGTACGATTTTACATCTCCATTATCTTTACAATCAAACACTTGCCACGGCTCTTCATCAACTCCAACTGTTCCATAATCTATGTCTGGAAACATTACTCCTGACCAGTAAAATGTATTTGCCACATGGTAATGTGAAACGTCTATTTTTTCTCCAACGGCCTTCATCAAGCTATGAATACCTTCTCTGGCTTGGTCAAATGGACCTCTCTCTTTAGAATTTGTATTCCCCTTTCTGTCAGTAAAATACCAAATTCCATTTTCACGTTTTACTCGTCCCCCTTTTACTTCTAACGCGAATATACCTAGTTCAGGTGCTATAACTAAAAAATCAATTTCTCCATATGGTAGTTTTATATGCTCTACTAATCCAAGCGAATGTAAAACAATCCAATTCTCTGTTCCAAGTGCGTCCTGAAACCATTTAAAAACTCTACGTTCTGCACTGCTTTTTGTATTAGATGAAATAATTGACGGTATCATTCTTGCCATAAAACATTCTCCCTTTCTTCTGCAAGTATCTTATTGGTATCATTTATACTAACCGGTATCCATTCCTGACCCAAATCGATAACTTTAAATATTTTAACAGGTCCCACTTCTTCCAAATTAAGTTCTATCGAATCCCAAATGTTATATGGATCTATTCGTTCTCCGGAAAGTAGTTTTTTTGCTATGCCTTCTGTTAATCGCTCAGATAATATTCGTCCTGCTTTGATATGTGCATTTTTTATAAAAGTTCCAGCATCGAAAATTTCATCTATTTTTTCCAACAATACTGTGTCTTTTGTCATTTGTGCTATAAAAAATAAATCCTCTTTATCCTGAGGAATAATTATATCTTCTGCCAAAAGCCAGTTGCGCACAGTTTGTATATTTCTAGTACATCCCAAATTACATAGTGCATTATATATATCTTCTAATGGGGAAAAAGCAAATTCAATTTGTAATGCTTCTTTCCAAAGTGCGGCAACCTTTCTAAAATATAGTTTATTATTTGCTTCTAAAATATTATCAGCCACTTCTCTTATAATATCCTTTGAAGATTCTCGAACCACAATAAAATCGCCAATAACAAGTTCCTCAATTTCCTTCTTCTCTATCTTATTATCTGTCTGTGCAATAATTTTTGAGGCTACCAATATCTTATGTCCGCTGGTATATAACGCAAATTCTCCTCCGACAAATCCTACAGGTTTTGCATCTACTATACTTTCCTGCCCTTGGCTACTTCTGGACATATACTGACGATATCTGTTTTCTTGCATAATTAAATCAAAATCGTCTTTTTCACCTAACACGCTTTTCTCTACATCAGACATTTCAAACATTTTTGCCTTTTCATGAACTCGTATAGATTGATTTGCAAATGATTTCTCAGCAATTATTTTATTGTTTTGATTATTAAGTCCAATTTTCCATGACTTTGTATGCACGCTTTTCCAACGTTCCTCACATTCATAAGTGTAAATATGAATTTCCTCAACTAAATATCCATAAATTATCTTTCTCAGCATCGAAGCACTTAACCATCCTGAGATAATAGCAACGCTTGAATTATGTTTATCTAGCTTAAGAAAATCTTTTGCATACATTACCATAATGTTGGGACTGTAACCACTTTTAGCCAATCGCTCAATCCAATATCCCTTTACCTCTTGGATTGAATCATTATTGGCACAGATTAGATAAAATGAATCTATACGTCTATTCATTAAAAATAAATAAATAGCCTCAGTTTTTGGATAAGAATTCATTTTTCTAATCACTTCTTCAATATTTATAATGACTGTTTTTAAATCTTTATAAACTACTTCATCTATAAATATTTTCTCTTCTTCTAAACTCTTTTTACAAAATTCCACTGTTTCAGAAAACTGCTTCTTTTCTTTAACTTCGATTTCTCTTACATTGCGGAGCATTGAATACGAGAGTGTCAGGAGTTTGCTAAATATGATATTTAATTTAGCAGATTCGTTTTCTATGAGGCGATTATAATGATATAAAATGTTAAAACTATCACTTATTTCTGGTGCCGACAGACTATGATAATTAACTTTTGCTTTTACACATTTTTCTATTTTTCTAGCAAGCTTTATCCTATCGTTGCTTCTTACACTCTCTGAAATACTATCTTCATCCCATCTCCAAACATTAAACTTTCTATCCTTTAAAAACTTTAAATTAAAAGAATTCGCTGTATCAGTTATACACAAAATTGGAATTTTATATTGTAACAAATCGTCCAACGCTGCCAACTGGCCCTCAACATCACACTCTGCCAGATTTATTATTACAGACTGCACTTTCGCCTCATTATTAATCGCTTTATTAACATAATCTATTTGACTTGCAAAACTTAGAGCAGGTATTCCTATATATTTCCCTTTTAAATTCTTCATTTCACCAGTATATTCCGTTGACGCCACCAGAAAATACTCTAGTAGCGAATTTCCGTCAATCAACAACTTATGTGCAAAATCCTGACTATTGGCTACTGATGCAACATAAAAAAGTGTTTTCTTAACATGTGTTTTTATCTCTTTCAAATCTTGTAAATAATTTTTATGAATGCTCTTTTCTTCATCTATTTTTCTTTTTTCTTTATGATATGATCCTACTTTAGATATTTTCTTCTTTGTATCACTTTTCTGAAAAAAGGGAGCCATTTCAATTGGGCAATAAAATCTGTCACAATCAGCAAACCTTAAATATATTGCTTTCTTACCGCCTAAAAGAGGTTCTTCTCTCACATCAAGAAATTCCATAACACAGTTTCCCAATTTGAGAATCTGTCCTGGAAAAAAATCTTCCGGGGTATATTGATTTTCGATTTTGCCATTATACATATTAAAAATCAATTTTGCTATCATAAAAAGAATTGGAATTTGTTCACCATCTGGAAAAACAAACACGTTATTTCTTCCTTGATTTTGAATCATTTTTTCCAACATAAAGACACTGGCCTTCACAATTGAAGGCAGTGTGATTTCTGTTCCGTCTATTAATATACTTATATTATCAAGGCACTTCTCTTCATTTAGCACTGATTGTATATATTGTTCCCAATCCATTCTTATCCCTCTATATACCCTTTTTCCTTAGCTTCCTTCAAAATAATTTCTGCTTGTCTAGCCTGCTTCACAGACGGCTTTTTTCCTCTACCAAGAAGAGTTCCTATACTAAATGCAATACTCCTTTGCCATGGTTGTAGATTATTTGTTTCCTTGGCCCACTTCGAAATAGCTAACCAAACCTCTGCAGAAACACTAGAAATCTGATCTATCAACTCATTTTCTTCAGCAGTCGCTTCATTTAAAAATAATGATGTTGCACGACTAGTGGAAAATAAATTTCCCATACGCTCTTTAGATATAAGTTCTTTTTCTAAGTCTTCCGACAAATCATATTCCAAACTAAGTAAACTCTCCCAACAAGATTTTCTTTTACAGTACTCACTTATATTCGCAGCATTAGGCGGATTTGTAATAAAACGTTGTACCACTCTTGATACTTTTATAATTTCCTTTTCTAGCGCCTCCGATAATGCCTGCTCTTTCCATATCTTATCTAGATCTATTCTTTGAGCTGCTTTGTGAGAGAGAAATCCAATTGTGTATGTAACAATGTTCGCTCTATATCCTCCGAACTGTTGCTGTTGCACTAATTTTTCTGTTCGTCTATAAATAATTGCTTTAGCAACTAATCTCTGATAATATCCTTCGTCAGGCAAGAAATTTCCTCTTTCACGAAGATTTACCATGAAACGTTTAAAATTCTTTTGCGCTCCTTCACTCACATAATATGGCAATTGATTCCATGTATTTTCGTATTTTGCCATATCGGTTTTAGTAAATAACGGATGCGTTTCTTTAAAGGCTTTTCTTTTTGCGGGTGTCCCTTCTCTAGCAACCATATCTGCATATTGACCTCGCGCTCTTTCAAAAAACCAATTATTTGGTTTTTGTCCATTTATGGCAGGTGCCCAAATAATTCTGGAAAGTTCTTCCATTTTTCTATTAAATGGATCATTTGATGAAAAATCTGCCATTTGAATCTTATTTTGCGTATTTGCACACTCAGATATCCTATGTACAATTTCATCCATTTTCTTTTCCGTCTTTATAACTGATATTTTCATTTGAACGTATACTTTTGACAGTTCCAATGAACTATCCTTATCTTTTGATATATTATAAATAGATGCAGTTGTTTGCCCTCCATTAACAATTTGCATATCTCTAATTTTAGAAATATATCTTGTTCCATCAGCATCTGTAGAAACTGTAATACTTTCTGCTGTCACCGAAATACCATTGTTATATGCCAAAAACATGTCTGGCTCATTTCTTAGCGTATCTCGCAGTCCTTTATTAACAGCACCTTTAACCTGTAGAAATGATCTTACATTTTTCTCTAACAATCTAGAACCGTGCTCTTTATATATGGCTGCCAATATGCTTCCTGGAATTATACCTAAATAGGCATCATACGCATTACTACTTTTATTAACTAAGCAAGGAATCCTCTCCGAAAACATTTTCTCAAAATCAATTTCTATGGTTTCACGCATCTTTCCAGATGACATACAACGATACAACCTATCCATATCCCATATTTTAAATGCAATTTCGGTTTTATCTATTTTTATGTTCTTAAATGGTATTGGCTTACAATTACCATTCGTAAGTGCAATAATATTGACATTTTTGACCTTTTCTTTATTCAAATAAATGCTATGGGCAAATTCATATGTATCGTTTTCTTTTTCAAAAGATTTGTACAAATCATTTGTTGCTCTTCTATATATTTGTATAGCACGTTTTAATGCCGCATCAATATCTACTTTAGATGCATTTTGTATTTCTTTGCCTAAATAATAAATACTTACAAATATATCAAGAGACTCATAATCTTCTGAAAATTTATACGCATTCATCTGTAATCCGTGTGCTCTATACGGACACACAACAGGGCTATCAACCTCTCCTACTTCTTCTAAATAATCTAATATCACAGCTGTAAAAAAATCCTGTTCTTCCCATCCATATGTATCATTATCTTTTAACAATAGTATTTGTTCTGCAAACTCATTAAAAAAAGCTTCAAACGTCATATTCGCTCCTTCTCACACAGAATTCTTTTGCTAGTTATTTCTTACCCTTTTATTAACTGCTCCTTTAACTTTTCAGCTATTTCTTTTGCCATCATTGGTGGAACTGCATTCCCAATCTGAACAAACTGAGATGTTCTCGGCCCTTCAAAGAAATAATTATCCGAAAATGATTGTAATCTCGCCGCTTCACGCACAGTTATTGATCTATGCTGATTAATATCCGGGTGTATAAAATAATGTCCATCTTTTGATAAATGTGCTAAAATAGTATGACAATAATCCATATCTCCCTCTATTACTTTAAATCTATCTACAAATGAGGTCCGATTCCTATGTGTTTTTAACTCTTCTGGTAAATCATCATATTTCAACCTCTCATGTTGTTGATTATTAAACCATAAATCAATAGTCCTTTTATATATTTCAATATCTTGCTCCGTATGTGGTCTAGCTACATGATGCGTTAATACATCGGCATTTCCTCTAATACCATTCTTACGCGCATATTTGCTTACTTCTATCTTACCATATTCAGAAGCACTTTCTCCTGGCTGCAAAATGTGCAAATCATTTAATAAATCTTCAACCTTTGCATTTCTACTAATTACATCAAAACTAGGATATTCATATCCCGTCCCTTTTAACCATCCAACTATGATTACCCTCTTTCTGCTTTGCAGCACCCCAAAATCTTTTGCATTTAATTCATGCGGTTCAATTTCGTAACCAACCCTTCTCATATAACTCTGTAAATTTCTAAATGCTTGTCCACCACGTGCCGTTCTAATTCCTGCAACATTTTCAAACACAAACATTCTAGGTTGGTATTTTATAAGAAATTGAACATACATCTTATATAATTCATTCCTTGAATCATCTTCCATTGGTACTATCATATGGCTACTCTGCGCTCTTCCTACTAATGAATATGCTTGACAAGGTGGACCTCCTATAATAACATCGATTTTTTGTACTTCTTTTTCATTCATGATAGTATCAATTCTTTGAAATATTCCTTTTATTGTTTTAGGGGACATCTCTTCATTGATTACCGTTTTCAATTCATCACTTGGCACCAACGCCAACAGTTCTTCTCTTGTAATTTCACCACGTTCATACTGATAATATTTTCTAAGCTTTTTTTTCTCTTTTAAATAAAAATATGCCATTCTCGTCTCTATAGTTTTAGCTGCATATTCATTCATCTCTACATGTGCGATGGACTGATATCCACTTTGTGTAAAACCTTCTGACAATCCACCAGCTCCTGCAAATAGATCTATATAACTAAGACCATTCGTCTTCATAATTCTGTGCACCTCATCATATCATCATTGTTGTCCAGTAAACGGAACTTATTATTCTAACAGGAACATCTTTTCTAGCCCATTGTATCCTTTGCCTAAAATAATGTAGTAGCCTTTTATAGATGCTATCTGTATGTAGTTTTCTTTAGACAATTCTTTCATTAACTGATTTGTCTTAACCCTGCCACAATCAATAAGTGTAACTATTTCTTATCCGCTCAATGAATGCGTTTTTTTCATTGATTTTAATTTGTTTTTCGTCTAATATTAGTAATATCTTTGTCATTTCAAATATAAAATCCAAAATATTATTCATGAACTCACTTATTCTCAAAACCCATAAAAATTTCATTCATCAATCCTACAACTGCATCATACGCATCCTCAAACGCAATATCCATCGCATATTCAAAATCTTTTTGATAATTTCCCCACTGTTTCCGCATAACCTCACTACTTTTGACAACTTCCATAATTCTACGATAATCCTTAATCACTGCCTTTGAGCCACGTTTCTCCATTGTTGCATTCAATGCTACCCTTAAAGCATTGGGCTCTATGTTTGAACATTGCAGCTTAGTCAATATGTATATGTCGTAATAATCCCTTGGTCTTGTATTCTGATCTCCTCTGGATATTATGGTTTCCAATTTCTCAGCAATTATTGTTTCTAAGTTATAAGCAAGCACGAAGATACTCCTGTCTTCCAAAAGAAGTTTGAACTGATATTCGATTTCTTTTGGAGTTATCTTATCACCCGTGGTAATATCCAATTTCAAAGGAACTTCCATTGGTGGATAATTTGCAGATAATGAAACACGATATCCTGTATAAACATCCCCTTCACGAATTTCTCTAATGCTACGAAAACTAAATGTCACATCATCAGCTAATTCTATTTTACAGATTTCTTCAAACATTTCCCGGACAGTCTGTTCATTTACAGGCAATCCTTTTATTGTTGCATCCATATCCATAGTTGCTCTGGTATCAAGTCCGACCATTGCAGCAATCAAAAATCCACCTTTCAGAATAAAATTTTGCTGATACTTTGAAACAGATATTCGTTCCAACAATCTCTCCAACATAAAATTCTGCATTACGAGCTGTGCTGATATATGTTTCTCTTTTGCAATATTTTTTATAATTGCCTTTAGTTGCATTGCATTCTTCATAGCAGCACCTCCAGATACGATCTAAGTCTTGTTTCGACCTTTAAGATTTTTGCATACTCTGATAAAGTCGGAATATTCTTATCAGGCTTAGATGCATAACGTTTAAATGCTTCCGTCACAATCTGAATATCCACGCAGCTATGAGGTCTTAAAATATCACAAAGTGTGCGTTCTACACTATAAGCTCTTACTGTATTTCCTCCCGGTGTAGTCACTTCTGCTATTCCCAAATCATATAACGCTTTCTTACACTGCACACATCGGATATTCTCTTGCTTTGGTTTTGTTAAATTATAATTCACCGGAAAAGTCATATGATATCTGTTCGGTGTTCTATCTGTTAGATCCCATAGAAACAATGCCGTTTCATGAGAATAAATCCCTCTTTTAAATCGATTCTGCAAATTGAAAATCTCATCATCCCAGACATCTGGCAAAATATAAACACCTCTGGCAGATTTCTCAATCACATCTTTATCAACAAGATATTTGATATTCCCACGTGAAAAACCTGCTGCAACCACCATTGCAGTAGTAACTGTGCCATTATTCTCTTTAGCCATCTTGATAATCTCTTCAATTGCTCCCACAATAATTTCTCTTCCTTTTTGTTGACTTTTATGCTTATAATTATAATTTTATGTAGCATAAAAGTCAATATATATTTCTTCTCCGTCTTTATTATTTAAATTGTATGCTTAACTACATAGTTCACCGTGCCCTATACCATAATCCACCCTGAAGGTATACTTTTTCCTTTCCTCTTGGCATAACAATTCAAAATCCTTCATCAAAAGTTATGCCTCATTCAAGATTCTCCAACAACTCTGCTGGTAGATGTTTCACGAGTTATACCACCTCTTAATAGCATAACTCCTCATTTCCGCTAGTAACCTCTAAAATCGCCACACATACGTTCATAAAGGGATATTCACAATATTTCATTCTCATACCTTAATTCCACCAAAGCAGGTATTTTAATTACAGAAAAGAAACAGATATAATACTTACTTGTACTATATCTTCCTCCTCACATAACATTTCTCTATTTTTATACACCTAAGCCTCTCTCTTACTTATTCATCTTGCAATCTCACAAACCCTTGCCAACACTGCATTTTTGTATGCACAACCATTTTCTTCCATGACAGGCAAATAATTCTTTTGCTTTTTATTACCCTTCTCCGCCCATCAGATCATAGTAAAAAATATACTGCTGCAAACTTCCTGCATAACCCGGATACTTTTCAAAGGGAAAACCATTCGGATAGTACCTTTGCAGCACCTTATTGATATGAGTGTCTACAGGAAAGGCATCTGTTTTATGAAGTGCAAACAGGCAGATGCAGTTCGCTACTTTCGTACCTACTCCGCAAAGCCTGCACAGTTCCTTTACAGCCTCCTGATAATCCATGGTAAACAGCTTGGCAAGTTCCACTTCTCCTTTACAGACAACAGACGCTGTTTCTTTGATGTAACGACTCCTATATCCCAAATTACATGCATATAGTTCTTCGATCTGTGCATTTGCAAGAGCTTCCGGAGCAGGAAAAGAGTAATAAATCTCTCCTGATTCTGTCTGATACTGTATTCCATATTTATAACAGAGAAGTTCTATACATTTACGGATTCTTTTTATATTATTCTGCTGGGATATAATAAAGGAAATGATCATCTCCCATAAATCCTGCTTAAGAATTCTGATTCCGCTTCCGAATGATGCCGCCCTTAATAGATAATGATCTTCCGGATCAATAGAGGCAATCAGTCTTCCGTAATCCTCCTCCAAATCAAAATAGTCTTTCCATATATCATCAAACTCTTCTTTAGAGCAGGAAAATTCTATCCGGCATCCACACTGCCTGATTTCCAAATATCTTTCAAAGGCCGGCAGTCCGTATCTTCTATGTATTTTTCCATCTGTATCTTCCGTTTCTTCTAGAAGCTTTAACCGAAAACACTGCCCTGATTCGCAGATCTGTTTTAGGGAAAAGTTCTCCTTCTCAATCGTAACCATTGTATTTTCCTTTCAATCTTTATCCTTGTAGGTTCGGGTGTCAAAAGTCCTGATTAAAACTGCTACATGCCAGATTGCACAAAAGAAATTCGTGCGCACTCCATTGCCCGAATCATTCCGCCAAACCTCCTAAAACGAAAATCGTGTTCAGCAAAGGCTTCCACGATTTTTGAGTTTTGGCTCCATCGTGCAAAAGTCGTTTGCCCAAGTTTCTTTTGTGTAATCTGGCAGCATCAGCTTGATGGAATGTTTGGTGCAACAGGATTTGAGCGGAATATATTTTCAGAATATTCCGCAATATTATGCTTTGCAATCGTCTAGATTATAATCCAATCAGTATAAAACAGCAAGGCACGACTGATCTCCTCAATTCTTGACACTTACAACACTGTATTATAAAATTGAAAAATATAATATTTCCACTTATTTTAAGATACACGGAGGCTCAAATGTCAGAGCAGGATTATTTTAAAAATGCACTTTCCGGTTTTGCTTTTGAAGCAGCTGCCGGCGGTGCGATCCGCCACTTAACAGATCTGGGATACACTGTAGGGCAAATCAAAAAACAGCTGAATTTTCCTGTATCATACAGTAAAGTTCAGAAAACGGTATGGGAATATTTATCAGACACAGGCGTTATACGCCTGGAAGAGCCGGGCAGCGGTATCTCCCATGAAAGAACTGAATTTGTAGAAGAATATGATAAATACGGACGCATCAGTTTTCGGAAAATAAGCCTGCCTTCCGACAAAGATAATATGGTCTGCTGGAAAGAGAATTCTTTTGATCCCGGCAGCGATCTTACAGCCTTTTTAAAAGAAAAATGTATTGCAGATGACGGAACTGACGCTTATTTATCCTGTAATTTCGGTTTAATGGAAAAGCCGCTTTTAAAAGATCTTTTACAGGTGCTGGATGAAAAGCAGCAGGAATATCTTAATGGACTTCCCTGGCCAAAACAAACCTGTTACCACAGGCTGGATATCCGTATGCAGAAAATTCTGATCCGGCTATACGAACATCATAAGTATGTCGGGACCTGCTTCTTCCTGAACACAGCAGAAAAAGTATATTTTCATTCATAGTTTATGATAGATTGGTTCCATTTTGTCATAGGTACAGAAATACTGAAATCCCAGACTTTTTAACAGGTTCTTTGCATCAGTTATATAAGTTCCTAAATGCTCCGGCTTGTGGCTGTCACTGCCCACAGTAATAATCTCACCGCCCAGCTCCCGATACAGTTTCAGAATATTGATAGACGGAGTGGTATCTTTCAATCCATATCTGTGATAAGACGTATTCAATTCTATTCCTTTGCCGTCTTCAATCACGATTTTCAATATTTCAGCAACTATGGACTCAGTTTCTTCAAATGGATAGATTCCATTTTCATCATACCTGGTAATAAGATCCATATGTCCAAGCACACTGTAATTCTTGTATTTCTTTACTACTTCCAGCATTTCTTCGTAATAGCGCCAATTATATTCCCTTTGACTTTTTCCCTTTTGAAAATCCTGCGTCCAGAATTCCTTATCATCTACCTGATGTATGGAAAGAATAATAAAATCAAAAGGATATCTCTCAAACAGGGATTGAAATTGGGGTATGGTATGTACCTGCATCCCATATTCCAGTCCCATTTTAATGGCGATCTGCGTACCATATATACTTTGGAGTTCTGCTATTTTAGCTGTATACACAGGATAATTTACATTTGCAAAGGGTTCTGCTCCCCTGTACTTAATAGGATGACCACAGTCCCAGTCATCTTTAATTCCATAGTCCACATGATCTGTAAAACAGATTTCATCCATCTGCATGGCTATGGCATCTTTTATGATCTGTTCCATAAGATATATGGAGTCATCACTGAATTCCGTGTGCACATGATAATCTGCAAACATAATCACTCTTCTTCCGCATCAATAATAATCGCCTCTGCGTCAATGATCTTCTGTGTATTTTTCCTGCTCTTAAAAACTCTTGAAATAATCCACATATCAGACAAACCGTCATATACCAGAAAGATGCCTATTACTCTTACCACTGTGTTTATAACGGAAAAGGGATTATATATCAGTACTCCTCCAAGTGCAATGGTAAGGACGCCCGCCAGCAGAGCCACCCACCACTTTTCATATTTCATTTTTTTCAGGTCAATTGCCTGTACTGCATTATGTAAACCGTGCATTACAATAATGATCCCCATAATAACCGGCACTGTCACAGTTATAATTTCCGGCTTTATGAAAATCCATGCCCCAAGAACACCAAATACAATTCCCAATACCAGCATTCCCTGCAGATACAGCGTACGCTCCCTTGCAAAGAGATATAAAACAATCTGGATTACACCGTAAGTAACCAGTACGCCGCCTAAAACCATGCAGACCACTTGGGTAGACGTTCCCGGCCAGATGATCAGAACGACTCCGATGATCACACAGATAACAGCTGAAAGTGTATAATTTGCTTTTAGATTTTTAAGATAATTGATCATTTTACAGCCTTGCTCCTTTCAAACATCCTTTTTCTGTTGTCAAATATAAGATAAAATAAATATCCGATCACTGCTCCAAAGCAGTTTAATAAAATATCATCCACATCAAAGGCGCCAAAGGCACTGAACAACTGGAATACTTCAATACCCAGCACCAGCAAAAATGCATGGAAGAGCATAACCAAAAAATTCCTTCCCCTTTTGATCACATAGGGAAATAAAAACCCAAAAGGAATGAATACCACAATATTTCCTACAAGGTTTTCAAAACTGTTTAATTTATATGAATAATCAATATACATCCGTATTGTTTTAAACAGAGTAAAGTTGGCTGTATCCAGTCCCTCCAGAATAACATTCTTTTCCCATGAATCGGCAATAGCCTTCATCTGACTAAAAGGATACTTGAATATAATCAGTTTTATCACAATAAGCAGATATATAAAGAAAACAAGTCTGATTCTTTTATTTTTCTGCACTAATAACGAACCTCCATCAAAATAAGCCCTTTGGCAGGCACAAGTTCTCCTGCATTTTCTCTGCATCCACATTTTAAAATATCGGGAATCTCTTCAGGTCTTCTTTTATGCATTCCCACTTCCAAAAGAGTTCCCATCATAATGCGTACCATATGATACAAAAATCCGTCTCCGCTAAAAGTAAAACGGAGTTCTTCCAAAACGCCGCCGCTTCCGTATATACCGCTTTCTGATTCTTCAATTCTAATGCTGTCTACTGTTCGTATTGTTGATTTTTTACTTTTCTTCAAGGAAGTGAATGCTTTAAAATCATGGGTTCCTTCCAAAAAGGAAGCGGCTCTTCTCATAGCCTCTAAATCCAGTTTTTCTTCTACAACATACACAAAATTTCTGTCAAACACACGGGGAATAGACGTGTTTAAGACACGATACATATAAGTCTTCCCCTTGGCATTCAGTCTGCTGTGAAAACGCTCTCCCATCTCTTCAATAGAAATAACCGCAATATCACCGGGTAGATAAAAATTCATATAGTCCATGATCTGAGAAGGTTCTTTCATAGTATCTATATGGAAATTTGCTACCTGTCCTGCAGCATGGACACCTGCATCCGTTCTTCCCGAACCCTGAACTTCCACTTTACTTCCGGTCATTTTAGATAAAAGTGCTTCCAGCTTCCCCTGAATGGTATTCTCCGTGCTTTCCTGCTTCTGCCATCCCTGGTACCTGGTTCCTTCATATTGAAGGATCACCTTAAAGTTGCGCAAATCACTTTACCTCCCAGGGATTTTCTTTTCCTTCCATAAAACATTTGCAGCCAAGCAGAGAATCTCTGACAACAGTTTCCACACAGTCATCTGTATAAAATGCCATATGGTGGCTGACTATTACATTAGGAAAACTTCTTAAAAGGAAGAGTTCTCTATTATCTAGTATATCTTCTTTATGGTCATAATAATACAATCCGAATTCATTTTCCACAACATCAAGACCGGCGCCTCCAATCTTGCCGGATTCAACTCCTTTGATCAGTGCTTCCGAATCAATCAGTCCGCCTCTTGCGGTATTGATGATCACAACCCCGTTTTTCATTTTAGATATGGTTTCCTCATTCAGCATATGGTAATTATCTTCCGTGAGCGGTGCATGCAGAGTAATTACGTCTGCCTGTTCCCACATCTCATCAAGGGTTACATAACTGACGCCATCCTTTTTGACATCTTCACTTTCATAAACATCATAAGCTATCCGCCTGCATCCAAAACCGGAAAGATTTGCAAGCACTGCTTTTCCGATACGTCCCGTTCCCACAACACCTACCGTTAAATCTTTTAATTCCCTTCCCATAAGTCCCTTCAGCGTATAATCCTGTATTCTGGTACGGTTGATGATACTCTTCATTCTGCGGACAGTCATCAGGATCATCATCACTGCATAATCAGCTACTCCATTAGGACCATAAGGAGCATTCGCAACGGTCATGCCAAGCTCTCTGGCGGCCTCTATATCAACATGATCATACCCAATGGTTCTGGTCACTACATATTTCACACCATAAGATGCAAAAATCTCTAATAATTCCTTTGTCATCTTAGAAGTAATGATATCAATACACAAACTTCCCTTTGCCAGAGCGGCATTCTCCTTATCAGGTGCATCAGGGCATAATACCAGCTCCATATCAAGTTCTTTTTCATACCTCAGAAACAATTCTTTCTCATCAAATTCCCTGCAATTATAAACCGTTACTTTCATAGCGACCCCTTTCCTTACTTATCCTTCTCCTGCTGGTTATCTTTTTCCCCATTCTTTTTATAGATTTCCACTTCTTCCATATCTTCCGCCGTCAAACGCCTGAAATTACTGATTCCCACATATAGTATCTGAATACTGTTAATGGTAGTGTCGAATACACCCTCTTCATACAGATTCAGCACAATGATACCGATGGGAACGGCAATGATCATACCTACCACTCCTGCCATACGATATCCTAAAAACAATAATATAATAGTAGGCATTGCAGAAAGCCCAACAGAATCTCCCACTATCTTGGGCTGGATGATCTGTCTGGCAAGCTGTCCTACACCCCAGATGATCAGAAGTCCGATAACCATCTTATAATCCGCACTTAAGAATTTAATGATCGCCCATGGAAGCAGAATAGTGCCTGTTCCAAAAAAAGGCAGAAAATCAAGGAATGCCACTCCTACTGCAATAATGAAAGCGTACTTTACATGCAGAATGCCGAATCCTATTCCTAACAGGAAATACATCCATATTTCAATTTTCAGCTGTGCTTTAAAATAACCTCCTACTGCCCTTGAAAATCCTCTTTTAATCATATCCCAGCGGTTTATCATGGACTTAGGCAATACTTTTTCAAGCAGTCCCGGAAGATATTCTCTGTCTGCCACATAAAAATAGGCAAACAACAAACACATAATAGTACCTATGACAATATTGGGAAGATTTTTAGCAAAATTTCCTAAAGCTTCAAGGGTAGGCTCGCTGATAGTGCCTACTACTCCGCCGAAATATTCATCCACGTTCCCTACGATCTTACTGATTGTCATCTGTAATTCTTTAGGAAGATATTTGTATGCCACGGAAAAGTTATTTCCGATTTCTGCGAAATCCCCCTGTGCCGCTTCCCACAGTTTCGGCACATCGTCAATAAATTCCACGATCTGTTCCGTCAGCCTTACTCCTATAAAGTATCCCGCTACGATCACCAGCGCAATAACTGCAATGATCACAAAGGCAGTACTCATTTTTCTTCTGATTTTCAGCGTCTTTTCCAAAAATTTTACCAAAGGACTTGCAATCAATGCAATGATCCATCCTATTACAAAAGGCATAAAATATATAATGATTCTGGGAAGTAAAAAAAGGCAGAATAATACTATTGACAACATAATTCCCAAATTCAGGAATACCTTCATATATGTCCTTCTCTTACTTTTCCTCATAGTCTTGCCTGCCTTTCCTTTTAGTCTGCTTCCGCTTTCAAAAGATAACCATCCAAAAGCTCGTATATTTCTTCTCTTCCCTGTTTTGTCATGGCAGAATAGGGAATCACTGTTGTGCCTTTCTCTACATTTAATCCGTCTTTGATCATCTTGGTATGTTTCTGAATCTGACTTCTGTTGATCTTATCCAGCTTGGTCGCAATAATGATCGGATGAAATCCCTGACTTAAGATCCATTGATACATCATCTTGTCATTACCGGAAGGCTCATGCCTGATATCCACAAGTAAAAATACGGCCTGCAGCATTTTTGACTTATGCAGATAATTTTCAATCATCTTTCCCCATTTTGCTTTGATCTCTTCATTGGCTTTGGCATAACCATAGCCCGGCAGATCCACAAAATAACACTCATTATTAATATTGTAAAAGTTAATGGTCTGGGTCTTGCCCGGCTGAGCGCTGGTTCTGGCCAGGGACTTTCTGTTCATTAACCCGTTAATAAGTGAGGATTTTCCCACGTTGCTTTTCCCGGCAAAGGCAAATTCCATGTATGCATTGTCAGGCAGCTTACTGGTAATGCCGCACACTGTTTCCAGATTTACATTCTTAATAACCATCCTGATACCATGCCTTTCTCACACGATACATCTATTTTTCTACAAGTGCTTTAGACAAAACCTCTTTCATGTCACTGACAAAAGTAATGGTAAGGTCATCTTTGATTTCTTCTGAAATCTCTTCGATTTCCTTTTTATTTTCAAAAGGTACCAATACCTCTTGGATGCCGGCCATTTTGGCGGCCAATATCTTTTCTTTCAGCCCGCCTACCGGAAGGGAACGTCCCCGGAGAGTGACTTCTCCGGTCATTGCAAGGTCACTGCGTACCTTCCTTCCCGTAACTGCCGAAAAAATTGCTGTTGCCATAGTGATTCCCGCACTTGGCCCATCTTTGGGCACTGCCCCCTCCGGGATATGGATATGAAAATCATTTTCTTTGAAGAACTCCGGCTTTATATCATTTTCCCCACTGATGGAACGGACATAGCTCATAGCTATAATGGCAGATTCCTTCATAACATCTCCCAATTGACCAGTCAAGTCTATATCTCCTTTTCCTGGCATGACATTGACTTCAATCTGCAGAGTGTCACCGCCTACACTGGTCCACGCAAGGCCTCTTACAATTCCCACCTGCGGTTTTCTGCCTGCTTTTTTCAGACGGTATTTTTTCTTTCCGAGATACTTTGCAAGATTCGACGATGTTACACGGATCTTTAAGGTTTCTTCGCTGCCTCTTTCCTTTTCCTCCAGAATTTCTCTGGCTGCCTTTCTGCAGATATCTCCAATTTTTCTTTCCAGATTCCTCACGCCAGCTTCCTTGGTATAATAAGTAATGATACTCTTAAGGGCGCTGTCCTGAATGGAAAGCATCTTTTTGTCCAATCCGTTTTTATGAAGTTCCTTAGCTAAGAGATGTTCTTTTGCTATATGGAATTTCTCATTCTCCGTATAGCTGTTTACTTCTATGATCTCCATACGGTCAAGAAGTGGCCGCGGTATCGTATCTGTAGTATTCGCTGTTGCTATAAAAAGCACTTCAGACAGATCCAGGGGAATTTCCACATAATGATCCCTGAACCGTACATTCTGCTCACTGTCCAGCACTTCAAGCAGTGCAGAAAAGGTATCGCCTTTATAATCATTGCTTACTTTATCGATTTCGTCAAGAAGCATCAGAGGATTCTTGACTCCTGCCTGCCGCAGTCCTGATGCCATTCTTCCCGGCATAGCTCCTACATAGGTTTTCCGATGTCCTCTGATTTCCGCCTCATCCCTAACTCCTCCAAGGCAGATACGGATATATTTTTTATTAAGAGCCTCTGCCACGCTTTTGGCAATAGACGTTTTTCCCGTTCCCGGAGGTCCCACAAGACATAGAATAGGACTGTCGCCTTTTTTTGTCAGACATCTTACTGCCAAAAATTCTAAGATCCTCTCTTTTACCTTTTCCAGTCCATAGTGATCTCTGCTTAAAATTTCTTCTGCCCGCTTCATACTTTCGTTATCAACAGAAACCTTATCCCATGGAAGCTCAAGAAGCGTTTCTATGTAGGCCCGCTCAACGGAGCTTTCCGAACTGCTTTGTGACAGATTTCTAAAACGCGATATTTCCTTTTTGATTCTTCCTTTTACTTCTTCAGAAGCCTGTAATGAAGCAAGTAGATCCTCAAATTGGTCAGCATCAGACAGAGAATCCTCTCCTAATTCTTCCTTTATGTAACGAAGCTGTTCCCGAAGGAAGTATTCTTTTTGACTCTTGTCAACCCTTCCCTTCACTTTCTTTGCCAAATCTGCTTTAATCTTGGCAATTTCAATCTCGTTAACAAGAATCTCACATATCACATCATATCTTTCAGAAAATGAAACAGCTTCTAATATTCTTTGCTTTCTAATATGGTCTATGGGCATATTCATAGCCATCTGATCAATCAGACTTCCCAGATCAGATATATCCCCATATCTCTTCATAACATTTTGTCCAAGCTTTGGATAATAACCGGCATAAGATGCAAAATACTCCTTGACCTGACGAAGCATGGCATCTGTTTCTACTGCGCCATTTTCAAATCCGGATCCAATGTCATCTTCATCTTCCCTTCTTATTTCTTCTACGAAAGCTTCAATAAATCTGGAATTGTCTGCGTTCATCCCGGTAAAGCTCCCTCGTCCGATACCCTCTACCAGTACTCTTATGATTCTGTTAGGAAGCTTTGTGATCTGCTTAACAAATGCTATAGTACCTACATGATAAAGCTGTTCATAAGAAGGATCGCTTTCATCCGCATTTTTCCGGGTAATCAGAAAGATACGTCCTCCCATTACCATGGCCTGCTCTACTGCTGCAATAGACTTATCTTTATTCAGATCAAAGTGAATAATAGCGCCGGGCAATACTGTCATATCCCTCAATGCCACTGCAGGTAATATTCTATTGATTGTTGTCTTATTTTCTTCACCCATAATTAATCCTTTGTCTTTTTCATGCAAAACGCCGCCTTAACTTAGGCGGCGTTCATTAAATAAGGCGTCTTGACGCCGTTTCGTCACATAATGTTTTGAGCTGTAAATCTCTTATCTGGCCTTGCGCATGGTCTCCCGGTATATGATAAGGGGATCACTGTTGCCCTTTACTGATTCTTCTGTAATAATACACTCTGAAATAGAGTCATCTGAAGGAATCTGGTACATCACATCCATCATTGCCTTTTCCATAATGGAACGGAGTCCTCTGGCGCCGGTCTTTCTTTCAAATGCCTGCTTTGCTATTGCTAAAATGGCATCTTCTTCAAAGGTCAGATTTACCTCATCCAGTTCAAACAGCTTCTGATACTGTTTGACCAGAGCGCTTTTAGGTTCTTTTAAAATTCTGACAAGAGCCTGCTCATCCAATCCTTCCAGCGAAATACTGATAGGCACACGGCCTACAAACTCAGGGATCAACCCATATTTCACTAAGTCCTGAGGAGTCACTTCCCGAAGCAGCGCACTGATTTCCTTGTTTTTCTTATCTGCTATCTCTGCATCAAATCCAATGGAGTTCCTGTTCAATCTGTTTTCCACAATTTTTTCAAGTCCGTCAAATGCTCCGCCGCATATAAACAGGATATTTGTTGTGTCTATCTGGATCAGTTCCTGATGAGGATGCTTTCTGCCGCCCTGTGGAGGAACACTTGCTGTGGTTCCTTCAATGATCTTAAGAAGAGCCTGCTGAACACCTTCACCTGATACATCTCTGGTAATGGAGACATTCTCGCTTTTTTTCGTGATCTTATCAATTTCATCAATATAAATAATACCGAACTGCGCCCTCTCCACATCATAATCAGCTGACTGAATCAGCTTAAGAAGAATATTTTCAACATCTTCACCTACATAACCGGCCTCTGTCAATGTGGTAGCGTCTGCAATTGCAAAAGGCACATTAATAATTTTAGCCAGTGTCTGGGCCAGATACGTTTTACCGGAACCGGTAGGTCCCATCATGATAATATTACTCTTCTGCAGCTCTACGTCATCCATATCCTTAGGTGCCATAACCCGTTTATAATGATTATATACGGAAACGGCAAGTACCTTTTTGGCTTCTTCCTGCCCGATGACATATTCATCCAAAAACTCTTTAATTTCAACCGGTTTCAACAGATTGATCTCTGTCTCCGATTCCAACTCTGTCTCTTCGTATTCTTCTTCCACAATATCGGAGCATATTGATACACATTCGTCACAGATATACACACCTGCCGGACCTGCTATCATTTTTTTTACCTGATCCTGTGTCTTATTACAAAAGGAACACCTGATGCTGTCGGAATTTTTTCCTGCCATTTTGCACCTCTATTTTGCCTTAATACTTGAAAGTCTCACATTCTTTATGACTGCTTTTTATTTCTCGTCACGTTTATAAACAACTCTGTCTATTAAACCGTAGTCTTTTGCTTCTTCAGCCGTCATCCAATTATCTCTTTCTGTATCGGCAGCAATTATATCATAATCCCTGCCTGTATTCTCTGCCAGAATTTTGTTTAGTTTTTCTTTGGTATGCAGAATATGTCTGGCAGCGATTTCAATTTCCGTTGCCTGACCCTGAGCGCCTCCAAGGGGCTGATGAATCATGATTTCTGCATTAGGGAGAGCTAATCTTTTTCCTTTGGTTCCTCCTGCAAGAAGAAATGCTCCCATGCTGGCTGCCATACCCATACAATAAGTAGAAACATCACATTTCACATACTGCATGGTATCGTAAATAGCCATACCTGCCGTAACGCTTCCTCCCGGACTGTTAATATAAAACTGAATATCTTTTTCCGGGTCCTCTGCTTCCAGAAATAACATCTGGGCAACAATAAGGCTTGCTGTCACTTCATTTACTTCTTCTCCAAGGAAAATAATCCTCTCTTTTAAAAGTCTTGAATAAATGTCGTAGGAACGTTCTCCACGGCTGGTTTGTTCAATGACGTAAGGTACTAAACTCATATATATGCCCTGCCTTTCTATAACAACATAGCATGAACACCTGCAAACTTTGGCCGCAGGCACACATCATAAAAGAAACTGATCCTTTTTAAACCTGTCAGATTACTCTTCTTTTGCATTTTCTACGACAAATTCAGCTGCTTTCCTAACTGCAAGGTCTTCTCTGATCTGCACAGCGCTCTTTTCCGGAAGCAGTTCTTTAATCTTTTCTACTTCCATCTGATAACTTTCAGCCATAACCTTCAGTTCTTCTTCATAATCTTCATCGGTAGCCGCAATCTTTTCAGCCTGAACAATTGCTTCCAGCACTAATCTGGATTTAATTCTCTTTTCAGCCTGAGGTTTCACCTGCTCTATCATCTTATCGTAGGTTGCTCCCGTAAACTGGAAGTACTGTTCCATGGATAATCCCTGCATCTGAAGTCTTTGGGCAAATTCATCTACCATCTGCTTCTGCTGCGTTTCCAGCATAGCCTCAGGGATTTCCATTTCAGAATCATTCACGATTGCATCAATAACTGCTACTTCCTTGGCATCTCTGGCTTCTTTAGCTTTTCTTTCTTCCAGTTTGCCCTTAACATCTGCTTTGTATTCTGCCAAAGTTTCAAATTCAGAAACTTCACTTGCAAACTCATCATCCAGTTCAGGCAGTTCTTTTTCTTTAATTCCCTTAACCGTGCATTTGAATACAGCGGCTTTTCCCTTCAGTTCTTCTGCCTGATAGTCTTCCGGGAATGTTACATTAACTTCAACTTCCTTGTCAATTTCAGCGCCAATGAGCTGCTCCTCAAATCCCGGGATAAATGCGCCTGAACCAATGGTCAACGGATAGTTTTCTCCTTTTCCGCCTTCAAAAGCCACGCCATCAACAAAACCTTCAAAGTCAAGTGTGGTAATATCTCCATCCTTAACAGGTCTGTCTGTTACTTCAATATTTCTTGCGTTGTTCTCTCGTTCCTTATTGATCTCAGCATCTACTTCTTCATCCGTTACTGCTGTTTCAACCTTATCTACCTTAACGCCTTTATATTTTCCAAGCTTAACTTCCGGCTTTAATGCCACCTCTGCAGTAAAAATGAAAGGCTTTCCGGCTTCTATCTGAACCACATCAATAGAAGGAGAAGAAACAATGTCCTCATCGCATTCTTCCAATGCCTTTTCATAAGCATCCGGTATCAATGCGTTTGCTGCGTCTTCATAAAAGACTTCCTTACCGTACATTTTTTCAATCATATGGCGGGGTACTTTGCCCTTCCTGAATCCGGGAATGCTCATTTTGCTTTTATTTTTCTGATAAGCTTCTTCAAGAGCCCCTTCCAGTTCCTCTGCTGTAACTTCAATTGTCAGCTTCGCCATGTTCTTTTCCAGTTTTTCTACCTGTACACTCATTCTTGTACATCCTCCTTCTATATCTTATACTGCTCTTATTTTCACATACTCACAGTCATTTTAGGATTATAGCATATCCAAGAGAAAAATACCACATTTTTTTCTTGACAGAAGAACTCTTAAATCCACGCTTTTACTTCATCTGCAAGCCAGTCGCACCACTCATCCATTCCTTCTCCTGTTTTGGCACTGATAGGAAATATCTTCAGCCTGGGATTTCGCATCTGCGCATACTCCTTTACCTTGTCCATATCAAAGTCAAAGTAAGGAAGGACATCGATCTTGTTAATGATCAGCGCATCACAAACTGTAAATATCAGCGGGTATTTCAATGGTTTGTCATGTCCCTCCGGTACGGAAAGAATCATTACGTTTTTAGAAGCTCCTGTATCAAATTCTGCAGGACATACCAAATTTCCCACATTTTCCAAAATGGCAAGATCGATTTCTTTTGTCCCCAGTTCCTTAAGACCCTGCCTTGTCATATCTGCATCAAGATGACACATACCGCCGGTATGGAGCTGAATGGTTTTAGCCGGGGTCTTCTGCGCTATGGTTCTAGCATCCACATCGGAATCAATATCCGCTTCCATAACCCCAATTCTGAACTCCTTACTTAGAGTATTGACTGTCCGTACTAGAGTAGAAGTTTTTCCGCTTCCGGGAGAAGACATGACATTAAGCAGGAATGTCTTCTCTTCTTTCAGCTGGCTGCGGAGTTTTTCCGCATCTGCATCATTATTTGCAAAAATACTCTGCTTTACTTCAATAATTTTCATATCTGCCATATTAATCTCCACCAAATACGGTATGCTTGCAAACCGACTTATTGGGCAAACATCGGTATGCTTCACAAACCGCTTATCGACTGAAAGGTTCAGCCGCGCCATAAATAAGCTTCGGCTGAACCCTTAATATTGTTCCTATTCTAATTCTGCTCTTGCACTTGCATCTTTGTAGTATTTAAATTCTGTAAATACTTCACCTGTATAAGGATTGGATTTGTTTTTAACAGATTTATAAACAATATATCCTAAAGCGATTATATTTACCAGAAGCGCCGCTGCGCTGACTACCGTCATAGCCGTAGGGTCTACATTGACTGAACTGCCGGCCACAATACCATTTAATGTTCCATCCTTGTACTGCTTCGGAAGGGTTGCCCATGGGTATACGCTGGTACCATCTGCAAAAGTCTCCTGGAATAAAGGAAATACCTGTGCATACATACACCAGATACATAAGGTATTGGCACGATTCATGATCCAGCCGCCTTTGTTCCACAAGAGTGCCGCAATAGTAGGCGCCAGTAAAAGCGCTAAGCCGCAGAACCATGTATGGGTAGGCAGACAGTTATAAGTATAAGCAAAGTTCCAAACATCATAAACTACAATATATACCCAGATCATATCAGGCCAGATCATATCTTTCTGATCTTTGGAAGAATAAACTGCCCACCATCCTGTCATGCAGAAAATATTCAAGATACCTGCAATGCCGTTCATTACATTGTGCCAGCCGCCATAGAGCCAAACACCTTCGGAAGACAGCCACCAGGAATACCATCCATTAATGGCAGATTCAAAATCACTGGCAACCGCAATCAGGATGTTGATTGCTACAATGGCAAAGGGAAAGGCTTTAAACCAATGAGTCTTTCCGATTCCCCACTTATACTTGATCATCATAAAGCCGATACAGCCTGCAAGGGATGCATATAGCTTGGCATAATGGAACCAGCCATTCATATAAAGATACGTTTGATTGCCAAGAGCCCAGGATGCTCCCATTTTAGCAGCAATGGCAATTACTACAAAATAGACTGTAAGACCTGCAGGCAGCACTCCGAACATCAAAAGGCCTCCTGCCTTTGTACGCCTTGCAAATTCATTTAGTAAAATAAGTCCGGCCAGCACTCCCAGCATAGCCACCCATTGGTAAACCGCATGGTTTCCGTAAACATGAAAAAGCATAAAATCTCTCCTCTCTTTATAACAGCCTTTAACAGGCTTCTATTTCTTTAATATTGCATTCATTGCCCACCAGCAGATAAGTATGTCCGCCCTCACAGTAAGGACACTGTTTCCCATATTGTACCGTAGGATAAGTCTTTTGGCAGTCTTCACAGAAGGTCACTGCAGACAGCGGCTCAATCAGCAGTCTGGAATCCTCTAACAAGGGGAACTTCTTTCGGTAATATTCCCAACAGTCTGTAAGAAACTCCGGAACAACACCGCTTACTTCTCCTATTTCCAAGGTGACAGATCCTATCTTTTCCAGCTGATTTTCTTTGGCTATTTCCTGTAAGGTTTTAGCAACATGGACAATAATTCCCAACTCATGCATAAATATCTGTTCCTTTAATTATTGTTTTTCTTTTGAGCCTTTATAATTTTGATCTCCCGCTTGATGGTATAGGGCAATATGGCTTTCAGCTTATCTTCTGCCTTATACATATGACTTGCTTCCGGCAGATCCCTGCTTAAATGAATGGCATCAAATTCGCATTTGGTGGTACAAAGGCCGCATCCGATACACTTGTTCTCATCCACTACAGTAGCGCCGCAGCCAAGGCATCTGTTTGCTTCTGCCTTGACCTGTTCTTCCGTAAAAGTACTTCGAAGATCACGGAAAGTTCCTGTTGCATTCCCTGCTTTTTTGCCGGGAATCTGACGTTTCGCATTATCAAAGCTCTCTTCATCAATCTGAATATTGGATTTGTCAAGTTCTATAAACTGCCGTCTGTTGCGTCCTAAAGTAAGGCTATGGCCCTTATGCACAAAACGGTTAATGGAAACACAGCCTTCCTTTCCTGCCGCAATGGCATCAATTGCAAATTTAGGTCCTGTATAAACATCGCCCCCTACAAAAATATCAGGCTCTGCAGTTTGGTATGTAACAGCATCTGCTTTTACGCTGCCGTTTCCGTTGAGCTCCACTTTCGTACCCTTCAGCAGATCTCCCCACAGAATCGACTGTCCTACAGAAATCAGTACATGGTCGCAAAGAACTGTCATACAGTCATTTTCATCATATTGAGGCCGGAAACGCTTTTCTTCGTCATATACAGAAAGACATTTTTTAAATACGATTCCAATCACCTTGCCATTTTCGGTAAGTATCTCCTTAGGTCCCCATCCATTGTTTACAAGGATACCTTCTTCTTCTGCCTCTGCCACTTCCTCATCAGAAGCCGGCATAACATCCCTTGTTTCCAGACAGTACATGGAAACTTCCGCAGATCCTGTACGCAGCGCTGTTCTTGCTACATCTATAGCAACATTGCCGCCTCCTACTACAACTGTCCGTCCTGTAAGTTTGACCCCTTCTTCATCCAGGTTTACACTTCTTAAAAATTCCACGCCGGTCTGTACGCCCTGTGCATCTTCACCCGGAACTCCTGTTTTTCTTCCGCCTTGTGCTCCAATAGCAAGATAAAAGGCCTTATATCCTTCTTTACGCAGATCTTCTATGGTAACGTCCTCTCCTACCGTAATGCCACATTTAAATTCCACACCCATCTGACGAAGCACATCTATTTCTGCCTCAATAACACTCTTTTCGAGACGGAAGGAAGGAATGCCGTTCATCAACATACCTCCGGGGCGGCTTTCCTTTTCAAATACGGTAACGGGATATCCCTTGCTCCTTAAATAGTAGGCAGCGGACATACCTGCGGGACCTGCACCGATTACCGCAATCTTTTCTTCAAAGAATTTTCCTTCAGGATTTTCTGTTTTCGGTACATAACGCTTTTCCTGATGAAGTTCCTGCTCTGCAATAAATTTCTTAATTTCATCTATAGCAACTGCCTGGTCTATGGTACCTCTGGTACAGGCATCTTCACACCTTCTGTTACAGATTGCTCCGCATACTGCCGGGAATGGATTCTCTGTCTTAATAAGCTTCAGCGCATCCAGATATCTTCCCTGGGAAGCCATCTTAATATAACCCTGTACGGGAAGATGGGCAGGACACGCACTTTTACAGGGTGAAGTTCCTGTTTCATAACAATTGATCTGATTGTCATCCCTGTAATTTACACTCCATTTTTCTCTTCCCCATTTCACTTCATCCGGCAGCTCCTGTTTAGGATAAGTAACAGGACCCTCTTTCGTACAAAGCTTCTGTCCCAGCTTGGCTGCTCCGGAAGGGCAAACTTCCACACATCTTCCACAGGCAACGCAGTTCTTAGGATCCACACTTGCACGATAAGCAGATCTTGACATATTGGGGGTATTAAACAGCTGCGAGGTCCGAAGTCCGTTGCAGACGCCTATTGCACAGTTACAAATAGCAAAAATCTTCTCTTCACCATCAATATTCGTTATTTGGTGGACATAGCCGTTATCTTCTGCTCTTTGCAGAATTTCCATAACTTCATCCAATTCGATATAGCGGCCTTTCCCGGTTTCCACAAGATAGTCTGCCATATCTCCTACACCTATACAGAAATCCCCTTCCACATCGCCGGTGCCTTCTCCTCTGACTCTCTGCTGACGGCGGCAGGAACAAGCGCCTACAGCATATTTATCCTTATACTTATTCAGCCAGTAAGAAATATGTTCCACACTGGCAGACTCCTGTGTAGCCGGAATAGCTTTTTCCACGGGAATGACATGCATACCGATTCCTGCACCGCCAAGGGGAACCATGGGGGTTACTTTTTCAAGGGGAAGTCTTGACATATTTTCAAAGAAATCCGCAAGTTCAGGATGCTCTTCTACCTGAGGAGCATTCATCATCATAAACTCTGCGCATCCCGGTACAAACATGGGAAGTATATACTGTTTATGATGGTCTGCATTTTCCCAATTATATTCAATAAGTCCGATGACACTCATTTCCTTAAGCAGTTCTTCGGTCTTTTCCACACTCTTTTTACACTTTTTGGAAACCTGCTCCAAGGTCATAGGAACACGTACTTTCATAGACAGCGCTACTTCTGCCATTTCATCCGTAACCACACCTGCCAATCCCCAGTATTCCGGATCATTTTCTGTCACTTTCACACCGATTCTGTCAGTAATCTTCTGACCCAGCTTCAAAATCAGTTTTCTTGGTTCTCCCATAGATTTACCTCCATACCCTTAGCCTCTTTCTGTGGCTTTATTATAAATTTCTTCCATAACACTATAAAAGTAAGTATACAACAATTTACGACATGATTCAACATGCCTTTTCCTATAAAATGGGTGCAATATTACCCTTATTCAGGAAAATAAGTTTCCGATAAAGAAAAGGCTTCAGGCATTCCCTGACCTTACTTTCATCATAGATCATATAACTGCCATCCGTAATAACAATAATGATCTTGGATCTGGCGTAAAAGAGCTTCAGCTGCCGCAGCAGTTCATCAAGAGATTTTTCCGTCTTGCTCTCCTGTTCTTCATAGTCCTCAAATCCTCTTCCCAGCTGCATGGAAGGAAGCATGGAAATTTCTTTAATGATTCTGTCATCAGAAATCCACTTCAAAAGATTCAGCCGTACATTCTTAAAGATCTCATCTGTTCTTTTTAAGGTGTCTGCAAGCTGTGCACACTCTCTTTTTAATTCCTCATGGGGTATATGATAGTCTGCAACAATTGCCATCTCCAAAATGCCTCCTCTGTAATTTCCCGGCACATGCAGAACCCGCATCACGGCATTTTTAATTTGCAGCAACTGGATATCTGTAAACATATCTGTTTCCTTCCTTATATAATTATAATATTATCATGCAAAATACTTGTATTTTATTTTTCTTTTCATTATACTATATAAAGACCTGCAAAGGGAGAATTTTCTGTTTTTGGAGGAGATTATGGAAGAAAAAGTTGCCATTATCGGTATATTCATTCAGGATATTAATGCTGCAGTAAAGGTAAATGAACTGCTTCATGAATATGCTGATCACATCATCGGAAGAATCGGTGTTCCCTACCGTGAGAAATCTTTGAATATCATTTCGGTAATTGTCTGTGCTCCCCCTGACAAAATCAGCGCTCTTTCCGGCAAGCTTGGACGAATCAAAGGAATCCACGCCAAAGCCATGCAGGCAAAAGCAGATTAACTTACAGGAGGATTTTTTTCATGAAACTTACAACAAAACAAATTGCAATGACAGCAGCGCTTTTAGCTATCTGTATTGTCAGCCAGTTCCTTAAGAATACCAGCGTATTTATTACGGGACCTATTATCAATGCCTGCATTATTCTGGCAGGCTTAAGCACAGGACTTTTCTGTGGAATCATTTTATCAGTCATTACTCCCATTACTTCCTATATCATAAGCGGCAGTCCCGTTATGTCTGCCATTCCCGCCATTATTCCCTGCGTTATGATCGGCAATTCGCTGCTGGTAGTCTGTGTATGTATATTAAAAAATAAGATGAAAAGTTCTTTCAGTCTGGCTGTTTCCATGATCGTAGGATGTATTGTCAAAGCCCTGTTCATGGGAATTGTTATTTCAGCGATTCTGATTCCCATGCTCCTGCCTGAAAAAATGCAGCCTAAAATGAGCACCTTTCAGACTACTTTTTCAATTGTTCAGCTTATTACCGCTGCTATCGGAAGCGTTTATGCCTATATTATCTGGATTCCGCTTAAGAAGCAAATATAAAAATTTCCTCTGCGCGGGTCTGCGCATAAAAAACAGCCCGCCTGCTGCTGCAGACGGGCCATCCTTTTTTCTTCTTTATTATGAAGTACTATTACTTCATCTGTTCTTCCTGCTTTTTGATCATTCTACGAACCATCTCGCCGCCGATAGAACCTGCTTCCTTAGAAGTTAAGTCACCATTGTAACCTTCCTTTAAGTTAACGCCAAGCTCAGAAGCAACTTCTGTTTTAAAACGATCCATAGCTGCCTTAGCTTCAGGAACTTCTACTCTATTAGATTTGCTGCTTGCCATCTTTTTCACCTCCGTTATTATATTTGACTTCTATTACAGTCATCTATTCTTCAAGATAAGCTCGAGGGTCAGCTTATCCTGAAGTTTTTCATTCAAAGCATTCCGTCATCACTTATCTTGTTCATAGTATTTACGGCGGTTTAAAAAATATGTTGGTAAGTTTTTCCTTAAAATATTATTTTTTTTCAGAAACTTCTTTTATCCAGCCTGTGATACCCTCAGGCAGCCTTTCATCTGCGGGGATTCCATTGTCAAATATCAGATTTGTCTGTATCCAGTTGATCATACAGTGCTGTCCCATTTCAATTCCGAAATGCACAGAGGAAATTCCACCATCACCGTTATAGACCCATTCAGGAAAAAAACATATACCATTTTTCATACTTTTCAGCTTTTCCATACGTGGAACGATACATTTATCGAAATCTGCCATTTCGTCATGCTGCCCGTGAGCGATAATAAGCTTCACACCGCTGTGGGAAATCCTGTCAAGGGCTTCATCTGATGGAATATACCCCGATGAAATCGGGATAGCTCCGTCAAAAAAGCCTGTATAATCCTCAAGAAGCTGCCATGTGAAATAGCCTCCTGAGGAAGCTCCCATAACAAACTTTTTACCGATATTTTTTTCATGGTCTTTGCACACCTTGTCATAGATACCTTTTATCGGTGATGAATAAATTTCAGACCATGTCCCTTCAATATTACCATCTGCAAGACGTTTTTCATTTGCAAGAGGAACTATGATATATGCGCCTCCCATGGCCTGCTGATATTTGGGGGAAGCATACTGTTCTGCGCCGCAGCACATGATACATTTCACTCCGTCAAGAGCATTGCTTGCTCCGTGAAGCCACATAAGCACAGGATATTTTTTCTCTGCCGGAGCACCGTGTTTTACGGGGTCATAAACATAATAGATAATATCTCCCGACTTCTCGCAGGAATAGGAGTATTTATCAAAAAGGTCAAAGTAAATTTTACTTTGATATGTGGTGTAATAGCTTATAAATTCACCATCCTTCATATATTTCGCCCATTCGGGAACGGCAGTGGTGTTTTGTGTAAGCTTACTGAATTCAGGTAGTGCCATATAAAGTAATTTCCTTTCGTCAAATAGTATGTGCATAGATTATTAAAAACTTCTTATTTTATCATCTGCCTCATTCTCTTTTTTCTCAATGTTCTTTATGGTTAAATAGTATCCATAGCCCCCATTGACTTCTACATAAACTCTGTCCCCTGTCCGGTGTCCCATCAATGCTTTGCCAATAGGCGATTCTATACTGACCAGTCCTTCCAAGGAATTGCCGCGCATAGTAGTGACTATCTTATAAGTTTCCAGCAAGCCGTCTTCTTCAAACTCAACTGTTACTCTGGCATTCATGCCGACTTCATCTTCTTTTGAATCATCCGATATGATTTCTGCCGTTTTGATCATTTTTTCCAGAAAACGAATACGGCTTTCGTTTTTATTCTTTTCTCTCTTGGCTGCATAATATTCAAAGTTTTCACTTAAGTCACCGTGTGCTCTGGCTTCTTTTACAGCCTCTAAAAGCTGGGGACGGATGACCAGCCTGCGTTCTTCTATTTCCGCCTCCATATCCTCAATGTCTTTCTTTGTCAATTGATGAAACATTCCCTTATCTCCCACTCACTTTTGATCAATCCCCATGCCGCCTGCTTCCAGCTGAACCATGACCAGTTTTTTGCACAGGTATTGAATCAGGTCTTTCCTTGTAATAATACCGATAAAACATTTCTCCCCGTCAATAACCGGAACGAAGTTTTGGTTCATGGCCTTATTCAGCAGATCTTCCATATTCACATCCACATCTACAGGCTCATTGTCCCATTTGCGCTTCACCTTCATAACCGAAACGCATTCTGCATCTTTCAAAGATAAATCATTCCTGTTCTTAATATTCCAAAGCAGATCTCCTTCCGTCAGCGTTCCCACATAATGCCCGTCTTTCCTGCTGATAATAGGAACTGCGGAATAACTGTGATGCTCCATCTTCTCTAATGCCTGTCTTAAAGAATCCGTATCATAAAGATATGCCACTTCGCTTTTCGGTTTCAAAAAAAATAAAATATTCATTCGTACTTCTCCACTTTTTCCAACTGTGTTATTGCTTTTGATAAACAATTTTTTCAGCCAACTCTTCTCTCGCCTGCTTTCCTTTTAAATATTCCACAATGGCAAGACCAAATTCAACGGCACATCCCATGCCTCTGCCGGTTATGATATTACCGTCTGTTACGGCAGGCTCATATACAACTTCTGCTCCTGCAAGTTCCTGTTCAAATCCCGGATAAGCAATTGCCCGTTTTCCTTTAAGATGTCCTCTGTGGCCTAAAATAGAAGGAGCAGCGCAGATTGCACATACTGTTTTACCGCTGTTTACAAAATCATCAACCTGTTCCATCAAAGGCTTGCAGGCCTCTAAGTTTTTGGTGCCCATACCGCCGCCCGGAAGCACGATCACATCTGTCTTTTCAAAATCCACTTCATTTAAAATCTTGTCCATTCCTACAGAAATATTATGGGAACCTTTTACAGTTCTTTCTTCCGTAATAGAAACCATATCTGTCTCAATATCTTCTCTTCTCAACAAATCAACTACGGCCAGCGCTTCTATCTCTTCAAATCCTGTTCCGAAAAATACACTTACTTTTTTCATGATTAAAATCCTGCCTTTCTTTTCTTTATTGTTTACTGTTTCATTTTACCATTAATGGATTACCTTTCCAATAAAGGAATTATTAATATTTGTGAACCATTTGTAAACTTAATAAATAATCAAATTCTTACTTTTCCCTATACATAGCAGTTTAAAGCAGGGTATAATAAAAACAAGTTTTCACTTTTTTTGCAAAAATGGAGGTCTGTTATGGAAATTGAACGAAAGTTTACAATTACTTCTCTTCCGGAAGATTTAGAATGCTATCCCTGCCTTATTATTGAGCAGGCCTATTTAAATACGGATCCCGTCATCCGCATTCGCCGCCAGAATGAGGAATATTTTCTGACCTACAAAGGAAAAGGCCTCCTTGCCAGAGAGGAATACAATCTTCCCTTAAACAAAGAAGCCTATGAACATCTTTTAAATAAAGCAGATGGGAATATTATATCTAAAAAAAGATATTTGATTCCCCTGTCTTCTCCTCAATTCAAGGAAGACTATATCATGCCGGAAAATATGAAGCAGCTGACTATTGAGCTGGATGTTTTTAAACCACCCTTTGCTCCTTTGATCATTGCAGAAGTGGAATTCCCTGATGAAGAAATGGCTGATGCTTTTCTTCCTCCCGCATGGTTTCTTGAAGATGTAACCTATGACAAAAACTATCATAACTCCTATCTGTCACAAAAAGTATTCGATAAATAGCAGTAGTTATTTTTTCTTTTTGTGAAGACGTCCATACATCTTAGTCATCTGCAGAATCTTCACTGCCAGTTCATCATCTAATGCCCCTTCTGTCATCCGCCACTTCCAGTTATTGCCAAGGGTGGAGGGGGTATTGATTCTGGCTTCAGCGCCAAGCCCCAAATAATCCTGCATGGGAATGATTGCCGTATCAGAAACACTGGACAAGGCAGCTCTGATAAACTCCCATTGTATATTCTTATTGGATCTGATGCCCAGATAACGCTTGGCAAAGCTTTTATCTCTCTTTTTCAGTGCATCTAACCAGCCAAGGGTAGTGTCGTTATCATGTGTTCCCGTGTAAACTACGGAATTTTGCACATAATTATGAGGCAGATAATCACTTTCTTCTCTGGAATCAAAGGCAAACTGCAGAATCTTCATTCCGGGATAGCCTGTTTTCTTCACAAGTTTTCTGACTGATTCAGTCAAGAATCCCAAGTCCTCTGCAATCACCCGCTTATTTCCAATCTTTTCTTTCATCACTTTAAACAACTCATAACCCGGACCCTTTTCCCACTGTCCGTGTTCTGCCGTAAGATTTCCATAGGGAATGGCATAGTATTCATCAAAGCCTCTGAAATGGTCAATTCTGACCACGTCATATAACTCATAGCAGTGAGCGATCCTTCGCATCCACCACTCATAACCGGTTTCCTTATGATAATCCCAGCGGTATAATGGATTGCCCCAAAGCTGCCCTGTTGCGGAAAAAGCATCCGGCGGACATCCTGCAACCGCTATGGGCTCACAATGGTCGTCTAATTGGAACAATTCAGGGTTTGCCCACGTATCCGCACTGTCAAAGGCAACATAAATGGGAATATCCCCAATAATCAGTATTCCTTTATCATTGGCATACTTCTTCAGCTTCATCCACTGTTTTTGAAACAGGAATTGCTGAAATTCATAAAATAACACTTGCTCTTTAAGCTTTTTCCCGGCTTTTTCAAGGGCTGCGCTCTGGCGCGTTTTAATTTCTTCTGGCCATTTGGACCAGCTGATGCCTGAAAGGGAATCCTTGATGGCCATATACAGAGCATAATCCTTAAGCCATGCCTGATTGTCCTCTACAAAACTCTGAAATTCAGGATCCTTTTCTATTCTGCTGTTTTTAAATGCTTTATACAGTATCTTAAAACGTGAAAAATAAATCTTTTCATAATCAACATAAGCTTCATCACTGCCAAAACTGTTTTCCACACAATCTTCTTTTGTCAACAATCCTTCTTCTATCAGCTGTTCCAAATCAATATAATAGGGATTACCTGCAAAAGTGGAAAACGACTGATAAGGAGAATCTCCATATCCTGTAGGTCCAAGGGGCAGGATCTGCCAATAAGTCTGTCCGGCCTTTTCCAGAAAATCTATAAACTGATATGCCTCTTTTGAAAAAGTTCCGATTCCATACGCGGAAGGAATACTGGATACTGGTAATAAAATGCCGCCTGCTCTCATTGCATGATCTCCTTATTGCTGTTTCTTATCTTTATGATTTCCAAAAAACATTAGAATAACTTTAAAATACCATTGAAAGCGGCTTTTTTCAAGTAGTATTCCACATTTCTCCTTTTCCTTATTCCACTGCCATCCTTTTTACTTTGGTCATAGCATTTTGAACAGGCGGAAGAAATAATATAACAACGGTTATTATTCCTTCTGCCAAAATATAAGCATAGTTGTATGCAAAGGGATAAATTTTTTCAAGGGATTTAGGAAAAGAATCCGGCATATATTCCATCCAGTATAAATATCCGCCAATAGCATGGAAAAGTCCTCTTGCCAGAATTGCCAGAATATAGCCTTTTATCAGTCCGTAGTGTTTTTTATAAAAAACTCCGGACAAGCCTAACGCTGCAAATGCAAAAATATAATCAAGTCCTATCTGCAGAGGAGATAAAATGTAACCGCCTCCCCCCTGTATGAACTGAAGCAGTCCATATGCAAATCCTGCAGTCAATCCTACCCTTAAACCGTACCAGTATCCGATCAGTGTCACAAACAACATGGAACAAAGGGTAACTGAGCCACCCCATGGCATGGAAAATACCTTAATATAGGATGTTGCAAAGCCAAGGGAAAGGGCTGCTGCGCAAAACACCAGCTGTTTTGCTGAAAAACTGCTTTTCCTCTCCTTAGGGATTTCTGTTTCCAGCTTTTCCCTTTTTTTCAAAAGCGCCGTCATCACAACAAGTATTCCAATTATAACGGCTATGGCAATAACGCCTTCTCCGGTCAGGGAATAATATCCCTCTTCCTGATTTAAAAACAATGACATAAAAAAATCCTCCTTTAAATGATCACAAGGAGGGGCTTTTGATTTCCACTACCGCATTACGCAAAACCACAGTATCATGGTCTTTGCATAAAACAGTTCTTTGAAATCAGCTTCCCTACGCCGGTATTATCCGGGTCAGGTAATGAGGGTTAGAATTCCTTGTGAAAAACACAAGATAATTCAATCTCAGCTTAAGCTCCCCTAGCGATTTATTTTGTTTTACCTTAAATCTATTCTTCTGTTTTGTCAATAATAATTTCCCGTCCCAGGGCAAAAGAATAAATGATCTTCTCTGACACCTGCTTTCCTGTCAGCCTTTCAAGGGCTTCGGCATAATAATCAAGCTGTACCTGATAACGTTTTATCAGTTCCTCTTCCTCCTTCACTCTGTCTGTCTTATAATCTGCCACGACAATATGATCCCCTTCTTCAAAGTAAACATCAATGATACCCTGTATTAGTATCATTTCTGTTTCAGGGAAAGTTTTGTTTAATCTGTCTGCCGGCAGTCCCAGCACAAAAGGCTGCTCCTTACGCAGTTTGTTTTCCTGTGACGCTTTCATCATCCGTTTTGCCAGATCCGTCTTCAAAAAGGCTGCAAGCTTGGGAATTGCTACTGCTTTTCTCCATTTGGATGTAATCTTCTTATTTTCTTCCATCCCATCAAGCTGTCGTTTCAACTCTGCTTCCACCATAACGTCATCCCATGATATCTTTTCTGATTCCAGACAAATAGACAGCCGTTTAAAATCAAGCAATTCCATAACCTTATGATATGCACTTCCTCTGTCTGTGCCTGACATATCTTCTTTGTCTTTAATAAAGGATGGAATGTAAGGTATCACCTCCTGCTCTTCATACATTCTGATAGTAAATGCCTCGTCTATTCCGGCGCTTTTATTATTTTCTTCAATTGACTGTTCTGGTAAATGCTCCATCCCAGCTTTCTTTAATTCTGACACAGTAGTTTTAATATATAAGTTTGATAAATATTCATAAGCATAATGTCTTTCGAGCTTTTTCGACAAATTTGTCACTATCTGATCGTCCGGTTCAGACAACAACAATTTCTGTTTTAGCTCATTAACCCGTAAAGTATCTTCTATTTCAGACATCACAATATCACCACAACCCAGCCACTCAATTTCGTCAGGCAAAAGGCAGGGAAGAAGAAAGTCAAGATAACTGCCTGCAGAAGCCAGTACGGAGAAGGGTACTTTATCTGTATGAGTCCCCATCCCATCCTGCCATGATGCGTTTCGTTCCAGTTCTTCCTTCAATGATTGAATATCCGGAACAGCAGCCGTAAGAAACAGCTTTTCTTTTCCACGAGTCATGGCTACATAGAGGATGCGCAATTCCTCTGAAAGACTGTCAAGCTTTAGTTTCACTGCAATGGCATTCTTGCGCAGTGTCTTGCTCTGTATCCGGCGCCGGCTGTCAACATAATCAACACCGATTCCCATATCCACATCTGCAATAAAACGGCCTGCTGCATCCTGCATATTAAATTTTTTGGACAGTCCCGCAATAAAACAAATGGGGAATTCCAACCCCTTACTTTTATGAATACTCATAATGCGGACTACATCTGCATTTTCATCCAGTATATCGGCTTCTCCATAGTCCACCTGATACTTTTCAAGCTGTTCAACATATCTCAAAAAATGAAACAGTCCATGATAACACGTGTTTTCAAACGCCGATGCTCTGACAAGAAGCATTTCTACGTTTGCTTTTCTCTGCTCACCACCGGGTTTTGCCATAACATACTCTCCATATCCTGTTTCTGTCAGGATATCCTGAATCAGATTATGAATAGGCGTATAAGAGACTTTTAACCTCCAGTTTTCTATCTGCTCAAGGAATCTGCCGGCTTTCTCTGTCATTTGTTTCCCATCATCCGTCTCTTCGGCCTCTATATCCTGTATGAGATCTTTCAGATTTTCATACAGAAGGCTCCCTCTTTTTCCCCGGCTTCGAATCCATGCAATTTCCTCCTCGGAAAATCCGCCAAAAAACGATTTCATTGTTCCATAGAAGAAAAGATCCTGTAAGGGATTATTTAAAACATGGAGCAGTCCCAAAAGCTCCCTTACTTCTGCCGCCTGAAAATATCCTGTTCTGGATGTTACATATGCAGGAATTCCTTCTTTTTCAAAAATACCCTTAAAATCCTCTGCCCATCCCGATGTAGTTCGCAGCAAAATAACGATATCACTGTATTTTACCGGGCGCAGCCTCCCCGTTTCCTTATCCGTAACCTGAAATTCCCGAACCAGCTTCTTGATTTTATCGGAAATAACGAGAGCTTCCTGTTCCCGAGAAGACAAACGGCTTTCCTTATCTTTTTCAAGCAGAATCATTTCCGTCCTGTTATTTTCATACTCCGGATATACTGCTTCCGGATACAGCGCCGCATCTTCATCATATTCCACACCGCCAAAATCTTTTCCCATAATTCTGTAAAACAAGCTGTTGACGCTGTCGATCACTTCCCTTCTGCTTCGAAAATTCTTGTGGAGATCAATCCGCTGCCTTGTTGAATCATGTTTTGTATAACAGGTATATTTTTCTATGAATAACTCCGGTCTTGCCAATCGAAACTTATAAATGCTCTGCTTAACGTCACCCACCATGAATCGGTTAAATCGTCCTTCTTCTTCTCCTGAAATACTTTGTAAAAGTAATTCCTGCACCAGGTTGCTGTCCTGATATTCATCCGTCAATATTTCATGGAAAAACTGCCTGTATTCTCCGGCTGCCGGTGTTGTTTCATATTCACCCGATTCATTCTTTTTTAAAAGAATGTTCAATGCTAAATGCTCCATATCATGGAAATCAATGATATTCTCTTCTCTCTTCCTTGCATCAAACATCTCTTTGAATTGAAGTACCAGTCCTACCAAAACTGCCGTAGGCTGTTTGGCTGCATCCATGCGGGCAGATACCTGTTCTAAGGAAAGGCTAAAGTAGCTTTCCCTCAATCCTTCTATCTGTTTCTTAACATTATTTCTCAGCTGCTTGGCCCATTCTCTGCACTCCGCATTTACACTGGAGTCCTTTTTCCCCGGCAGTCTGTCGAAATGAATGGTATCAAAGGCTGTTTGCAGTGTGCTAAAATCTTCCTTTAGCGCTGCCTGACGCAGCATTTCCTGTTCTTTTTCAAAGAGCTCGCCGTAAAAATACGGCCCGTCCGGTCTCTGTGCCATTGCAATGGCCTTGGAAAGGCTGCTTACAGCTTCTCTTAAACAAATTCTGACATAATTCACAAGATATTGGCACCACCGGCTTTTTTCTATATCTGAAACACATGTTATTGAATAATCCTTTGCTCTTTCCATAAGCCATTCTTCAGGCCATGGATTACTCATGGAAAATTCATAAAGCTTTTCTATGTATTCTTCTAACAGTTTATCGTTGCTTCCGCCTGTAAAATATTCAACACAGTCTGTAAAATCCTTTTCTTTCTTTCCGTATTCCTGTTCCAAAAGTTCTGTCAGGACTTCCTGCTTCATCAGTTTTAATTCGCCTTCATCTGCCACTCTGAAACCCGGATTTAATCCGATATCATTAAAATTATTGCGTATAATAAACAGACAGAAACTGTCAATTGTGGTAATCTGGGCATTATGAAGCAGCGCTGCCTGTTTTTGAAGATGTTCATTTTCAGGATGCAGTTCCAGTCTCTCATCAATTGCCTGGCGGATTCTTTCTCGCATCTCCGCTGCAGCTGCATTGGTAAATGTCACTACTAAAAGACGGTCAATATCCACTTTTTCTTTTTCATTGGTGATCATTTGAATGATACGTTCTACCAATACTGCGGTTTTTCCGGAACCGGCGGCGGCAGAAACCAGAATATTCCTTCCCCGAAGCTCTATTGCCATTTGCTGCTGGGGTGTAAATGTTACTGCCATTACTTCTCCTCCCTTATCCTGAACATAAGATCGTCTTCCGAAAGCCTCTGAAGCTCTCTGGTCTCAAAGCCCGGTATCTTCTTATCAAATTTGCATATTCCCTGATAAACGCAATAAGTGCAGGCTGTTCCCCCTCCTGTTTCACAGGGATTGATTTCAATATTTCCTTCTAAGATCTCTCTGCCGAATTTTCTTATCTTCCTGTTTACAAAGGCTGATACCGCTTCATAATCCTCTTTGGAAATAACGCCGGAGGAAGCTGTAAAACTTCCGTCTTTTTTTCTTTCTACGGGAACCAGCAAGGATTTATCTGCAAAATTCCTATCCAGAAGATTGATGACTCTTTCTTCTTGATTGACTATTCCGGTCATTCTTAAATCCTTAAGCAGCCTTTCATTAATTTCCTCCGCAGTCATTTCCTTCTCTTCCCTGATCATGGGATCATCTACATGATAATAAAGTAATGCGGCAGGTACGATTTCTTTATCCGGATGCTTTTTCTTCTCAATTTCAGTCGCAACATTCATATATACCACAAGCTGCAGCTGCAGTCCATAATAAAGAGCTGCCAGATCAAACTTTTTATTCCCGGACTTATAATCAATGATTTTCACATAGACATGCTCATCATCTTCACAGGTATCGATTCTGTCAATACGGCCTCTTAATTTCATTTTTTCCTTTTCCGTCAAAGCAATATTAACTGTTTCCAGGTTCTCTACTCTGGAAAAGGACATTTCAAAATGAGCCGGCACAAAAGCCCCGCCCTGAAGCTGGCTCTTTAAGGTTCTGACAGTTCTTTTTAAAATTCTGTAGATGCGGTCCGTCATATATTCATAACGCGCGTTACTATATAGGATTGTTTCTCCGTAACCGGATGCACAATCCTCTAAGGCCTCTTTTAACAGCCTGTCCCCCTCTTCTTCCGGAAAATCAAACCACGTATAATGATTCTCTGCAAGTTTTCCTGCAAACAATTCTAAGACGCCATGGTAAATATTTCCTAAATCTACCTGCTCAAAGCTGTATTCTTCCCGCTCTTTCAAGGCCAGGCCATATTGCAGGAAATGTGAATAAGCACAAGCTGCATATTGTTCTAAGCGACTGACACTGTTTTCCAACATGCTTCCGTAAACAGCCCTTGACACCGCTTTGCTTAAAGGAGAATGGATATACTGCATAAATGCTGCTTCTATCATCTTCCGGGCCTGTTCTTTATATTCTTCATGTTCCTTATAAAATCCGAGGAGCGATGCAACTTCCTCTGATTTTTTGCTTTTCTGATTTCCTTCCCTGTAGCTGCGCAGTTCTTCCGAAAGTACGTGAAGTCCGTCTTTAAGGCCGACAATCTGTTCTATTGGTGAAAGCACCCTGTCCGGTCTGTAAACAGTAAGCTCAGGATACAGGTGCTGCATCATATCAATCAGATAAGAAGGACGAATGCTCTTTCCTTCACTATTGATCCGTGCATAAGATAAATAAAGGCGATGAGAAGGCTTGGTCATATTCATATACAGATACAGTCTTTGAATATACATCTGCTGTCTCGGGGTAGGCGCCAGCTCAAATTCCGATTCCTGCAAAAACTCTCTGTCAATGTCGGAAATGATGCCTCCTTTGGAACTGTTTCTTGGTATATTACCATCATTGACTCCCAGGAAAAACAGCACCTTAACCTGCTTTAATCTGGTTCTTTCCATATCCCCTACTACAATCCTGTCAATGCCTCCGGGAATAATTCCTATTTCAATTTCCCCAAAGCCTGCATCCAGAATATCCGCAAACTCCTGCATGGAGACCTCTTCCTTTGCAAGAAGTCCTTCCACCTGTTCAAACAGTTCCATCACAAGACGATACACCTGGGCGTATTCCTTGGCTTTTTCCATATTTCCAAGACGCTTAAAATACTCTTCGTATCCCGCCAGTTTTTCCTGGACTCTGGCTTCCACAATGAACTCATATAAAGTTCTGATATATTCCCCTGCTGTTTTCATCTTTTTCATCAAGGGAGCTATCTGAGCAATCAGTTTTTCTCTTGATTCATTCAGCTTCTCTAATAGCAGTATCTCTTTCTCTTCCTCTGCTGCTTGGGGTTTTCTGGTAAATGCTGTCTGCCACTTCTTTTTCCCTTTTATTCCAAGAGCCAGAACATAATTTTCAAGCCTGTCCGTTTCCTCCATTGTAAAATCCGCAAGACCGCTTCTTAAATAATGAAATACAGACTCATAAGAAAAATTAGTAAGGCAGATTTTCAGGCTGCTTCTGATAAATTCCGTAAAAGGATTCAGCAAAAGTCCTCTGGTTCTGTCCATAAACATGGGAATATCATACATCCGGCCTTCTCTTTCCAAATAATCTCCATAGACTTCCAGATCTCCTGCCACCACTGCAATATCCCGATAGCTGTAATGCCCTGACAATACCAGCTCTTTTATTTGAATGCATACCTGCTTTGCTTCTATTGCGGGATTGACAGCTTCCATGAGGCTGATATTGTCTACTTTCCCCTGATAAGGCTTTATTGGGTAACGAAATAAATGCTTTTCCAAATGTGCAAGCTGAGAATTTCCCCGAAAGCGGTAGAGAGGTTCTTCTTTTAAGAAAACATCTGCTATTTTATTAACATTCACTTCATCTGCCAAACGGCCTAAATCTTTCACCGTTTTCTTACTTAAATAGAATAATTCCTGGTTTCCCGCTATCTGATAGGGATTTTCATGGATTGAAATAGTTATGGATATAATGACCCTTTCGGTCAATTCCATCAATCGCTGTATTAACCTATTCTGTATAGGTGTAAAACCGGTAAATCCGTCAAATACCACTATACTGTTTCTGATAATATCTGATTTTTCTACTGCTTTTGTAAGAAGTTCCAGCGTTTCTTCCGTTGTAATAAATTTTTCTTTAATATAAGAAAGAAAACCTGCATACAACAGCTGCAGATCTTTCAGTTTATGGTATAAAGCTCCTCTTTTTCTGGCATAATCAGCCAGTTCAGTTACCTGCATAGGCGTAATTCCATACTGCATAAACTCAGAAAGCGCTGATTTCACTTCATGAATATATCCGATTTTATGAAGATTAGGTCCAAGCAGAGGGAGTTTTTCCTTCAAGTCAGCCGCCACTATGCGAAGTACCAGGCTCTTGCCGGTGTCATCCAGTACCTGCCGCTCTTCTACGCCTGTTTCTTCAAAAATCCTGTGCGCCAGGCGTCCAAAACTCAGGACATCAATATTCATGATGCCCTTATTCCGGCTTGCATTTACCAAATCAAACTGGGTCTGCATGGTAAACTGATCCGGAACGAGAAACAGAAAATTCTTATCCGGTTCCCTGGATGCCCACTCTATCATATCCATATGAAGTTTTCTGCTCTTGCCGGATCCTGACGGTCCGAAATAAAATTGCAGGGACATAGTTTTATTTCCTTATTCTAATTCTTATAAAATCTTCAAAAATATCTGTTATACTGTTATTCTCTGACAATCTCGTAAATATCTTTTCCCGCCTTCTCTTCAAACAGATTTCTCAACCGAAGATTCATATCCCACTTTTCCTGAGGATATTGTCCGTATCTGTTTTTTATATCCTGCATACGGTCCTCCATATTCATTACCCCGTCAGGACCGGCAAAACTGTCACAAAGCTGTATCAGACGATCATAATCGTCATAGGATACGTTATTCAGGGCATCTTCCAGTTCTTTCTGCTGTTCCTTTGTAATATCAAATTTTCCTATATACTCCTTGAGGGTATGATTATTAAAAGAATGTGTCAGACAGGTTTTTGCTGCTTCATCATATCCAAGTTCCGACATATACTTATATCCGTCATACACATGCCCTAAATGCTTTACGCCGAATTTTCTGCCGATATCATGCATCAGACCCAGAATATACGCTTTTTCTGCATTCATTCCTTCACACAGCAATGCAATTTTTTCTGCACACTTTGCCGTCACCCTGCTATGATCACCCCATGGTCCCGGATTACAGCTTTCTGCTTCTGACAATATTCTTTCTGCTTCTTTTCTGTCTGGCAACATGCAAATTTTCCTCCTGCTCCTTTTCCTATCACAAATTTTCATGCAACAAATTTTTTTCCTATAAAGATTTTAGGTGTCAAAAGTCCTGGCGGAACTGTTACATGGCAGATTGCACAAAAGAACTTCGGGCAATCGACTTTTGCACGATGAAGTCAAAACTCAAAAATCGTGGAAGCCTCTGCTGAACATGATTTTCGTTTTAAGAGGTTTGGCGGAATGATTCGTGCAATGGAGTGCGCACGAATTCTTTTGTGCAATCTGCCATCAAATGACTATCATATAGGACTTTTGACGCCATAATCTTATAAATAGGGAATCATCTCTTTCACTGAAGTAAAAATCAAATCCGGTATCACATCGGATTCTTCCACGTCCTTCATATCTGCCTCCCCACTTAGCACCAGAATTCCGGTATAGCCGTTATTTACTCCCGCCGCTACATCTGTATAAAGCCTGTCCCCTACCATTGCGGTCTGTTCCTTTGTTACTTTGGCACGCCTTGCAAGGTAATCCATAATATCTCCGCCGGGCTTGCCAATCACATGGTCAGGATAACGGAATGCAGATGCATGGATAAAGGCATGAATAGCTCCTGCATCCGGAATGAATCCTGTTTCCGTGGGACAATTATAATCCGGATGGGTAGCTATATAAGGAAGACCACTCCTGACGAAATCGCATACCTTACACATCTTATTATAATCAAGGGAAGTGTCAAAACCTGTCACTACAATTTCCGGTTCCCTGTCATCAAGCAGGATTCCTTCTTCCTCAAATTCCTTGGTAAGCAATTCATTGCCAAGCAAAAACACCCTTTTCCCCGGATAATTTCTTTGCAGATAATCAATGGTTGCCTGTCCCGATGTAACAATTCTGCTGCTGTCTATGTCAAGCCCCATACGCTTTAGCTTTTCTACATAATTTTCAGGTCCTTTGGAAGAATTATTGGTAAGGAAAATATACTGTTTTCCGGCTCTTTCCACTGCATCAAGAAATTCTCTTGCTCCTTCGATCCACTTCTCCCCAAGGTAAATAGTTCCATCCATATCCAATGAATAACATGTGATATTTTTCAATTTTTGTTTCACATCTTCATTTATATTGGGAATTCTTCTCACTTGTAATCTCCTTTTTATACCTTTATTTACTGCTGTTTCCCTTATTTGCCCACATCTATTTTCATTTCAAATTCCGAGTATGGTACCACCACCTGAATAAATTCATCATTATATACCGCCTCGTCAGAGAAAAAATAAATCACGATTTTATTTTCTGCATACCTCATCAAAATATCTTTCAATTCTTTTTCGTTATTTTGAATTATATCCTCAAGAAAAAGAACTTCTCCCGACTGAAGGTCGAAAGTCTTGTATTTAAATTGATGCTGTCAGATTGCACAAAAGAATTCGTGCAAAGTCATTTGCCCAAATTTCTTTTGTGTAATCTGACTTGCAACAGTTCCAATCCGAGATTTTGACACCTGAACTCTAATAGGCATTTGCCAAACTCCAATTTACATAAGTCAAATTGGGCATATTGCATATTCCATAAGCAGGCCCTTGAAAAACGTCAGCGCTTAGCGAGGTATTTTCGAGCTTAGCACTGTTACGTTTTTCACGGAGCGAAAGCGTGGCTGTGTTGGAATATGCAATGTGCACAATGACACTCTGCTTTTAGTGTATCATTTCACTTAAACCCTTCCCTGCTATATTCCCAAACCTTTTTTGCCAGTTTACAAAAGTCCTCGCTTTTTGCCTTTACTTGTCCTGCCTCAATGTACTCAC
>CAZTKJ010000011.1:0-66353 GCA_964614185.1 uncultured Lachnospiraceae bacterium
CATCTTATCAAAATATTCTCTTCTCCAAAGCGTATAATCAAAACTGTCTCTTTTTATCATAGCTACAAAACGTTCTGCATCAACAACACCCAGTTTTTCAACCAAGCACGCAAAACCGGCATCCATGAGTTCTACCGCACTATTCATTGATCACTCGCCTCCAATCTCCTAATAAATTCACCTGGTGTCACAACCTGTATATCCTCTGTTTGAAACTTAAGTAATCGATCATCAGTAGTAATAAAATAATCACTTCCAGCCAAAATAGCACAAGCGACATGGAGCGCATCTGCACTCTTAACACCAGACCCCATAATACGTTCCGCTATCACTTTTGCTTCCTCTTTCTTTTCTATTCCTACATAGTATGATTCATTCGCACTCATAAAATCAGCTATTGCCTGCTTTTTATGAGAAAATCTATTCTTATCATTCTCATATTCCAGCATAAAAGAGGTTACAAAATCAAAATTACCTCTTTTTACCATATCCTGAATATGTAACTTTGCTTCCGTTTCTAAATGTATCCTGATATATGTCTGATCATCATAAGGTCTGTTATAACAACAATTATCCATATATATTTTCATAATAACACCACTCCCTTCTAAAAAGAAATAGCGCATCCTTTTGATATGCTCATAGTTTATCATAGAATAATATCCTCGTAAAGAAACTCACAACTTTCTTTACCTTTAATTTATATCCTTAAAAATATCCCATGCACTACTACCAGCACATGGGATATTCCTTCACATACCACCAGAGAATTGCTGATCTTGCCTGCTTCATCCACTTCGGTACGTTATTCCATATTCTATTTTTTCTTTGCCTTTCCCTTGGCAGGACTTTTTACAGGAATCTCTTTCAGCAGCGCGGCTTTTCCCACATTGCCTTCTACTTTGATCTTTCCTGTTAAAAATGCCTTGACTACATCTAATTTTCCTGCTGCAATTTCCTCGAGAACTGCTGCCTTCGTAGTGACAAGAGCGTCACGGTCATAATATTCGTAAGGCTGCACGCTAACCTTTCCTTCTGCAACTTCCAGATAAAATGCTCCGGCTGCCTCACCTTCCACATTAAACTGGATTGCCAGATGCTCCTTTACTTTGGATGCGTCTGCATCCGCATAAGCCTCTTGTACCTGTTTTACTAATTCTTCATAAGTCATTTCAGATTCCTCCCTTGATTGATTCAATTAGGCAATCGCATACTAATCCAATATATTTACTCTCCCAGTATAACATAATACTGCAATTTCTAAAACATCCTTGTGCTTAAATAACCTTGTCCCTTTTGCATTATTTTCACTGAAATACATAATAATATTTCAGTCACGTATACTATTCATGAGGTAATTTTTATGAAATATTTAAAGCGCTATACAATGATTGGAATCATTTTTGTCCTGACTATGGGTATATTTATTTTAAGCATCGTAATTGCATTCCGGCTTTCCTACAAGCTTACATTATCTCGCAGATTGGAACCTTATACATTTTTATTGTGTTGCTTGGTATTGGCTCTTTTTATCTGCTTTATATTGTTTACTTATTATCCTCCGAAAACCCGAATCTTTGAAGATCCGGCAGTTTCACAAACAACTGCCCTCTCCATTTATTTTGCTCATTAGCCTCTCATAGCAAAGTTCATTCTTCCCCATAAGCAGTATAATTTACATCCGCTTAAAATATGTTCAGTAAAGGAATCACATTGATCACCGGCTCTTCATAGGGATGTTTTTCTTTGATTACCCGGATTGCATCCCTCACCTTTTCTATTGGACACCTCACTTCCATTTTAGCTTCACAACCGGAACAGATTTCTCCCTTTTCTCCATTATAAGGATTGCTGTTTTCCAACGGTTTCCAGAATCCTTTTGTACTTTGCCAGGAAACTACATGGCTGTATTCACCAATTCTGCAGGCGCCCATAGCCGCCAGACCATCTCTTATTATTTCAATATATTCTTCCGGAACATAAATTTCCAGTTTTACTTCTTTCACATCCAAATTTATCTTCTTACTCCCTTCTATATTTCTTCAAACTGCCATCTCCATCAATACAATATTTCCGTATTAAATAAACCGGAGTACAGCTCCATGCATGGCAGTAGCTGTTAATTATAGGACTTCCATAAGGCGAATATTCCGGTTTTTCCGGGTTGAAGGCTTCCCAGTAAGTATCAGCGCCAAGCTGAATCATTTTTCCCCAATAGTTTTTCATCAGTTCCACTGCGTCTTCTTTAAGACCGGCCACAAACAATGCTTCCACAATATGATGATACATGTAGGGTGTGGCAATATCTTTGATGGGAAACAACGTATCTATCATGCTTTCCATGATCTCTTTATTTTCCGCATCTGTCATGACATGGGACAACACCATCCATACCTGGCTTGCAATATTATATTCTTCTCCATTTGTCACAAAGAGCTTCTTCTCCGGATCATAAAGAACTTCTCTGGCATATCCGGAGATTTTATCCAAAACAGATCGATAGTAATCTATATTTTCTGCCCCAATCTCTTCCGATAACGCAATAAACTGTCGCAGCACATAAATCACTTCCGCCTGTCCTGCAGTATCTTTATTAAAATCCTGGGACCAGTCCACAAATACAGGATAATTTCTATCTACAATAAGCTTTCCCTCATTATTAAACATTGCCAGTGTAATATCCATCTGTTTTCGGGCGGTGGGGTATAATTCCCGAACCAGTTCCAAATCAGGATGAGCCTGATGCAGATCGTATAATGTAGAGATAAAAAACATACTGTATTCAAACAGGAAGGTATCATCCGAAACATACCTTGGTTTTACAAAAACATTCGCTGATATCTTTCCCTCTTCAGTTGTCATTCCTGCAAATAAATACAAACACCTTTTTACAAGCTCTGTATTGTCAAAAGTAGCGTAATTGGCTAAAGCCTGAAGCCGCAGATCCCCCAGCCAAAGGCGGCGGTCACGCTTGGGTCCGTCTTCAAATACATCCTGCATACAATCTGCCAGAGTTTTTACACCTACGTCATAAATCTTCTGTAATTCAGGATCCTCTAATTCCACTTTTGGGAGTTTGGAATAATCTGCGGAACTTTCTGTAGTAACAAGAGGATTTGAAAAAACGGCTGCCCATTTTGGAGAAGTATCAATGACTTTCAGTTCCACATAACGGAAACTGTACCTTCTGGTAAGATTTAATACATGGGGCAGCTCATCAATATGCACAAATTCTTCCTGAATCCACGAGCGGCTCAGCCATCCCTCATAATCAGAAGATTCTGCTGCAAGTTCTGCCGGTACCTCTGCAAATTTGATACGCAGATATAATGGAGCATCCTGGGGCGAGCCAACCTTATCAATATGGATTTGAAAAGTGCCAACACGGTGGTCCCCAAAATCAAGAATCAGGCTCTCATCTTTCATAAATTCATACTGTTTCAGGTCTTTAATATCTTTTTTACTTTCTATTACTCCCCATCCATTTAACCTGGAAGAATCTTCTGTAAGTTCCACCACTCTCCAAGGCTTTATCTCTTCCCTTTTCATAGAAGGACGGAGTGCTTCCGCTTTCTTTAGCAGTACTTCATCGTAGATAAACTTTACATCATCATTTGTTTGGAATTTGAATGTCATGACAGTCTCCTCTCAAGTCTGAATTCGTCTTTAGAAGAATTATACATGAAATAACAAACCGCTTCAAACTTTACTAAATCACTTCACCCGAAATGTCCATACAAACAACGGGATCAGGCAGGTTGCCACCAAAAGACTAAGTCCTATACTTCTTCCCATCAGGAAACCACTGATCATAATATAAAGAAGTAAAATGATTCCCAGCATATTCCCTATTATAAATTTATAAATGTTTCTCTTTCCCTTTGTAATATCCTTATCCATGATTGTTTCCGGATGTGTCATGTTACAATATACTACTGCGCCAAATCGTCCAACTACACGTTCTGCCGTATATTCCACATCATCAATGGTAAAAACCGGATACATTCCTTCTTTTGTAATATATATATCCAGATTATTTTCATCGGCATATGCAAGAAGTGCATCCGTAAATTCATGGGGATTCATAATCATGGTATCAGGTCTGAATGTAAATTGTCTCATTGCCTCCTCTTTCTTAACCTTTTTGTAATCTTCAATAATTGACATAAAAAGTCCTCCTTTTTTCTCCATCTCATCCATTTCAGAAAGCACCTTGTCTACATCCAGCGTTCTCAATTCTTCATGACATAAATTCTTACAAATACTGATGCAGGACTCCAATTCACTTTTCTTTTTCGTCAGTTCTTCCAAATGTTTTTGAATTGCTGTACTGACTTTTACTTCTTCTGATAAAATCTGATGAATATCCTCTATGGGCATATCCAGCTTCCGCAGCATCTTAATGGTCTGAAGAGTTTTTATGTCTTCCTGGGTATACTCCCGATAATTGTTCATCAAGTTTCTCTTCGGATGAAGCAGTCCTTTCTTTTCATAAAAGCGTATGTTCTGCTTGGTAATTCCTGTCATGTTTTCCAGTTCATTGATATTCACTGTGACATTGCCTCCGTTCTTTCTGTCATTTGATGTATTCTTGATGGCTACACTATACAGGTTATAGTAAGTATAAGGTCAAGAGTTTTTTATAAAAAAACAACGGACGCCACGCTTTGCGAGTCGTCCTTATATTAACTAAATCAATACAAGCTTTCATTTTCGGACTTTTATTGATTTAGTTCTATTATGCTTTTCATATTGTATTTTTATTACAATATTCCAAGGTGTTATCTTGATGATCCTGTTTCAATGTTTTTTCCATCAGTAATAGCATTTTCCTTGTGTTGCGAAAAATAATCCGCCAATCCCCCCAGAGATTCCAAAAGAATTTTTGTTTCCTTCTCATTGAACTGTACCAATGCCGCCTTAATCATCTCTTTGTGAAAATTCTGATGATGTGCATCAGCCCTCATTCCTTTTTCTGTCAGGGACAGGAGAACCAGACGTTTATCTGCTTCACTCCGTTCCCTCAGTACGTATTGATTTCTGGTCAATCTGTCAATAGACTTTGTCAAAGTTCCCATAGTAACAGAAAGTGTTTTGGCCACAACAGAACTTGGCTTAGGTTCATCTGTTCCGATGGCTTCAATTACATGCATATCATTGATAGTGATATCCGTAAACTCCCCCGTAATCAGCGCTTTCTCTTCAATATTCATAATGTCCCGGAATAATTTGACCAACAACGTATTTAATGCTTTATCAAGCTCCATGTTTTTACTCCTGCTACTACCTCAAAATTTATCAAGGCGCTTTTCTCTTACCATGTAAGGACAGCCGCTCCCCAAGTAAGTCCTGCTCCAAATCCTGCAAGTACAATTTTGTCTCCCTTTACAAGTTTTCCCTTTTGATTTACAAAATCCAGCAAAACGGGAACACTTCCTGCTGAAATATTACCACATTCCTGAAGATTTGTGGGGAATTTTTCAATGGGTTGGTTCATTTTTTTTGCAACCGCTTCAATAATACGGATATTTGCCTGATGCAGCAGAAAAAATTTTACATCATCAGCAGATACTCCTGCCTTGTCCAGCGCTTCTGCTATCGTTGCAGGAACTGTTTTTACCGCAAATTTATATACACTCTGTCCATCCATTCTGGTATAATCCGGTTCACTGCTGTTCTTTACAAAAGGATTGTTCACTGCTCTGTTACGGCAAGTAAGAGCACATCCCTTTGCGCCATCTGATCCCTGTACGATACTCATAATGCCTGCCTGGTCCTCTTTTACCACCGCTGCTCCTGCGCCGTCGCCAAACAAAACACAGGTACCTCTGTCCTTCCAGTCCATCATTTTAGAAAGAGTTTCTGCACCTGCCACTAATGCCGTCTTCGCCATACCGGATTTTATATAAGCATCTGCAATGGTAAGGCCAAACAAAAACCCTGCACACGCCGCATTGATATCAAAGGCTGTAGCATTTTGTGCCGAAACAGCGTCCTGTATCTGACAGGCAGTGGAAGGAAAACACATATCTCCCGATACAGTTCCCACTATAATAAGATCGATTTCATCTGCCGAAACACCTGCATTTTCCATGGCACGCTTTGATGCTTCCACTGCCATGGAAGTGGTGGTTTCCGTAACTGCAATATGCCTTTTTTCTATGCCGGTACGGCTTCTTATCCATTCATCTGTTGTTTCCACCAGTTCTTCAAGTTCCTGATTTGCAGCCACTTTTTCAGGGAGTGCACTTCCCGTCCCTATTATTCTTGTCGGCATAACAACTCCTCCTCAAATTCTTTCATAATATCTGCCACATATTCCAGCCTTTTCGCCTTGTAGGCATTTGCACCGCAAAATATAAGTCCGTTTTCCGTATCGCCTTTTGCTGCCGCAATAAGTGCGTCTGTAATGCAATATGGTATTTCGGCAGGATTACATTTTTCCAGACATTGATGACATTTTCCTTTGTGAATACTGCCTTTTTTTACTTTTTCAAGGAAAGGATTTCTGATTGCTCTTCCCGGCATCCCCACCGGACTTTCCACAATCACAATATCCTCTTCTTTAGCCTGAAGATAAGCTTCTTTATAACGAATATCTGCATCACACTCATAGGTAGTTACAAATCGTGTAGCCACCTGTACACCATCTGCACCCATTTTCATATATGGAACTGCATCAGCTCCCTCATAGATGCCACCTGCTACAATAACCGGTATGGAAGCATCGATCTCATGTACCCGCTCAATAATTTTCTTTACTTCCTCATTATAAGATAGTTCCTCTATCCGTTCCAGTTCTTCCTTTCGAAAACCCAGATGTCCTCCGGCAAGAGGTCCTTCAATTACTACCATATCCGGCTGTCTTTCATATTTTCTCTTCCAATACTTGGATATGACTTCAAAGGATTTTAGTGAAGAAACAATGGGAGCTATTTTTGTTTTTGTCCCTTTTACAAACAGTGGAAGATTCACCGGCAGCCCTGCTCCTGAAATGATCAGATCAGCTCCCGCTTCCACCGCTGTCCTTACATATTTCTCATAAAATCTGGATGCCACCATAATATTGACGCCTATGATGCCGCCCTTTGCAATTTCCTTTGCTTTTCTTATTTCTTCCTCTAATACTCTCAAATTTGTTTCTATGGGATGTTCCTCCCACATATCATCCCGAAAACCGATCTGAGCTGATGAGATTACACCTATTCCACCGTTTAATGCAACATTGCCTGCCAATGATGAAAGGCTGATACCTACTCCCATTCCTCCCTGAACAAGGGGAACTGCGGCAATCATCTCTCCAATCCTCAATCCTCTTTTATCATTCATTTCAATAACCATGTCCTTTCGCAGTCTGCCTGCGGGCATCAATATTTTCGAAATCGCCTGTATCTGTCCTCTGTAATTGCCTCTCCGTCCATATTGTCGAACTTTCTTAAAAAGGAGACTATATGCTCTTTCATAAATCCGGCAATGTCACCAACAGTGGAAGCATCTGCATTTCCATACTCCGGAATAATGGTTTCTATTACGGAAAGATGTTTTAAATCCTCAGCCGTAACGCCCATCACTTCTGCCGCTTCCTCTGCCCGATTTCCATCCTTCCAGAGAATGGATGCAAAACCTTCCGGGGATAAAATGGAGTAAGTGGAATTTTCCAACATCCACACTTCATTTCCAACGGCAAGTCCCAGCGCACCTCCGCTTCCCCCTTCTCCGATCACTATAGAAAGAATCGGCACTTTAAGCGCAGACATTTCAAAAAGGTTTTTGGCAATGGCCTCACCCTGTCCCTTTTCTTCTGCCTCCATTCCCGGATAAGCGCCGGATGTATTAATAAAACAGATTATGGGGCGATGGAATTTTTCTGCCTGCTTCATCAACCGCAGTGCTTTACGATAGCCCTCCGGCGATGCCATTCCGTAATTCCGCATAGCACATTCCGCAACATCATTTCCTTTTTGAATTCCGATTACCGTAACAGGCTGGCCATAAAGCCATGCAATTCCGCCTACAACAGCTTTGTCATCACCACTGCCTCTGTCACCGTGAAATTCCAGAAAGTCATCAAAAATCTGATCGATGTAAGTAAGGGCAGAGGGCCTGTCTATGCTTCTTGCCGCCTTTACTTTTTCCCATGCAGATTTAAACGGTGTCTTTGCCTGCTTCTCCTTGTTCACCTCACTGGGATCAAATTTTTGTATTTCTTCTGTGAAACTGCTGTAATCCTTGTTTGCCATAGAAATTCTGTGGGATCTCAATATCTGATATAAAGTGTTCTTCAAATCATCTCTCTCTACCACCCGATCTACAAAACCGTGATTCAGTTGAAATTCTGCACGTTGGAATCCTTTTGGCAGTTTTTGCCCGATGGTCTGCTCAATGACTCTTGGTCCTGCAAAGCCGATAAGCGCTTCCGGTTCGGCAAGTATAATATCTCCCAACATGGCAAAGCTCGCCGTCACACCTCCGGTTGTGGGATCTGTCAATACCGTTACATACAAAAGTCCCGCATCAGCATGCTTTTTAAGTGCGGCTGAGGTCTTGGCCATCTGCATCAGGGAAATGATTCCTTCCTGCATCCTGGCTCCGCCGGAACAGCAGAAAAGAATTACCGGAAGTTTCTCCTTCGTTGCCCGCTCTACTGCAAGGGTAATTTTTTCGCCTACCACATGTCCCATGCTTCCCATAAGAAATCTGGCATCACACACCCCAAGGCATACCTTTTCTCCACAGATTTCCCCTGCTCCTACACTTACCCCTTCATGAAGTCCTGTCTTTTCCTTTACTTCCAGAAGTTTCTCTTCATATCCCGGAAAATGCAGCGGATTACTAATTTCCATCTCTTCAAACCATGGAATAAATGTATCTTTGTCACATACTATGCGGATTCGATTCTTGGTTCTTACACGAAAGTAATTTCCACAAACTGTGCAAATATAGTGATTGACCACAACATCCGACCTGATCAATTCTTGTTTGCAGCTGGGACACACAATAATCTGTTTATCTTCCTGCCGTTCTCCATCTGTTTTCTCTTTTTTCTCTGTCAGCCTGCTTATAATTTTAAATTTATCTGATATCCTGTTTTCTTCATTGACACCTTTTATATGTATGTATCTGTCTCTGCGAAATAATCTTGACATATTCTGCCTCCAAAATCTCCTATACCGGAAAGACTTTACGAAATTGAAAAAGTAAGTTCTGCCTGTACTGCCACTTTACCATCTACTGTTGCTGTCGCTCTTCCTATGCCGATAGGGCCTTTTTGCTTGATAATTTCCGTTTCCAGCATTAAAACATCGCCGGGTATCACTTTTTTCCTGAATTTTGCTGCTCCAATAGCCGCAAAATAGGCCGTCTTTCCTTTATTTTCTTCCAGACTTAAAATTGCCACCGCACCGGTCTGTGCCAGTGCTTCTATAATAAGTACTCCTGGCATTACCGGTTCCTGTGGAAAATGCCCCTGGAAAAAGGGTTCATTATAGGAAACACACTTTTTTGCTACTGCCCTCACCCCCGGAGTCATTTCTTCTATTGTATCAAGCAGCATAAATGGCTGCCTGTGGGGTATGATTTCCATGATTTCTTTTGCTGTTAATAAAGCCATACTATCCTCCATGATGCTAATCTTTGTATTTACCGATCAGGATACTTGCATTATGTCCGCCGAATCCAAGAGAATTACTCAGCGCATACGGTATCTCTTCCTCATAAGGTTCCTTGCAATAGTCAAGATCAATTTCCTCATCAGGTGTCTCATACCCTACTGTCTTATGGATAAATCCGGCTTCCATCTCTTTTACACAGGTTACAAATTCCACTGCCCCTGCTGCTCCCAGAAGATGTCCTATCATGGATTTGGTTGAATTAATATGTATCTTTTGCGCATGCTCCCCAAATGCTGCCTTAATCGCTCTGGTCTCAAAAAGATCATTATGATGGGTAGCCGTTCCGTGGGCATTGATATAAGTGATATCTTCCGGCGAAATACCTCCGTCTTCTATGGCAGCAAGCATTGCCTTTGCAGCGCCCATACCATCCTCTGCCGGAGATGTGATATGATAAGCGTCACTGGTACATCCATATCCCAATACCTCTGCATAAATATGGGCGCCTCTTTTCTTTGCATGTTCCAGTTCTTCCAGAACAACAATGCCGGCCCCTTCTCCCATGACAAATCCGCTGCGATTCTTATCAAAGGGAAGCGAACACCTGTCGGGATCATCTACAGAAGACAGTGCCGTAAGTGCACAGAATCCGGATATCCCAATGGGCGTAATGGAACTTTCTGTCCCTCCTGCAACCATCACATCTGCTTCTCCATAAGAAATGCTGCGGAACGCCTCTCCGATAGAATTGGTTCCTGTGGCACATGCCGTAACCACATTGATGCTTTTTCCCTTAAGACCAAACTGAATGGACACGTTTCCTGCTGCCATATTGGAAATCATGAGCGGCACCATAAGAGGACTTACCTTAGAGGGTCCCCTGCTGATCAGCCGGTCATACTCCCTTTCTATCGTCTGCAGGCTTCCGATTCCGGATCCCACAGCACAACCTACACGATAGGGATCTTCCTGTTCCATATCGATTCCTGAATCCGTCAGAGCCTCTTTTGCAGCTGCCACTGCATACTGCCCAAAAAGCTCCATGCGCTTTGCCGTTTTGAAATCCATATAATCCTTTGCTTCAAATCCTTTTACCTCTGCCGCAACATGACATTTATATCCGTCACTGTCAAATTTGGTAATAGGACCAAAACCATGTTTTCCTTCTTTAATGGACTGAAAAAAATCCTCCACAGTCAGTCCAATGGGAGTAATTGCCCCCATTCCGGTTACTACTACACGTCTGCTCATTTTTCCTCCATTCTGACCACACCGGCACTTTCATCTATACTGCCATTCCGCCGTCAACTGAAATAACCTGCCCTGTGATATAATTTGCTGCTTCCGATGCCAGAAATGCTACAACTCCTGCCACTTCCTCAGCAGACCCCGTTCTCTTTAAAAGAATCTGTTCCTTCATGTTTTCCCTTATGGTATCAGAAAGATCCTTTGTCATTTCTGTCTCAATGAACCCCGGTGCCACTGCATTCACAGTAATTCCACGACTTCCCAATTCTCTTGCCGCACTTTTGGTAAGACCGATGATTCCTGCCTTGGAAGCACAGTAATTTGCCTGCCCCGGATTGCCCATCACACCGGTAACAGAGGAAATGTTGATAATCTTACCGCTCTTTTGCTTCAGTAATTGTCTTGATATATGCCGCATGGTATTAAAGCATCCCTTAAGATTCACATCGATCACGCGGTCAAAATCTTCCTCACCCATTTTCATCAGCAGATTATCCCTGGTGATACCGGCATTGTTCACAAGAATATCAATGTGACCATATTCTTTTACCAGTGCTGTTATCATTTCACCACAAGCGTCAAAATCCGCTACATTACATCCGTAAACAATGGCGTCTCCTCCTGCTTTTTTAATTTCTTCCATAGTTTCCAACGCCTTTTCTTTAGAGCCATTGTAGTTTACCACTACAAAAGCGCCCTCTTTTGCAAGTTTGATCGCTATGGCTCTTCCGATTCCTCTCCCTGCACCGGTCACCAGCGCTACTTTTTCATTAAGCATTTGTCAATACCTCCAGGCACTTTGCAAGATCCTCATATTTATCAATATTAAGAACCGTAACTTCTCTGTTTATCTTTTTCACAAAACTGCTCAGTGTTTTTCCGGGTCCGATTTCCACAAAGGTGTCCACACCGTCCGCCAACATTCTCTCCACAGACTGCTGCCACTTTACAGGGGATGAAATCTGTTTCTCTAAAAGTTCCCTGACGTTTTTAGGTGAAGATACATAATCTGCTGTCATGTTTGCCACATAGGGAACTGAAAAGTCATAAATCTGCACTTTATCAAGATCCTTCCTAAGTCTTTCTCCTGCTCCCACAAGCATCTGGGAGTGGAAAGGACCGCTGACATTTAAGAAAATGACACGTTTAGCTCCTTTTTCTTTCAATGCTTCTCCGGCTCTGTTAACTGCACCTGCTTCTCCGGTAATGACAATCTGTCCGGGGCAGTTATAATTTGCAATAGAAACGATTCCCTGAGTACCTGCGCAGACTTCCTCTATCGCTTCACCGGGAAGTCCCATCACAGCTGCCATGGCGCCGCCTGTGGGTACCGCTTCCTGCATATAAATACCTCTTCTTCTGACAATTGCAAATGCCTCCCCTTCCTTCATTGCTCCGCATGCCACAATTGCCCCATATTCCCCCAGGCTCAGCCCTGCTGTCACATCCGGATGAACTCCCCTCTCTTCTAATACCTTTAAAATTGCCGTTTCTACCGTCAACATGGCAATCTGGGTATATTCTGTAATAGAAAGCCTGTCATTTTCTGTAAAGCAGAGGGCAGGCATATCCAGACCGGTTATATTGCTTGCCTTATTAAATATCTCCCTGGCAGTTTCTTCATTTTCATAAAAATCTTTTCCCATTCCTATGTACTGTGCTCCCTGTCCCGGAAACATAAACGCTATCTTACTCATATCCTTCCCTATTCCTTTCACTTTAAAAGAACTTCTGCTTCCTGCATGATCTCATCTATCATCTCCTTGCAGGTCTGCTCCTTTTTTACAAGTCCCGCAATCTGTCCTGCCATCAATGTTCCATTTATTGTATCCCCATCGATTACCGCTTTACGTAAAGATCCAAGGGTAAGATGTTCCAATTCCTCAAGTCCTGCACCTTCTTTTTCCAAACGAAGATATTCTCTTGTCATCTGGTTCCTTATCTGACGGACCGGGTGCCCCGTGCTCATTCCGGTAACTTCCGAATCAATGTCTTTCGCCTTGATCACCTTTTCTTTATAGTTCTGATGCACAATAGATTCTCTGGCAACTACAAATCTGGTGCCCATCTGCACTGCTTCGGCTCCCAACATAAAAGCTGCTGCAAAGCCTCTGGCATCCCCTATGCCGCCTGCTGCAATGACCGGAATCTGAACTGCATCCACAACCTGCGGAACCAGGCACATGGTAGTGGCAGATCCGATATGTCCTCCGGACTCTGTTCCTTCCGCTACAACTGCATCCGCACCGCACCGTTCCATCATTTTCGCCATAGCCACACTGGCTACCACTGGAATGACCTTTACTCCGGCTTCTTTAAAATCCTTCATGAACTTTGCCGGATTGCCGGCTCCGGTAGTCACTACCTTGACCTCTTCTTCCAGAACCACTTTTGCAACTTCAGGCGCATTAGGATTCATCAGCATGATATTGACGCCTATAGGCTTATCTGTAAGTTGTCTTGCTTTTCTTATTTCTTCTCTTACAACTTCTGCCGGAGCACTGGCTGCTCCTATGATACCAAGGCCACCTGCTTCTGAGACTGCTGCCGCAAGATGATGCTCTGCCACCCATGCCATACCGCCTTGTATAATTGGATATTTAATCCCCAAAAGTTCTGTTATTCTGGTTTTCATTACTCTGCCTCTTTGCTTTTCAAGTATTCAACTACTGCACCTACTGTGGTAAGCTTCTCAAGGTCTTCAGAAGGAATCTCAACATTATATTCTTCCTCCAATGCCATTACAAGCTCAAATAAATCCAGTGAGTCCACATTAAGATCTTCCTTAAAGGAAGTCTCCATCTTAATTTCTGCATTGTCCATGTTCAATTGTTCTTTGATGATTTCCACTACTTTTTCAAACATATTCTTCTCCTTCATTTTTTCATTTCATTTATTCCCGCCAGCAACAAACCAAGCGACTGTTTGCGGCGTGTCTTTGACTTGATACCAAGTACTTTGACCATCAAATATTTTGATAATCAAAATATTTGATGGTCAAAGTATATAGCAGTTGTAAAAAAATGTCAACTACTTTTATGAATGGGAGGACTAAACTGTTACTTATTTGGGTCAAATGACCCAGGGAAGTTTTTCTATTACACAATAAGACCGCGAATTTGAGCTCTAAGCATCAGTATGCTCTGGCAACATCTGACTTGTCTCAAATCTGCGGTCTTTATATAAGGGGGACTGTTTTAACTATATTTTAATTATATTTAACTACGCTTTAGCTGTGCTCCCGGATCTTTTTCCGAATAGGTAAAACACAGGAAGGAGATACGCTCAGTTCATCAATACCCATTTCCACAAAGGTATCCGTAAGGGTAGTATCTGCTCCAAGTTCGCCACAGATTCCCACCCATGCGCCTCCTTTATGGCCGTTTTCAATAGTCATCTGTATCATTTTAAGCACAGCAGGATGATGAGAATCATAAATATCATCCAGTTTCGCATTCTGCCTGTCAATGGCAAGAGTGTACTGGGTAAGGTCATTGGTTCCGATACTGAAGAAATCCACTTCCTTTGCCAGATCCTCACTGATCATAACAGCAGCAGGGGTTTCAATCATAATGCCAAGCTCAACATCACCGTATTGTACCCCATTCTCCGTAAGTTCTGCCTTAACTTCTTCCACGATTTCTTTAATCTGCTTTACTTCTTTCACAGAGATGATCATAGGAAACATAATGCCGATATTGCCATAGGCGCTTGCCCGGTATAAAGCCCTAAGCTGGGTTTTAAAGATATCAACCTGTTTTAAGCAGATACGGATGGCACGATATCCCATTGCCGGATTTTCTTCCTTCTCCAGATTAAAGTAATCGATCTGCTTATCGGCTCCGATATCCAGAGTTCTTATAATTACCTTTTTGCCGGCCATAGTCTCTGCAACAGAACGATACACCTGAAACTGCTCTTCTTCTGTAGGATAATGATCCTTTTCCAGATATAAGAACTCACTTCTAAACAATCCGATTCCTGCGGCGTCATTCTGCATCACAGACTGAAGATCGGATATTCCTCCGATATTAGCATAAAGCCGAATTGGTCTGCCGCTTAAAGTTACGGTTTCCTTTCCTTTTAATTCCAAAAGGAGTTGCTTTTTGGCTGCTTCCTGTGCAGCTTTTTCTTCATATTCTGCCAAAACAGCCTCATCAGGTTCTACGATCAATTCGCCTTTAAAGCCATCCACAATTGCCCTTTTTCCATCGATCTCTTCATCATATTCAAGACCGATGAGCGCCGGAACATTCATGGTTCTTGCTAAAATTGCCGTATGGGAATTGGCGGAACCATAGCGGGTCACAAATGAATTTACTTTACTTTTATCCATCTGTACTGTCTCGCTTGGAGACAGATCATCTGCCACAACAATCGTTGGCACGTCTGCATTTACCTCCTCAGACTGTGCACTCATCAAAATGGAAATCAGTCTCTCAGAAATATCCCGGACATCAGCAGCTCTCTCTTTCATGTAATCGTCATCCATCATGGCAAACATGTTGGCAAAATTATCTGCCGTAACTGCCACCGCATACTCTGCATTGATCTGCTGCGTTTTTATCATGTTTTGAATGGATTCCTGATAATCCTGATCCTCCAGCATCATCTGATGAACCTCAAAGATGGCGGCTCCGGATTCTCCTACCTCCAAAAGAGCTTTATCATACAGTCCTTTTAACTGTTCCTTAGCTTCTTCCACTGCATCTTCCATTCTGACAAGTTCCTGCTCCACATTGTCAATATGGCTTCTGTGAACGTTCTTTTTTTCTTTTTTTAAAATACGGATCTGTCCAATGGCAATACCATGGTAGACCGGTTTACCCACATAAGTTTTCATACCTGTATCCTCACTTTCGCATGGGACTTTTCTTTAAATATTTTCTGCTACAAAAGCTTCAAGGACTGCTGCTTCTTCCTCTTCCTTCTCGCCTTCTACTAAGATTTCCACTTCATCGCCATGTTTTACCGAGAGTCCCATTACATTGAAGATTCTCTTAGCATCTCCGCTTTTTTCTCCTTTTTTAATGGTAACCTTACTGGTACACTTTGCTGCTTCCTTTACCAGCTGTCCTGCCGGTCTTGCATGAAGTCCCATCTCATCCTTTACAACAAACGAAAATTTAACCATATTGTTAATCCTCCATTTTCAATTAATCTTGTTTAAATATTCAGATAATGCTCTATTGCATAAGCAATTCCTGCTTCATTGTTTGTTTTTGTAACAAAATCCACACTATCCTTCAAACGGTCTATGGCATTTCCCATCGCTACTGCGGTACCTGCGGCCTCCAACATGGGAATATCAAGCTCCTGATCTCCAAAAGCAACGGTTCCGTCTCTTTCGATTCCTTTCTTTTCACAGATTACTCTAAGCGCCTTTCCCTTGTTCATCCCCACAGGAAATATTTCCAGATAATTAGGTGATGAACAGGCCATGTCTGCGTCCTGCCTGGGCTTTAATATTCCATAAATGGTCTGTACCAGTTCCGGCTCTGCTCCTATCAGTACTTTATTGGGGCCTGTATCCTCTTTTTTCCACTTTTGGAAAATATCTTCCATAGATGCAAGTTCCGCCTTATACTGTATAAGCCTTTCCTCTACTTCTACAAACCTGTCTTTATGTGTCACGTACCACTGCCTGTTCCTGAAGATCCAGAGTGGAATTCCAAAAGGCTTTATGGTTTCATAGATACCTTTCATGGTCTCTATAGACAAATATTCTGTATAGATGCAATGCTCCTGCTCCAAAATATAAGTTCCTGCATTGCATGCCATTATACACGGGATGCCAAGATCTCTGGCAACAGGTTCTGTAGCTGCCGGCATCCTTCCTGTGATCAGGGCAATTTTTATACCCTGATCCGCTGCCTTTTGGAGAGCTTCTATATCCTGCTTTTTTATCTTTTTCTCATCTGTCAATAAGGTTCCGTCCAAATCAATGCAAAATAATCTGTATCTCATGATCATCTTCCCTTATCGATGACATGAATCATTTTCTCTACATTTCTTCTTCCGTTTTTTAACCCCAGATTCGTAACTATTGCCACCCCGGCGCCTGCCAGAGTGAGGAAAATGCCAAGAATGCCAAGAAAAAGATGAGAAGGATTTCCTGCTATGCCTGCATAAGCAATGGCAATACCAATGGTGGAAACAATCATGGCAAGTCTTTTCCATTCATTGATTTTCTTAAGGGCATTTATCTGCATTTTTGCTTCTGTCAGTAAGCTGTCTTTTTCTATTGCATTCATGGCATAACCTCCATATTATAAATTAGTAAACCAGACCAGGATTGAAGAATCCAACTACTACGCCTAGAAAAGCAACTACTACTAAAATCAGCATTACCTTGATGGGTGACATTTTCTTTTTCGCCATTAAGAACCAGCAAAGGATAATAAATACGGCTGTAAGCAGTCCCGGAAATACTTCGTTTAATTTATCCTGCAACACCAGATAAGGCTCTCCGGCATCATTTATAAGCTGCAGAGATGTCTGTACGCTGACCCAGGTGGCTGCTACTGCACCAATGACAATACCACCCAGAGTAGAAACTGATTCTCTAAGTGCATCGCCCTGTGCTCCAATCAGGAAATCTACGGCCTTTCCGCCCAAATGATATCCCTTAAAGTACAGGAATTTCATACCAAAGTATGCAAATAAGTTCCAAACAATAATGTAGAAGATTGCTCCTAAGGGAGATCCGCCTGTGGACATACCAAGCGCAATACCCAGCAGGATGGGAATAACTGTTCCTACGATCAGGGAATCACCAATTCCGGCTACCGGCCCCATAAGGCCTGCACGAAGGCTGTTGATGGTTTCATCATCCACATCATCTGCACCGTTCGCTCTCGCCTCTTCAAGACCTGCAGTCATACCTACAATTACTGTACCAAGCTGAGGCTCTGTATTGAAGAATGCGGTATAAGTATTCATTGCTTTTGCCTTTTCTTCTTCATCCTCATACAACTCTTCTACCAGAGGCAGCATGGAACAAAGATAACCAAAGGTCTGCATATGCTCCTGTGAGAAACAGGTTAAGTGTCCATAATACCAATTATGAAAAGATTTTAATAATGTTTTTTTCGATAACTTTTTTTCCATGATCAGATTTCCTCCTCTTCATCGTCATCCATTGCCCCGGCAAGCTCAACCTTTCTTACGGAGAGCATTTTGATTCTATATACAATGATTGCAAACATTCCTGCTACTACAGTAGCGGATACCAGATTGATTCCCATTGCTGCTGCCAGCACAAAGCCAAACAGGAAAGGTACGAAATCTGATACATTTCTCACAATCTGCTTTAACAGGATCGCAATACCTACGCAAGGAAGAAGAGATCCTACTGTAAACAGTGTTTTCATTGCAAGACCATCCATAGGAAGGGCTGCTTTGATTACTTCAACTACGTTTGCTCCCAACTTACACATGATCATGGTAGGAATAAAGGAACATGCAAGATGAGAAATCCAGGGAAGACCCATGTCAACCAAATACAGCTTCTTATAATCTCTGTTTTCTACTGCTTTCCAGCCAATATGCTGCCATACCAGGTTGATGGTTGCTGTTCCATAAAATAATACGGTTCCCAGTGTACCAACCATGGTTCCGAAAGAAGTAGCCAGAGCAGCTCCCTCAGAAGAACCGGCATCAAGGCCGTAGCTCTTTAATGCAACCATTGCAAGAGGAATGCCTATATAGCTGACTGCACGTACATCTGCAGATACGGTTCCACCCGGTGTAACCAGTGCGATGTAAACTACCTGCATGGCACATCCCACTAAAATACCGGTTGTCACATCCCCTAAAATAAGACCACATACAAGTCCGCCGATGAGCGGTCTTCCCAATGTGTAGTTACCGATGGAAGTACCACCCAGACCGGGCATACTTGCCAAACATGCAAATAAACCTAAAATAATCGCCTGTATCCAACTGATTTCCATAATTTTTCCCTCCTAGTTAAAGCCGAACTGGCCTCTGAATTTTTTCCAGTTTCCGATTGCCTCTTCTTTTAACAGTGCAAATTCCACCTCGTAACCTGCGTTCATGATATTTTCCAGGGCCTGTGCTTCTTCCTGTGTGATAGACTGGTTATTTCCAAGCTTTGTAGTTCCCGGCCTGTCATTGCAAGGACCAATGATCACGGTCTGAATTCCCGGCTTAAAGCCCTGTCCAACCAGGATCTTTTCCATATCCAGAGGGTTCTTGGTGATGAGGAAGTAGTTATCCTTGCTGTCAAGCACCTTCTGACTCTTTTCTTTAAACTCATCTAACGACCACACAAAGGTCTTCTTTCCGCTGGCACTCTTATAAGCTGCCTTTAATACGGAATTTCCTGCTGCTGCATTGTTAACTGCGATCAGCCCGTCACAAGGGTACTCCAATGCCCATCTGGTACAGGTCTGCCCATGAATCATACGATCATCCACACGAATAAATGAAACTGCCATTTTCTTTTCCTCCTTAAATTTCGTCCTCTGACTCTTCACTTGTTACCTGAAATTGTTTTAATTCCTCTCTTGCTTCAGGAATTAACATATCTGCAAGCTCTGAAAGCTCCATACCGTCCTTCATTAGTACTGCACTCAGTGCCAATGGAAGATTCATTCCTCCAATGATCACGGTCTGCTTTAGCAGATCCTTTTCAGCAATTACATTGGTTGCTGTGGTTAAGGGTGAGCCGCCTACCAGATCACCGAACAAAAGAATCTCATCTTCCGGCTTTACCACCTCAAGACACTTTCTTAAGTTTTCAGCATACACATCTGAGCTCATCCCATTTTCAAGACTTGCAGAAATGATATCTTCTCTTCCTTCTCCTGCAAGCATATCCAGTGCGCTGTGCAGCCCCGGTGCAAACATCCCATGGCTGACTAATACAACATACTTCATACAGTTCCCTCCTTCTCTTTACCGTTCATAGTTAAAACTTATGAGCCAAGTATAAAAAAAAGACGACACATGTTCATCTCACATGTGTCACCTTTTTCACATGACAAATGTCACTTTTTAACAGTTCGGTTTAAAAAATAGAGGAAATAAAAGTCGAAAAATAAAACATATTGTGGTAAAATTAAATGATAAAATATCTATTGAAAATTTCATTAGAAAACAAAGGAATCCATATAGAAATGATTTTTTTACCTCACATATACCTTTTGCTTATTTGGATACAGTCGCTTTCCTATTCTGCACAGATTCTTCTTATTTATGGTATCTTCCTATTCCTGCTCCATGTAAGACCCTTTGATTTTATTTCTGTTACCCATAGGCAGAAACAGCAAAAGCTTCCCATGAGATTAGAAATCATGAAAGGTGGCCGAAAGATTCTGCGGCTTTGTTTTTGGGGAATCGTTATGCAGCCTTTTCTGTATTTTTTTAAGCTCTATCAATATCCTCTTTATTCTATAAGTGATAATACAAATGATAAAATGTGGGTTCTTTCGATTTTAGCAGATGGTGTTTTGACTTTTCTTTTTTTCTATTTTCTTATTTTAAATGCTTCTCTCCGGATCTTGTGTACCTGCCGCAGTCTTGGTGTTTGGAAAAGAATATTGTTTTTAAGCCTTTTGTGGATACCGATTGTTCATCTTTTCCCGCTGAAATATTTGAGCAAACGGGCCAAAATCGAATTGGATGCCGAGATCTGTCGTTTTGAAAATCACAAGAAGCGGGATGGAGCCATGATTTGTGCGACAAAATACCCTATACTTTTGTTACACGGAATCGGCTTTCGAGATCTTCAGTACTTTAACTATTGGGGGCGTATTCCAAAGGAGCTGGTACGGAATGGGGCCGTTGTTTATTATGGCCATCAGGAGGCCTGGGGCACTATAGAAAACAATGGACAAGTCATCAAAGAAAAAATAAAAGAGGTACTTGCAGAAAACAATTGCAGCAAAGTAAACATCATTGCCCACTCCAAGGGCGGCTTAGATGCCCGTTATTTAATTTCCGGTCTTAACATGGCACAGCAGGTGGCTTCCCTGACCACCATATCCACACCTCACCAGGGTTCAGAGCTTTTGGATATTCTAAACAGGCTTCCTGACGGGATCTACCATTTTGTTTCTTCTCTCTTTGATAGATCTTATGCCCGATTTGGGGATTTAAATCCTGACTGCTATCACGCAAGCAAACAGCTTTCCTGTGCATATTGTCAGGCATTCAATGAAAAATATCCGGATTCTCCTGCGGTTTATTATCAAAGCTATGCTTCCTATGTAAAACATCCCTTTGGGGATCCCCTGCTCAGCATTCCTACTCTTTTCATGTCTCTGTCAGGCTCTTCCAAAAATGACGGACTGGTAAATGTTTCATCTGCTAAATGGGGAAATTATAAAAAGACGTTTGTAAGCACAGGCAGCCGTGGCATCTCCCACGGTGATATGATCGATTTAAAAAGAGAGGATTATAAAGGCTTTGATGTGATCGAGGCCTATGTAAAAATTGTGGAGGAGCTAAAAGAAATGGGGTTTTGAATCATTCCTAATGCTTTCAAATCCCCATTATCAAAATCAATTATCATTGCCTATATTATTCTTTAAGAATGTATTGATCTTCCGATTCCATATGATCTGCTGCGTACTGATATTGGCATTTCCTTCCATAATATTCCTTATTGCCTTGTCTACCTCTGCAACTGCCTCCTCATAATCCCTAAACCACGCAACTACCACTGCATGATCTACTGCATTACTGAGAGTACCTAAATTAAATTCTTCATTTTCTCCTGAACTGTCAATCAGAAGCTGCAGTGTTTTATCCGATTCCGTAACCTTCTTTATGACCGATACACCTTCTGAATAGTCAAAAATTTCTGATTGGATCTGCTGGTTTGATGAAAGCAGCTTCATAAAATCCCATGCTTCCTTCGTATGGACAGTATTTTCATTCATTGCAATCATTAAAGTATCAATCTTCGCTATATTGCTGCCGCCGCTTCCTGCCGGCATGGAAATGCATTCCCACTCAAAACCGGAATATTTCTTAATGCTTAAAGGATAAGACTTATAAGCTCTGTATTCTGAAAAAAGCATAGGCTGAAATGCTACTTTTCCCAAATCAAAATCCCTGCCGGTAACCTGGTATCCGTTGTTTAAATTTTCAAGTTTTTCAATAAACTCAATGGACTCCCTTACCCGGTCATCTGTCAGATAGCATTCGCTGCCCTGCTGGTTAAAAAGCTTTACACCGTTGGAATCAAATGCATCCTCCCATGTATAACCCACTACTCCAAACTGATCAGGCGTACCGTTTCCGTCCAAATCTTTGGTAACCTTCTTACATATCTCATAAAAATCATCCCATGACCAGTTTTCCTCCGGAATGTCAATTCCTTCTGCATCTAAGATCGTCTTATTCACAAACATCAGTCTGGGAGCACATTCATAGGGCAGGGCATATTGCTCTTCTTCATATTTCCCCATAGCAAGAGCAGAAGAATAAAATGATTCCTTATCAAATTCTCCCTCTTTCTCCATCAGTCCGTCCAGATTTTTCAATGCACCGATTTCCGCTAAATCGCTGAAATATTCTCCAAATATCAAAAACATATCCGGCGCATCCCCCAGCAGGAACTGCTCTGACAGCCACTCCGGATAATCTTCTTTCAGTATGCCGCTGACATACTCTACTTTCACTCCGGGATTTTCTGCTTCAAACAAAGCAATAGCATCCTCTAAAATCTGATAAGAATATCCGTTTTGCACTTCCCAATAACTGTCAGAAAATACTCCTATAGTTATCACTGTATCCCGTGCTTTTAAAAAGGGAAAGCCATTATGGAGGACTAACAAAGCCGCTACAAGCAAAACGGTTCCTACTATTGCCGCCCGGATGTTTTTTTTCTTCGCATTATCCATATGATCATCCCTCTTCGTCACGGAATATCCTGTTCACAGCCCCTGTCTGTACTGCCCAGATGGCAAGCTGGGTACGATCTCTTAAATCCAGCTTACTAAGAATTGTACTAAGCCCGTTTCTGACCGTCCCTTCCGATAAATTTAATTTAGAAGCAATCTCTTTATTGGAAAGGCCGCTCCCTACCAGTGCCGTAATTTTCCATTCTGTTTCCTTTAAATCCGCAGCGCTTTTTTCATCCACACGGATGGTTATATTGGACTGTGCCATTTTGGAAAAAAGCTTTACTACTTTGGAAGCAATGTCCTCGTTGATCATAGCAGTGCCTTCATGCACCTTCCGCACTGCTTCTGCCAGTTCTTTCATGGAAACGCCTTTTAGCAGATAACCGCTTGCACCGTTTTTCAGTGCGTTAAAAACATATTCATCATCATCAAAGGTTGTCAGAATGATAATTTTGATACCCGGATAATTCTCTTTAATAATCTGGGTACATACCACACCATCCATTTCCGGCATCCGAATATCCATCAGTATCACGTCCGGCTTATTTTTCCGAACTGACCGGATTACTTCCACACCGTTAGTCACTGTATCTGTAACTTCAAAATCTTTTTCATTTCCCAAAATGATTGACAGGCTCTGTCTGATCAATTCCTGATCATCTGCAATTAAAATCTTTATCATGTTACATCTCCTCTCCCCATCTGATGGGAATGCTTGCTTCCAGTACAAATCCGTTATCTACAAAGCAGTTAAGGCTTCCATGAAGCATTGCCAGCCTCTCCTCCATGTGATGCAGTCCGAATCCCTTTTCAATCTGCTCACAGCCTATCCCATTATCCTTGATCCAAATATTTATGATATTGTACTCCATACTGATGGCAATTAAAATCTTACCGGCTTTTCCATGCCGGATAGCATTAGTAATGCTCTCTTGAACGATCCTGTAAATAATTTCTTCTTCATCCTTATTAAAATGTGTTAACGGCGCCGTACAGCAATAATCTATTTTTATATTGGAAGCCCTCTTGGTTTCTTCCATCATCTGTATCAGCGCTTTTTCCAATTCCATCTTTTCTAAAGCATCCGGCCTCAGCGCTTTCACTGATCTCCGTACATCCTTCATTCCGTTTCTTGCCACATCTGCAATCACTCTAAGCTGCTCTTTGACTGCTTCCGGCGCCATATCTATTAATGTGATACAGGCATCCAATCCTGTGATAATACCTGTCAGCGTATGTCCTAAAGTATCGTGAATTTCCCTGGCCAGACGGTTCCTCTCCTTTGTTTCCGCATTTTTAACGGATTCTTTAGCATATTCCTCCATCTGCCTGTTGGCCCGCTGCAGTTCCTCATTAGCATAGTTCAACTTCTCATTTAACTGTAGGATTCTTTCTTTTTCTCCCACCTGAATGCGCATCAGCAGAATAGTATAAATGATAAAAGCAAGCATATTTAAGGAGCTTAAGATATTTCTCACTGCCAGCAGCATAGAACGCACATCACTGCGGTAATAGCTAAGGCAGGTCTCCATAGAAGTGATATGATATCTGCCGGAAAATAAATTATAGTCTGTCAAAAGGTACACTGCACAGATGATCCCTATTGTGGCAAACCTCCATTTCATCTTTGGAAACATTCTGATCACATCTGCTAAAATCAGGAAAAATATCCCTGTATAACTGAAATTAAGAGAATAGATGATCAAAAATCCTACCATAATCTCCATTCCGATCTTCAGACAGCTAAAAGCCATGTTTTCCGTTTGGATACTAAGGAAACAGAGAAGACTCACAAAAAATAAAACAGCTGTTACCGGAATTTTCCAAGGTACCATGGGGATACTGTGAATCTGTTGCAAGAAAAACAGTGCTGTATTTTCCTGCACATATCCAAGCAAGGTAATGGACAAGATTCCCGCTATATAAAGAATAATGATCAAATTTAAATTTAACATTCCTAAGAAAATAACTTTAGATGTCTTATAATCGTCCATACTGCTCCTCTTTTCACTGCCATCTGTCAATATCGAACTGCTCCACATTTTCCTCTGTAACCAGCTCTACCGGAACTAAAATATTCTTTTCCACCTGCTCACCTGCAGTCAGCCGATAAATCATTTCTGCTGCCGTCTTTCCAATTTCTGTAGGGAACTGCGCTGCCGATGCCCTCATCATCCCTTCCGCAATCAACGCCTTAGAGTCCGGCGAGGCATCTACGCCATATAGATCTACCTCTCCTAACATGTGCTTTTCATCCAGTGCTGCTGCCGCACCTACGCTTGCCAGATCGTTCAGGCAGAAAATACTGTCAAATTCTATTCCCTCTTCAATTGCCTGCTGCAGCTTCGGCATGGCAATTTCCAATTGCCCTTCGCATTCAATCTTCTTAACAATTTCTATATTTTCATTGGAAGAAACAGTATCGATAAATCCCCTGACTCTGTCCTGACCTGACTTTGCTGCTTCGTGAGTCATAACAAGTATCTGTGATTCATCATGCTGTGAAAGAAAATACTCCCCTACTAATACACCTGCCTGGTAATTGTCAGAGGTAATGGTGCAATCCGCCAGCTCACTGTCCTGCACATTAGTGTCCAGCACAATAAGAATGATCCCCTGTTCTTTTGCTTTCGTAAGAACCTCCGACAATCCTTCCCAATCCACCGGTGTGACAATCAACACGTCCACTCCCATATCCAGCATTTCCTGAATCTGCTGAATCTGCCGTTCCACATCAAGAGCCGGATCTCGAAGCACCATCCTGTCGCCTTCAGCTTCTACCCTGTAAGTAATCTCCTCACTGATAATTTTGTAAAACTCATTATTCATGGTCATATAACTTGCTCCAATGAGAAGAGAATTTTTCTTTTGATTCACGGAAAAATCCCGGTCACCAAAGAAAAAGAGTACTCCTACTGCAACTGCGGCAGCATTGACTAATAAAAAGACTATTTTACATATATATTGATATTTTTTCTCCATACTGCCCTCTCTTCTTACTTCCTGACCCGGATTCATTGTGCTTTTATAATTTACTTTTTCATATTAAGAATAGGAAAAATATAACATATTGTCAATAATCCTATAATTATCATGCACACTGTAATGATACTTGCTATCGTAATAGATTTCCCTTCATCTTTTCTTTTTCACTATGGTTGTGTTATAATAGTAGCACATGTTTAAAGTACTTTATGATACCCTGAGGACATTCATCTTGCAGTTCAGCTGCAATACAAACATTTTTTCTGAGGCACTTTATGGTAACTCGTGAAGATATTAAGAAATATACATTGGAAACTTATGGACTTCATTCTCTGCGATTATGGGCAAAAACCCCCTCCAATGAAGTCTTACGACATGAAACTAACGGAAAATGGTTCGCAATCATCATGAAAGTACCCCAAAATAAAGTAGGCCTTGAAGGGGATGAGATCATTGATGTTATGAATGTAAAGTGTGAACCGGAAATGATCTCTTTATTAGTCTCTCAGCCGGGATTTGCACCTGCGTATCATATGAATAAAACACATTGGATATCTATTCCGCTAAATGGAACGGCAGCTGATGCGACGATCTATCATCTGCTGGACGCTAGTTATCATATGACTGCCGGAAAGAATACATAAAAAATATGCTTGTCATAACCTTGACAAGCATATTTTTTATGAAATTTTGTTAATTATAAATTCAATGGAATTATTATAATGCTTTATCCTTCCATTTACCGCGCTTGTAAAAAAGAAATGTGATCAAAGCGCCGATCAGCCATGAGGATAAAAGCGATATGAAAACGCACTCCTGTCTGCCATTTGGCAGCTCCGGTGTTCTGGTAAGGAATGAAATCCCATATGCAATAGGCACACGGATGAGAATCGTCGTAGCCATTGATATCCACATAGGAGTCATGGTGTCTCCTGCTCCCCGCATGATACCGGAAAGGCTCTGGGTCACTGCCATGGCAATATAGCCTACCGCCAGAATCCCCATCATGTCACGACTCAATTCTACCAGTTCCGGCGTAGCGGTAAAGATTCCCATCAGCCCTTTTCCGAAAATCAGGATCAGGGCAGTGATCACTGCAGAAGTTCCCACTGCTATCAGCGTTCCCTGCTTTGCTCCTATATTCACTCTGTCACTGCGTTTTGCTCCTACATTTTGTCCCGCATAAGTAGTCATAGCCGTTCCGAAAGAAAAGTTAGGCATCATTGCAAATCCGTCCACACGCATGACAATAACATTGGCAGCAATAAACATTTCGCCAAAACTGTTAGTAAGTGACTGCACCACGATCATCGCCATGGAAAAAATTGCCTGCGTGACTCCTGAAGGAAGTCCCAGACGTATGATCTTTTTGGTATATTTAGACTGAAGCTTCATATAACAGGGCCTCAGTTCAAAGAGTTCTTTCATTTTCAGCAGCCGCAGCAGACACAGCAGCGCAGAGATGGCCTGAGCAATTACGGTTGCCAATGCCACGCCGTTAACTCCCATTCCCAGCTTTGCTACAAATAATAAATCCAGTACTATATTAATGACCGTGGAAACCAGCAGATAAATAAGAGCTGATACTGAATCTCCAAGTCCCCGCAGCACTCCGCCTAAAATATTATAATATGCCATACCTCCGGAGCCGATAAATAGGATCAACAGATAAGAATGACACCAGCCGATAATAGATGACGGAGTATCTAACAGTTCCAGCATAGGTCTGGCTACTAAAGAAGCCACTACCATTACAAACAATGTAGCGATTGCGGTAAGCGTAATACAATTGCCGATGGTAGTGGATAATTTTTCCCGCTCTCTTGCCCCAAAATACTGGGACACCATAATGCCTGCGCCTACACTGATTCCCACAAACAGAACTATCAGGAGATTTAAAATGGGACCTGCGCTTCCCACAGCCGCCAGTGCATTATCTCCCACGTAATTTCCTACCACCACACTGTCTACCGTATTGTAAAGCTGCTGGGCAATATTCCCTACCAACATCGGTACTGCAAATAATATGATCTTCTTCCATGGTGAACCTTCCGTCATATCCACCGGTTCTACAAATTTCTTTAAAAATTCCATCGCTGTCTTTTATGCCTTTTCTGCCAAAATAATTAATTCTTTCATAATGTGGGCGATTTCACCCATGATCACTTCGTTTTCTTCCTCGGCACGCATGGTTTCCCCTGCATGAGCAGATACTTCTTCCGTAATGGCAGAAATAGTCTGAACAGAATCTACGATCATCTGGTTTGATTCCTTTAATTCGCCAACACCCTTCATCAGTTCTTCCATATTATCACGAATGGCGTATGTATTGTCCTGAATCTTCCGGAAGCTCTCCGTTACATTGGCAACTCCCTGCTTTTCATCATTGATACCTGAAACCATCTTGGAAATGACCCCTACCACTTCCATAATTGCCGAAGAAACATTATGAATCAAATCCGTAATATTTACTGTTGCTTCTTTCGTACGCATTGCCATACTGGAAATTTCAGTAGCTACCACAGCAAAACCTTTTCCTGCCTCACCTGCTCTGGCAGCTTCGATACTTGCATTCAATGCAAGAAGGCTTGTCTGTGAAGTAATGCCTCCTATCAGCTCCACTATGGTATTCATCTCTTCCATATATTGATTCAGTGCTTCCAGTTTTTGGGATACGTCTGTTCCGTTTGTTACCGATACTTCCACTTCTTCTACTAAAGAAGTTACGTTACGGTTTCCGTTTTCCAGGGCTGTAAGCGTATGTTGCATATTCATATTGATCTGGGTTGATGCACTGCTTACTTCATTTACCTTATTTTGAATTGCTTCTGTCTGGAACTGTTGGTTCTGCACATGGTCTGCAGTATCCACAGTACCTTCAGATACCTCTTCCATTACCTGTTTCGTCAATTTGGATGCTTCTCTCAGCTGCTCTATCTTTTCATTAACTCTTGCAATTCCCTCTTTCAGTTTTCCGGACAGCTCTGTATTGGCTTTCAGCAGAAGCTCCATATTCTCTTGGGATTCCGAAATATCTTCTATTCTCTGCTCCGTATTTTCCTTCAATGTCTTGGCAGTGATAACGGAATAAATGGCGGCCAGAATCATAACTATGATCTGAATCACTCCGGATTCTATTCCCTGATATCCGAACCTCCCTGTTACAATACCTAATATTACCACAAGAATATTCTCTATAATTGTTCCTGCATTAACGATGATCTGATACCGTATATCATTGTATACAGCTACGACAAATATCATAGGGATTGCAAATACAAATACCATGTTATTCGTTGTCGTAAACAAACGGATGGTATAAAACAGTGCAAATCCTATTGCCGTCAGATGCTTGATCATAATAGTTTCTTTATTTCTGCTAAAGAAACTGATCTCCATTATGACAGGTACAATTCCAACTATGCCTAAAAGCAGAACGTAAACAAGCGATGCCTGTCCTGCTGCTAATTGAAGAAACATAAAAAGAACCATTACTACCAAGGTAATGATGTGTGCCACCATAGCTGTCTTATTATTTCTTTGCAGTTCCGTTACTTCTTTTGATCTCATAAGCGCCCCCATTTGTATTTATATTTATATTAATACTCCTATTAATTAAATTTACTACATCTATAACAATTTTACAAGAGGTGTAAGATGAACCTTATAACATAAAAATAACGCTTCGCGCATAAAGCGCGAAACGTTATTAATCCTCTTATTACCATCTGAAATCAATATGCTGTCCCAGCATTTTTTCTGCTTCTGTCTGTATAGAATTGCTTCTCTCTTCGAAAAAGACATCATTGATTTTTTTAATCAGTTCCTCTATGGAAGAAGCAGATACCGTAACTGTATTTTCATCTTCCTCTATCTTTTCGGAACGATTCTTTGCTCTCTTTTCCTCTTCGGCTTTCTTTGCTTCCTTTTTAGCGTTAGCTTTCTTCTCTTCCGCCGCTTCCTCTTTTTTCTTCTGAATCCGTTCCCGCTGTGCTGCCAGGGACTTATCAACTACTGCAAAGAATGAAGCGTTACCGCCATCATCGATCTGCATTCCATAAGATTTTACTGCGGAAGCTGAGCTTCCAAGCTGTGCTTTAAACTGCGATAATCCGCTTGCGGCATTCCGTATGATTCCCTCATACTGTTTCCGGAAATCTTCATCCGTAGCCATTCTCTCCAGCTTTTCTTCATCAATCAGGACTACCATCTTGTTAGGATTTGCATAACTTCCTGCCTGTGATTTAGCCACATCCTTCATATCCTTGCTGACCAGGATAAAATCCATGTTGGAATACTTCTTCTTTAATTCTGCATAGTAATCCTTGGCTTCATCGCTGAGCTTGGGCTGTCCGATTGTTTTCCCATAGTTTTCGTTCTTTCTCTGGGTTTTTTGGGGCTTTTGTGTTTCATAAACACTGCCGGCCTGTGCATTGTTTTCTACCTGTGATACTGTACTCATTTTTTCCTCCTTGATTTTGATGCGTTGAAATCCATTTCAATCGCTTTGCACAATAAGTTCCTATCTTTTATATCGGCTAAATTTCCATAAAGTTAACCCAGAATTGCCTTATCATTTGCAAATTCTTCACCACTGGCTGCTTCAAATCTGGAAAGCAGGTCTTTGACTGTCAATTTCTTCTTTTCCTCGCCTCTGATATCCAAAATGATCCTGCCGTCCATCAACATGATCAAACGATTCCCATGAGCAATGGCATCTTTCATATTATGTGTGATCATAAGCGTAGTAAGATGATCTTTATTTACAATATACTCTGTGGTTTCAAGTACTTTTGCAGCTGTTTTAGGGTCCAGCGCCGCCGTATGCTCATCCAAAAGAAGGAGTTTTGGTTTTTGCAGCGTTGCCATCAGAAGTGTCAGAGCCTGACGCTGTCCTCCGGACAAGAGTCCTACCTTGGTGGTCAAACGCTCTTCCAGTCCAAGGTCTAAGATCTTTAGAAGTTCTTTATACTCTTCACGTTCTTTTTTACTGATTCCTGTACGTAAAAAACGCTTATGACCCCGGCGTCTGGCCAGTGCCAGATTTTCTTCGATTCCCATGGTCCTGGCAGTTCCGGTCATGGGATCCTGAAATACTCTTCCAAGATACTTAGCTCTTTTGTGTTCGGAGAGTTTCGTTACATCTACGCCGTCAATCAAGATCTGTCCGTTATCGATAGGCCATACACCCGCAATGGCATTCATCATGGTGGATTTACCGGCGCCGTTTCCTCCAATCACAGTAACAAAATCCCCATCTTCCAGGGTCAGGGAAAAATTATCGAGAGCCAGCTTTTCATTTACTGTTCCCGGATTAAAAATCTTAGTTACATTTCTGATCTCAAGCATTGTTTTCTCCTCCCTTCTTCACTACCGGTTTGGCAAAATACTTTTTCTTCCAGTAGGGAATTGCAAGGAAAACAGCCACTATAAGGGATGATACCAATTTTAAATCGTTTGTATTTACCAGTTGGAGCCAGATGACGATCTGCAGTACAAAATAGTAAAGAATAGAACCCAGAGTCACAACGATAAGTTTCCATGCAAAGTTATGGAACAAACGTCCGAAAAGAGTTTCACCAATAACTACCGCCGCCAGACCGATTACAATGGCGCCGCGGCCCATATTGACATCTGCAAACCCCTGAAACTGAGATAGCAGCGCACCGGAAAGAGCTACCAGCCCATTGGAGATCATCAATCCCAAAACTTTTAAGAACTCGGTATTGATTCCCTGGGCTCTTGCCATGCCGCTGTTACATCCGGTGGCACGAAGGGCACACCCAAGCTCTGTTCCAAAAAACCAGTAAAGAATCAAAACCAGTAATACAATGGCTAAGGTTACCACAAAAATACTGTTTTTATAAAAAGGAACATCTTTGACATACCGCAGCGAAACCAGTAAATCATACTTATCCACATTAAATGCCTGATTGGACTTCCCCATGATTCTCAGATTGACGGAATATAAACCATGCTGCGTCAAAATACCGCAAAGTATGGCGGGGATTCCCATAAATGTATGAAACAATCCCGTTGCCAGTCCTGTCAGCATTCCTACCAGTGTAGCTACCAACATGGAAATCCACACATTATGGCCGGAAAGCATCATCATAACACAGACAGCGCCGCCGGTACATAAAGAGCCATCTACCGTCAGATCTGCTATATCAAGAATACGAAAAGTAATATAAATACCAATAGCTGTGATTCCCCAGATCAATCCCTGAGTAATAACCCCCGGCATTGCGGTCAACAAACTTAATATATTCATTTTTATAACCATGTTCCTTTCTCAAAGTTTCTTCAAAAAGTCTAAATTACATAATGGGAGTTTCCTTTGACAAAGGCAGCAGGAGAACCATCTCCCACTGCCTGTCCATACTTCTTGCTTTACTTATGGATTATTCAGCAATTGCCTCATAATCATCAGGAATAGTAATTCCAAGTGCTTCGCAGTTTGCTACATTATATTTCTTGGTGAATTGAGGTGCATATTCAATAGGCATAGTGGAAATATCGCCGCCTTCTGCAAGAATTTTTGCAGCCATCTTACCGGTACCTACACCCAGATCATAATAGCTGATAGACAGTGTTGCAACACCGCATCCTGCACAGATTCCTTCTTCACCTGCTACTACCGGAACACCTGCGGGAAGGCAGATATTATTTACAAGTTCTGTATTGTTGGCAACGGTATTATCTGTAGGCACATAGATTACATCAACTGAATCTGCAGCCGTTGTTGCTACAGAAGAAAGGTCATTGGAATCTGCGAATGAATAATATTCACAGGTATATCCTTTTTCTTCTAAGAATGCCTTTACTGTATCTACCTGATACTGGGAATTAGCTTCTGAAGAACAATATAATAAGCCGATGGTCTGAGCATCAGGGAATAATTCCTGAATCATATCTGCCTGTCCGTCAAGAGGAGCAAGATCAGAAGTACCGGAAATATTTCCTCCTACCGTACCGTCAAAATCGCTAAGTCCTAATGCTACTCCATATTCTGTTACAGAAGTACCCAGAATCGGAATTTCATTTGTTCCTGCTGCAGCTGCCTGAAGTGCAGGTGTTGCATTAGCCAGAATCAAATCTACATCCTTGGAAACGAAGCTGTTAATGATAGTAGCACAGGTATTGGAATCTCCCTGTGCGTTCTGAACATCGAATGTAACTCTGTCACCTAACTCTTCTTTCAGTGAATCCATAAATCCCTGAGTTGCAGCGTCAAGAGCTTCATGCTGTACCAGCTGGCAGATACCGATATTATAAGTTTCCTCTCCGCTATTAGCGGATGTTCCTGCCGATGAACCTCCACAAGCCGTGAGACTGCAGATCATGGCAGCTGTTAAAAGTAATGCAAGTAATTTTTTCATAAAGATTTCCTCCCATATCATAATTACGGCTCTAATTCTATAGCCGTCTTTCCGATTATACAGGTTTAACGCGCTAAAGTCAATGAAATTTCCAAAATCCTGCAGACTCCTTTACTATTCCAGAACTACCTCATGGGTAATCAGATACTGCTTTCCCTCCAGTTCTTCCGCAGAATAGATAATGGCATAGTTCTCTGCTCCAAGGGCTGTCATGGCCTCTATAAGATATCCTTCCAGACAGGCCTTAGACTGATAGCTGTCATACCATTGCCAGAATAGATCCTCTCCTTCTATGACGCTTACAAAGGTATAGCTTCCCAGTCCCAGCTCTGTGATCTGCTCATAACAGTCTCTGTAATAGTCCGACAGATTGTTAAAAACGGCTTCTTTGGGAATACCCAGTTCTTCCAGGGTTTTCCTGTTTTCTTCCGGATTTGGCTCCAGGTCTCTGTATTTCTGCCCATAACAGGGAGGCAGGTTTACGGACATGTCCTTTCTGATATGGGTATCGGCATAATCCCCATCCGTTTTATTGAAATAATCATAATTTTTTCCCGTTTCAGTATCATCCCATGTTACATCCACATTATAATAGCCGTCATCCAACTCTATAATATTCCAGGCATGATTTTCCCCGGCATATCCGGTACAATAATAACAGGGGATCCCAAGCTGCTGCATAATATACTGAAATGCCCTGGCATATCCTGCACAGACTGTCTGTCCATTGATAAGGGCACTGTATGCGCTTTGATTCATAGGAGCCTTAGTGTTGTAAGAGATCCTGTCCGCCAGCATATCATGAACGTATTTCTCTTTACTGTAGTTATCAGAAAATCCTCCCGCCCCGTTTATGATCTCTGCTGCTCTTCCTTCAAATTCTGCTCTGGCCGCCTCAAGGTTCTGTGCCGTATCATTAAAGGAAAGATCGATTTCCGCACACTGTCCGTTCCTTCTATATTTACAGTAATAGGCTGTTTCCATGAAAAAGAGCTCAGGATGGTCATTATAGACCGCTGCAAAAATATCCATCAGCTCATCCACCTGAATCTCCTCCACCGGGGAAAAACTTCCGTTTAAATCAATTGCATTGGCATATATCTGACGGTATAAATGCTTTTCCTTTTCTCCCAGCATGGCATAATACGGGTAAAAGCGCGAATCAAAAGAAAGACCGTCCCCGGTATTACCCGGTCCGATCTGTCCTGCCAGTTCTTCTGCTTCTTCTTCCTCTATCTGACGCCCTTCGTCTTTAATCGGCTGATAGCCGCTGCGCCCTGCAACTTTGTCGGGAATATAGAGTTCTGACTGATTTGGCTGAATGTAAGAAACCTCATCCGGTGCAGTGTCTATACTGATGTCTCCGTTACCAAACCCTATCCCCTCATCCGGTTTTTCCTTTTCTGTTATCTGATCCAAAGCATCCGGACTTTCCGTCTGCCTCGTATCCTCTGTTTGATTGATCCCATTAGAATAAAGAAAATCAGATACTTTTTCCGTAAAGTCCGGATTCAGTGCACAAAAGACAACAAATGCACAGACCAGCGCAAATAGAGAAAGCAATAATATCCATAGTCCTTTTAGTATTTTCATTTCTTATCCGAATCTTAATCCAATCTTCTCATTTCTGTATAAGCAAGAAGCAGTGGTCCTACTCCTTTTGCATCATCTTCTACCACAGGCTCCGACATATAATATTCAAAGCTTCCATCTCTTCTGTGCTGGTCTGCAGGTCCAAGTCCCGCTACCAGACAGATGCCTCCAAGACTTAAATGTCCGTCTTTTTCTTTCAGATACTTATTGCAGATGCCATGGAATGCTTTCAACCCATACTCACGATAACTCTCCGGCAGGAAAGACAGACGAACGCCTTTTAACAGGGAATATGCCATAATGGCGCTTCCACTGGTTTCAAGATAATTAGGTTCTCTGCCTCCAAGGGCCGGAAGCTGATACCAAAGTCCGCTTTCATCCTGGAATTTTAACATAGAATCAATCAGGTTTACAAATGTCTGCTTTAAAAATTCATAATCTTCCCTGTACTCTTCTCCCGGCTCGCACTTACTCATGGTATCAAGTAATGCCATAGAATACCAGCCGATGGCCCGCAGCCAAAAATTCTGTGAAAGTCCGGTTTCTTTGTCACACCAGAAAATAGATTTGGAAGCATCATATCCATGATAATAAAGTCCTGTCTTATCATCCCTGATATGTTTTACCACATTTCTGAACTGGTTAAAAATGTCTTTATAGTTTTCCTTCTTATTAAACTTCGTTTCATATTCCATATAGAAAGGCTGACCCATATACATGCCGTCAAGCCATACCTGATCAGGATAAATTTTCTTATGCCAAAAATTCCCTTCATAGGTTCTTGGCTGCCTCTTCACCTGGCTGTAAATCAATTCAATGGCTTTTTTGTACTTTTCTTTGCCATTCAATTCATACAGCTGAAACAACGTCTTTCCTGCATTGACATTATCAATGTTATATTCTTCCACACAGTATCCTGTAATCGTACCATCTTCTTTTACCCTGTGATCAATAAAAGCATCTGCAAACTCATAATACTTTTTTTCTCCGGTTGCCTGATAGATTTCAAGAAGCGCCAAAATCATACAGCCGTCTATGTAGTTCCATCCGGCTGCTTTTCCTTCCCTTGCTTTCTCAATATTCCATGCCGGTACATCTAATGTACTTTTTTCAATCAGTTCGTCAATATATTTTTCAAAAATCGGCATTTGCATGATCATTTCCTCCCCTGCCGGCCAAAGCCTTACTGCAAACCTTTCTTTTGGTTCTTGACACGATACATAAAAGCATCTGCTTCCCCGATCAGTGCATCCATGATTACTTTGCTCTCAGTGGAATGAGCAGTACCGATACTTGCTGAAATATCTTTGAAGTGTTCCTCTGCAGCATAAGTCTTATCCAGCTGCTCTTGAAGCCATTTCCGCTTATCTTCTATTTCCTCTTCCGTATCATTGCTGCCGGCCTGCACCACCAAAAATTCATCTCCGCCGATTCTGGCAATCATAGCCTCTGGCATACACTTCTGCAATACTTCTGTAGTGATCAGTAATGCCCTGTCTCCTTCCTGATGTCCGTACATATCATTGACCTTTTTAAAATTGTCAAGATCCAGATAATATATAGTCAGGGATTTGCCCATCTCTTGTTCAATAAACTGATAGACATACCTTCTGTTATAAAGGCCTGTTAAAAAGTCTGTATTGGCATTGTTGATGATCATCTGCTCGTAAATACGCTCCTGAGTTACATCCATAGCCACACCTACAGTTCCCATTACCTTGCCGTCAATATCAAATAAAGGCGATTTGTAAGTCTGAAGCTGCTTCATATCCTCGCCGATTTTGACCATTTCGTCAAATATGCATGTTTTCCTCTTTTCCATAACCTCAAATTCTGATTCCATGCATATATATTCACCCTTGACATATTCATCCGGTTCAATATCCCAGATATAGTAATGTCCACGCCCTTCTATCTGCTCCATGGTCTTATTGACCGCCTGGCAAAAGCTCTCATTTACTTTTATATGGGCGCCGTTCTTATCTTTGTACCAGATAAGGTGGGGCACACTGTTAATGGTGGCATCAAGAAAGTTCTGAGTCTGCCAGAAATCTTTACTCTGCTTATATGCCTGCTGCCATCTGAGAAAATGAAAAGAAAGTTCTTCTTCCGTTAAAGGCAGGCTCCATATATCTGTAACTTCTGAAAGTTCCTGCTCTGAAAGAAGCACGATCTGGTCTTTGGAGGCAAGCAGGATCAGGACTGCTTCCTTCTTTTTGTGGGCAATAAAAAAGGCTAAAGCCTCCTTCCCATCCACTCCCTGCAGATTAGCTAAAATAACATCTGCCTGGGAAACAGGCTTTTCCTCTAAAACGTTTATCTCACAAAATTTATGACTGAAATGTTCAAGCGGATCCTTTTCCTTAACAACCTGAAAGATACTGCCTTGATGGCTGAAAAGACAAAACTGAATCTGACAATGGTACATTTTCCTATCCTCCACATAAAGGTGCTGTAATAACAATTATGGATTTCATTATAACAAACCTTTCACTTGAAATCAAACATTACTTATTGTAAATTTGTAATTGGCAGAATGCAGGGATATTGGTATAATAAAAAAAGTCGTAAGTCAATAACCCTATTATACAGACTGATGTATCAGAAAGGAATTTTATATGCTTGAGCTGAAAAATATACATTGGAAAACTCCTGAAAACGAAGAAATATTAAAGGGAATCGATCTGTCTGTCCCGGAAGGAAAGCTGACAGTGATCACAGGACCTAACGGTGGCGGAAAAACCTCCCTTGCCAAAATTATTGCCGGACTTTATACTCCCAGTTCCGGACAGATCCTTCTTCATCAGGAGGATATTGCAGGACTGGATATAACAGAAAGGGCCAAGGCCGGAATTGCTTATTCTTTCCAGCAGCCCGTACGATTTAAAGGATTAACTGTCAGAGATCTTTTGGAACTGTCAGCGGAAGAATCATTGACAGAAGAACGTCTGTGCTCCATGTTAAGCGCTGTGGGCCTTTGTGCTCAGGAATATATTGACCGCAATGTAGATGCCAGTCTTTCCGGCGGTGAAAGCAAGCGAATTGAAATTGCCACTGTCTTAAATCGTAAAAATGCCCAGATCCTTGTATTTGATGAACCGGAAGCCGGCATTGACCTGTGGAGTTTTTCCAATTTGATCAAAGCTTTTGAGGATTTAAAAGCAGAAGGGGGACGGACCCTTGTCATCATTTCCCATCAGGAAAGAATTATGGAAATTGCAGATTATATTGCTGTAGTGGCTGACGGCACAGTACGCACCTTTGGCAGCTGTGACGAAGTCTTACCTGAACTTCTGTCCGGTGAAAAATGTACCTTCTGCCCCATGGGCGATTTAAGAAAGGAGGATTGCTGATATGAATTCTATTACAGATACACTGCTTTCTCAGATTTCAGACTTTAAAAGCGGATTTACAGGAGCCTACAATATCCGTGAAGATGGGGGGTGTGCCGGAAGGCAGTCCTCAGAAAATATCAAGATTGATCCTAAAACGGATCAGCCGGGTATTGTTATCTGTATCAGCAAAAAAGCCCAGCAGGAAACGGTTTATATTCCTGCCTGTGTTACCCGCAGCGGTGTAAAAGATTTAGTTTATAATGATTTTATTGTGGAAGATGGGGCCGATGTCATTATCGTTGCCGGATGCGGTGTTCATTCCGATGGCGAAGAAGAAGCCCGTCATAATGGCATTCACCGCTTTTTTATCGGCAAAAATGCCCGGGTCGTATACAGGGAGAAGCATATCGGTACCGGAAAGGGCACCGGTGCAAGGAACATTGATCCTGTTACGGATATTACTATGGCTGAAGATTCTTATATGGAAATGGATACCATGCAGATCAGCGGTGTTACCAATACCAATCGTACCACTACTGCATCTCTTGCAGCCGGCGCAAAGCTGCTGATCCGTGAAAGACTGCTGACAGACGGCAGTGAAACCGCTAAATCTGATTTTGTGGTTTCCCTGGACGGAGAAGATTCCGGTGTGGATCTTGTTTCCCGCTCTGTTGCAAAGGGCCATTCCTATCAGGAGTACCATTCTGTTATTAAAGGCAACTGCCGATGCACGGGACACTCTGAATGCGATGCCATCTTAGTGGGAAACGGTATTGTAAATGCAGCTCCCGAACTTCATGCGGGGAACCTGGACGCTTCCCTGATTCACGAAGCCGCTATAGGCAAAATTGCAGGAGAACAAATCATCAAGCTTTGTACTTTAGGTCTGACGGAAGAAGAGGCGGAGCAGAAGATCATCGAAGGATTTCTTAAATAAAAGATTCCATCAATTTCCTATAAAGTCAAAGAGCAAACCGGAGGGTTTGCTCTTTTAATGTTTGTAATCCTTTTGGATATTTTGTTTACATTAAATCTCTGCGGCTTTCGATACCAAGTTTTTCAAAAATATGAGAGATATGTTTCTTTACGGTTGCCTCCGAGATGTAGAGTTCCTCCCCTATCTCCCTATTGGAAAATCCTCTCTTTATCAGTTCCGCTATCTGCCTTTCCCTTTTCGTAAGAACTGACAGATCCCGTTCTTCCTTTTCCTTCGGTGTTTGAGGTTCCTCCGGCGCCTTGACCTGCTGTTCCTCTCCCTGCCCTGTACTCTCCTGCTGCTTTAAGTCTTCCTTTTTCCAACAGATGAGATAACATGCAAATCCGTAGATCACAGGTCTCAGATCCAATATTAAGTCATTCCAGAGTCTCCCCTTTGCCCAGTCATATTGATGAAGACGTACAAATATCAGCATGCCGCTTTCCAAATAACCTGCCATTAATGCACTCTGCCCAAATATGCCTTTCATCTGCTGCCATTTTACGCCTTTCTGCAGATGGGGCAGACTTAAGATAACACCTCCGCAAAGGAGTATGATGACCAGTTCCGGTTCAAAAAGCTGTTTGATATCCTTTCCCAGCAAAATACCTGCCAAAAGCAGATATAAGACAGCTATCCCAAGACCTCTCAACCCTCTTTTCATAAATTTCTCCCACTACTGCTCCGTTTCGTCTGTACTGATATATTCCTGGATCTTTACACTTAAAATGGACTTCAGAGGAAGTAAGATCAATACAATAAACATACCATAAACAAGGCTTAAAATAATTACCGCTATATTCGGACCCAGACTTGCAGGCTCATCCAGCATATATAATACCTGCGTTGCTGACACTGCCATAATAAATGCGGTTCCCGCCACGATGATCTTAATGCTCAGCGCTATTGCTTCCTTGGCTCTTTTTAATTCCAACAGGCTTTCTGCCTTCTTTTTCCCAATACCCAGCCGGAATGCATTATTAAAATCCTTCCACAGCCCGCTGGATACCAGAAGAGGAATAAATAAAACAAGCAGCAGGATCAGTGTCATAAGATCCATTACCCGATATATTCCGTAAAAGCCTCCTTTCAGCAAAAATATCACTGCGGTTGTCAAAATCACTCCTATAATTGATAAAAAAAACATAACCATTCCTCCTTATATCTTATTATTTTGCAGCTGCTTTCTTTTATGTGGTTTTATTGTAGCTTTAAAAAGACAAAAAGAAAATACTACTTTAAGGATCAAAAGTAGTATTTTCTGTATTTTCAAGTGGTATTTTTCATATCTTTAAGTAGTATTTCCCGCTGCATTAATTCATCAACCAGTTTTCGGTCCGGCGGTTTGGTTCCCACGGTAGTAACTGCACCTGCTGATACTGCCATGCAAAGACGCACCGTCTCTTCACTATCCAGTTTCTTTTCCCATGCATAGGCAAGAGCTGCTGCCATGGCATCCCCTGCACCTACTGTGGAATGGACCTTTACCTGCAAGGCAGGAGAAAACACTTCATATCCCTCACTGATGAAAACAGCTCCTTTTTCTCCCATGGAAAGGGCTACTGTCCTGATTCCGCCTTCCTTAAGGCTCCTTGCCAGGGATATAAGGACTTGCTCTGATACGTCCTCGCCATATCCGCCATAAGCTGCCAGTTCACTGGCATTGGGTTTTAAAAAATCAGGTTTTTCCAAAATACCATGCCTTAAAAGCTCACCCTCTGCATCCAACAATACGGCAGCTCCTTTTTCATGCATCAGACGGATCATACGTGCATATATCTGCTTATCGACACTGTCAGGAACACTTCCCGACAATACAAACAGGACATCTCTTCCGGCATATGCTGTTATTTTTCCCATCAGCTGCTCAAGATGCTCCGGGTAAATCACCGGTCCAGGCTCATTTAGCTCGGTTACGATGCCGCCCTCTTCCATGACCTTAATATTGGTTCTGGTTTCTCCTTCAATCCTGATAAAGTCATGCCGGATTCCTTTTTCCTCCAACACGGATTCTATGATCTGTCCGGTACTGCCGCTTAAAAAACCAATGGCAATACTTTCTCCACCCAGTTCCCGGATGGTCTTTGATACGTTGATTCCTTTGCCGCCGGCATCATATTCCACTTTTTTGATCCTGTTGAGAGCGCCGGGAATAAGTCTGGCAACTTCAACGGTCTTATCAACTGCCGGATTGATCGTCACTGTTATAATCATGCAGATTCCTTAATCCTCTTCAATATGTTCCCGTCCCTGGTCAATAATTGTCCGCACATGTTCATCCGCCAAAGAGTAAAAAATGGATTTTCCTTCTCTTCTGCTTTTAACAAGTTTGTTCTGTTTCAGTATCTTAAGCTGGTGGGAAATTGCCGACTGTGTCATATGAAGGGCCTCGGCCAGGTCACATACACACACTTCAGCTTCAAAAAGGACAAACAGGATTCTGATGCGGGTAGAATCACCAAACACTTTAAAAAGCTCCGCCAAATCATATAATTCTGTTTCCTCCGGCATGGTTTTACTGACAATTTCCAGTAACTCTTCATGAACTTCCACTGTATCGCAACATCCCCATTCTGCCATTTTTCCACCTGCTTTCTTTACAATTTTATATCAGTTCTCTATAAATTGACAAGGCATTCTTCTATAATTTCTTCACAAACAGAGCCCTTATGGCATTTAATACGGCAATTACCATAACTCCTACGTCTGCAAAAATAGCAAGCCACATATTGGCAATACCCAGCGCTCCCAGAATCAGGCAGATTATCTTCACGCCTATGGCAAAGTATATATTCTCGTATACTATACGGATACATTTTCGTGAAATTTTAATGGCTTTTGCAATCTTGCGGGGGTCATCATCCATCAATACCACGTCTGCTGCCTCAATAGCCGCATCAGACCCTAATGCTCCCATGGCAATACCTATATCCGCTCTGGACAAAACAGGCGCATCATTGATTCCGTCTCCTACAAAGGCAAGCTTTTGGCTTTGGCTTTTCTTTGCAAGGATCTCTTCTACCTTAGCCACCTTATCTTCCGGAAGCAATTCGCTGTATACTTCTCCGATTCCAAGCTCTGAAGCCACCTGATCAGCAACCTTTTTCATATCGCCGGTCAGCATCACCGTATTATTTACCCCGGCTCTTTTCAGTTCACGGATGGCGTCTTTGGCTCCCTCTTTTAGTGCATCGGAAATAACAATATGTCCGGCATAGGCTCCGTTAAGGGCTAAATGCACCATGGTTCCCGGCTGGTGGCATTCCTGATATTCAACGCCTATCTGCTTCATCAGTTTACCGTTGCCGGCTGCCACCGATACTCCGTCTACCACTGCCATAACGCCATTGCCGCTGATTTCCTGGACATCTGATACTCTGTTCTTGTTGACTTCTTTTCCATATGCCTTCTGAAGGCTTTTGCTGATGGGGTGTGAGGAAAAGCTTTCGGCATAGGCTGCATATTCCAGCAGTTTTTCTTCCGGTATCTCATTGTGATGTATGCCGCTTACCTCAAATACTCCCCGGGTCATGGTTCCTGTCTTGTCAAATACCACATATTTGGTTCTGGAAAGTGTTTCCAGATAATTGGAGCCTTTGATCAATATTCCCTCTTTACTGGCTCCTCCTATCCCTGCAAAAAAACTTAAGGGAATGCTGATAACCAGTGCGCAGGGACAACTGATGACCAGAAAGGTCAACGCTCTGTAGATCCACTCTCCCCACTGCGGATCAGCTCTCATGATCAGTATCTGCCAAAGAGGCGGCAGTATTGCAAGGGCTGCTGCCCCATAGCAGACTGCCGGAGTATATACTCTGGCAAATTTGGAAATAAAGTTCTCGGATTTTGATTTCTTGGAACTGGAATTTTCTACTAAATCAAGAATTTTGGAAACCGTGGATTCCCCAAATTCTTTGGTGGTCTGAATCTTCAGGACACCTGTCATATTAATGCATCCACTGATGACTTCATCTGAAACTCCCGCTTCACGAGGAATACTTTCTCCTGTAAGGGCACTGGTATTGAGTGTGGTATTCCCCTCTACAATAATCCCGTCAATGGGAATCTTCTCTCCCGGCTGTACCACAATAAAACTTCCTGCTTCCACTTCATCAGGGTCTACCTTTATAAGCTGTCCGTCCTTTTCAATATTGGCATAATCCGGACGAATATCCATAAGCTCACTGATATTCCTGCGGCTCTTTCCAACAGCATAGCTTTGAAATAATTCACCAATCTGATAAAACAGCATAACGGCTACGCCTTCCTTGTATTCCCCAAGGATAATGGCGCCTACCGTAGCAACTGCCATCAGAAAATTTTCATCAAAGACCTGCCTGTTCAAAATTCCCTTAAATGCCTTTTTCAAAATATCATATCCGATAATGAGATAAGGGATCATAAACAATCCCAACTGGAAATATCCTTCTACAGGAAGCAGTGAAAAAACGATCATAAGTACAAGTGATACAATGATCCGTATCAACATTTTTTTCTGCTTTTTATTCATGACTTCTTTCCTCTATTTTAAAAAGATTTCACAATCATCTTCAACCTTTTTACAGTTCTTTAAGACTTCCTGCATAACTGTTAAAGGCTCATAACCCTCTTCAAATTCTACAATCATCTTTAAGGCCATAAAATTAACGGTTGCATCCTTTACCCCTTTTGTTTTCTGTGCGGCTTCTTCCATCTTGTTAGCACAGTTTGCACAATCCACATCGATTTTGTATGTTTTTTTCATATCTTCCTCCATTCCAAAATATTCTATTGAATATCCTGCATAATTTTATTCTCTTTCATATGAACAATTATTCATATGTTTGATTTTATTATACCACCCTTCCTCTTTCTGTCAAGCAGAAATTTAAAAAATTATACATATGATTATAGTAAAACAGAGGACATTGACTATGAGATTTTTGCCAAAAAAAATGGGCAGATCGCAAAAAAAATTGTGTCAGACGATTTTGCACGATGCAGATGAGATTCAAAAATCGTGGAAGCCTTTGCTGAACACGATTTTCGCTTTCAGAAGCTCATCGGAATGATTCGTGCAATTGAGTTGACACAATTCTTTTGCGTATCTGCCATTATCAATTCTAATTCTAATTCTTATTGAATATCCAAAACCTTATAATCCTGATCCTCTACTGTTTTTTTCAGGATTTCGTTGTCAATATCAGCATTCAATGACAAAATTGCTGTCCCCTCCTCATGGCTTACTGCGGCGCTGCCAACCTGGGGAAGCTCTTCTAAGCATTTCTTAACTCTTGCTTCGCAGTGTCCACACATCATACCTTCGATTTTCATTGTTTTTTCCATGTTTTTTCCCTCTTCTTTCTTATTTTGATTTTTATTTTTGATTTTTTTATCTCTTTTCGTATCATAGATCTGACACAGGTTCAGACGCAGCGCATTGGTTACTACGCAGAAACTGGACAGGCTCATGGCTGCTGCGCCAAACATGGGATTTAATTCCAGATGGAAAACAGGAATCCATAAGCCTGCTGCCAGGGGAATGCCTATTACATTATAAAAGAATGCCCAAAACAGATTTTCATGAATATTACGCAGCGTTGCCCGGCTTAACCTGATAGCTGCCGGTACATCCCTAAGCCTGCTCTTCATTAGTACTATATCTGCCGCATCAATAGCTATATCCGTACCTGCCCCGATTGCAATGCCGATATCTGCTCTTGTCAATGCCGGCGCATCATTGATTCCATCGCCTACCATGGCCACCTTGCCCTGCTTCTTTAAGGATCTGATCACGCTTTCCTTACCTTCAGGAAGCACCCCCGCTATTACTTCATCTACACCGGCCTGCATTCCTACTGCTCTTGCTGTCCGTTCATTATCACCTGTCAGCATGACCACACGGATACCCATATCCTGCAATTCTCCTATAGCTTTGGAACTGTCCGGTTTGATTACGTCTGCAACTGCAATAATTCCTAAAAGTTCTTCTCCTTTTGCAAAGAAAAGAGGCGTTTTTCCTTCTTCCGAAAGTTTTTCTGACCGGGACTTGACCTCATCAGAAATCTGTACCTTACTATTGACAAAGGGATAATTTCCACCTATAAGCTCCATTCCCTGAAAAATACCCTGAAGTCCGTTGCCGGGAAGGGCCTTAAACTCATCTGTCTCGGCCTCCTGTATCCCTTCTTCTTTTGCATACGCGGTTATGGCCTTTGAAAGGGGATGCTCACTTCTGCTTTCCAGTGCATTTGCATAAAAGATCAAATCCTCTTTTAAGATCTTGCCTGTGGGAATAATATCTGTCACCGTAGGTTCCCCACTTGTAATGGTGCCGGTTTTATCCAAAGCTACAATGTTGGTTTTTCCTGCTTCTTCCAGCGAAACTGCCGTTTTAAACATGATACCGTTTTTGGCGCCCATGCCGCTTCCTACCATAATTGCCACCGGGGTTGCAAGGCCAAGGGCACAGGGACAGCTGATGACCAGTACAGAAATTCCTCTTGCCAGCGCAAAACCCATGCTTTCTCCCACCAGAAGCCATACAAATAATGTGATTACCGCAATAGTAATCACTGCCGGCACAAATACTCCCGATACTCTGTCGGCCACCTTGGCAATAGGAGCCTTGGTGGCTGCTGCATCGCTTACCATACGGATGATCTGTGACAAAGCAGTGTCTTCTCCTACTCTGACTGCCTCACATTTCAAGAATCCCGACTGATTTAAGGTAGCTGCCGATACATGATCTCCTGCTGCCTTATCTACAGGGATGCTTTCTCCTGTAAGGGCTGCTTCGTTTACAGCGCTGTTTCCCTCCAGTACGATACCATCCACCGGAATGTTCTCACCGGGACGTACTACAAAAATGTCTCCTTTGTTTACTTCTTCAATAGCTACTTCCGTTTCTATTCCTTCTCTATATACTGTTGCCCTTTTAGGCGCCAGCTTTATCAAACTTTTCAGAGCATCTGTGGTTTTCCCTTTGGAACGGGCCTCCAGCATTTTCCCTACTGTAATAAGTGTCAGGATCATGGCTGCCGATTCAAAATAAAACTCATGCATGTACTCCATGACCATGTGACCATCTCCCCTGACCTGGGCCTCTGTCATGGCAAACAGTGCATAAGTGCTGTAAACGAAAGCAGCACTTGCTCCTAACGCTACCAGTGTGTCCATGTTAGGCGCTCTGTGCCAAAGACTTTTAAAGCCGCTGACAAAGAATTTCTGGTTGATTACCATAACGATCACGGTCAAAAGCAGCTGGATAAGTCCCATAGCTATATGATTCTGGGACAGTCTTTGGGGAAGGGGCCAGTTCCACATCATATGTCCCATGGAAATATACATAAGCGCCGCCAGAAAAACAAGAGAAGCGGCCAGTCTTCTTTTAAGCAGCGGTGTTTCTCTGTCCTTTAGCATATCTTCCTGGCTGTCAGCGCTTAAATTTTCCCTGCTTTTTCTGTCCTTTAATGCTGCTTTATATCCTGCCTTTTCTACTGCCTTTATGATTTCCGATGAGGATGCTGTTCCCTCAACTCCCATAGAATTTGTTAAAAGACTGACAGAACAGGATGTCACACCCTGCAGGTTAGACACCGCCTTTTCCACTCTGGCGCTGCAGGCAGCACAGCTCATACCGGTTACTGTATATTGTTCCATGAATACCTCCTTTTCTATCCCATAAGCTTCTGCAAAGCTGTAAGGAGTTCCTCTACCGTTTCTTCTTTTCCGTCTTTAATATCCTGAACAACACAAGTCTTTATATGATTTGCAAGCAGAACCTTATTAAAACTGTTCAGGGCAGCATGGACCGCCGCTACCTGTGTCAGAATATCAATGCAGTAAGCATCTTTCTCTACCATGCCTCTGATTCCCCGTATTTGACCTTCCATACGGTTCAGACGATGAATCAGATCCTTATATTCCTTTTCCGAGCGTTCTTTTGTTTTATGACAACTGCATTCTGTTTCTCTGGTCATAGTTTGTTCCCTCACATTTGACAGACTGTTGGTGACTTTCGAAATTATTATATACCCCATGGGGGTATATTGCAAGAGAGTATATGATTATTTTTCTCAAAAAAAATAGTAAGATACATTTTTCATGTATCTTACTACATTTCCTATTAACATAAGAACGGTCTGCAAAGCGCATCGTCCGTTATTTAGTGCCGGCATCCCGGCCTATTGTGCATACTTTTCTATACACTCTATGATTTTCTTCTGAATAGGAAGAATTTCTGCAAGTTTTTCTTTTGCTTTTTCCGGATTATTTGCCCTGAGCTGGGTAACGATTTCCGTATAAGCAGTATAAAGAGGGGTAAGTGACAGATTACCGGTTACGCCTTTTAATGTATGTGCATTTGTAAGGGCCTTATCCAAATCTCCCGATTCAAAGTGAGGCATTACTTCCAGGTCCGCCACTGTCACATTAAATTTTTTGATCATTTTTTCGTATAATGCGGCATTGTTCATAAACCTTCCCAGACCTTCATCTGTATTCACATCCAGTTCCTTAAGATCATCTAATAAGCTCATTTTCCTTCCTCCTGATGTTCACACCTGATGGCTATATATTATACCACATTTTCTTCGGAAAGCAATCTGTTTTTGGAATTTTCTGTCAATGACAATGTCCCTTGCAATGACTGCAGTCACCGCCGCATTGCAGTGACTTGCCCGCTTTCTTATCGCGGATCATGCTTCTTACCGCCAATGCCGTAATTCCCAAAACGATCAGACCTACCACTATTGTTCCCATTTTGACAAATATGCTCCTTTCCTTTCAGAATTCCCAGGGTTGGGTTGTCAAAAGTCCTGTATGATAGTTATTTAATAGCAGATTGTGCAAAAGAAATTCATGCGCAATCTGCACAATGTCTCTCTACAAAAAAGTTTTGCAACCGCCTACGGAATTCTCATGCTGCCATATATTTTTATTTTACTTTCATCAGTTTACCGGTGTCAACTTTCAATGTCTTACTTTCCTTATAAGGTCTGAAAAGGAGATAACCGAATCCTATCAGGATCAGGAAAGCTGCCGCTGTCCATATGCCAAATGCTCCTGCACTGATCAGCGTGCCTATCTGATAGATGCAAAGCGATACAAGATATGCCAATCCGCACTGATAACCGATTGCAAATAAGAACCATTTCACATTGTTCATTTCTCTCTTAATAGCGCCCATTGCTGCAAAGCAGGGAGCACAGAGAAGGTTGAATACCAGGAAGGAATATGCTGCCACAGCTGTCATACTGCCGGCAAGCTGCCCCCAGATTTCTTCTCCATCTTCTGCCACTTCTGCAAATCCAAAGAGAATACCAATGGTGCCTACCACATTTTCCTTTGCAATAAGGCCTGTTACTGCTGCCACTGTCATCCTCCAGTTTCCAAATCCCAAAGGAATGAAAAGCCATGAAATCAGGCCGCCAAGCTTAGCAAGAATGCTGCCGTCTAACTGCTCAGCCTCTAGCATACCAAAGGAGCCGTCTGCCCATCCAAAGCTCATCAAAAACCAAAGTACAATGGTTGACAGTAAAATAATGGTTCCTGCTTTCTTAATAAAGGACCACCCTCTTTCCCACATGCTTCTGAGCACTGCGCCGACAGTAGGCATGTGATAAGCCGGAAGTTCCATAACAAAAGGCGCCGGATTGCCTTCAAACATCTTTGTTTTCTTTAATATGATACCGGAACAGATAATTGCTGCAATCCCTATAAAATATGCGCTGGGTGCCACCCATGCCGCACCGTCAAATAACGCTCCCGCGATCAGGGCAATAATAGGAAGTTTCGCGCCGCAGGGAATAAAGGTAGTAGTCATGATGGTCATTTTCCGGTCTCTGTCATTCTCAATGGTTCTGGATGCCATTACTCCGGGAACACCGCATCCTGTACCGATCAGCATAGGGATAAATGACTTTCCTGACAAACCGAACTTACGGAAGATCCTGTCCATAATGAATGCCACACGGGCCATGTATCCACAGGATTCCAAAAATGCCAGGAAAATAAATAAAACAAGCATCTGAGGAACAAATCCCAGTACGGCTCCAACGCCTGCAATGATTCCATCCAAAATCAGTCCCTGAAGCCAGTCTGCACAATGAACGGCTGTTAAAAGGCTCTCTACAGCAGGAGGAATGATCTCCCCAAACAATACATCATTTGTCCAGTCTGTGGCAATGGCTCCTATAGTTGTTACGGAAACATAATACACCAGGAACATCACTACCGCAAAAATTGGCAGAGCCAGCCACCTGTTTGTTACTACCCGGTCAATTTTATCCGAAACGGTTAATTTTTTTCTACTGCTTTTAGTTACGCATTCTCCGATAATGGAAGAAATATAAACATATCTCTCGTTGGTAATGATGCTTTCCGTATCGTCATCAAACTCCTTTTCCAATAATCGAATCTCTGCAGACACATCAAGAACAGCTGCCATCTGCCTGGCAATCTTATCATCTCTTTCCAAAAGCTTGATGGCAAAAAATCTCTTCTGACAGTCAGGAACATCTTCTCCCAGCTTATCTTCCACTGAATCAATGGCAGATTCCACTTTGACGGCAAACTGATGGATCACAGCATCCGCCTGTTTTTTCCCTGCATAGGCGACTGCCTTTTCTGCTGCCTTGCGGATACCTGTTCCCTTTAATGCAGAAATTTCCACCACTTCACAGCCAAGTTTCCTGCTGAGCTTATCCACATGTATCTTATCTCCTGATTTTTCCACAAGGTCCATCATATTTACTGCCATAATTACCGGAATGCCAAGTTCCATGATCTGTGTTGACAGGTAAAGATTTCTTTCAATGTTGGTGCCGTCTACAATATTAATAATAGCATCCGGCCTTTCATTAAGCAGATAATTTCTTGCAACTACTTCCTCCAGTGTATAAGGGGACAAAGAATAAATACCCGGTAAATCTACAATAGTTACTTCTTTATTCTCTTTCCATTTTCCCTCTTTCTTTTCTACCGTAACACCCGGCCAGTTACCTACAAACTGATTGGAACCTGTCAGTGCGTTAAACAGTGTTGTCTTACCGCAGTTGGGATTACCTGCTAAAGCAATTCTAATTGACATAATCAGCCTCCTCTTTCCTTTTTTGCAGTTATTGCACATTTTCTATGAAAGTCTAAGTTATTCATAACTTCTTTTTGTTAGTTTTATCTAACCATTAATCAAAAAAAATTATTCTACTTCAACCATTTGGGCATCTGCTTTCCTTAAGGACAGTTCATATCCTCTTACCGTCACTTCTACCGGGTCCCCAAGGGGCGCTACTTTCCTGACATAAATGGAAACACCCTTGGTTATACCCATATCCATGATACGTCTTTTCACCGGTCCCTCACCGGAGAGTTTTTTAACTACCACTGTCTCTCCACAAGCAGCTTCTCGCAATGTCTTCATAAAATACTTCTCCTTTCTTCCGCCTTATACCATGATTTTATTTGCCATATCCATTCCCAGGGCAACTCTGGAATCTTTAACATTTACAATAAGGCTGCCTCTGATCTCCGATACAACTGTAACCACTCCTCCGGCTACAAATCCCAGATTTTCAAGAAACTTTCTGGTCTCTTCTTTTCCTCCAACTTTTTTAATGACATTGGGTTCCCCTGTTTTTACCATTGATAACGGCATATACTCATCCTCTTTCTTTTGTCTTTATATGGTTAGTATATGCTAACATTTATTAGTTGTCAAGTACTTTTGTTTTTCAATAGAATGTCTTATTGAACTTCTCTGTCTGATTATGTTACAATAAACTAGAAAGGGAGATAAGTATGGAAAAACGGAATGAACTGTCAAGTGTGATTCTGCTGCTGTTTGCCAGTGCGCTATTGATTGGTACAGTCATGCTGACATCTTCAAGGCGGGGAATCGATCAATCTCATTACGAAAAACTGGACGAGGGCTGGTCTGTCACCATCAACGGAATACCATGTGAACAGACAGCGATGGGAGCCATTGTCTTTCCATTGGTGAATCATGGAGACGAGGTTGTCCTGGAGACGATCCTTCCGGAAACCATCATTGCTAATCCGATCCTTGTCTTTTACAGCGTCCACTCCACCATATGGGCCGGGCTGGACGGAGAAGAAATTTTCAGCTACGGTCAGGATCTCTACCAGGAAGAAAAGCTGGTGGGATACGGATATCAATGCATCAGCCTGCCTCCGGATTACGAAGGGAGGAAACTGTCTCTGAAGCTGACAGTCACTGAAGATGCGGCATTTTCTTCTTTTGATACACCGCAGCTATATGATGCCAACTGGTATATAAAAGATTATCTTAAGGAGAACCGGGTTCCCTTCATCATCAATCTTTTTCTGATCATATTCGGTATTTGCGTGATTATAGTTGTGACTGTTTTTCTTGTCCGGCTGCGCAGTCTGCCATGGCTCAGACTATTATGGGTGGCGCTGTTTTCAATCGGGATCGGAGGCTGGTCACTATGCAACTATAATCTGATGTTTCTGTTCTCGGACGATTTGGTGTTGAAGGTGTGCATGGAGTTTTCTCTATTGTATTTTCTGCCGATTCCGGTCTTTGCGTATTTTTATGCGGAGGCAATGCATACTGAGAGCAGGACCAGAAAGAACATTTATGCACTTATTATGGCATTACAGCTTATCTTTACACTGACGTCATATATACTGCAGTTGACCAATATCTGCCATTTTCCCAAAGTGCTCCGGCTCCAGCATATCCTGATAGCGATGATGGCACTGTATCTGATATGCATGTATACATCTGATATTCGCCACAAACGCCTGGAAAATGGGATATTGTTCGCAGGGGCCGTCATCATGATATTCTTTGCGACCTTTGATTTGCTGCGGTTTAACTTTGAAAAATATTTAAGCATGTCAGCTGGAAAACGGTATGTGGGCATATTCAGTATCGGCGTCATGCTCTTCATAATGGCGATGCTGCTTGATTTTGGCAGGAACATCATACGTGTACTGTATGATGCTGCAAAAGGAGAAGCACTGGAAAAGCTGGCGTATTCGGATGCCCTCACCGGGCTTGCAAACAGGCGGAGCTGTGAAGATTGGTTTGATATAATAGATGCAGAACAGGAAGAAAAACAATACGCTATCGGAGTATTTGATCTGAACAACTTAAAACAGGTAAATGACAGACTCGGACATGAGGAAGGAGACGCATTCATCCGTACTTTCGGGGTGATTCTGCATGAAGTTTTTGCACCTTACGGACTGGTAGGAAGGACGGGCGGTGATGAATTTCTCGTCATACTGAAAGATGTCTCTACCGAAGAAATCGATGCGCTGATCGGACAGATGGAAAAGTTGATTGCACAGAAGAACAAGGAGCATCAGAATTGGAATCTGAGTACTGCTTACGGCATCAGCGAACATATAAAAGAGCCTGACAAGAATGCAAGGCAGCTCTATAAACTGGCGGACGCGCGTATGTATGAGTGCAAAAAAGAGATGAAAAGGAAAGGTTATTGAAAATGATTGTAAATGAGTCAGCTGAAAACTATTTAGAAACTATACTTATTTTAAGTAAAGCAAAGCCGGTAGTACGTTCCGTAGATGTTGCTGAAGAATTAGGCTTTAAGAAATCCAGCGTCAGTGTTGCCATGAAGAACCTTCGTGAGAAGAACCACATTACCGTTACCAAAGAAGGTTTCATTTATCTTACTGATTCCGGACGGGAAATTGCAGAAATGATCTACGAGCGCCATGAATTGTTAAGTGACTGGCTTATGCGGCTTGGCGTAGACAAAGATATTGCTACGGAAGATGCCTGTCGGATTGAACATGTGATCAGCAAAGAAAGCTTCGAAGCCATTAAAAATCATATAAAATAGCAGGAATTATTTCACAATTCCTGCTATTTTACGCTATGTATGAATAATTGTCTATTCTTCTTTCGACTCTACATACATTTCCAAAAATGTTCCCAGAGGACTTGGTCTGCCAAAATAGAATCCCTGAATATAGTCAGGATCGATCTCACAGATTCTGTCTAACTCCTCTTTTGTTTCAATTCCTTCAATGCAGAGTTTTAAATCAATACTGTGGGTCATTGCTACCATATGCTGCAGCAGATTGTGTTCATAATCATTATTTAACGCTTTCACCGTAAAGCTGCGGTCTATTTTAATGGTGTTGGGATTCAGATTATACAAATAATGGAAATTGGAATAACCTGTTCCGAAATCATCCAATGCCAGCAGAATGCCGTTCTTCTTAAGCCCTTCACAGAATCCGATAAAATTAGGATCCGATTCCAGCAACCCGCTTTCCGTCAGTTCCATAACTACACTTCCCTGAGAAAGTCCGTAGGCTGCAACGGCTTCCGTAATTTCAGTCAGCGCATCGCTTTTCATTACCTGAATATAGGATATATTAACTGAAATCCTGAAATCCGGTATGATTTTCTGTATCTGACTGCAGGCTGCCATAGCCTGACGGAGTACCCATTTACCTACAGGAATGATCAAACCGCTTTCTTCAAGAAGCGGGATAAACTCTGCCGGTGAAACAATACCGGTTTCTTCTGTCCGAAACCGCAACAATGTTTCCGCTCCTGTAAGCCTGTTATTTCTGATATCCACAATGGGCTGAAAATATGTTTCGAATCCCTCAAAATCATGATTTACAGCCTTCCGCATAATGCGGGTCAAATTTCTTTTATGCAGAAAAGCATGATAATCCTTCTTCGTATAAATATAATAGGTATTCTTACCTAAATCCTTGGCCTTGCTTAAGGAAAATTCCGACAGCTTCATCAGATTCTCATAAGACTGGTTGGTCACATCGGAAAGATTCAATATACCGGCTGAAATGGTATAAAAAACTTCATATCCGTTTTCTTCAATAAACGTCTCTATTTTATCATGTATTTTCCTGTAAAGCTGCTCCATTCCCTCTACCGTACCGTCAGGATCATGTATGATAAATTCGTCTGCAACCACACGGTATATTTTCTGTCCCTTCGTAGCAACGGCACGGATACACTCTGCCGTCTTATACAGAATCATATCTCCGTATTCCATGCCTTTGTTTTCATTGATCTCTTTAAAATTATCAATGCCGATCCTCAAAAGCAGTCCTTCCTGATTCTGATCATTTAACGGAAATTCATTCTGCAGGATACCACCCCTAAGCAATCCGCTGACATTATCAGCTTTGGGTTTCTTGCCTATTTCATTGATACAACCTATCAGAAATTCAGGATTACCTTCTTCGTTCATAAGGACCCTGCCTCTGCAGTTGATCCATACAGCCTTGCCTTCCTTGTTGATCCAGCGGTACTGGAGATTATGAAAATCCTTTTCTTTCCTTAAAATCATGGCCATATCATCATTTAAAAGTTTAAGGTCTTCTGCATATACAAACTTGGGAAACTGGTTTGTGGCATCCTCCATTCTGCTCGACGGAATCGGAAATCTCTCCAGGGCATTTTCGGAAATACAGTAAGTATTGTCTTTAAAATCCAGAATATACAGATAACCATCAATACAGGGATTTAAAAGGCTTGCTATATTTTCAAACTGACTCATCGATATACGTTCTATGTCTTTTCCCATATGATCCCTCCAACATCTTATCCAAATTCCGGATTATAGCTTATTTTTGTAAAAAAGCTCCAAATACAATACAGTAATTTTAGCACGTTTTATTCATATTGACAATGTTTTGCAAGGATTTCCATGGAATTTTCTACGATTTATGCAATTTGATATACCGATTTACACTTAAATTCTACAGCATCTCCTTCCAATATCTCTACCTGGTGAATGCCTGCTTCCATATCAAAGAAATTGTCTGACAGCCTGACATCGCCATCTACTCCTTCAATTGATACGTTCTTAGCATAAGCATCTGCTTTAACAGTAAGAGTATTTCCTTCTCTGACAAGAGTCAGATGAGGGTCTTGAAAATAATAATGTTTAGGCGGGGTAAACAGACAGCTGTTTTCTGAAACGATCTTTCCGTCTGTAAGGAACTGATAGCTTAAATGCATTTTTCTTTCATCATACTGATTGAAGTCCAGCTTCTCAAGCCATATTCCATCAAGGGCCGGAACTGTCACTTCCCTGCTTCCACTTTCCAGAACAGTGCTGTCCGGATTGCAGAGCTGCCATTTTACTGTGCCCGTTACATTCTTCCTGCTTTCATTGGCAACATGGAGTCTTGCGCTTTTTTCAATTGGCGCAGGTTCTGAGATACAGTAAGGCCTCTCACTAAGCTCACCTGTTTCCTCACAGGAAATCATAAGGGGCGCAAACATCTTCTTCTCTGCATAATGAAGAGCTTTCCACCGGCCATAATAATCAATGCTGGCCCATGAAGCTACCGGCCAGATATCATTGAGCTGCCATACGATGGCTCCCATGCATCTTCCCCTGTAACGTCTGAAATGTTCTACGCCGTAACGGATGGCATCTGCCTGCAAAAGCTGTGAAGCATACAGAAGATGTTCAAAATCCTTAGGATACAAATAAGTAGCTGACAGATAATTCAGGATTTTTCCGTTGGCTGCCCGGTTTCTCTGGTGCATTTCCATGATCCTTGAAAAAATATTTCGATCCTCCGGACGTGTATAGCTTTCCACCGTTTTCAATGAAGGAAATGATTGAAAGCCAAACTCCGATAAATAGCGGAACCTGAATTTCCGATACTCCGTAAAAGGCTTGTCTCCATGCCAGACATCCCAATAATGGACATCTCCTCTGTTTTCATCCCACGGATTATCGTAATTTCCGCCTGAAGAGGGACTGGAGGGCCAGTAAAAAGCAACCGGATCCTCTTCTTTCAATATTTTAGGAATGATATATTCATATAGTTTAATATAATCATACTTCTGCTTGTCGGAAGGTTTCCAGGTTTTGTCAAGGGTCTGGGTTTCCATCTCATTATTACCGCACCACAGCGCTAAAGAGGCATGGTGGCGGATTCTTCTGACATTCTCAATGATCTCCCGGGTAACGTTCCTTTCAAGCTCCTCATCCAGTTCATAAGAAGCGCAGGCAAACATAAAGTCCTGCCACACCAGAATTCCCAGCTCATCACAAATATCAAAGAAATAGTCATCGGGATAATATCCTCCTCCCCACACTCTGATACTGTTGTGATTGGCCCGGACTGCATCCTGTAAAAGCTTCTTTGTCCTCTCCCTGGTAACTCTTGAAAGCAGATTATCTTCCGGAATATAATCTGCTCCCATGGCAAAGATTTTGATTCCGTTCACTTCATGGGCAAAACAGTTTCCCCACTGATCTGCTTCTGTATTTACCGTTATGGTACGCAGCCCGATTCTCTTCTCCCATCTGTCAAGAACTTCTCCTTCTTCTGAAAGCAGCGCCACATTAGCCTGATAAAGAGGCTGCTCTCCATACCCTCTGGGCCACCAGATAAGAGGATTTGAAATTTCAATCCTGTAATCTTCTTCCTCCCCCGTAAGATTGGGACTCCATTTCTGCCCATCCGGTGAAATCACTTCTATCTCTACTCTGGTGGTATCTGTCTCTGTAAAAAGCTCCAGAGCCACATCAAAGTCAAGGGTTACTTTTCCTTCTTCGTGAACCTGTGTTATATAGACAGAATCAATCCTGCTCTCTTTAATGCCAAGCAGAGATACTTCTCTGAAAATACCGGCATCCGGGAGTCTTGGACCCCAATCCCATCCAAACATACAGTGGGCTTTCCTGAGATGGGGAAATCCTTCCATAGCTTCTAAAGAGCCGCCGGTATATATCTTTTCATTTTCTTCTTTAATATATTTCGTAGGGGAATGCAGCACCACCTTTAATTCGTTTTCCCCTGTCCTTATGTAGGAAAGTACATCAAATTCCCATACACGATGCATATTATAAGCGCTTCCCAAAAACTCTCCGTTCAAATAAATATCTGCCAGCGTATCTATTCCTTCAAAACGCAGCAGCAGCCCATCGCACTTATACAGTTCCTCTTCTACCGCAAAGACGGTACTGTAAGCAAAATCATTGTCCATCAGCGGAAGAACCTTTAATTCATTATCCCGATAGAAGGGATCAGGTATCAATTCCTGTTCCAGCAATGTACTGTAAACGCTGCCCGGTACTTCGGCTTTGATCCTGCCTTCTGGAAGAAGTTCCCTGTCCTTTCCTATTATTTCAAAATCCCATTTTCCGTTTAATATCTGCTTCAGCATACTCTGCCCTTTCTTTATCCTTTCATAATGAACTAAGTATAACACACACCCATTTTTTAAAATAGAATCTTTTAAGCAAAAAATTGTAAAAAAATTGCAAATCCACCCGGTTATGGTATATAATCTTATTATATTATTATAGGTAAATGTAAATACTCTCACCGCACTTGTCAAATGGATGCTTCACATCCGCCTGACTCATTGCTCATGAGAATAAAAGGAGCCGTTCCGGATGAAGAAAACCCCTAAACAAATTGCAGCTATGATATGCGTCATTTTACTGGTTCTCTTATATATTGTAACTTTGATTGTTGCGATACTTGACTTCCCGGGTTCAGACAGAATGTTCGCTGCCTGTTTAATGGCTACCATAGGTCTTCCTATTCTGCTTTGGATCTATATATGGGTTTACGGCAGATTTGCAGGCAGGCATACCATCGCTGATCCGCCCTGTGAATCAGCGTCTTCAAAAAATATACAGGATGATAAGGAGGCACCATGAGTTCACATAATCAGGCTGATTCCGAATACCTATATCTCTATTCTTTACGAAAAATGGCTGAAGCCAATATGGATAAAAACCGCACTAATTTAACGAACCTTTTAAATTTGCGGGCTTTTTTATTTAAGGCAGACGATCTGATCCGCTATCAGGATGCAAAGTATGCCGTTATTGTCATGGACATTGCCGGTTTTAAACTGATCAATGAATTTTGTTCCCGGGACGTAGGTGACAATCTTCTAAGATATATTTCTGACTGTTTCCGCCTTTATGAAAGCAGCCGGACTGCAGTTTCACATTTTCGTGCGGATATTTTTGCACTCTGCACTCCCTATGAAACAGAAGACGATCTGGTCAGAATCGTGACTGATTTAAGTGAACGCATCAAATCATTCCCCATCAATTGTAAAGTCATGCCCGCTTTCGGAATATGCATTTCCAATGACAAAACCATCTCCGCTTCCCTTTTGCAGGACTATGCTTTTATTGCTCAAAAAACCGTAAAGGGAAATTATTTTACTAATTACGCTTTTTTTGATGCCACTATGCGGGACAGAATGCTTCTTGAAAAAAAAGTGGAAAACAACTTCGATGAAGCTCTGACCACGGACCAGTTCCAGCTTTATATCCAACCTAAAGTCGATATGCGAAACGGTAAGATCGTAGGCGGTGAAGCCCTCATCCGCTGGCTTCATCCTGTAGACGGTCTGATGCCTCCCGATTCCTTTATCCCTGTTCTTGAAAAAAATACGTCCATCATTGATATGGACAAGTATATCTGGGAAAAAGTATTTCAGTTCGTAGCTGCTTTAAAGAAAGAACATGGTATTGAACTTCCCATTTCCATTAATATATCAAGGCTCCATGCCTATGATACTACTCTGGTTGATACGTTGAAGAATCTCTCAGACAACTTAGGAATCGAACCTTTCCTGATTCCCTTAGAGCTTACTGAAAGCGCTTATTCCGCCAACGAAGGACTTATGTATGAAAAAATCCGTACCTTAAGGGATTTTGGGTTTATTTTTTCCATGGATGATTTCGGAAGCGGATATTCTACCATGAATATGCTGGGCAGCCAGCCTGTAGACGAGATCAAAATCGATAAGGTCTTCCTGAATCACATGGAAGACCCTAAATCACAAATTATTTTAAAACATTGTATAGATATGATCCGTTCTTTAGATATGCAGATCATCGTAGAGGGTGTGGAAACAGTATACCAACAGGAAAAGCTGACAGAATGGGGCTGCCATGTTGCCCAGGGATATCTGTTCTATAAGCCCATGCCCGCAAAGGAGTTTAAAGATCTGGTGCTCAAAGAGCACCAAACCTAATGGGAATCCTCTTTGAGCCCTCTGCTTTTCACCTGTGCAATATCAATCAAAGTGAACTTCTCATGCATTTGTTCCATACTGGTTACCAACGCCCTTGCCGTATCCATGGCGGTAAGGCAGTTGATACCTGTCTCAATAGCCGTCCTTCTGATCAGGAAACCATCTCTTGACTTATCACGTCCCTGTGTAGGCGTATCAATTACCAGATCGATCTTATGTCCTAAAATAAGATCCATAACGGTAGGTGACTCCTGTGAAATCTTATTGACCTGTCTGGCATGAATGCCTGCTTCTTTTAAGGCATTGCAGGTGCTTCTGGTGGCATAGATCGTATATCCCAGTTTTTCAAAGCGTCTGCCGATTTCAATTGCTTCTCCCTTATCCGCATCTTTTACGGTAATGATCATCCTCTTATATTTGGGCAGATCAATGCCTGCTCCTAAGAATGCCTTATAGAGCGCTTCATTAAAGGTTTTGGCTATTCCCAAACATTCACCGGTAGATTTCATTTCAGGCCCTAAGCTGATTTCCGCACCACGTATCTTCTCAAAGGAGAACACCGGCATCTTCACTGCAAAATAGTCGGCTTCCGGCTGCAGGCCCGGCTCATATCCAAGCTCTCTGATGGTCTTTCCGATAATCACTTCCGTCGCCAGATCTACAATGGGAATCCCTGTCACTTTACTGATATAAGGCACTGTACGTGAAGAGCGGGGATTAACTTCAATGACATAGACCTCTTCTCCGATAGCAATAAACTGAATATTGATCAACCCTTTGACATGAAGAGCTCTGGCCAGTCTTCTGGTATATTCTCCGATCTTTTCCTTTACCTGTGTGGTAATGGTAGGTGCTGGATATACGGAAATACTGTCTCCGGAATGGACACCTGTTCTTTCAATGTGCTCCATAATACCGGGAATCAATATATCGGTACCGTCACAGACTGCATCTACTTCAATCTCCTTGCCCTGTAAATATTTATCTACCAGGATAGGATGATCCTGTGCGATCCTGTTAATGATATTCATGAATTCTTCAATTTCTTCATCGGAAATGGCAATCTGCATTCCCTGTCCGCCAAGCACATAAGAAGGCCTTACCAATACGGGATAACCCAGACGATTTGCCACTTCCTTTGCTTCTTTGGCAGTATAGACAGTACCTCCTGCTGCCCTGGGTATTTTGGTCTGTTCCAGAATCTTATCAAAAAGTTCCCTGTCTTCTGCCGCATCTACATCCTCTGCCTTAGTTCCCAAAATCGGAACTCCCATCTGCATAAGACTTTCTGTGAGCTTAATTGCCGTCTGTCCGCCAAACTGTACCACCGCGCCATCGGGTTTTTCCAGATTGACGATACTTTCCACATCTTCCGGCGTCAAAGGTTCAAAATACAGCTTATCTGCAATATCAAAATCCGTACTTACGGTTTCCGGATTATTGTTAATGATAATGGTTTCATATCCTGCTTTGGAAAAAGCCCATGTGGCATGAACGGAACAATAGTCGAATTCAATTCCCTGCCCGATCCTGATGGGACCTGAACCCAGTACCAGCACCTTTTTCCTTGAATTGGTCTGAACCGCTTCATTTTCGCTTCCATAGACGGAATAATAATAAGGCGTACTGGCTTCAAATTCCGCTGCACAGGTATCTACCATTTTGTAAGCAGCTACAATACCATTCTCATAGCGCATTTTCTTGATTTCTTCTTCTGTCTTCCCTGTCAGTCTGCCGATCACATTATCCGGGAACTCAATCCTTTTTGCTTCCCTTAACAGCTCTACTGTCAAAGGTCCTTTTTTCAGAGCCTGTTCCATTTCCACGATTATGGAAAGCTTGTCAATAAACCAATGGTCTATCATGGTAATCTCATGAATCGTATCATAGTCCATTCCCTTACGGAGGGCTTCTGCAATCACAAAGATTCTCTGGTCATCCACTTTTTTCAGCCTGTCCTGTAATTCCTCCAGGGAAAGAGTACTGAAATCATAGCTTAAAAGACAATCCACATGCTGCTCTAAAGAACGGATCGCCTTCATCAGAGCGCCTTCAAAGTTATCGCAGATGCTCATTACCTCACCGGTAGCTTTCATTTGGGTCGTCAAAGTTCTCTTGGCAGTAATGAACTTATCAAAAGGAAGCCTAGGCAGCTTTACAACACAGTAATCCAATGTGGGTTCAAAGCTTGCATAGGTCTTGCCTGTAATTGCATTTTTAATTTCATCCAGTGTATAGCCTAAGGCAATCTTGGCCGCTACTTTTGCAATTGGGTACCCTGTTGCCTTACTTGCCAAAGCAGAAGAACGGCTGACACGGGGATTTACCTCTATTACACAATATTCAAAACTGGTGGGATGCAGTGCAAACTGAACGTTACATCCGCCTGTAATCTGCAGTTCATCAATGATATTAAGGGCTGACGTACGCAGCATCTGGTATTCTTTGTCAGAAAGTGTCTGGGAAGGCGCCACTACGATACTGTCGCCGGTATGTACGCCTACCGGATCAATGTTCTCCATGTTGCAGACCGTAATACAGTTGCCCGCACTGTCACGCATCACTTCATATTCGATTTCTTTCCAGCCTGCAATGCAGCGTTCCACCAAAACCTGTCCCACTCTTGAAAGACGAAGACCATTTTCCAGAATCGTCTCTAATTCCGCCTGATTGTGGGCAATACCGCCGCCGCTTCCTCCCAGCGTATATGCAGGACGGAGCACTACCGGATAGCCAATGGTGTTGGTAAAGGCCACACCTTCCTCAATGCTTTCCACTACTTTAGAGGCAGCACAGGGCTCCCCAATTTTTTCCATGGTATCTTTAAATTCCTGACGATCCTCAGCCTTTTTAATGGTGGCGGCTGTAGTTCCTAACAGCTTTACATTATGGGACGCAAGAAAACCGCTTTCCTCAAGCTCCATGCCAAGATTCAGACCAGCCTGTCCTCCCAAGGTAGGAAGAATACTGTCAGGTTTTTCCTTTTCAATGATCTGTTCTAATACCTTGGCCGTAAGGGGCTCTATATAAACCTTATCTGCAATATTTTTATCCGTCATGATGGTTGCGGGATTGGAATTTACAAGAACAACTTCCACTCCTTCTTCCTTAAGGGACCGGCAGGCCTGGGTTCCTGCATAGTCAAATTCCGCTGCCTGTCCGATTACGATAGGGCCTGAGCCGATTACCATTACTCTCTTTACATTAGGATTCTTAGGCATCTTTTCCCACCTCCATCATTTTAATGAATCTGTCAAACAGATAGCTGGAATCCTGGGGACCCGGACATGCTTCTGGATGATACTGCACAGTAAATATATTCTTCCCTGTATATTTCAGACCTTCGTTTGTTCCATCATTGACATTAACAAAGGCCGGCACTGCCACTTTGGGATCCAGCTTATCCATATCCACGACATAACCGTGATTTTGGGAAGAAATATAGACTCTTCCCGTTTCCAGATCCTTCACCGGATGATTTCCGCCCCGATGGCCGTATTTCATTTTGAAAGTATCCGCCCCTGTGGCAAGAGCCATCAGCTGATGTCCCAGGCAAATGGCAAAAATAGGAATATCTGTATCGTACAACTTCTTGATCTCAGCAATAATGCTTTGACACTCCTTAGGGTCGCCGGGGCCGTTACTGAGCATAATGCCGTCCGGCGCAGCTGCTATGATCTCTTCTGCCAAAGCAGTTGCCGGATAAACCGTTACCTCGCATCCCCGCTGGGCAAGTGAATGAGCAATATTATCCTTTGCACCCAGATCAAGAAGTGCTACTTTCTTTCCCAGGCCGTTTAATTCTCTGGTAATGCTGGGACGTTTTTCCTTCCTGCCTGCTGCATAATCCTCCGGACAGAACCTTGCGCTTCCCGAAAAAGAACCGTTCTCTGCAAGGTCCGTGGCGCCTTTTATTACGTATTTTTCTTTACAGGTAACTTTTTCTACTACTTTTCCTGTGGTATATTCTTTTAACTTAGGGAGAACTTCGCTTAAGTCATATGCTTCATTGGTAGTGATCATGCCGTTCATGGTACCTTTTTCACGAAGGATTTTCGTAAGCGCTCTGGTATCAATTCCCGCAATGCCCGGAATGTTCTGCCGCTCCAGGAACTCCTGTATGGTAATATCCTTACGGAAGTTACTTGCCACCCGGGATAATTCCCTGACAATAAATCCATCCGGCCAGGCCTGCCTTGATTCCATATCCTCCAGGCATATTCCATAATTACCGATCAGCGGATAGGTCATGCACACTGCCTGTCCAGCATAGGATGGATCTGTAAGTACTTCCAGATACCCTGCCATGGAAGTATTAAATACAATTTCACTGATGATCTCCTTCTTGGCGCCAATATGAATTCCTTCAAAAACAGTGCCGTCTTCCAGAATTAGAAATGCTTTCATGTAGTACCATTCTCCCTTTCTTTCATTCTTTCGCGCTATCGATTTACTTGAAATATGCTATACCGGATTCAAATATCTTTAAATCCTGTTCTCCATAAATATTAATGGCAACTCCGCTGCCGCGGCGCTCTGCATGAGCCATTTTACCATAGCATCTGCCGTCAAGGGAAGTAATTCCCTCAATTGCCTCATAGGAACCGTTAATGTTCCATTCCTCATCCATAGATATATTTCCCGCAGGATCACAATATCTGGTAGCTACCTGCCCATTTGCAAACAGCTTATCAATCCATTCTCTGGAAGCCACAAAGCGTCCCTCTCCATGAGAAGCAGGCGTAACATAAACTCCTCCGTTTTCTGCTCCCTGCAGCCAGGGAGATTTATTGGATACTACCTTCGTATATACCATCTTGGAAATATGACGGTTAATGGTATTGAAAGTAAGGGTAGGAGAATCTTCCTGCTGCCCTGCGATTTCACCACCGGGTACTAATCCCAGTTTGACCAAAGCCTGGAATCCGTTACAGATACCGAGAGCCAGGCCGTCTCTTTCCTGCAGCAGTTTCATGACAGCTTCCTTGATCTTACTGTTCTGGAATGCCGTTGCAAAGAACTTAGCGCTTCCATCAGGCTCATCACCTGCCGAAAATCCGCCGGGGAACATGATGATCTGGGCCGCATTAATATCCTTTTCAAAGGCTTCTACCGACTGTCTGATATCTTCTGCAGTGAGATTCTTAAATACTCTGGTAATGACTTTGGCGCCGGCTCTTTCAAATGCCTTCATGCTGTCATATTCACAGTTTGTTCCCGGGAATACCGGTATAAATACCGTAGGTTTGGCTACTTTATTTTTACATACATATATCTTATCCGTCTGATAGATATCAGATGACAGTTTTTCCGTTCCCTTATCTGCTTTCACGGGAAATACCTTTTCAAGACGTGAACTCCATGCTGCCAAAGCCTCTTCTATGGAAAGGGACAGTTCTCCGTAAGTAAATACTGCCTCTTCCTGCACTTCGCCGATCACGCGACAGTTCAGCTCTTCTGTATCCATGGCTGTCACATCTTCAGGAGCCATTTCAAGGACGATATCTCCCAGACAGTTTTCAAATAAATCCATGGGTCTTAACTGTTTCTCATAGGCAACACCCAGTTTATTTCCAAAAGCCATCTTGCTTACGCCTGCTGCAAGTCCTTTGGCATCCAGCGCATAAGCAGCCTTGACCTTGCCTTCTTTCATCAGTTCCATAATAAAGCAGTAGGTTTTCATAACGTGCTCATAAACAGGGATATCATATTCATCTTTATCAAACCAGAACTGGACAAGCTTATCTCCCGGTGTTTTCAACTCAGGGGTAATAATGTCCTGCTGTTTTGCCACATTCACTGCAAAGGACACCAGTGTAGGAGGAACATCAATATCATTAAAGGTTCCTGACATACTGTCTTTGCCGCCGATAGAGGCAAGTCCATATCCGATCTGTGCATCATACGCTCCCAGCAAAGCTGCAAAAGGCTGACTCCAGCGTTCCGGATCAGATGTCATTCTTCTGAAATATTCCTGGAAAGTAAATCTGATCTTACGGAAGTCTCCGCCACATGCCACAATCTTCGCAATAGATTCCGTTACGGCATAGACAGCTCCATGATAAGGGCTCCATGATGAAAGGAACGGATCAAAACCATAGCTCATCATCGTAACGGTATTGGTCTTTCCCCCTAAGGAAGGAAGCTTCGCAACCATAGTCTGGGTTTCCGTAAGCTGGTATTTTCCTCCGTAAGGCATCAGCACACTGGCTGCTCCAATGGAAGAATCAAACATTTCCACCAGTCCCTTTTGGGAACATACATTTAAGTCATTCAGAGTTGCCACAAAGGCTGCTTTCACGTCATCTTCTTCCAATGCTTCACGCACCTTTGGAAGGGCGGTCTGCTTTAAGTAATTATCTTTTTCAGAAGGAATCCGAACTACAACATCAGTTTCCTGATGGGCGCCGTTGGTATCAAGGAAAGCTCTGCTGATATTGACGATTTCCTTTCCTCTCCATTTCAGCACCAGTCTCGGTTCCTTGGTCACTACCGCAACAGGAACTGCTTCTAAGTTCTCTTCTCCTGCATATCTTAAAAATTCATCTACTTTCCCGGGATCTACTACCACCGCCATTCTCTCCTGGGATTCAGAAATAGCCAGTTCTGTTCCGTCAAGGCCGGCATACTTCTTAGGCACCTTATCAAGATCTACCACAAGGCCTGCTGCCAGCTCACCGATGGCAACGGAAACACCGCCTGCACCAAAGTCATTACACTTCTTAATGATGCGGCTTACCTCACTTCTTCTGAAAAGTCTCTGTATTTTCCGCTCTGTAGGCGCATTGCCCTTTTGTACCTCTGCACCACAGGTTTCAATAGAGCTTTCTGTATGTACCTTGGAAGAACCGGTAGCGCCGCCGCAGCCGTCACGTCCTGTCCTGCCGCCAAGCAAAATGATCACATCATCCGGATCGGAATTTTCCCTGATTACATTCTTACGGGGAGCCGCACCCATTACAGCGCCTATTTCCATACGCTTTGCCACATAGTCAGGATGGTAGATCTCTTTGACATAACCGGTGGCAAGTCCTATCTGGTTTCCATAGGAAGAATAGCCGGCTGCTGCTCCTCTTACCAGCTTTTTCTGGGACAGTTTTCCTTTTATGGTCTCTGATACAGGCACAGTAGGGTCTGCCGCACCTGTAATACGCATAGCCTGATATACATAACCTCTTCCTGACAAAGGATCGCGGATCGCACCGCCAAGGCAGGTTGCCGCACCGCCGAACGGTTCGATTTCCGTAGGCTGATTATGGGTTTCGTTTTTAAAGAATACCAGCCTCTCCTCCATCACAGGGCCGTAACCGTAGTCCATCTCCACAGGAACCACGATGGA
>CAZTKJ010000012.1:0-65113 GCA_964614185.1 uncultured Lachnospiraceae bacterium
CCCTCTGTGCTGCTGTAACACACAAAATAAAATTTGGTTCACTAATTGAATGCCTAGAGCAAAATATACTTAAGTCTACTATTTTTCATATATAAAATACCATAAATTCACTGAAATGTATACATCAATCCCAGACTACTATATTATCACCCTTATCCCAAAATGACAAAAAGAAGAGTCTAACAACCACCTCGTTGAACCCCTCCAATCCCAAAATCCCTTAATTTCAAACCGTTCTCTTATACTTTCTTTTACCAAAGCGTTCAAAATTCTATGGCATCAATTCTGAATAGCCACTAGACCGGCTATCAACCACACTAACCAGAAATCTATCGTAATAGAACTCTAAACCTTCAAATCCATCTCCAGAGGATGGTAAAATAAGTATCAGACTTTCATATCGCTGGCCAGCAATATATGTATGGTCTCCAAGACAGAGACCAGAAATGCGGTGATTCCGTTCAAAAATAAGGGGACAAGTTAGCGCAACCCCTTGATTTTGCTGGGTTTTCCTAACTTGTCCCTAATATAACACAGGCATCAATGTAATCAATATCCAATTTGTTAAGTGCCTCCTCAATTGCCGCTTCAGGATCTGAAAACTGATTGGGATACAGCTTCGTGATAACAAAGATTTCTTCTCTCGGTATGCCGGAATTCCTGACAGCCTCACAGTAATCGCCAAATCTTCATTACCTGTGATCTTTAAGCCAGCGCATTGCCATATAAGCATAGACTGCACTGCCGCTGACAAGCGCCTCCTCATCAAATTTAACTTTAGGATGATGCTGGGGATAAATATAATCCTTTTCCGGTTGTCCTGCAGCCAGCGCCAGCATAATGGACGGAACTTTCTGACTGACATAGGCAAAATCTTCTGATCCTGCTGTTTTAGAAGAACCTGACCCATTGCTCATTGCATCCAGATCCGCAACTGAAAATGCTTTGCTCTCACCTAACAGCTCCTTTGCATACTCCCCGGCACATATGGACAACTCTTTATCATTTACTAAAGTGGGACACCCGCTTCCAAAAATTACTTTTGCTTCAGCCCGAAAAGATTTTGCAATCCCTTCTGCAATCTGTATGATTCTCTCTTTAATAAAGGAACGGACCTCTTCATCAAAAGTCCGGAGGCTTCCGCCCATGACAGCCATATCGGGAATTGCATTGGCAGCAGTTCCTGCATTCATAGTTCCCACTGTCAAAACAGCTCTGTCATTCATTGCCAATTCCCTGGAATGAATTTCCTGAAGTCCGATCAAAATATGCGCGGCTGCGTTAAGAGGATCAACTCCCATATTTGGCATGGAACCATGACAGCCTGTTCCCTGTACCCTGATTTCAAAATAATCTGCTGCCGGGGCACTAACTCCCGGTGCGGAAACAATCACTGTACCGGGTTCAAAGGGCATTCCCGCCATAACATGAATCATCAATGCGCTGTCCACATCCGGATTTTTTAACAAACCGGATTCAATCATATCATGGGACCCCTCAAAAATTTCCTCAGCAGGCTGAAACATAAGCTTTACAGTTCCCTCAATCTCATCTTCATGTGCTTTTAATAATTTTGCAGCGCCTAACAGCATAGCTGTGTGCATATCGTGTCCGCACCCATGCATACATCCATTTACAGAAGGAAAGTCCACATCCGCTTCTTCTTTGATCGGCAATCCATCCATGTCTGCCCGGAGAAGAAAAACCTTCCCCTCCTTTTTTCCACCTGCTAAGGCAATAAGACCTGATTTACCGCACTTTACCGGTTCATATCCCATATCCGTCAGTGCTTTTTCCACAAAGGCATATGTTTCCTTCAGATCAAATCCTGTTTCAGCATGTGAATGTAAATATCTCCTGTTAAAAATAAGCATTTCTTTAAGCTGCGCTGCTTCTTCCAATAATTGTTTCGATATCATTTTAATCCCTCCTGCATATAAGTATAACTCAAACATCTAACTTTTCAAACCCTCTGGTTTTGCTCTGTCTGCATCATTTTTCTATAAAAAATTACTTATATGTAACTTAAAAAAAATAACTGTCTTTGATATATTTTGTTTGTAATAAGGGAGGTGAGTACCATGATATCAGTTGAACCGTTTTGGAGACAAATGGAAAAAAAAGGAATTTCCACATATGCCATGCAAAATCAATTTGATTTAAATCCCTGTGAAATTTCCAGGTTAAGAAATAATCACAATTTTACATTAAAAACCCTAAATCGGTTATGCACATTATTTGAATGTGATATCACTGATATCATTGTTTATACTCCCGATGAAAAGAACGATAACCGGTAAATGTACAAAGGAGGCAAAATCATGAAAACAATTGATTTTATCAACAAATTAAAAAGTGACAACCAGTTAGCTGAAAAGCTGGCAAATGTAAGCAGTATGGATGAAGCTTATCAACTGGCACTGGATAACAAAGTGACTGATAGCAAAGATACTTTCTGTCAGGAAATGAAAACATTCAGAAATGAGATTTCCAAAATCACCCCGGAAGATACCCATGAATTGGTAGGCAGCGCTTCCACCACAGAAATTGTTTCAGCTGTTTCCACATGGACGGGCGCTGCTGCTGCAGCCGGTTCCGCTGCAGTATAAGAACATTAAATACAGTATATATGCATAAATAAAATACATTTACCGGTTATTGATATAAGAAAGGAGTTATACACAGATGAAATATCAAGAGTACACTGAAAGAAAAGGCAAAGATGAAATGCCAAAGATCACTATAGAAAGAATTCAGTCATGTCTGAATGAAATTGGTGTAGAGGGCGATTTTCAATTTTATGAAACAGATATCGATGGCTGCTATTCAGCCCGGGTTTTTTTGAAGGGACCTCTTTCTGCTGCAGTTGGTTCAAATGGGAAGGGAACTTCTAAATCATACTGTCTGGCAAGCGGTTTTGCGGAATTGATGGAACGTATCCAGAATCAGATATTCTTCCCATATCATCCGCCTAAAGAAGCAATAGAGAAAATTATCAAGCAAAATCCTCTTTCAAATACTTCATTATGCCGATATCAGACACTAAAAGAATTACGGGAAGATAAAAACAGTTTTCTTAATAAAATCTTACATAAGTATGCCGCTTCTATAAAAAATACCGAAAGTAATGCAGAAAAAGAACTGCTGATAGGGGTTCAATTAGACAGACAGTTTCCATTATGGAAAAAGACAGGCGTTCTTACCGTCCCTTTTTATCATGTTCAGACAGGACAATATGAATGGCTTCCCTTAGAACTGATCAAAGCTCTGAATTTAAGCAATGGCATGGCAGCAGGGAATACTCTGTCGGAAGCGCTGGTGCAGGGATATTCTGAAGTATTTGAACGATATGCCCAGTGCCAGATCGTTACAAGGCAGCTGACACCGCCACGGCTTGAACCGGCAGTATTAAATAAATATCCGCAGATTTCTCAAATCATTCAAAAAATTGAAGATTCCGGAGCTTACCGTGTTATTGTCATGGATTGTTCACTGGGCATGAATCTGCCTGTGGTCTGCGGAGCCATTATCAATATCAAAAAGCAGACCTTTGGTATCCGTTTTGGCGCACATCCTGAGCTGCAGATTGCTTTGGAAAGAATTTTTACAGAAGCAATGCAGGGAAAACGACTGGAAGACTTCTCCGGTTTTAACCACATTTCTTTCAATGAAGAACTGGTAAAATCACATCAGAATCTGTTTAATCTCCTGAAAACAGGAGGCGGCTTCTATCCTCCTGAAATATTTGGAAAAATACCGTCTTATGAGCCCGCCGCATTTGAGGAAATGCAGGAAGTCTCTAATGATCTGTTGCTGCGTCAAATGACGGAACAAATGTCCTCCCTATGCGGTGATTTATATATTGCGGATGTGTCCTATCTCGGATTTCCAAGCGTATTAATTTATGCCGAAAATACCAGCGAGATCATCCCGATCAATTATACGATGTTAAAAGCCTCCGGCACCAAGAATGAAGTTTCGGAAATTCTTCAGGATCTTTCATCCATTGATGAAATGCAGGTGCGGAAATTACTGGAAGCAGGACAACTGATCCGCAATTCCGTGCTGGAAAATACAGTTGCTGCAATGTGCAGAATGCCGCTGAATAATTCTGTTCACGGAGGTCATGATCAGATTGGCTTTTTCATGGCCGTATGCAGATATTTTTTACAGGAGGATACGGAAGCGGCAAAGCTCCTTAACAAATGTATCCAGGTAAACGAACCGGGAACTGAAGAATATCGATATGAGGAAGTTCTGCTAAAATTCCTTCAGGGAATGGCTGTACATAAAGATGCAGTCAAGGTAAAAGAACTGTTAGATACCCCCTATGATAAAAATATCCTTGAACAGGTTTTTCAGGATTTTTCTTCAAGGGCCCTTGTATTTTCCAAGCTATATGCCTGCAGCAATACCTATGAATCATTGTTCAGTTTTTATGAACGTCTCTATAGGAAAATGGCAGACAGCCATGTGTGGATACAACATCTTCATCAACTACTGGGAGGTTGATATATGCAGAAGGAGATGCAGAAAGAAAAGATACCACTGCGTTTTCGCTATATGATGCCGCTGCATAGTTATGTCAGTGAGCAGATTCAAAAAAAATCCAATGCTCTGTCAAACTGCCGGATGCCCGGTGCAGACGCCCTCTTAAGAAATTTATTTTATGAACAACTGGATCTGCTTGCAGGATCTACATTTTGGAATTTTTTCGAAGAAAATCTTGCGTCATGCAGCGATAGAGAACGTATGGAATATATGGAACAGTGCAGTATAACGCAGCTAAAGGATTGGTGGAACCGACTGCTTTTAAAATATCCGGTTCTGAAACACCTGATCATGCAATGGATCACAGATTTCACAGCCCATGTGATTACGTTGTATCAAAGACTGGAGGCTGATCTGGATGATATCAGTCAGCTGCTGGGCAGTCCACCGGAACGTATTCGTATGATTGACGGCGGTGATTCGGATATCCATAATGGACGCTGCGTCCATATTATAAGCTTTGAAAATGGCATGAAGATCGTATATAAACCCAGAAGCCTGAAGCTTGACGGAATTTGGCAGGATTATCTGCAGGATATGGCAGAAAAAAGCGGTATCGGTCCCTTCAAAGTACCATGGATCTTACAGCGGGAAGAATACGGTTATGAGGAATATATCGAGAGAAAACCGGTCAGCGGATCATACGGGTTTTCAGAATACTTTCGCCGCTGCGGATTTCTTTTAGGTGTGACTTATGCACTGCAGGGCAATGACCTTCATGCAGAAAATATGATTGCATGTGAAAATTGTCCGGTACTGGTAGATCTGGAAACCGGTGTACGGGCATGCGGCAATACGGTATTCAGTGATGTAAAGAATCCCATTGAGGACCGATACCGGTATGATTCCGTACTGCGCACTAATCTGCTGCCCTTTTTAACTATGGGCAGGACAATTACACCGGGAGATGATGCATTTACTGCTAACAAGGACCTTCTTAAAAATCTTCCCTATGATGAAGATGGGGTGCGCAGCGCCGAAAAATATGTCCGGGAACTGACAGACGGATTTTGTCTTGCCTATGATACCATTCAAAAGTATGGAATTACTAAGGATTTTTCAGGCTGCTCTGTCAGATTTCTAATCAGAAATACTTCCTTTTACGGGAATATACAAAAAATGACATATGCACCTGAAAATCTGAAAGATACTGCCTCCTTCGAACGCAGACTGGATGATTTGGCGCAATTGTATCAGAGAGTTGGTGCAAATATAGACAATGGTTTTTTTTATGAACTTCTGGAAAAAGAAAAGCAGGCCATCAGACAGGGATACATTCCAAGGCTAACCTTAAACATGCAGGATTACTGGAATGGAGATAAAAAAATATCATTGGTGCAGCTGCTGGAGGGCAAGCCCTCATATATGAATACGTTGGATAAGGTGCAGCAATGCCGGCGCATCAGGATATCACTGAATGCGGCAATAGAAGCAGACCATCTTTATTTTGAATGCTTTCACCAATGGAATGAAAAATCAGTTGCCTTTACACAAATCAAAGATATCATGCACAGCAGAATCAATCATTGGGAAAACCGACTTACACAGGGAGAGTCACTTGAGGGAATTGTTGTGTGCAGGGAAAACGGACGCTATTACCTGACATATCTGCCCTGGAATATGATGGAAGGCATTCCGGGACTACTGCCGGCACTGGCAGCATGGTATCAGATCAGCGGTGAACCTAAATCATTGTCCTTGTTCATGAAAATTGCTAAAAAACTATACATCCAGCTTGAAAAAACTAACTTAAAACTGTACAAGCCGGGATTATCAGAAGGTCTGGAAGGAATTTTGTGCATGGTATTACTGATCCGCCGTTTTCTGGATGTGATATGGATCAACAAAATCCACAATTTAATCAGTCCATATGCAGACTCCAAACTGTACAGCATGAACACCGAGAACGAAAATGTATTGGATGCTCTTTTTGTACAGGGACTGCGCTGTGGTATGGATGGCGTTGATTTTCCCTCTTTTTTCAAAGGGGAGGGCGGATGGCTGTATAGAATGTTAAGAAATGTGGCGCCAAATAAGCTGCCGCCTGTCAACTTCAGCGCTGCCCTTATAGGAAAGGAAAATGCAAATGAAAAAGGAATATGAAATATTAGTGCTGGTTGGTTCAAGAAAAGGTGAGACCTCCAACACCCTGCAATTTTGTATGATGAGCCTGGAAGCGTTACAAATGCAGTGTCCCAATACGGTTATTCAGACAGAAATACTGACGGCAGATAAATGGCATATTGCTCCCTGTAAATCCTGTGGAACGTGTTTTCAAAAAGGATACTGTGCACAGGAGACGCAGGACGGTCTTTTGCAGATCAAAGAAAAAATGCTTCGTGCAGACTTAATTATTCTGGCTTCCCCCGTATATGCCGGAACAGTTTCCGGAGATATGAAGATATTGATTGACCGCTTGTCATGCTGGCTTCATACAATGCCGCTGATAGGAAAAAATGCTGTTGTTTTATCAACGGCGGACAGCAATCATGGTGAAGGAGCTGTGTTGTATTTGTGTCATATCATGGAAACCATGGGAGCTGTAGTATTATGCAAGAAAAATGCATTTACCCACTATGGACCGGTACTTTTAGGTGACCTGGGCAGTATGAAGCCGGTACTGGAAGAGATTTCAACAATGATAAAACTTGGTATGGAAAAACCGGTAAAGCCCACAGCAGTGCAGGAGAATTATTTTAAAATGCAGTCCGGCATTTATAAACGCTTTCACCAATTCGGTAAAAAATATCCTGCCTTTCGGATAGCCGAGGAGCAGATATGGGAGCAGCAGGGATATTTTGAAGCGTCATCCATGGCAGAGCTGATAGAAAGAAAGAGGAAAAATTATGGCAAAATGTTGGTCTGAGTATTTTCAGCTGCCTGAGTTGCTGGAATACAGTAGAAAATATATGTTAACGGAAGAAATGCGGGAGCTGATCATTACACATATGCAAATCCATGATGGAGAAACCATACTTGAAATCGGCTGTGGAACAGGCTATTTAAGCCGCTATCTTGCCCATGGCAGAAAAAATCTGTCATTGTCAGGCATTGATTTAGATCCGGGATTTTTAACTGCAGCTGCCCGATTGGCAAAACAGGAAGGACTGCATAATATCTCTTTTATAAGGGCAGATGCAAATGCGCTGCCCTTTACAGACCATTCCTTTGATCGTGTGGTCAGCCACACATTTTTAACCAGTACCGGGACGCCCCGGCAGGCCCTTTCGGAAATGCACCGGATGGTAAAGCCCGGCGGCAGCATTTCTTCTATTACACCAATGTCCATTATGCCATCAGTTCTGGAGGAAGGCTGCTATCCATCGGATTGCCGCTACATTACGCGTTACAGAATATTGTTTGAAAAAGTTTGGCAGATGTACGAGCGAATCAATCCCCTTGCAGGCTACATCAATGCCACTGACAGCGGAAAGGTTCCGCAAATGTTCGTAAGGGAAGGATTAAAAGAAATTTCCCTTTTTCCTATTGGCTATGCATTTTCATTTAGTGATGCATCCTTTAGCCATACAGCAAGAAAACAATATATAGATTTATGTTATCAGGAAGAACTGCAAAAATTTGAGCATTTTATTGCGCTGAACAGCTGGGAAAAATTTCTGACAGAAGAAGAAGTCCGTGAATACAGACTATTGCTGCTGGAAAAGAAATCATATTTGCAGCAGCATCTGGACGATAATTCCATATTTGAATGGAATGGCCGGGCAAATATTATGGTAACCGGTAAAGCATAAAAATGATTTACCGGTTACTATCTTGATGAAACCACCATTCCTATTTTCCTTTTTCTCCTTTGGCATACTGCGCCCGCTTATCTTCATACATCTGCTCATCTGCGATTGCAATAAGCTTATCCATCTCTTCTCTTCCATCCGGCTGCCATACAAGACCAATGGCCATATCTACCTTTCTCTTTTTCATCTCGTTCTTTAGATGCTCTGTTCTTTCCCCAAATTCTGTTTCGGCAATTCCCATACAAATAACAAGGAACTCATCACCGCCTATGCGGAACATGGCATAATCGCTGAATTCACTTTTCAGACATTCCGCAGCGCGTATCAACAAATTATCTCCCTCCAAATGACCCATTGTATCATTGGTCTTCTTTAATCCCATAACATCGCAGAAAAGCACTCCAACGCTTTGTTCCGGCCATACCATGGTAATATATTCATTCATGGCATGCCGATTACCGATTCCCGTCAGCCGATCCTGAAAGCATAGCTCCTCAAGTTTTCGCACATTATTTCTTTTGTGAAACAGCGACACCATGAAGTGCCCCAGAATCTGAAAAAGCGCCGTGATATGTCTCAAAGACTGTCTGGGCGGATTATCCACTCCATAAAAACCGATGATCCTCCCTTCACTCACAAGGGGACTCGCTACCAATGCCCGGATATCCTGCGGCTTTAAATATTCATATGCTGCCGGATCTGTATCTTTTATGCTCTCCACATCTTCTATGATCACATTTTCACCCTTCTGAAAATGTTCATACCATAGACTTACTGCCTCATAGGGCACGTTCTGCAGATTTTCCTTCTGCGGAATCACATTATCCGCACACCACTCGTAAGTATTGTTAAAGGTACCTTGATTTGCTTCCTCAAAAATGTAGACCCTCTCGCTGTTTAACACCTGTCCTAAATATTCCAGTAAAACAACTATCGATTCTTCAGGCGTAGGCGCCATCATAGCTATCCGTAAGCCTTCATTGATCATAACGGTATTTGTTTCATATTTTCCGTCCTTATAATCCCATGAGCTTAAGTCAACGGCGAGCTCCATGCGGTATCTCCTGCCCTCTTCCTCCAGCATCGTCTGTTTCAGTGCAAGTCTTTTTTTTAACACCGGATGATACTGGATCTCCTCTAAAAAATATCCGGGTTTTAACTTCCCGTTATTGCAAAGGATACAGGGATTATGACCTCCTGAAAGCAGTTCATAACACTTTTTTCCTTTCACCTCATCCATAGAATTGATACCGTACATTTCACGAGTCTTGCGGTTCAAATAAATCAGCTCATGGCTATCCATGTCTGCAACATACACAAATTCCTTTAATTCCTCATAAAATTCCCATATTTTGATGTCTGACACGACTGATTCATCTCCTCTGTTTGATTTCCGCGTGCAATGAGCCAAGCGGATGCACAGCAACCATCATCAACTTTGCATTCTCATTTCTGCAAAAAAGAACCGCCGGCACAGTTTCATTCTGTACGGCAGTTCTACCCTATTCTTACCGTAAGGTTCATATCCTTACTTATAATATAAACATACTTGACATCTTCGTCAACTCTATAACCGGCATAAAATTCATATTGTGTATCATGGCATCTGTTAAATATTTACATTTGATAACATCACCAGTCTTTTATATGCCCCATTCTGTTTCATCAGTTCCATATGCCTGCCCTGTTCACATACTTTCCCATTCTCTATGACATAGATCATGTCTGATTTTTCAATGGTCGAAAGTCTGTGTGCCACTACAAGAGTAGTACGTCCTCCCATCAAAGCCTCAATTCCTTTTTGAACAAGCTGCTCGCTCTCTGAATCTAAAGCAGAGGTTGCCTCATCCAGCAAAAGAATCGGCGCATTCCTGATAAAGGCACGGGCTATGGCAATCCGCTGGCGCTGTCCGCCTGACAGGCTTTCGCCCCGCTCTCCTACCAATGTGTCATATCCCTTTGGAAATGTCATGATAAATTCATGAGCATAGGCGTTCTTGGCTGCCTCAATGATTTCCTCATCACTTGCTCCCGGTCTGCCATATCGTATATTTTCCTTTATGCTTGTTGTAAAAAGATAGGCATCCTGCGGAACATAAGCAATGTTTTCCCGTAGTTCCTCCAGGGTATAATCAGACAGAGACTTTCCAAATACTCCGATCATGCCCCTGTTTAGGGGATAAAATCCTAACAAAAGCTTGATCACCGTGCTCTTGCCGCCACCACTTTCTCCTACAAGGGCAGCTGTTTTTCCCTTATCTACTGTAAGATTTATACCTCGAAGTACTTCTTCCGAATCATTATAGGAAAATACGGCATCTTTTATTGTAATACCACAATCTTCCATGGAAGAAGATCTTTTCCTGTCTATACTGTCAATTCTCCGGTGTTCCGGTCTGATGGGCTCATCCAAAATCTCAAACACTCTGTCCCCAAGGACAAACGCATCGATCAGACTTCCCCATGCACTGCCAATGCTGCTTAAGAAATATGCTACTCTGCCCTGCAGGCTGAGAATTGCTACCACCGTACCGAAATCCACCATATCTGCAAAAGACATAAATACACCAATGATCAGGATAACAATATTACACAAGAATCCAAATACCCATTCTACTGCCTGCACATCGGACATTCTGCGAAATCGCTTTATTGTGTGGGCTGTTACATCTGCATTAGCCTCAGAATACCTTTCTACCATAGTCCGTGCTCCCGGAAACATCTTAATAACATCAATCCCTGCCAATATATCGGTCAGACTTTCCGTACACGAAGCAAAAAGTTTTTGTATTCTGACTGCCATACCACGAAGGGGTTTTGAAAGAATGATATTGATCCTTACTGATACAATACTTAATGCCAAAACCATAAGTCCTATCCTCGGATCCAGCAGCAAAATGATTACGATTGCCGATCCTCCGATTATGACAGGACTTATAACATGTGGATGTCTGTTGGCAAGAGAGGTCTTTATATCCTCTACATTAAAACACAGTTTCTGTATGGAATCTGCTGTGTGATGCTCTTCAAAGTATGACATCGGAAGATGAAATAAATGTGTCATTACCCGGATGCGGAGTCTGGCCATAATCTGACGGACATGATACATATATATATAGGTAATGAGACATTTACCCATACTTACAATCAAAACAACCACTGCAAGCCAAAGAGCCCTGCGAAATAAAATCATATCAGAAACCGTCACCGCATTAATTACGTTTTGATAAAACAACGCGTTTACTGCACTTATAAATACTTCTGTAACAGGAATCATCAAAAGCGTAAACCAATATACACCAGATTTTTCAAATAGCGACAGATATTTTTTCAATCCGGAAGCTGTTATTTTGTCTTTATTTATAATAATATTCATAATTATACCCATTTGCCTGCTTTAGCAGAAACTCAAATTCAATTCTTCATAGGTTCCAATTTGGGCTACTTTTCCATGATCGATAACTACGATATAGTCCGCATTTTTTATGGTAGACAGCCTATGTGCAATTACAAGGGTCGTGCGTCCCTTTGCCAGTTCATCAAGAGCTTTTTGCACCTCTGCCTCTGCCTGCATATCAAGGGCTGAGGTTGCTTCATCTAAAAGCAGGATCGGCGCATCTTTTAAAATTGCACGTGCAATGGAAATACGTTGTACCTGCCCTCCCGACAGGCGCAACCCTCGCTCACCTGCCAGCGTATCATACTTTTGGGGAAATTCGTTTATGAAACCAGATGCATTTGCTGCCTCAGCTGCCATGCGAATCTCATCCTCTCCTGCTTTAGGTTTACCCATGGCAATATTTTCTCTCAAGGACACCGGAAACAAATACGCATGCTGAGACACATAAGAAAAACGTGAGCGCAGTGCTTCCAGATTCCAATCATCAAATTTAATTCCTTCCACCAGGATGCTTCCCTTCCCGGGCTGATAAAATCCGCACAGAAGACGGAGCAATGTACTTTTCCCACCTCCGCTTGCACCAACCAGTGCCACAGTTTTTCCCTTAGGGACTTTAAAGCTGATACCATCCAGTACAGGAACCCCTTCTTCATAAGCAAATGACACATCCCTAAATTCTATTGCAGGAGCATCCTCCATGCCGGACTCTGCCATTCCCATTGGCTCAACCGGTGTATCCAAGATCTCAAATACTCTTTCTGCCGCTGCCAATGCTACCTTGCTATTAAAAAATCTGCCTGCCATGTCATTAATGGCATCCACCATCTTCGGCAAGAGAGAAAAAAATGCCACCAAGCCGCCTATGCTCAACTTTCCCTGCAGACAAAACCATCCACCTGCAGCAAGACAAAGGATAGAAGAAAGCGTACCTGACAGAATCCAAAATGCACGTCCCTTAAACTGGTTTTGATCATTATGGACTGCCATATTTGTCATTTTCTGCACACTTTTTTGATAGTCTTCTAAAAGAGTATCCTGAAGGGAATAGCTTTTGACTATTTCCATACCGCCTATCATATCTGCCGATGCGCTGATGACATCTGCAGAATACTGCATATATGCCCTTGAACCGGCCTTGAATTTAGTTGTCAATGAAGCCCCCAGCGGCAGGCACAGAATTGTGGGCACTATGGAAATCAGAAACAATAAGGGATTGAGATACAGCAAATATACAAGGTAAAAAATCAGTAAAAATGGTGTTGTAATTACCGGGATCAAATCGTTTTGCACAAAAATACTGACTCGGTTCACATCATCTGTCAGTCTTGATAGAATATCTCCTGAACGTTTTTTTGCCATAAATTCTGTAGTCACTCTGGTAATGTGGACTACTGCCTCATCTTTTATCTCCTGAAGTATCTTAGTTGCTGCACTCCCGGATGTATACCTGGTAACCCATGCTAAACCTGCTCCGGCTATAAGTATGCATGCACACATAAGAATGATGTAGCCAATATTTGTTAATGTCCCTGCCGACAGTCCGTCAATCACACGCTTTAGAAGTTCAGAACCGGCAACTCCGCATCCGGCATATAATGCTCCGGCCAACAGAGCAAGAAATACAAGACCTATGTGTCTGCCGACATACTTTAAAATCTGCATCAGAATTTCTTTATCTGCTTTCATGTTCTTTTTCCCCCATCTTCTTACTTCTGCCACAATATTCGTCCTTTGCTAAAGACCCTTTCACCCTTATGCCCGTCATCTGCTTCCACTCGTCCGATGCACCAGCACTCTGAGAACTGCCTGATGATTTTCATTGCTTCTTTCCCATATTTTTCCGGCACAGCCACGACCATGCCGATTCCCATATTAAAATGATGAAAAAACACGTCTTCGCCAATCATATCCTGTTCAAAGAGAAATTGATGCAAGGGCATAACCGGAAGGGCAGACAGATCAATACATATACCCAGACCATCCGGTATGTCTTTAAAGCATTTCCAGTTCAACAGGGAATTGCTGATTCGAAAAGCCCTATGCAGATATCCCTTCTCTTGTAATGCTGCTATCTCTCTCGCAAATGCTGAATTTGCTTTCATCAGCTCATCAAGAAATAATCTGTCTCTACCAATCCGGGCATGATAAAGCTCAGGTTTCCTATCCAGCATGATCTTCACAAATGGATAGTTTGTTCCATCTATACCCTCTGTCTTGATACCAATCAAGAGATCTCCTTCTTTCAGGCAGCTCTCTGTCAGCAGTTTGTCCCTGTCCTGTACTCCCACCACTGTAGCGCTTACTTCATATTCCTTGGAATTAAAATTAACCGGCTGGGCGGCAATCTCCATTCCTGTAAAGGAAACATTATTTTTATCACAGATTTTTTGAAATGCCTGAGCCATCAGATACAATTGTTTCTGATCGTAATTTCCACAAACTATCATTGCCTTTAAAATCACCGGCTTCATACCATGCTGTAATATATGGTTCATGGCGCTTGCTGCCACGTCTGCACAAATCTCCTGATTATATCCATACTCCTTTGCTAATTTTTCCTTAGACCCGGGAACACAGGTAACACAGGAATATACCGGCTCTCTCATTTGGGAAGTATCTATTTGAAAAAGACAAGCATCTGCATACTTTGCAGACAATATATTCTCATCCTTCGAATTAAGTTTCATTATTTCTTTTTTTAAGATATGCAGCTTTTTTACATCCAGCCCCGATGCCTGATATAAAATACGCCTGTTTCGCCATTCCTTTTCATTTAATAACATATCGATAGTCACATTGAGCAGAGCGGAAACGTCGTACAACATTTCAACCGTAGGCAGGCTCTTCCCAGACTCCCATTTTGAAACAGCCTGATAGGAAATATGCAAAAAATCAGCAAGTTCCTTCTGGGTAATGCCTTTTTCTTTTCTGAAAAAAGCAATTCTTTTACCAATTTCTATTCTGTCTAACATACATCATTAAACCTTTCTGTCACCTGCAAACATAACCGAATCTTAAATACATGAATCAAATCTAAATTCAGTTTTTGCATATTTCAAATATAGCATACCGATAGATATAGCATCAATAAACGCTTTAGATAGTAAGTTTCAAAAAAAATCAACTGCCGGTTGAATCAAGCAATACATAATCATTTGTAAACAGTGGCAAGAAAAATGGGAATATCTTCGATATCCCCATCATACAAAAATCTATTTCTTCCATATCAACCCCAAAAGTAAACGGATTATTCCACCGCATATAGCGATCAGTAAGCCGTTTTTCTGTAGTATTTCGCCAATCCCCACATAAACAGCATACTGTATTTGTAACTCTAACGGTGGATCTTGATAAGGAATTCCTGCTTTTATCATGGAGTAATATAAACCTATGACAAATAGGATGATTCCGGCTAAGATAACAGCGTTGATTGTTAACTGAAGATAGTGCCTTATTTTTTCTTTCATGATATCTCCTTTAGCTTTTCATATTTCAATTGTGACTGCAGTTAGCTGCATCAATGGCAATGACTAAAAGCAGTCCATCCAGTTCATCTTCCGGATTGATGAAGTCTATCACATAAGTGTCTCCCCAGTGAAGCAGTTCTTTTGAAATGTGAATTATAGCACTGCATCCGCTGTAAACAACATAATCCCATCCTAAAAAGTCTCCTTCTACTCTCCAGCCATTATAGTCAATCTCATACTTTGGCCTAAGAAATGCAAACTTCGGCCTGATGGTTCCCTTTACCCTTCCCTGAACCTCTATCTCAAAGACCGGAAGGGGAAATAATGCCAGCAGCTTTTGGTGAATCACGGCGATTTCATTATGAAATGAATCATATATATGAAGCTGATGAGCCAGAGTAAGAAATTCAGCTTTAATGAAATATTTAATATTTCCATCCTCATCATAAACATCATAAGAATCTGTCCATGAAAATACACGCTGTTTTATTAATAACTTCATGACAGGAACCTCTCAAAATCTTACTTCCCATGTTTTGGCTATCTAATGATATCAATTCCCGGAATAATATCTTGTTGCAATAAACTCGTCAATGGTCTTCTTAATGTGCTCGTCCGTCATCGACTTCAGTAAATATCCCTCCGGCTTTAGCGCCATAACTTTTTTAACGCTTTCCCTATCTCCTCTTCCGGTAAGGAACATAACCGGAATGTTTGCAGTTGCTTTCTCCGCACGGATCATTTCCAACATCTGTCTTCCATCACAAATCGGCATTTCATAATCCAGGAGGATCAAATCCGGCCTGTTCATTACTATACTTTGAATGGCAGATACACTGGATACGGCTTCTATCACTTTATAATCATTCTCCAGCAATTTAACCATTTTTTTCAGCATAAAATCTGAATCATCCACTACGAGAATTTTGATTTTCTGTTCTTCCCACTCTTTTTTTTCTTCAATCAAATACTGATTTACCATATCCATTGCATTTTGATGATTAATAGCATGCGGGATTTTTCCATGGATAGTATCAGCCTCTATTGCACAAAATGCAAAATATCCGGCTCCTGTATCAAACAGCAGGCTGCAGGAAGGATTCGCACGTTCAAAGGAATCAAGGAGCTGCTCATGAGTCAACAGACTCTCTTTCTCCATCTCAAATAATTCTAATGCAGGGCAGCTTTCTCTAACCTTCTCCACAAACTGACGGGAAGTATACCGGCAGACATTAATTACCATATCATCTACTCTCGGATATTCCGTATTAAGTATTTGACTCATGATCTTAAGCAGAAGCTGCTCTTCATAAACGAGGATAACCTCCCACTTTTTTTTATCTTGTCCCTTGTAAATAAACCGGCAGCAGATCACCTTTCCGAAATCCTCACCAATATACTGTTCACTGATCATTTTTGCCTTCAAACGAAAAATATCCTGAATAAGCCAACAAATCGTCTGTTCCATGAATTCATGCTCGCGTTCAGGGGAAATATCCATCCACTTGCTGGTAGATTTTCCTACAATCGCTAGATCTTCAGTCAGTGTATGGGAAATTACCCAGCCAATGCAAACTCCCAGAAAATGCCGAACAGATTCGATTGAATAATTCATTTCTTCCATTTCACGCTCCAGCGCCGGCAGTGTCTTATTCTTGAAATTATCATGCAGACGTTTATGTATCTCATATTCCCTATAATGGAGCGTTTGCATATATACCTCTTCGCGTGCAAAATGCTCCAGAGAGTGGTTCCTTAAGTATTTTACGCCTTCCCGGCAGACCCATTCGCTTTTTCCCTCATCTTCGTTGATCTTTAAAAGTTTATTCATAGTTAAAAAAAGCATTTTATGATCTTTATCTATAAAATCAATCCCTATCTTATATCTGTCATTCCACACAATCTGTTTCACGGTACTCCTCCTTCGTTGTAACGTAATTAGGTAATTGCATAACTTCAATTTCCGTAAGCCGAATTGGGCATATTGCATATTCCATAAGCAGACCCTTAAAAAACGTCAGTGCTTAGCGAGGTATTTTCGAGCTTAGCACTGTTACGTTTTTTACGGAGCAAAAGCGTGTCTGTGTTGGAATATGCAATGTGCACAATAACACTCTACAAACTTTGTTTTATACTCGCAAAGCCGCGCTCTCGCGCTCCTTCGTCCGATTTCATCGGACCTTTGCTCGTTAATTTCGCGCATGAAAAACAAATGTCTGCTTCGCAGCCGCTTGTTTCCCTTTGTTTTTTTTACTCGCAAAGCCGCGCTGCCGCGCTCCTTCGTCCGATTTCATCGGACCTTTGCTCGTTAATTTCGCGCATGAAAAACAAATGTCTGCTTCGCAGCCGCTTGTTTTTCTTTTGCGCTCATTACATTATAGCATATTCATTGCTGCTTTGCCTATCTTTATTGTATTCAATCTCAATAGGAAAAGTCTCTTTTTATTATAGCTTTGGCAGCTTATGTTGTTAAAACGGCATCATACGTTCTGAATAATTGATAAAAATATCATATAGGGTATAATGAACTCGGAAAGGCGGTGGAATTGTGAAAATAGAAATTCATGTTGACAAAACTGCAGCAGATTTGCAGATTTCTGTCACCTGCAAACAATTAACACCTGATATAGAAAAGATTTTAGCAACCCTTCGAATGATGAATCATCAGCTGACCGTGCAAAAAGATGATGAGATTCATTTGCTGGACATTGCGCAGATCATATATATAGAAAGCATGGATAGAAAATGTTTTGTCTACACCTCTGATGATATATACGAATCTGAATTTCGATTATACGAATTAGAGCATCAGCTTGAGGAATACGGTTTTTTCCGTGTAAGCAAATCATTTCTTATTCATCTGCAAAGCATCCAGTCTCTGAAAGCTGATATCAACAGAAGGATTCGCGTTACCATGTCAAATGGAGAACAGATCATTGCCTCAAGGCAGTATGCCGATGCATTGAAGAAACGATTAGGGGTGATATAAATGGATGAAAAGAGAACAATTTTTGATTATCTGGCACAGGTACTGACCATCTTTGGATTTACGATATTGACTATCGCTGTTTTCTGCCTTGTTTTTGGAAACTCAGCAAAAGACTTTTCAACTTTGTTTGAACTTGGAAATCAGGGTATTCCTATCAACATCATTTTTCAGTTTTTATTAGTATCCGGCTTAATTACAGGTGTCAGATTTATATTCTTTACAGATACTTTTATAAAAAAAATGCCTGTTTGGCTAAGAACTATCTGTATGTCAACAGCAATCGTTATAATCATTGCCTTCTTTGTGATAACTTTTCATTGGTTTCCTGTAAACATGTGGAAGCCTTGGGTAATGTTTTTCATCTGTTTCGGAATATCATTTCTGGGAAGTTATTTTGTAACGAAGATAAGAGAAGATATTGAAAACAAACAAATGGACGAAGCCTTACGGCGCTTAAAGGAGAGAGGAAAAAATGAAAATGAATGATGTGATCACAGCAACCGATCTTTCTCATAGTTTTGCTCAAAAGCAGGTTCTGAACCATATTAACCTTAAACTCCGGGAAGGAGAGATTTTAGGGTTACTTGGTCCCTCCGGAGCAGGGAAGACCACACTTACAAAGATTCTTACAGGTCAGCTTAAGCAGGATCAGGGAGAAGCCAGACTTCTTTTAAAAGATACCAGAAAATTAGGCGCCTTAGAACACGGACAGATTGGAATCATGATGGATAACCTGGGGTTATATGATCGCTTATCTGCATATGATAACTTGTCATTTTATGCAGATATTTATCATATTTCCCACAGCAAAATACCGGATATCCTGAAAAGCATCGGTCTGTATGAGGCTCGGAATACTACAGTTTCAAAGCTCTCAAAGGGGCAGAAAAACCGACTGTCCTTAGCCAGGGCTTTAATGAACAATGCCCGGATACTTTTTCTTGACGAACCCACCTCCGGACTTGATCCTGCCACAACAAGAGAAATTCATACCGTTCTGGAAGAAGAAAGGAAAAAGGGAACCGCTATTTTCCTTACAACACATAATATGTCTGAAGCAGAAAAGCTTTGTGATCATGTGGCATTACTAAACCAGGGCAGCATTATAGAATACGGAAAGCCAACGGATATCTGCAAAAAATACAATCATCTGAATCAGCTTCAGATAACTTTAAAGGATGGAGAAGTAATTATGCTGGAAAATGGCAGTGCCTCAGCTCCTGCAATGAAGGAATATCTGGAAAAGGGTATCATCGAAACTATACATTCTACAGAACCGACACTTGAAAGTGTTTTTATTGAACTGACAGGAAGGGGACTTAACTGATATGAGTATTATGATCGCAATTTTAAAAAAACAGTTGAAAGATACGCTTAAAAATAAAACCGTCTTAATTCAATTTGTCATGTTTCCCATTCTCACTCTGGTCATGAACAATGCAGTGAAACTGGAAGGAATGCCGGATCACTTTTTTGTAGAATTGTTTGCCGCCATGTATATCGGAATGGCGCCGTTGACAAGTATATCCGCTATCATATCAGAGGAACAGGAAAAAAATACTCTTCGCGTACTTATGATGTCAAATGTAAAGCCACACGAATATTTACTTGGAATCGGCTGCTATGTCTGGACTGCATGTATGCTTGGATCCCTGGTAATCTGCATTGCCGGCAATTACGGACTACAGAAGAGCTTTATCTTTATGGCTGTTATGGCAATAGGCATATTGACCTCCCTGCTTATAGGCGCAGCTATAGGTCTTTTAAGCAGAACCCAGATGATGGCTACGTCAATATCTGTACCTGTCATGATGATTTTTGCATTCATGCCTATGCTGTCAATGTTTAATGATACGATTGCCAAAATAGCAAAATTTACTTACTCCGTACAGATCAGTAATATGCTTAACCGTATTAATGCTCTGCCTTTTGAAGTTGACAGCATTGGCATCATTGCTGTAAATGCATTACTTTTTATTGCATTGTTTATCATTGCTTACAATAAGAATCATGAATTCTGATCATAGCGCAGTTTAACCGCCATATCACTGCTGCCACACCTGCAGCAGTGATTATTTAATGCGTATGTGCAAACATCCACTCTACGATTTTCTCTGCATGTTCACTCCAGAATTTCATATCATGCATACCCGGACCTTCCCGGTAAATGTGATCTACACCTAAATCAGTCAGATACTTGTGGAATGCTCTGTTATTTTCTAACAGAAAGTCCTCCGTGCCGCAGCACATATAGATTTCCGGTATCTTTCCACCCTGCTCCTTTAATCTGCGCACCAGCTGTTCAGGATTGTTATCACTTTCCAGCACATGGTCCAAATCTCCGAAGCATTCATGATAATATTCATAGTTGGCCACTTCATTGCCTCCGCCCTCTTTCATTCCTGCAATTTCATGCACAATAAGAGCCGAAGACATCGCTCCTGCCTTTCCAAAAGTTTCGGGATAAGCCAATGCCGTATGAAGTGCGCCAAATCCTCCCATGGACATACCAAGGATATAAGTGTTTTCTGCTTCCATTGCCAGTCCAAAGGTTTTGCGTACATATGCTACCAGCTCTTCCCCCAAAAAAGTCTGGAATTGATGTCCCGTTGCCAATCCGTTCAGATAGAAACTGTTCTCCCCACTGGGCATGACGATAGCAAAATTGTACTTCTGCGCCAATTCCTCAGAAATATAGTTTTCTGCCATTCCTGTATAACCATGAAGCAAAAACAGCGTTTTCATCTTTCTCTTGCTATATTCTGACTCTTCTTCCGGAATATCCATCCTGATATCATTAGGTATGAACATATCGAAAGATGCCTTTCTCCTTAAAGCATTAACAAATAAATCAATTTTAAAATATGCCATATAATTCCTCCATTCTTTTGCGGTATCTGTTTTCTTTTCTCCAAAGCATAAAATCAGCGGCGGATGGATGCTGCCATCCTATGATACGTATGGCGGATTCCCCGTATTGCCACAGAGTAGGTCTGTATATTTTCAGGAAGCGCCATTCCTGTATATCCTGTATCTCCCAGATGGTGAATATCCGTACCTGTCATTTTGCACATCAGGGCAATTCGGCGGATGGTGTCTGCATCTGCCCCTTCCTGAGACGTTCCAATGGCTGTTATGGTCAGAGCCCCCAGACTGTGGGCATACCCCACAAGCTCCCGTACATATTCCATGGTAATCCCCGGAACAGTAGCCGGTGCGGGAAAAAGCAGAATATCAGCTCCTGCCTTACGGAAACGTTTTATATCATCTTTGGTCATGATATTTTCCGCAGCTTCCTCAAGAATGCCTGCAGCATGCATTTTTCCGGCAGCTAATATAACTTTATCTCCCAGATGCTCCCTATAAAGCTTCAAAGTTCCTTCAATTGCTTCATTGGTAACACCCATGCCAGGATTTCCTGTCAGCAGTATCATATCGACTCCCATGTCACATGCCCTTTGTGCATTTTCCAAAGTAGCCCGCCGTCCATCGGACATTTGCCAGAGAGATGACATTTCCCCGTCCTCTCCTGCCTTGACCGGTTCCAGGTTTATCCCTACAGGACGCCCTGTCAACTGCTTGACCATACGTATAACATCTTCCGCTTTCCCTTCCGGAAGGCCTTGGACTTCCGGTTTTACCACATCAAACATATTTAGGAGCAGCATATCTGCACCCATTGCTGACACAAACTCTGCGTTAGTGATATCTCCCAGCATAGGACGCACAGTGCCAATGGTTTCACAAAGAATGGTACGTCCCTCACTCTTTCTGATAGACTGCAGAAGTTCTTCCTTGGTAAATCCTTCAAAATCCGAAGTAAAACAATCCAACATTCTTTTCGCCATGTTACACCTCTCTTTGTACCGCCAAAACCCAGTCCGAATACCGTCAGCCATACCGTTACGGCAACACCCCATACGAATATATTATCAGAAAATTTCGGATGCTACAAGGTATCCGGCTTTTTCTCTTCCCTGTACTGACTGCCCTTGGCTTACGATAGCTGACGTATGATTTGGGAAGGAATAGGTTATCTATGTAGGTGATGACAACCAACACTGCATCGTCAAAAGATTCCTTCCGTCAAAACTCTTTTTTATTTTTTAAAACCATGCACTAACTGTATTATTGTGTTAATAATTTTATTATCGTTATCTGCGGCTTCCGTTTGAGCATAATTCAATGCCAATTCGTTCAATGCACCGGAAATAGAATATGTCATTAGCTCCGCATCAACAGTATCACCTAAATAGCCCCATGTTTTTAAATCATTAATATGCTCTTGTAATACATTCATTGAATTTTCCTGGTCAATTTGCCGCCAAACAGACCAGCCCAGCGCTGCCGGAGCGTCAACTAACAATATCTGTTTGTTTTCTTTTTCATTGGCTGCTTTTATAAAACCAACACACCCTAATATAAGTTGCTGCCACGGGTCGTCACTTGCCATTGCCATTTTTTCGATTTGCATAGAAACATCTTTTTGAACACATTCCAGCACTGCCGTAAAAAGTCCCTGCTTATTTTTGAAATGGTGATAAATAGCCCCTCTCGTTACATTTCCCTCTTCTGCTATTTGTTCTAATGCCACATCAAAATAGCCATATTCAGTAAATTGTTTTCTGGCAATATCTAATAGTTTAGAAGTAGTTCTATAGCTGGCTTCCTCATTTTTCATTCTAAAGACCTCCGCTTTATTTCAATTTAGATTCCTCATGCCATGCTTAATAATCCATTCCTGCGCTTTAGTTTGACCTGTTTTTTTCCATTGTACAATAATATAATCCGCTTTTTCCGGTGCTTCTTTGTATAAATCATTTAAATTATTTCCAACACTTTTTTGCACAAACTTTTCCTGATCATCTTTTAAATTTGTAAGAATAATAAAATATTTTTCAAATTCATTTAGCGCTACAAATAACTTTTGTGACCAGGGCAATCGTATTCTTACACCTTCACTTGCGAGTCTCCGCACATGGACGTTTTTATCTTTTGTCCACATAATCAATTCTTCCATTACTTCTGCCGGGTGTTCTTTTAGTAATGGGCGGATCGCATATTCGCCTGTAAATCTCTTTGTTAATTCTTTTAAAAATGATAAAGATAACTCCCAATTTTCATTTCCGTATCTTTCAACATATCTGCTGATAGGCCATAGCCACCAACCAAAATTAAACATTCCTTTTGCCTCTTTCAATTCCGGGCCAAGTACATTAAAAAAGGCTTGAACGTTTTTTGAATAATTGCTCCCCATGCTTTGCTGCATAGCGTCTACTATGCAGTCAAAACGTGCAAACAATTCTTTATCGTCTAGCTGACCAATTAAGCTTTGAGAAAATGTTTCGGAGTCAAAATAGGGCATTGCAAGAGTAAGTTTTTCGGAGAACTCTTGAATATACTGGTCGTTATAGTAATCTTTATGTTTCATATAGCTTCTCCTTTTACAACTCAATATACATACAAACAGTTTGTATGTATCTATATCTTAGCATTTTCACCATATAAGTCAAGAAGGTATCGGCATATACCACAAAAAAGAGGTTCACCTTACTGAGGTGAGCCTCTTTTTTGTTAATATTTATTTCTCTATCGGATAAAATTAGTTCTCCTGAATGGTTCCTTTTCCGGAAGACCGTATTTTTCTTTGCCCAGGGCGATACTCTTCATCAAAAATGACATGTTCTTTGCCAGTGTTCTCATGCTCTGAAGCCCTTCTTCATCCTGCGCTGCTTCTCCCGGAGCAGCTCCGTGAATACTGTTCCAGTATTGGCCTGATGCCACCGGCATACCTGAAATAGTAAAGAATTTATTGATCTCATCAAATGTTGCTGACAGACCGCCTCTGCGGGCTGCTACCACACCTGCCCCCACTTTCATGGTCTTATCAAAAGGTGTACTGTAAAACAGTCTCGTCAAAAAAGCAATCAATGTTGCATTGGCAGATGCATAGTAAACAGGACTTCCTACTACCAGGCCATCACATTCTTCAAACTTAGATGATGCTTCATTTACCATGTCATCAAAAACGCATTTTCCTTTTTCTTTGCAGAACTGACAGGCAATGCAGCCGCGTATGTCCTTATTCCCTACATGCAAAATCTCTGTTTCGATTCCTTCCTCTGCAAATACCTTTTCCATCTCACAAAGAGCTATATAAGTATTTCCCTTTGCCCGTGGGCTTCCATTAATCATTAAAACCTTCATTTCTTCACCTGCTCCCTTATTTTGCCAAACGATTTTTACTAAATGCAAGTATATCATAGAAGGGTAACCCTTGCAATCTCCTGGCCTTTTTCAGGTAAAATGCCTTGGCGCCGTGAGGATCCAGCTCTACAGTAAAGACATTTTCCACTTCTGTCTTTTCACCGCTCCAAAGTTCACAGGCAGATACCTTCCCCTGTATTTCAAGCTCCCGAAGAGAGATCCGTACTTTACTCTTACTGCTTCCTGTATTAAATACGGCTGCATACCAGCCGCCTTCCACACTGGCCGCCCTCCACAGAATATGCTCTATGCCTTCTATTTCCTTTCTCCATACCTGATGGGCACATCTGGCGTTTTTGTGCATCTTTAAAACTTCTTCATTGGTCAGCAGATCCATGGTAAACTTATCAAATCCCGTCATTTCACCGCCAATCATCAGGGGTGAACGGAAAATACTCCACAAAGTCATCATGGTAATCTGTTCCTCGTTTGTAAATTCTGTTCTGTTTTCTTTATCATAGTCTTGTCTGATAGGACCTATAGGCAGCATATCTGCGTCAGGGAAATGGCCTTCGCCTGTATGGGTGCACCACTTTTCCGCCCTTTCAAACATATCATACAAAAGCTCCCACTGATCCCAAAAATCATCGGTAATGCGCCACATATTGGAAATCTGTTTAAACAGTTCCGCCTTTTCAAGGGGCGCCGGTCCCGGTGAAAGACTAAGTATCATATCTCTTCCGCAATTATGCAGAGACTGACTAAGCAGAATGAGTTCTTCCTGCGCATGGGGAAATTCCCTTGCAATATCATCACACTTAATAAAATCCACGCCCCAGGAAGCATACAGTTCAAAGATGCTGTCATAGTAAGCTTTAGCCCCTTCTTTTTCAGGATCAACGCCATACATATCCGTATTCCATTGGCAGATGCTTGCGGTTTTGGCAATCTGCCTTGCGGTTCTGTCTGTTCCTTTAACAGCCATATTTTTATGCACAGCTTCTCTTGGAATACCCCGCATAATATGAATGCCGAATTTAAGGCCCAGGGAATGGACATATTCCGCCAATGGTCCAAATCCTTTTCCTCCTTCTGAAGAAGGAAATCTGTTAGGCGCCGGTATCAGTCTGGAATATTCATCCATACACAGTTCCGTAAAGGGATGATATTCATGGTTGGTGGCAGAGGGTTCATACCACTGGATGTCCACTACAATATATTCCCATCCGTATTTCCTGAGATTGTCCGCCATAAATTTTGCATTTTTTCTTACTATATCCTCCGTAACGGCAGCTCCATAGCAATCCCAGCTGTTCCAACCCATAGGGGCATTTACTACTTTCATATAAAATCCCTCTCCTTCTAACAATTTAATGTTTCATTCATGCTTCCCATGCGGTAGCCCGATAAATCCATGGTTACATAAGTAAATCCGTATTGCCTCAAACACTTTATGATCTTTTCCCTGTTCTCCGTCTTCATCAGCCGGTCAAATTCTTTCGGCAATACCTCAATGCGGGCCATTTGTCCATGTATTCTTACACGTATCTGGGAAAAACCCATATCAAGAAGAAGTCCTTCTGCCCGCTCTACCATAGAGAGTTTTTCCTCCGTAATAGTTTCCCCGTATACGAACCGGGAAGCCAGACAGGCAAAAGAAGGTTTATCCCATGTATGTAATCCCATATCCTTTGATAAAATCCTGATGTCCTTTTTGGTCATCTGAACATGGCGCAGGGGACTTTTGATCCCCAATTCTGCAATGGCTGCCAGTCCCGGTCTGTAATCATTGCCATCATCCATATTAGTTCCTTCTGCAACCACCGCTATATTCTGTCGGGCAGCCATTTCTTTTATTCCGGTAAAAAGCGATTTTTTGCAGATATAGCATCTGTTTGGAGGATTCTGTCCAAACCCTTCTATATCCGATGCTTTAACATCTACAAAAAACTGACGTATACCTTCCTTCTTACAAAAGTCGATAGTTTCCTTTGACTCCCTTCCGGGGAAAAAGCTGGATCTGGCAGTTACTGCAATTATCTCATCACCCAGCACATCATGAGCAACTTTCAGTAAAAAGGTGGAGTCTACGCCGCTGGAAAAAGCCACAGCCACAGATCTAAGCTCTTTTAAATATGCTTTCAGGCTTTCCAGTTTTTCATATGCTTCTCTATTCTGTTCCATCGCTGACTGTCCTCTCCTTACAGGAATCATATTGATCCAGAAAATGATGCCTTATGCCATCCTGTTTGTAAGCAATAACGGTACTTAAATTTACATTTTCCACACTTCTGAAAATATTCTTTTCGATATGCGGGCTTCTTTCCCTGAGCTCTCTGATCAGTGCTTTTGTTTCCGCACGTTTGGAATTTTGTTCCATACCGCTTTGAGCAGCACAGCTTTCCGTAAAGCGGCAGGCACACTGGATGAAGCAAAGCTCATTATAATGCATCCACTTAATGATTTCTTCTTCCCGTATGAGATACAAAGGACGAATCAGTTCCATCCCTTCAAAATTAGTACTGTGAAGCTTGGGCATCATGGTCTGAACCTGTCCGCCGTAAAGCATACCCATAAGAATCGTTTCGATTACATCATCAAAGTGATGCCCCAAAGCAATCTTATTACATCCCAGTTCCTTTGCTTTGCTGTAGAGATATCCCCGTCTCATACGAGCGCAGAGATAACAGGGAGAATCCGTAATGTCTGCTACGGCATCGAATATTTCCGTTTTAAATACTGTAATGGGTACCTGAAGCCTCTGGGCATTGCTTAAGATCATTTGTTCATTGGCCTCATTATAACCGGGATTCATAACAAGGTATACTGCTTCAAAATTTTTCTTTCCATGGCGTTCCAGCTCCTGAAAAAGCTTGGCCATCAACATGGAATCCTTGCCTCCTGATATGCAGACAGCTATCTTGTCTCCATCCTTGATCAATTCATATTCATTAATAGCTTTCGTAAATTTCCGCCATATTTCTTTACGGTACTTTTTGACAATGCTGCGCTCTACTTCTTTGCACCATTCTTCTGCCTCATCCCTAATACCGTTTTTTTCTGTTATACTTCTTTCCATCGCTACTTTTTGCTGCTCCATACTATCTTTTAACTGTTCTTTCCTTTTCAGACTGCACAAGATCCTTAATGACCTCTGAAGCAATAATAAGTCCTGCCACAGACGGCACAAAAGAAGTGCTTCCCGGAACTCTTCCCCGATACAGCGGTTCTTCCTTAGAATACACCACCTTCAGCTTTTCAATATTACGCTTCCGAAGTTCTCTTCGCATGACCTTTGCAAGCGGACAGACAGTAGTTTCATACAGATCCGCCACTTCCAAACGTAAGGGATCCAGCTTGTTGCCGGTTCCCATACAGCTGATAACGGGGATACCCCTTTCCTGTGCACGAAGTACAATTTCAATCTTGGCCGTTACTGTATCTACTGCATCTACTACATAATCATAAAGGGAAAAATCAAATCCCCCGGCATTTTCAGGCAGAAAAAAACAAGGGTGAACAGTCACTTCCGCATTGGGATTAATAGAAAGTATCCTCTCCTGCATGGCTTCCACCTTGTATCTGCCCATAGTGTCCATAGTAGCCACTATCTGTCTGTTCAGATTTGTCATACAAACCTTATCATTGTCTATCAGATCCAGCCCGCCAATGCCGCCTCTTGCCAATGCTTCTACTACATGTCCTCCAACACCGCCAATGCCGAATACGGCCACCCGGGAGGCTTCAAGACGCTCCATAGCTTTCCTGCCAAGTAATAATTCTGTTCTTGAAAACTGATTATATTCCTCTATTTTCCCCATCTCCTTCAAGCAGACCGGTGTGCTGCATGTAGTAACAGCTCAGTCCACCCATTCATTATAAAGTATTGCCTCTTATATGACAAGAAAAAGCAAATGACGTCAGACAGGTGACCTGGAAATGATTGCTTATTAAATATCGTAAAAAAGGCTTGCAAAAACCTTAAAATCCCGTATGATGAACTTAAGCAGTTAAAATTCTAAAGAAAGAAAAGAGGGTATGCGAATGGCGATTGGCTCAAAAAAAGCGGTACTTATGCGGGCAGTTTCAGAATTAAAGGAAACAGATTATTCTAAAGAACCGGAACTGAATAAGATTTATCAGCGGCTGTTTCTGGGAAGAAAACAATTTGCGGAAATTTTTGAAAAAAATATTAAAGCAGTTATGCAGATCAGTTCACTTGATCTGACCATGCAGCATCAGACAGAAAAAATAAATGACATATCCCATAAAGTAACAAGCGCTGCTGAAACTATCTTTGGAACTTCAAAGGGAAGGCAGAATAATCAACATGAGGAATTGACCAATACTATCCTTCATGTTTCCGGCCAGACGGATGAAGTATATCGGAAGATGGAAGCCGGTCAGGAGGAACTGACAGCTATCAAACAGCTTTCTGATCAGACAATAGCCGTCTCCCGGGAAATGCAAAAGAACATGGATGAATTGGTCACCATTATTAGTCACATCAGTAATGTGATTGAAGGAATTGATTCCATATCCCTGCAGACGAATCTTCTGTCACTGAATGCCTCTGTGGAAGCAGCCCGGGCCGGGGAGGCCGGAAAAGGCTTTTCTGTTGTAGCCAATGAAATCCGGGAGTTGGCAGAAGAAACACAAAAACTCACCAAGAATATGGGGTCCTTTGTATCCAGCATGAAAAACGCTTCTGAAAAAAGTGTTCAAAGCTCCACTGAAACCGTTAATTCATTAGTTGCCATGTCTGATAAGATCAAAAATGTATGGGAAATAAATGATACAAGCCAGCAATATATTTCAAAAGTCAATGAATCCATCAGTTCCATTGCTACTGCCAGTGAGGAAATCAGCCGTTCTATGACGCAGATGGAAGATCAGCTAAGAGACAGCTCACATTTTATGCGTCAGGTAGGTAACGAACTGCGGGAAGCTTCAAAACCTGTGGTGGAAATAGAAAAAACACTGGATGAAACAGTAAAACAGATGGGCGCCATGACCAGGGATGCTTTCTTCCATTTGAAAGATCAGGAGTTTGCACAGTATATGAACAATGCCATTTCTTCTCACCATACCTGGCTTGGTAATCTGAAAAAAATGGTAACTGAGCGGACCATCACACCCCTGCAGCTGGATTCCACCAAATGCGGATTCGGACATTTTTATTACGCTATGACGCCGGGCATACCGGAGGTTCTTCCAATATGGGAAGGTTTAGGCGCCAAACATAAAAGATTCCACACATACGGTGCTTCCGTTATGAATGCCATTGAAAGAGGCTCCTATCAGGAAGCTGAACAAATCTATTGGGAAGCTGAAAACTATTCCAAGGGATTAATTGCCGATATGGAAAAAATCCTTCAGCTTTCAGGAGCATAAACATATCATCATTACATTTATTCTATTACAACAAAAAGGAGCCATCAGGCTCCTTTTTATAATAACTCAGTCTCTCTGTTTTATAATTTAAATAAAGTGCTTAAAATTCCTCTTCCGAGAGATGCACCTACATTGCCGCCCAGCTTCTTGCCAAAGCTGCCGCCTACAGACTTGCCGAGGTTATTCCCCAGCTCTCTGCCTATAGTGCCTGCTGCGGAGCTTGCTACGCTTTTGGCAGCTGTCTTTACCTTTCTCTCCTTTGCTGCTTCCTGTCTTTCCGCTGCTTTCCTGGCAGCTTCTGCTTCTCTTTGCTTCTGTCTTTCCGCTGTTGCAGCTTCTCTCTCCTGCTGCTTCAGAGCTGCAGCTTCTTCTTTTTCCCGCTGTTTTTGAGCAGCCGCTTCTTCTTTTTGACGCTGCTTTTCTGCTGCAGCTTCCTCTGCTTCCTCTGCATCTGCTAAAGCTTTCCTCTGCAGGAATTCATAAGCAGAATCCCTGTCTATCATTTCCGAATATCTGCTGTACAAAAGATTATTTACTATTTCATTTTTTCTGATATCATCATCAATAGCTCCCATCTGACTCTGAGGAGGCAGAATATTGCATCTTTTTACAATGGTGGGAACTCCTGATTCATCCAATACGGAAACCAGCGCCTCTCCTATTCCAAGGCTTAACAATGTCTCATATGTATCAAATTCCGGATTGGCCCTGAAAGACTGGGCAGCTGCCCTGGCGCCTTTCTGCTCTGCCGGGGTATATGCATGAAGAGCATGTTGAATCTTATTTCCAAGCTGTCCCAAAACACCGTCCGGAATATCCCTGGGATTCTGCGTGATAAAATAAATTCCAACTCCTTTAGAACGGATCAGCTTCACCACCTGTTCAATTTTTTCAAGAAGTACCTTGGGCGCTGAATCAAATAAAAGATGAGCTTCGTCAAAGAAAAATACCATTTTGGGTTTTGCCCCATCTCCCATTTCCGGCAATGTTTCAAACAGTTCCGAAATCATCCACAGCAGGAAAGTAGCATACATAGCAGGGTTTTGGATCAATTTTTGGCAGTCCAGTATCTGAATCGTTCCTTTTCCGTTACAGTCCGTGCTAAGCCAGTCTGTTATATTAACTGCCGGTTCTCCAAAGAAATATTCTGCTCCTTCTTCCTCCAGGGCTATGACTGCTCTGATAATCGCTCCAAGACTCTGCTTGGAAATATTTCCATAAGTAAGTGAAAATTCTTTTGCATTCTCGCCTACATACTGAAGCATAGAGCGCAGATCCTTACTGTCGATCAGCAGAAGATCCTGATCATCTGCAATTTTGAAAATAACGGTCAGAATATCTGACTGGGTATCATTCAGTCCAAGGATCCTGGATAACAAAAGAGGTCCCATTTCTGAAATAGTGGTTCTAAGGGGCATTCCCTTTTCTCCATAAACATCCCAAAAGTTAACCGGGTAAGCATGCTGGGAAAAGCCTGCCTGTAAAAGGTCCATAGCTTCCACTCTGCTTCTCACATTCTCATTTTCCGTCCCCGGTCTGCACATTCCTGCCAGATCCCCTTTGACATCCGCCAGAAAAACGGGAATTCCTCCATCACTGAAGGACTCTGCCAGAACTTTCAGCGTTACTGTCTTTCCTGTTCCCGTAGCGCCTGCAATCATGCCATGCCTGTTTGCCATCTTAGGATAGATATAAATTTCCTCATCTCCCGATTTTCCAACAAAAATTTTATTCTCGTAATACATAACTCCTACCTCCCAACATTATTTTGATATTTTTGGTTAACGGTTCCTTCCGCATTTCCTGATAGATCAATCCAGCTCGCTTAATCCGGTATACAATTCATAATACCGTCCCTTTTGCCTAAGCAGATCATCATGGTCTCCACGCTCGATGATTTCTCCATTTTCAAGAACCATGATTGCATTGGCATTCCTTACTGTGGATAATCTGTGAGCAATAACCAAGGTGGTTCTCTGGGCCATCAGACGATCCATTCCTTTTTCAATATGCTTTTCCGTTCTAGTATCTACAGAGCTGGTAGCTTCATCCAGAATCAGTATGGGAGCCTTGGAAATAGCAGCTCTTGCTATATTGATCAGCTGCCGCTGTCCCTGGCTTAAGTTAGCTCCGTCTCCCTCCAGCATTGTATCATATCCGTGTTCAAGCCGTATAATGAATGAATGGGCACTGGCCATTCTGGCTGCCTGCTCCACTTCTTCATCTGTGGCATTCAGCCTTCCATAACGGATATTGTCACGAACCGTTCCCGTAAATAAATGTGTATCCTGTAAAACCATGGCAATGTTCCTGCGCAGAGAATCTCTTTCCAGTTCTGTCACAGGTATATCGTCTATGACTATACTTCCTGCATCAATATCATAGAAGCGGTTGATCAGATTGGTAATGGTAGTTTTTCCGGCGCCGGTAGAGCCTACAAAGGCAATTTTCTGTCCCGGTTTAGCATAAAGTGATATATGCTTTAAAACTGTCTTATCCGGATTATATCCAAAAGTCACATCATTCAGCTTCACTCCGCCTTTTACTTCCTTGTAGTATGCATTCTCTGTTTCTTTAACAATATCCTCTAAGAATCCTTCCTTATTCACCAGTCCGTTTTTCTTAGGAATCACATAGCACGTTCTGCCTTCTACATTTTCTTCGATTTTAATGGCATTTTCCACATCTTCCCTTTCAGGTGCTTCATCCATAATTGCAAATACGCGCTCTGCACCTGCCAATGCGGAAAAAATAGTATTGACCTGCATAGCCACTTCATTGATAGGCCGTGAAAACTGTCTGGAATAATTTACAAATACCGTAAGTCCGCCGAGATCAAATCCTCTCAGCACACAGAAAATGCCGCCGATACAGGCTATCAGGGAATAGTTGACCTGACTTAAGTTGCCCATGACCGGTCCCATAATGCCGCCAAAGAACTGGGCATTGATCTGCTTTTTCCGCAGATCCCGGTTAAGATATTCAAATTCTTCCCTGGCATTGTCCTCATGACAAAATACCTTAACTACTTTCTGACCTGTTACCGTTTCTTCAATATAACCGTTTAATGTACCGATTGCCGCCTGCTGGGCTCTGTAGTACTTTCTGCTTTTGCCACCTACAAATCCTACTGCCTTTAGCATAACGGGAATCATAATAATCGTAATCAGAGTCAGCCATACATTGGTATACAGCATCAGGGCAAAGGTACCCACAATACTAATGGTGCCTGATATTAGCTGTACTACCGTATTGTTCAACATCTCTCCCACTGCATCCACATCATTGGTAAACCGGCTCATTACATCACCATGATTATTGGTGTCATAATAGCGCACCGGCAGTTTCTGAATCTTCTTAAAGAGATCGTTACGGAGCTTCTGAATAGCATTCTGTGATACTGAAATCATAATTCTCTGCTGCAGATACTGAGCTGCTACTGCTATCAGATAAATACCCAGCATCATAAGAATGCCCTTAAATAAAGTGGCAACGCTGCCTTCCGGTGAAGTCAGTCCGTTGATAATAGGTCTTAGCATATAAGAGCCTGCCAAATTAGCTGCCGTACCGCTGATAATACAAAGAACAACAATTCCCAATTTCCATTTGCTCTCGGAAATATAGCCAAACAGTCTGGCCACATTCTTCTTTACGTTCTTAGGTTTGCCTACTGCCATTCTGCCTGCAGGCCCGTGTCCCGGTCCTTTAGGCCTGGACTGTCCCTGAAGTGATTCATCACTGGCCGGCTTTAACCGGCTTTCATACTTTTTCTGATAATATGCAAGCTTTTCCTGCTTCATGATGCGCTCACCTCCTTATCCATCTGTGAATAATAGATTTCCTGGTAAGCTTCACATTTTTGCAGAAGCTCTTCATGGGTTCCCATACCCACAATACTTCCTTCGTCAAGCACTAATATGGTATCCGCCTCTATTACGGAGGTAATTCTCTGGGCAATAATGATTTTCGTGGTATCTTTTAATGTTCCCGCAAAGCTTTCCCGTATCTTAGCTTCCGTTGCCGTATCCACTGCACTGGTAGAATCATCCAAAATCAATATCCTGGGTTTCTTAAGCAAAGCCCTTGCAATGCAAAGTCTCTGCTTCTGTCCGCCGGAAACATTGACTCCTCCCTGTCCTAATTCTGTCTCGTATCCTTCCGTAAAAGATTCAATGAAAGGCGCTGCCTGTGCGCTCCTGGCTGCCTTCGTGATCTCCTCCTGCGAAGCATCCCCATCTCCCCACATAAGGTTTTCCATGATGGTACCTGAAAATAGTACATTTTTCTGCAGAACCATGCCTACCCCATTCCTCAGGTTCCTTAGGGAGTAGTCTTTAACATTTACACCGTCTACCAGCACTTCTCCTTCATCCACATCATAGAGCCTTGGTATCATCTGTACCAAAGTGGTCTTACCGCTTCCTGTGGAACCGATAATACCCAGAATCTGTCCTGACTCTACACAGAAGCTGATTCTGTCAAGAACTTTTTCTTTATTATCTTTATAATAGCGGAAAGAGACATCCTTAAATTCCACTTTGCCGCTTTCCACTAATTTTTCGGGAAAACTACAGCCTTCATCCGTAAGATCGATTTCTGTATCCAGAACTTCCGTAATCCTGTGCAAGGATGCCAATGCCCTTGAACTTTGCAAAAGCACCATGGCAAGCATCATAAGAGACATCAATATCTGCACAATATAAGTGGTAAATGCTGTCAGATTACCTACCGGCATCTTTCCTGCCAGAATCTGCTTTCCACCAAACCATACCACAGCCATGGTAGTGGCATTCATCATCAGCATCATAATAGGCATATTCAGGATAACTACCTTAAAAGCTCTTAAACTGGACTCTTTCAGATCCTCATTAGCCTTAGCAAACTTATCTTCTTCGTAACTACCTCTTACAAAAGATTTGATAACCCGTACATTGGTCAGCATTTCCTGAATACTAGAGTTCAGAACATCCAGTTTTTTCTGCATGATTTCAAATCTGGGGAATGCTGTTCTGATGACTAAAGCTATCAGAGTTACCAGAATCGGTATTACTACAACAATCACCACTGCCAGCTGCGCATTCATCATAAAGGCCATGATCAAAGCGCCAACCAGCATACCGGGAGCCCGCAGCATCATCCGAAGAGCCATGTTGATCAGGTTCTGCACCTGGGTAATATCATTAGTCAGCCTCGTGACCAGGGAGCCTGTGCTGAAACGATCCAGATTGGCAAAGGAAAACTTCTGTACTCTGTCAAATACATCGCTTCTTAAATCTGATGAAAAGCTGATAGCCGCTTTGGCAGCAAAATAAGCTCCTCCGATTCCTCCTGCCATCATGGCAAAGGCGGTCAAAATCATAACAACTCCCATTCCGATAATATACGGAATATTCCTCTGTGCCGCTCCAATGTCTATGATATTAGCCATAAACTTTGGCAGCAGTATTTCCCCTATAACCTCCACGATCATAAATATAGGACCGCATATAAAAGCCGATAAATACGGTTTTATATATTTCCAATATCTTTTCATGCCTTTCCCTCTCCTGTCTTATTTGGTGTCCCCTCATTATCTTTTGCTATTATATTCTGACATGGAAAACAATGTCAATAACTCTTATTTTCTATTTCCCCTCTAATTCCGCATTTAAGTTTTCCCTGCTCATGGTAGTATCAATATACTCATATCCTCCTGCATCACAGGGTATGCTTTCATCATATTTGATCTCCACGCCATCCATATAAGTGATACTGTATAATCCCATACTTCCCATCTCATCTTCGTCAGGCATACCGTTCTCGTTCACATCATCAAAATTGTATGTTACTAATGAAGCTTCTATATCTATGGAATAACTGCTGCCTATAGTCATATAGGTGGTATACAGAATAGCTCCGGCATAATCCGTATTATAATTTCTCAGACTGTTCTTCCTCGGCGAATATTCATATCCTACATTCCCCATTGCGCCATATCCCCACTGATCCATCAGCGTATGCACTGTTCCCTCATGGTATGTATACAGACTCACATAATAGCCGGATATTCCCGCTGCCAGCTCCGGAATATCGTCCTCATCCACATAAATTAAATTGTATTCCATTGCTCCTTCACTTTCCAGCTGACACAACCGGCTTACTGCCCTGTATGCTTCTCCATAGCTGGAAAACTGGCCGTTTTTCTTTCCGTCTGAAAGGAAATTGCGGATTTCCGGAATGGTCAAAGTACTGACGCCCTTTGATATGACCCCGGAAAGCTGCCTCTCCGGCATAAATTTTCTTGCAGAGTCCTCAGCGTCCTTGCCAAAACCGTAATAAACAGCCGCAAAGCTTGTACTGCCGTAAGTTTCGATCATCACAATATCTGTATTGCCGTCATAATTCACATCATAAAAAGCTGCTGCATCCAGACTGGTAAATCCATTTTCTGATATTCCATCGGGAACATAGGGATTTATTTGTGTAAGAGTCTCTCCATTCTGAATGATCTGTATGGAAAAAGCCTGTCCGTCTTCTGATGGAGCAAATGGCACGAAATAAACCTTTCCGCTGTATTCACTGAGTTCAACTTCAAAGGTCTGGTCTGCAATACAGTTTTCCCCAAACTTTTCTTTCATACCGTTTTCTTCAGGATCAGCTTCCTCTTTCTTTTCAGAAACCGGAAGTTCCTCTGTTACGCTGCCGGTATCTTCCACTGTAAATTCTTGTTCAGGAATATTTTTGATTATAAGAGATTCCTTATTTTCTTCCTCCCGGCTGTCTTTGCATGAAGTGAGCATCCCTGCCATAAGCAGCATAAGAATAAAAACGCTGCTTTTTTTACGCCGGCATGATTTCTCTTGAAGCATTGAAATCAACCTCCTTTATCATTTCTGCTCAAGCAATTGTCTCCATTTCTCTACAACTGCTTCACAGACCTCAACATCGATCTCTTCTACAGCTTCGCTCATTTCCATAAAGTACTGCTTCTCCTTATCCAAAAGCTCCATACTCTTCAGTTGTTCTATCACCTGATTCATGGCATCTATATCCAGATTATCAACGGCATCCTCCATATCGAAAAGGCAGTTCTTTATTTTTTCTGCATTGTAATGGGTTTTAGGGTACTTTTCTTCTTGCGGATCATTGATGTATTTTCCTAAAATCGACTGATAAGATTGATATTTTTCTATCAGTTCCTTGTGATGGGCAAGAATGAATGCAATATCATTTTCTTTCCCGGCCTTTTCTATTTTCGCAGCCAGCTCTGAAAGCTCCAATGCCCCTATCTGCCTGGAGGTGCTCTTTAATGCATGAGTTTCTATGGTATAGTTCTCCCAGTCCTGTATCTTGCTTTGATCCTGTAAAAGCTGTACTTTTCTTGGAATCATTTTGACATACTCCCTCAATATCTGCCAGAACAGCTTCTCACTTCCCGCCAGTTTAAGGGCCAACTCTACATCTAATTCCGGAATACCTATTTGAGCTGCAAGCTCTGCAAAATCCTCCTGTTTTTTACTTCCTTCTATCTTACATATTTTGGAGGCAGGAAGCCATTGTTTTAACTTGGCTACAATTGCATTCAGTTCAATGGGTTTTGCAACGAAATCATTCATCCCCTCTACCAGAAACATTGATCTCATTTCTTCCATCACATTGGCAGTCAGCGCAATAATAGGCACATTGTCATATCCTTCATGATAACTGCGGATAATATGGGTAGCTTCTATTCCATCCATTTCCGGCATCATATGATCCATAAATATCAGATCATAATGCTTCTTTTCTATCATTTCAATTGCCTGTCTGCCGCTGGTTGCCTTATCGATCTTCATCTGTAACGGTTCTAACAATCCCTTTGCCACTGTGAGGTTAAGTTCATTATCATCCACAATAAGGATTTCCGCATCCGGAGCAATAAACTCAAAATTCTCTTCCAGATCTTCTTCCATTCCGTACAGATCTTCATGAGCCAGTATTTTGGCTGCATTCCATACGTAAAGAGGTTTGCGCACCGCTATGATATTTGCCGGATTGATATCCGTCTTTTCTTTGAACCCTGTCATAAGCACCCCTGTCATCTGTAAATGGGCTGCCATAAACTCCTGCATTTGATCTGAATAACAGTCGCTCTCCATAAACAGAAACTCTGCTTCCTTTTCCTCCAGGAGCTTTAGATGTTCCGGCTTATGTACCAAAATACACTCTACCTGCAGCTGCTCAAATATCTTCTTCATGCTTCTGATAACATAGCTATTCTTACACAGTAAACCTACCGCTTTAACGGGGTTTTGATCCTGCTTTATTTCTACTAAAGGTGCATCATTTATAACAAACTGAGGAACCTCAAAGGAAAAACAGCTTCCCCTTTCATATTCACTTTCTACCCTGATCTGTCCATTCATCAATGTCACCAGCTGCTTGGAAATGGCAAGTCCCAGACCGGTGCCTTCAATATTACGGTTTCGCTTACTGTCTACCTGCTGGAAAGATTGGAACAATTTTCCCATATCCTCCTTTTTTATTCCGATCCCTGTATCCTTGACAGATACCTTCAGCAAGATCTCCCGCTCCGATTTATTCTCATAGCCGATAGAAAGATAAACACAACCTTCTTTCGTAAATTTCACTGCGTTATTAGCCAGATTCATAATGATCTGCTGAATGCGGATGCTGTCTCCCATCAGCCACTTAGGAAGATCCGGCGCCATATCCACCACAAATTCCAACTTCTTATCACCGATTCTGGCCATAATGATATTGGCAACATTCCTTATGATGGAAAGAGGTTCGTATTCCACCATGTTAATATCCATTTTTCCTGATTCTATCTTTGTGAAATCCAGAATATCATTAATAATTGCCAGCAGTGTATTGCCGGACGCCATGATCTGTTTAATATACTCTCTGGCAGCCGGCGGCAGTTCCTCTCTAAGAGCCATTTCCGCCATGCCGATCACTGCATTCATAGGGGTTCGGATCTCATGACTCATATTTGCCAGAAAATCCGACTTCATATGAGCCTCTCTTTCCATCTCGCCGCTTACCTGTAATGCTACATACTGGTTATATGCCATACGGGAAAACACTTTCCCTATATCATATAAGAGATTGGCCATGCTCTCCAGCTTATCTCTGGACATAACGGGAATCTCTTTGGCTGCTTTTGCATATTCTTTCGGATCGATACCTAATTCTTCTGCATAAGCCCGGACTTTTTCTTCCGACAAAGGTTTTAGCAGTACCTGTCCCCCTGTAAAACATCCTAAAAGCTGTCCTTCCAGCATGATTGGCACCATAAAGTCCATCAGACCCGCATGACAGGTATATATTAAAGGTTTGCCCTGCTGCTTTGCCGATTCTATCCCCTGCTTGTCACAAAGCAAGCATCTTTTGGCTCCTTCTTCTGATAACTTGGTATATTTAGAACAAAATTCACAAGGAAAGATGCGTTTTGTCAGTGCCTTTCCCTTTTCATCCAGGATTCCTGCAGCTATTCCCAACGCATTGAAAAAAGAATCCTGCAGCTGCTGAAGAATTTCTACATCAAATAATTCCGCTAAATGTAACTGTTCCATAGAAAGCCCCTTCCTATTCCATATAAAAGAAGTAAATGTATGGGATAAAATGCATAAAAGGCATACTTAAAATTAAGTCCTCTTTTTCCATTATAAAAAGCAATGGGAAGGAATGCAATAGGCGCCGTGACTTCCCATACAAATGCAACGCATCCTGCAATCATCTGTTCCGTTTTGCTTCTTCTGAATAAATAAAGCAGGGCAATAGCTATGATTCCATGGGCTCCATAGTCACAGAAGATCAGCTCAGATATCACTGCTGTCACCAAAAAAATCAACCCCCTGCCAATATGTACAGCCCATATGTTGTTATATTTCCTTTCAATCCAGTCCATTCCCACCATCATGAGCACACCCAGCCCCAGCGTGAAAAATACATTCTGCCCTTCCATGCTCCATATTTTTCCATGAAACGCAAGGTCAAAAGGGATTTCGGAAAGGAGCGCAAAAAGGAAAAGACGGATAGCATATTTTTTTCTGCTGCCGGTTCTTTGAAAGCCCTCTATTAATAAAAAACAATAGATGGGAAATGCAAATCTGCCTATGAAATAGCGCATGATCCAGTTTACCTTATAAAATGCATCTCCTGTAAGTATGCTGCTAAGTAAAACCGCAGCTGTATGGTCTGTCAGCATGGATATTATAGCAATTATTTTCAGCGTACTGCTGCTTAATCCATTATTTTTCCACATTTCAGCAGTCTCCTCTTTTTTTTCATTTTATCATGGTTCAAGGATCAAAAAGCCAATATTTAAATTGATACTGTCAGATTGGACAAAAGAATTCGTGCGCACTCCATTGCACAAACCTTTTTTGTGCAATAGGATTTGAGCGGAATATATTTTCAGAATATTCTCACACTCACCTAATTTCAATTTATACTACACCAATCTGCACATTCTTTCAACTGGCACTGTCAATAAATCATGATTTGGCACTTTTTATAATGCCACTTCTGAGTATACTTATGTCTAACAGCAACATAGGCCAAAAGAAAGGATGATAATGATTATGAAAAACCAAACAGCACAGAAAATAGCACTAACAGGACTTATGGCCGCTTTATCTTATGTGGTATTTACCTTCCTGCAGATCAGAATACAGCTCCCCGGAGGTGATGCCACTTCCATCCATTTAGGAAATGCCATTTGCGTGATCGGAGCGCTGCTTTTAGGCGGACTATACGGTGGCTTAGGAGGAGCTATCGGAATGACTATTGCCGATCTGCTGGATCCTCAATATATTGTATATGCTCCTAAAACTTTTATTCTTAAATTGTGTATTGGTCTGATTTCCGGACTGATTGCCCACAGAATCGGAAAAATTTCTATAGAAACAGATAAAAAGAAAGTACTCATCTTTAGTATAGCAGCTGCCGCTTTGGGACTTTTATTCAATGTGATTTTTGATCCCTTAGTAGGATATTTCTATAAACTGATAGTTTTAGGTAAACCTGCCGCTGAACTGACTTTGGCCTGGAATGTAGCTTCCACTTCCATTAATGCCGTCACATCTACCATCGTTTCCGTAGCGGTTTATATGGCGCTGCGCCCTGCTCTGAAAAAAGCGGGATTGTTCTTTCAGTTAAGCAGCCCCACGCAGCATTAAATAAATGATGGCTACTTCGCAAACCTCTTTACAGAACATACAAAAGGCTGCCCTTTGGCAGCCTTTTTCATCTCATTGCAAAGACCTTTTAAAGAAAACAGGCCCGGAAAGGATTCAGCAGTCCTCCTGCCATGCGAAAACATCCAATCCCCAGCGGAATCAAAACCAGCGTACAACACATAACAATTCCTGCTATTGCACACAAAAGCGCACAGGGCAGACAGATCATCAACTTAAATGCCAGCTTAAGGATCCCTCCTGCTAAGTGAAAACACAGAGAGCAGATTCCCATTATAAAAAACAATAACAAAATAGTGAAAATTGTGATCATAACCTTTCCCTCCTAATCTTCAAACTCTACTGTAACATCTCCCATGCCACAGTTTATTTCATATTTGCTTGCTGCGTGGTTGTGAATAGTCTTTTCACATGCAAAGGCTGTAACGGAAAAACTTCCTATTTTAATGTTTCCTGCATCGCATTCAATTTCATAGTCGTGATCCGTTTCATTTCCTGCAAGCATAAACAACATGCTTCCCATAGCACATTCAGCATCAAGATTTCCTGTAATATCACCATTGTACGTACATTCTCCCATAGCTACGGAAAGCTCTGCATCTGTAACAACGGTATCGAAAGCTTCCATCTTCCCGGCTCCTACTTCCACCGATAATTGTTTGATTTCCATATTATCTAAGAAAAGGGTTCCGGCTCCTACCTCTGTTTTCAGTTTATTGATACTGAGGTTACAAATATTCATGGTTCCCGCTCCTATTTCCATTTCCACCTCATCCAGACTGCTGCCGGCTGGAACCCATACCTCTATCCGGTTTTCATTAAAACTGGATGAATCTGTCCATTTCAGTCCCTTGAAACCTTCTATGTGGAGTGTATCCCCCTGCATATAATAACTACAGTCTCCTATTCCCGAAATTGCAATATCAATTTTATCATCCTTAGCTTCCTTCTCCTCTACGATAAAAGTACCGGCGCCTACTTCCATTTTTATTTTTCTGACTTCTCCGGCATCTACCTGCTCCTGTATTTCGGATACTATTCCTGAATAATGGCCACTATGAGAATGATCTTTCAGATGTCCCCATCTTCCGTGTGTGGAATCATACACTGCTTCCCCCACATCATCAATAAAATATTCGATTTTATCATCTAATTCTATTTCTCTTGCCAGTACTGAAAACCGGTATCCTCCCACTACACTGCTGATCATGGCGAGGATGCCGCCTATAAGCAGTAAGATCCCTGCCACTGACAGACTGGTCATCGCAAATTTTTTCATGCTTTTGCCTCCTCCTTTTTACCAAATATACTTCTAAAGATATAGGCAATTCCCTTGCATATTCCGGGAATACACTGGCCTGCAATAAAAACTACCAGTACCATAAATAAAATGCCGATGGCTGCACAGATAAATCCGCCTCCTATCAGCCCTATGGCTCTTAAAGGAGCCACAATGGCACATGCAATACCTCCCACAACAAGGGCGACTGCCACTACAAGAAGCACTACTGATGCAATCCCAAACCCCAGAACAATTCCCAGCAGTGCAAGCATTATTGCAAATATCGTTCCCAAAACCGTGCCTGCCAATCCCACAATTGCCGGCGACAATAAGATACATCCCAAAACAATCAGAACAATTCCCCATGTAGGCATTCCCTCTTTTTGAGGTTGAGAACTTTTTATGACACTTTCCTGCTTTTCCTGCTGTCTTGCATCATCCTTAAATGATGCGCTTTCATAAGGCGGCACATAACCCGGATTTTTTTCTTTCGCGCCTCCGGTCACCGTTCCTTTTATAATTTCATTTTTCTTTTCTTCCGATACACTGCTGGTAAAGCCTTTTTCCGTAAATTCTCCCTGGCTTCCGTTTTCACTAAGTCCGTCTTTTACAATCCGGGCTACCTGCTGAGGACTCCCTAATGCCTCAATGACAGCCTCCTCATTCTCTCTGCCTGCATCATTAAAATAGTCATTATAATATTGAAGAGCTTCTTCTCTTTCATACGGTGAGATGTCGGAAAGCAGTTCTTCCAGCTGCCTCATAAATTCCCATCTGCTCATATTCTCATTCCTCCCTCAAAAATACTGTTGATTTTTGCAGAATATTTTCTCCACTCGCCTTCATATAAGTTCAGCTGCAGCCGTCCCTTTTCCGTTGCTTTATAATATCTCCGGTTTCTGCCGGCACATTCCATATCATAGACTTCAAGGCACTCATCCTTTTGTAAACGCCTGAGTACAGGATAAAGTGTGGATTCTGAAAGCTCGATCACCTGTCTAACATCCTGGGTTATTTTGTAACCGTATGCACCATCAGGCTCTCTGGACACTACTGCCAGCACAATGGCGTCAAGCAGCGCTGCTCCCGTATTAAAAACCATAGCTTCCTCTCCTTTCTATAATATTATATGCCATATAATATTGCTGTTGATATACATACTATATGGCATATAATATTATTTTGTCAATACATATATTTAAAATATTCTTGTTTTACGCTACATTTAATCATCGGCCACGGAAATTGCCTGAAGAACAATGCCGTGATAAGGTTTTATATCCACATTTTTATAAGTTACATTCTTTCCTCCATATTCAAAAAACCAGTATTCGCCACCTTCAGGCATATCATAAATGTTTTCAGAAGGACTGACATCGATCCTTCGATCTCCTTTTAAATATCTGTTGGCGCTATCCTTCTTTTCAAAATAGATACCGTCAAAGCAAATATCTTCCACACATCCATTTTCTCCTATAACGGCAATGGCATTTTCACTGATACAACTTACATTGCTGATTCTAATATCCCGAATACTGATATCAAAACGCTTTGTGGGTTGAACACCCTCATAACCCGGCAAGTCATGATACGCTGCAAACAGAGCTATCGCTTCCCCATTTCCCCACCAATTTCCAGCTCTCACACGGGTGTCAATTTTTACATTTTGAATCAGAACATGTTCGACCAAACCTGTTCCCGGTATGGCCATTACGCAGATTCCTCTGTGACTATCGTATATGACACAATTAGAAATTGTAATATTTCGAACAATGCTGTGTGAATACCCAAGTACAATCGCTTTAGATGAGCAGGTCATAATGCAATCCGAAATCACAAAATTTTCACACGCCTTATTCCAATCTGTAATCGAAGACAATGCAATACAGTCATCTCCCGCTTTTATCCTGCACCCGTGAATGACAACATTTCGTGAGCCACAGAAATGCATACCATCATTGTTTGGAAGATTTGTTCTATTTCTAATGGTTAAATAGGTCAGCCGGATATCTTCACAATCATGGAATGACACTGTCCAACAAGGTGCATTACAAATGGTAATCCCATCCATCACAATATTCTGACACTGTAAGAAAAAAATAGGCTGCGAAGGTCTTCCACCAATTTTACGGGGACATTCTTCTATCTGTTCTTCTGACAATTCCATGCCATAATCCGGAATGTTGGGATCCTTTAAGTCATAGAAAGAATCTCCGTTTAAATCAATAGTCCCACTTCCGGAGATTGAAATGTCATTATGATGCATACTGTAAATCAGGCAGGTTGTCTGGTGCATTTCATTATGTGCGAAACCATTTGGATAATAATCCTCCAGATTCCCCGACCCTTTCCACACACTGCCCTTTTCCAAATAAACCGATGCACTCTTTATATCAATCGTTCCGGTAATATATGTTCCTTTCGGAAATACTACTGTAAGTCCACCCAACCGATCTGCCTCATCAAATATTTCCTGAATCTGTTGTGTCTGAATAACATTCTGCCGGACATCATAATCTGCAAGATTTAATGTTGAAACTGCAGTATTCATAAAATTCTCCTTTCCTTATGCCCATTTTTTGAGTAAAACTGCTTCAATTCCCAAAACAAAGGGAGCCATTGCTCCGGTAGATTATTTATCTACTTTTGCAACAGCCCTGACTTTTTCCATTTAGCAGTAGAACCTGATATCATCTGTTTTAAAGTGACGTTTCCATTCCGCACATATCAGAAAATATTGCGCCTGAATGATTTCCAACAGTAAAAATACTAGGCAATCTGCACACCCCCATTTGCTCCATATTTATAAAATAAATGAGCGTTGCTGTGCATCATCTGGTCAAACAGCTTCATTTCATTCTCTGAAAAGCCTTCCTTTATCAGCCATGTATAGGAAGGTAACTGACATCTTGCAGTATCAAACCCATCTTCCGTAGGACGTTCAAAGTGGACTTCCACCTTTTGGATGCCATCCTCTTCAAAAACCTGTGTATGCACAATTTCCGTTCCATCTGCCAAAATCATATAAGGATAAACCATGAGCCACAACTCCTTTTTATTTTAATGTGCCGTGTTTATTAATTTATTATAGCAGACATAGTTATAAAAGTCATTAAAATCCCCTGCCAATCTAATGATGAAAATTTGGAGATGACATATCTCTTATGATATAATGAGCGTTAGCGAGAAGAATGAGTTTACTCATTCGGCGAGCGGCGAATGACGATCATAAATCGCAGATTTATGATATAATGTTTCCTGACACAAAAAGGAAGCCATTGCTCCGGTAGATTATTTATCTACTTTTGCAACAGCCCCTTTGCTTATGTATCTTCAGAATGCTTATTTATCTTCAGCTTCATTATCATCTATTTTCTTTTCCAATTTATCAAGGGCATTTGCTGCAAATCCGCGTCCGCCTACACCGAATGCCACTGCAAATGCAATGCCAAGTGCTGCAACGATCAGGATGAATGTTGTTTCAACAATCGCTGTTGCAACGCCCAGCTGACTTAAGCAGAGGAAAGCTACCAGTATATAAATAGCAATTTTAGCTGCCAGTGCACCTGCTTTAGCTGAAGGGAATTTCTTTGCAAGAGCAGCTTCTGCTGTATTGCCTGCAAATATGCCTACTGCCAGGATAATCACTGCGCTTAAAACTGCCGGCAGATAAGCGATAACTGCTGCACCGATCTCTGTCAGTATCGGAAGGTTAAGGACATTGATTCCCTGTACCAGGAAAATAATTACCAAAACATACTTTACAACTGCACTGATGAGTTTGGAAATCACGATCTTCTTACCTGCATTGCCTGTCAGCTTCTCGATAAAGGAATCTGCACCAATGCCTGCCAGTAAGTTTTCCAGCAGTTTAGCTACCAGCTTTGCAATAAATGCACCTGCTGCAATGATCACGATTGCACAGAAAATACTGGGAATTGCATTAAAGATTGCTGTTACAACAGCATTTGCCGGTACGGAAACAGCTGCAATACCAAGCTGATCAAGAGCTGATGTAATAACGATCAGGATAATAATACCGTAAACAACATTAGCAATAATGTGGGAAAAATAAGCATTTTCAGATGCTTCAATCCCGGCCTTTTCCTGAAGAGCATCTACCTTAATCGCTTTCAGAACAGGAATCAACAGTTCTTTCACAATATTTGCAACAAAAATACCTACTGCTACAATAATGCCTGCTGCTACAAATTTGGGGATAAATGCAAGGAATGAATTTACCATGCTTGTAATAGGATAGGAAACACTTTCCATTCCCAGTTTATCCAGCACACCGGGTAAGAATAACAGGAATGTTACAAAATAGGCCAGCTTTGCCACAAATTCAATAGAACTGTTTGTTGCTGTGTCCTTTACACCTAACTTGCTTAAAAAGTTTTCTGCATGAACCGCTTTTAAAAGCTTAATTACCAGTGATTTCACTATCTTTGCTGCCACGAAGGCAATAACAAGCAGGATAGCTGCATAAATCACATTTGGAACCTGCTGCATGATAGAGTAGAAAAAGTTTTGAATTGCTGCCATTTTTAATAATCCTCCTTAAATTATTATTTATATCAAAAAGCTTCTATGCTTTTTGTATCCGTTAACACTTTAGTTAATGCTTTACCTCTCCATCTTCCAGAAGTAAGCGCTGTAAGGAGGCAGTGTGCTTCCCCCGCCAAAGTCATGCTCCTTGCCGCTGATCAAATCTACTGCCTTTCCGCAGCCTGCGTCAAAGTGAGCCGTATACGCTTCACTGTCAGCATTGACAGCCACCAGAACTCTTTCGCCCTCAGTCTTTCTTTCAAAAATACACTGCTTATTGGTAAGAACCACTGAACGGAAGTCACCGTAGTTCAATGCCTTAGAGTTCTTCTTTGCCTGTGCCAATTGGGTGATCCATTGGGACAGCTCATTGTATATAGGTTCTTCATAGCATGCCCTGAGAGCAGGATCTCCTTCTCTCTTGTCCGCCTTTGCTCCCCATTCGCTTCCATAATATACGCAGGGAATTCCCGGCATGCCAAATGCCATGGCATAAATCAGGGGAAGATGCTTCTCATTGGTAAGAATACTTGCTACCCTGGTCACATCATGGTTATCTACAAAGGAGAACATATGCTTTCCTTTGTAAAGCGTCCAGTTTTCCGGTCCAAACTGACGCAGCAGAGAATGATTGATCTCAAACATGTTCATACTGTTAAAGCTGGAATACAGGCCCTTATAGCACTCATAGTTTGTGGCTGAATGGAGCATCCCATCATTGACCATTCTGTTATAATCCCCATGGAGCATTTCTCCCAGCAGATAAAAATCAGGCTTTAAGCCTTCTGTAAAGCTCCTCAGACGCCTTACAAAGTTTTCATCCAGACAGTACGCAACATCCAGACGCAATCCGTCAATATCGAATTCTTCTGTCCAATACCTGACTGCATCCAAAATATGATCCACCACCTGAGGGTTTTGCAGATTCAGCTTCACCAGATCATAATTGCCTTCCCATCCTTCATACCAAAGTCCGTCATTATAATGAGAGTTGCCGGAAAGATTAATATGGAACCAGTTCAGATAGGGAGAGTTTTCCCTGTTTCTCAGTACATCCTGAAACTGACAGAATCCCCGTCCCACATGATTGAACACACCGTCCAGTATGATTTTAATATCGTTCTCATGAAGTTTTTTACATACTTCTTTGAAATCTTCATTTGTTCCAAGGCGTACATCCAGCTTCTTATAATCTCTCGTATTATATCCATGGGTATCCGATTCAAAAACAGGCGAAAAGTAAATTCCATTGATCCCTAACTTTTTCATATGAGGAATCCATTCCTCTACTTTCTTTATCCTGCTCTTTAAGACACCATCATTTTCAAAAGGCGCTCCGGCAAATCCTAAGGGATAAATCTGATAAAAAACACTTTCATATGCCCACATATGATATTTCCTCCATTCTTCCACAGAAATCTTACCGTTATCAGTAATCATTCTTATGCTTCAGACTGCAAAATTTGCGCTTATTATACCATATTCTTACATAAATGTATATTTGAATCTCACAATTCCTTTTAAATTAATGTAATTCTTCAGCCATGCCCATTCATAAGTTGTCAGTTTATACTATTTGGATAATGAATTAATTCACTCAGTCAATCCATACTTCTGCTCAATTGACCATTATAGTATTTTTTATTTTTTGAATTTTTCACTTGCAAAATTGAACTGAAAAACATTCATTTTTTTAATGTTTTAATTCGTAAACACAAAAGAAATCCCCCATTTCCACAGAGTTATCCACAATGACATCTATGTCACTTTTTATGTTTTTAACGATTTTTTTCTTAAGAAACGGCGTCATTTTCCATTTTTTCCTTCATTTTATCTGCTCACAAAATCGATTGACTCTATATCCATTCCTTCCAGAAATCTTCTATCTTCTTTTCTACCTTTTCAAGTGATACCTTTTCATATCTATCCCATTCTCTTGGAAACATTCTGGTATAAGAGGGACTAAGAAAACGCTCGTCCAACAGCGCCACAATGCCTATATCCTCCATGGTTCTTATGACTCTTCCTGCTGCCTGAAGCACCTTATTCATTCCCGGATATTTATAAGCGAAATCAAATCCCTGCTCTCCCTGCTCGTCAAAATAACGCTTCAGTATTTCTCTTTCGTTGCATACTAAGGGAAGTCCCGTTCCAACGATCACCGCTCCTATAAGACTGTCATTTTTCAGATCAATTCCTTCACTGAAAATTCCTCCAAGTACACAAAAACCGATCAATGCCCTATTTTCTTCTTCAATGTCCATGTGGATAACTTCTGAAAGGTCCGGAAGTTCCTCCATGGATATTGTTTCATTTTGGCTGAACTTTGTAAGAAAAGCCTCCCTGCTTTGTTCATTCATATATTCTTCCTGCAGGATGCATTCCATCTTCTCTTCATCTAAAAAATAGCGGGCAAACATATCATATACGTTCTGCAAGAAAGTATATGACGGGAAGAAAATCATATAATTCCCTATGCGCCTGGTAACGATCTTATAAATGTAATTGGCAATATTATAATATTCCATATCCGAACGTCTATTATATTTACTGGTTACATCACTTGAAATGAAAAGTCCTCTTTTGGAAGAATCAAAAACCGTTTTGGCATAAACCTCATAGTCCCCTTCTTCTGCCCCCAAAAGCCTTTTATAATATTGAATAGGCAGAAAGGTTGCCGAAAATAAGATACTGCTCCTGCCTCTCATCATGCATTCCCTTAAATTCGCAGACGGATTTACACAAAACAGCTTCAGACAAAATCCGCCATCTGATTCCATCTGTGTGTAAATCACATAATTCTCATCCAGTTTCTCATGGATCAACAGGAAGTGGGAAATTTCAAAATAAAAATCCAGGACCTGACCTTTGATGGTACTTTCTTCATTCTCTTCCAGATAATCCTCAATAATGGAGGAGAGCTTCATCAGTGCCCTTACAAAAGGTGCAATGGACATTTCATCCTCATAATTATAATTCTCACAACTCCGCTTTAATTCAAGCATTTCTTTATTGCATTTCTCAAGCTGCCGATACATCTTATGATCCTCATCCTTAACTGCCTTTTTTAGCGAAAGGAAATCCTCTTTTTTCAGCACGGCGCTATACATTTCCCTGCCCCGCTCCACCAGATTGTGAGCTTCATCAATCAGGAAAATGTAATCCTCCCTGATTCCTTCTGCAAAGAACCGTTTCAGATAAACATGAGGATCAAACAGGTAATTGTAATCACAGATAACGGCATCTGAAAAAAGGCTCATATCCAGACACATTTCAAAAGGACATACCTGATGCTTTCTTGCATACTCCTCTATCTTCTCTCTTGTAAAATTGTCCGAATTAGTCAACAAGTCATAGATTGCATCATTGATTCTGTCATAATGCCCTTTCGCAAAAACACAGTATTCCGGATTACATTCTGTCTCTTCCATAAAACAGATTTTGTCCTTAGCAGTCAATATTACCGACTTGAATTTAAGACCTTTACTTCGCAAAATAGCAAGCGTATTATCTGCAACGGTTCGGGTGATGGTTTTGGCTGTAAGATAAAATATCTTCTCTCCCATCCCCTCCCCCATGGCCTTAATTGCAGGAAATACGGCTGATATTGTTTTGCCTACTCCTGTAGGTGCTTCGATAAACAGTTTCCTCTTATGATAAATCGTCTGATACACATATGTAACAAGATCCTTTTGACCGGTTCGGTATTCAAAAGGAAAAAGCATCTCTTCAATGGATTTCTGTCGGGTTTGCTGCCACTCAAATTGAAAATCTGCCCATTTACAATATTGATCCATTATTTCCGCGAACCACTGTGTCAGCTCCTTTATGCTGTATTCAAAGTTAAAATATCGGATTTCCTCTGTATCCATATTACAATAAGTGATCCTGACACCCATATTCTTCAGTTGATTCTGTATTCCGTAAATATAGGCATAGCATTTTGCCTGTGCCAGGTGAACAGGCACAGCTTCCTTTATCTTGTGAAGTTCACGGTAAGTTCCTTTAATTTCATCCACAGTCACCTGCGGTAAATTGCCATCAGCTGTCATGTCTGGACTTTCCTGCACTATAATGCCATCCGCCCTTCCCTCTATTACTATCGTATAATTTTCTGTTTCTACCAAATGGCGCAAAAAAACCTCTGCATGGTAGTCGGCTCCCATCCTTCTTTGAATCATACGATGGATTCTGCCGCCTTCCTGCATTGCATTATCAGGTGACTTTGATCTTCTGTTATCAATATTTCCGCTTCGGAGAATAAATTCTACCAGATTTCTTACTGAAATATGAATTTCCACTTTATGTACCATCCTTGATGTCTAGATTGACCACATCTCTTTTGCTGCTTAAAATTTTACCATTTTTTCTCTGCCTTTACCACCGTCTTATTACCAAACGCCGGCGCGCTTCGCTACCGTCTTATTACCAAACGCCGGCGCGCTTCGCTACCGTCTTATTGGGAAAAAACTCCCCAAAGAGATAATGCTGTCTCTTTGGGGAGTCCTTTTGTTTTCTTACACTATTTAACCTCTGTCCTGCACAGGCTGTTAACCGGCCAGTGCAAAGCGGCTCATATATCTTTCAAATTCCGGATCATAGCCATTACAAGTAACTGTCAAAATCTGCTTAAAATCCAGACCAAGCACGCCTACAATAGACTTTGCATCTACAACAACACTGTTGTATGAAATATCAATATCAAAATCACACTTGGCAGCCGCTGAGACGAATCCGTTTACTTCATCCGGTCTTAATTTGATTTTATGAGTCATCATAATATCACCTTTCTCCTTTACTTTTTGCTAATCCTATAAGAAACATTTTCTTGTGTTTAAGAAAGATTACCATTGGTTCCTGTTTTTGTAAAGCATTTTTTTTGAAGATTATTACTGCCTGTTTTTTCAGAATTGATTTTTTCCTGAATTTTTTTCTCAAATTGCCGAAAAACTTTTTTAGAAAATCAGTTTCCTATACATTTTGATGATAATCTCTTCAGTTTTTTATTCCTTCCTTATCAACAAAAACCGGTTTTTATTGATATATTTGTACATTATTGCCAAAGTTTGAGAGCTTATTCTTTCTTTTCAAATTCTGTCATATATTTTCTATACCGAAGAGGCAGCATTCCTCTCTGAAGCGCACTATTATTACGCTCCTTTATAGCTATACTATGAAAAAAGTGGGTAAACAGTTCACTATACTCTTCCTCTCCCTTAGAAAAACCATAATCTTTAATTGCCATTTCCGGTTCTTCTGTAGTCAAAAACCAGTCATGTCCTTTCGGATGCACTGCAAAAATACCTCTGACATCATCATGGATCACAAAATTTTCAAGAGGAAGCCTGTCTGCAAAATGTGGCATAATAAAAGTAATGAGATTATTTTTAGGTCCTATGGGTGCATAGAGGATTCCATTTCCCAACTCTCTGAACCTTAAAAATTCTATATGGGAATGTATTTCATTTCTTGTAAACCGTGCCAGTTCAAATACTCTGTGAATATAGGGATTAGCCAGATTATCCATAAGCGCCTTTCGCCGCTTCATACCAAATCCTGCCACTATTGTCTTGTAAATAGCTTCTCCCTTGTCCTTTTTTGGAGAAGCCAGAGCCTGACAAATAGCAAGATAAGATTCTTCTCCAAATTCCCTGATGATGGTTTTGGCTACACTGGCTGCTTTCTTTTCATCCGGTGGGCAGTCCTCATATACGGCAAACAGACGAAAATCTTCTTCTTCCAAACAGATATGCAATTGTTCATGAGGCTTTTTCATCAGATACGCATTATAGATTCCTGTAAAAATACCTTCCAGAGAATCCTCACACATAAGATAATATTCTTCCACTTTTTCCCTCTTTCCTATCCGTTTATGGCCTGTTTCCACTGCACTACCATATCATCGTCAAACAGCGACAGCTGCCTGTATGTCATTCCGTCTTTGTCAAAGGGCAGCTTCTTTTCCCCTGATATAAGATTTCTTGTAATATAATCCTCTTCTATTTTCGTTGGATACATCATTCTGCCGCTGCAGGTAATAAAATACAGAGCACGTTTTAGTGTGACGCCGATTTTTTTCAGGTCCTCAAAGGTCAGATTTCCGTTCCTTCTGGCCTTCACAATACGCTGTGCACTTTTGACCCCAATTCCCGGCACCCTGAGTATCATCTGATAATCTGCCCTGTTTATTTCCACCGGAAACATCTCTAAGTGGCGCAGTGCCCAATCTGCTTTGGGATCCAACAGGATATTAAAATTAGGTTTCTGTTCACTTAAAAGCTCTTCTGCTTCAAAACCATAGAAACGAAGCAGCCAGTCTGCCTGATATAATCTGTGTTCCCGAAGAAGCGGCGGGCCTCCCGGCAGCGCCGGCAGATCCCTGTCTTCATTAACACTGACAAAAGCTGAATAATACACACGCTTCAAATCAAACTTTTTGTACAAACTCTCTGCTACCATCATCACCTGATAATCACTTTCCGGAGTAGCGCCTACGATCATCTGTGTGGATTGACCAGCCGGGACAAATTGTGATGCATGCTTATACAGAGTGATTTCATTTTTATTCTGTGTGATCCCTGTCTGAATCTGACGCATCGGAGTCAGAATACTTTTCCTATGCTTATTGGGCGCAAGACGCTGTAATCCGTCTGCCGTTGGCAGTTCCATGTTCACGCTCATCCTGTCTGCCAAAAGTCCCAGTCTCTGGATAATTACAGGATCTGCACCCGGTATTGCTTTTACATGAATATATCCTTGAAAACGGTACCTGGTCCTCAGCTTATAAACTGCTTCGTAAATTAATTCCATAGTATATGTGGGATTATGAATAATACCGGAGCTTAAAAACAATCCTTCAATATAATTCCTTCTGTAAAACTGAATGGTCAGTTCACATACCTCGTCCGGAGTGAAGGATGCTCTTGGAACATCATTAGACTTTCTATTGATACAATATTTGCAGTCATAAATACATTCGTTAGTAAATAGAATCTTCAGCAAAGAAATACATCTGCCGTCAGAACTGAAACTGTGACAAATACCACCTGCCAGCGTATTTCCGATACCCGTTCCGTCACCTTTGCGGCCTACTCCGCTGGAAGAACAGGAAACGTCATATTTAGCCGCATCAGAAAGAATTTCCAGTTTCTCCGTAAGGGACATCTTAGGAGATGCATCCGCAATGACAGTAGGCAATTCCCGCTTTCCGGACAAATGAGGCTGACAAATGCTCTCTTTAGTCTGTCCTGTAGTCTCTATGAAATAATTCTGTTTCCGGACTATTTCCATAGTGTCACCCCTTATCCTTAAAAAGTTTCGTTTTACTGTTTTGAAATCTTTCAATCTCTTCAAGCCGCACAGAAACCCTTGCTTCATCACCTTCCCGGGTAGGCACATAATACTTCCTTCCCTGCAAAGATTCCGGCAGACACTTCATATCTGTCAGTTTTTCTTCTGTATCGTGGGCATACTGATATCCTTCCCCATAGTGTAAATCCTGCATTAACTGTGTAACGCCGTTCCTGATCTGAAGTGGTACCGGCTCTGCCAGCATCTGTCTGGCATCTTGCTTTGCTCTGCCGTATCCCACATAGAGGGCATTGGATTTGGGGGCCATGGAAAGATATACCACAGCATGAGTTAAATTTACATCGCACTCTGGCATTCCGTTAAAATGACATGCCTGATAGGCTGCCACTGCTACCTGCAATGCTGTTGAATCCGCCATTCCCACGTCTTCACTGGCAAAACGTATCAGCCGCCTTGCCACATAAAGAGGATCCTCCCCTGCTTCCAGCATCCTTGCCAGCCAGTAGATTGCCGCATCCGGGTCACTGTTGCGCATTGACTTATGCAGTGCTGATATCAGATTGTAATGTTCCTCCCCATTTCTGTCATAGAGCAGCATCTTCTGCCCGGTACACTGTTCCAATGTTTCTTTCAATACGGTAATAGAGCCGTCAGAATTGATCCTGCCGTTCAATACTGCCATATCCAAAATATTCAACGCCATTCTGGCATCTCCGTCTGCAAATACCGCAATTCCATGAAGCAGTTCTTCTTCTATGGAAACAATGCTGTTTCCATAGCCTCTGCTGTCAGTCAATGCCCTGTGCAGCAGCTTCTTCATATCCGGTACGGTCAATGATTGCAGTACAAATACCTTGCACCGCGACAACAGCGCCGAATTAATTTCAAAGGAAGGATTTTCCGTAGTAGCTCCAATCAGGATAATGCTCCCCTTTTCTACATAAGGAAGAAAAGCATCCTGCTGGGCTTTATTAAAGCGATGGATCTCATCTACGAATACAATGGTCTTGCATCCTGATATCCTGTCATTTTCTGCCTGTTTCATTACATCCTTGATTTCTTTGATCCCACTGGTAACTGCGCTGAAATTAATGAAAGAAGCTCTGGTTTTATTGGCAATAATCCTGGCCAGGGTGGTTTTCCCTACGCCGGGCGGTCCCCAAAATATCATAGATGTGATTAAATCCTTCTCCAGCATCTGCCTGAGTACTTTTCCCTTGCCCATCAGATGTTCCTGCCCGATATATTCTTCCATGGTTTCCGGTCTGAGGCGGCTGGCAAGAGGCGCATTCCTGTTTATTTCTTCTGAAAAAAGTGATAGCTGTTCCATATGAATAACCATGTCTCCTTCTTGAGTCTGCAAGTCATCAGAACGTCTGTTTGTTTTATGTTATCATATCCTGTCCTGAATAGCAATAGTTTAGAGAACATTTGTTTGTGATTTTATATTTTTTTCTTTCGGTTCAGGTGTCGAAAGCCCTGATTGGAACTGTCCCATGGCTGATTACACAAAAGAAATTTGTGCAAACGACTTTTGCACGATGGAGCTGAAACTTAAAAATCGTGGAAGCCTTTGCTGAACACGATTTTTGTTTTAGAAGGTTTAGCGGAATGGTCCGTGCAACGGAGTGCGCACAAATTCTTTTGCGTAATCTGACAGCATCAATTTGAATACAGGGCTTTTGACACACCTGAACCTTCTTATACTTTTTTCGGATTAATAATTTGAAAAGAAGCTCTTAATGTGTTATATTTCTTTATGTTAGAATTGTGAGGTTGATATTGTGTTAAGAATTGCTTATATCGTTATTATTTCACTGCCTTTCGTGCTGTTTTATCTGTGGAAGCTGAGTTACATTGAAAAACATGATGAAAGGTATACGGAAACACAGCGCTATGAGACTGCAAGGCAAGCTGTTTCCATTATGATACACAACGGAAGAATACATACAGATGTATATGGGGAAGAAAACCTGCCCCAAGACGGCGGATATGTGATGTATGCAAATCATCAGGGAAAATACGATGCCCTTGGAATCATTTCGGCACATCAAAATCCCTGTACCATCATGATTGATGAAAAGCGCTCTCATCTTTTTCTGACTGATCAGTTTATTACCCTGCTAAAGGGCAGCCGTCTGGACAGAACCAACATGAAAAATCAATTAAAGACTATCCTGGATGTGACTGCTCAGGTCAAATCAGGACGCAGATACATTATATTTCCCGAAGGCGGATACAGTCATAATAAAAATGACGTTCATGAATTTCTGCCGGGAGCCTTTAAATGTGCCATGAAATCCCAAAGTCCCATTATACCGGTAGCGCTGATCGATTCTTACAAGCCCTTTGGCATCAATTCCATAAGGCCGGTAAAAACCCAGGTACATTTTCTTCCTCCCATTTACTATGAAGATTATAAGGAAATGACTTCCAGGGAAGTTTCCGAACTTACCAGAAACAGAATTATGAATACCATACATGAGGCATGCAGCAGACCATCATAAAAAGTGCAAGCTCCGGTGCTTTCTGCACCGGAGTTCGATTTTTTGCAACTTTTCAGAAGTAAACAAGGTATATAAGGTAGAGAGGTTCCGTACGAATTGTCAAGGAGAAACAAGAAATGAAAAGCAAAAGAATATTACTTATGTGTGTGACTATACTGATTTTATCAGGATGTGGTGCAAATAAAATGAACACAGATGCTCTTCTGGATGCATTTATTGATGGAAAGATAATGGCATATTATAGTGAAACGGACCGGAAGCCGTTTTATATCACAGATCTTCCCAATGATCCGGAAGATTTTACCTGTTACTCAGTTGGCGATAGAATCGATTTGGATAATGATGGGGAAAAGGAACTTATAATGAAAGGCCCCTATGGCGGAAAATACCTTGATGCCCGAGACGGACAGATTTATGTTTTAGATGAAGGGGACGGAACTGCATGGAATATCAGTTACACAGAATTTGATGGTCAGACATGGATCGTACATTCTGATACAACCCATGGCGGCAGAATCTTCTATGCTTTTACTCTTTATGACGGTACAGGACATGTGACGGATGAGCGTAGTCTGTTGAAGGCGTATTGGGATACGCCGGATACTCCTGATGGTCCTGATACGGTCTATACATATGGAGATGAACAAATCACCAAAGAAGAGTATGATGAGCTGCTAATGAAAATGCTGGGAGAATAGAAATCCTATGCTCTTTTGCTTAGGATCTCTCTCAGCTCCTCTACAGTTTCTGCAATGAAATCAGCGCCCTCGGCTTCCAGTTCTCCCTCTTTGGCAAATCCGAATCTTACGCCTATGCTGCAAAGGCCATAGGCCATGGCGCCCCTGATATCAAACTTACGGTCTCCTACCATGGCACAGCTTCTTTTTTTCTCCTGTGGAGAAAGATTCAGGATGTCCAGCCGGCGAAGAGCTTCTTCCACTACTTCTTCTTTGGTTTCTCTGGTTCCGTCCAGCTCACTTCCTACTATGACCGAAAAATACTGTTCTATATGGAAGTGCTTTAAAATCTGATGGACAAAGGGATCCGGTTTGCTGGAAGCAACTGCCAGCTTCTGTCCCCTGTTATAAAGCTCCTGCAGCATTTCCGGTATTCCGACATAAATGTCATTTTCAAAGATGCCCACAGGTTTAAAGCGTTCCCTGTATATTTTAACAGCTTCCTCTGCCTGTTCTTTACTAAATCCATAGAATTCCATGAAGCTGTCCCGCAGGGGAGGGCCGATAAAGGCTTCCAGTTTGGTAAGATCCGGTTCTTCAATTCCGAAATGGTGCAGGGCATACTGTACCGATTTGGTAATTCCCACCCGCGGGTCTGTCAATGTGCCATCCAAGTCAAATAAGCAGTATTGAAACATAAACTTCTCCTTACAATCCCAGCTTTTTGAAAAGATCTCCCAGACTGGTTCCCACATCTTCTCCTGAACTGAACTGCCTGGTGTCAAATTCCTGTACTGTTTCTGCTGCCTGTTCTTCTTCCACAGCCTTCATGCTTAAAGAGATTTTTCCGTCATTGGTATTTAAGACCTTAACTTTTACTTTATCCCCTGTTTTTAATACTTCAGAAGGCTTCTTAATCCTCCTTTGGCATATCTGTGAGATATGTACCAGTCCGCTTAATCCGTCCTTCAAATCCACAAATGCACCATAAGGCTGAAGACTTTCCACAACTCCTTCCAAAACAATTCCGGGAACGATCATAGCTACTTTATGATCATGTTCTTCTTTTTCCTTCTCTTTTAAAATTTCCTTTGCAGAAAGAATCAGTTTTTCTTTTTCCTTGTCCACAGTAATAACTCTGACAGTCAATTTTTTGCCTTTATAGGGCTCCAGATCTTCTACATAAGTAATTGCCAGCTGGGAGGCCGGAATAAAGCCTCTGATACCTTCTACATAAGCAACGACACCTGCATTCACAACTTCACTGACTTTAACAGTCAATTCTTTCTTTTCCTCTAAATAACCGGTAAGCACATCCCAGGAAAGCACTTCATCCGCTGCCTTTTTAGAAAGACGGATATTTCCCTGTCCGTCATCCATACTTACTACTGACGCCTCTATCACATCCCCGATCCTTACGTCATTAAGTACGGAAAAACCCGGGTCTTCACTCATATCCTCTGCTTTGATGATTCCCTGTGTATAATATTTCAAATCAAGGGTCACTTCTTCTTCATTGACATCAATGACAGTACCTGTGATCATGTCTCCTTCATTGACTGTCCGGAACGATGCTTCCAGTTCTTTTTCATAATCCTTCATTGACTCTTCCATATCCTGTCTCCTTCATATACTCATAGTCTTCAAATCCTCAAGCTAAAGGCTCTCATAGAAATAATTTTAAATCCTTCCTGCCTATTTTGCAATAGACGAAAAGCGCAAGCTCCACAGCTTGCGCTCCAAGAATTTACAACATAAGTTTTTGTATTTCCCATTACTCAAGCATAATGCTTTTAACTGACTGTCTGCCTATTTTTCTTGAATAGCAGTAAATGATCAGTTCATAGGAAATAATAAATGATACAAGAGAAATTGCTAATGCCTCATAATCAAAACTATATACAGGCATATTTTCATAATCAGCAAACACAATATCTACCATGATCCTGAGCAGAAAGTATTGGTAAGCTGTCCCGATTACAAAGCCTATGTAAGAGACAGGACGATAGGCGCCGAGAATAGAGCTGCTGCATTCCTTTTCGGAGTATCCGAATACCTTCATCATTGCTATGGTTTTCATGTTTGCTTTAACTACACTTGTCAAAGACATCAAAAGTGTCATATATGCCAAAATAAGCCCGATTGAAATAATCATCCATGAGAAAGTATCACTGGACAAATCATCCATTGACATAGACATTTGTGTCATTGACGAAAAACAAAATGCCGAAAAACCAACAAAGAATACGAGGGTTTTCCTGCTCTTTAAGGTACTTTTTCTTAAATCTGTCAGAAAAGGAAATTCCCTTGATTCTTTTTTCCCTATTCTTACCCTGACCTTTTGAGCTTCCTTCAGCAAGCCGATTACAGGACTTTTCATCTTAAAGAATGCATAAAACACTGATAGCAGCGAGAAAAATACAGTTGGAAAAGTAAGCAGGGCAAAAGTAAGACCCGGATAAAACTGCGGCATCATTTGAGGTAAGAGATCCTCACTGTTCTGTACCTCATAAAAAGTCGGCATATACACATAAGCGCCGATATATCCTATAACAGAGCCAATAAATACCGTAATCCCAAATACCCAAAAGTATTTTGCAACATGGAATTTGGAATAACCCAGTGCCTTTAAAATGCCCAGTTCTTTTCCATGGCTGTCTATATAATTTTTTACATAAAAAATCAACATGATCATGGTAGTGATCACCAAACAGCCTCCTGATACACCCACGATGACTTTTCCGCTCGCCACCTGTGCATCATACATGATCATTCCCTGAGCCGTTGTTATTTCATCCTTTATCGCAACTATATCCATGTTATAATTTAAAAACAGGGCGCATACAAACATAGTACAGCAGGTTACGATAGTGATTGCAAAAAATTTGGTCACGTCTTTTATTCCGATAATCATATCCTCACCATCCAATCTCATAAGCGGTTTTCCGGATTTCGTTTGTATAGATTTCTGAGATTTTTCCGCTGTTCATCTTAATAACTGTCTTTGCCATTTCCGCAATATTCAAATTGTGGGTTACCATAATAATCGTAAAGCTATACTCTTCCTGCAATTTGCAAATATAGTCAAGTACCTGTCTGCCGGTTTTTTCATCCAGTGCGCCTGTGGGCTCATCGAGGAACAAAACCTTTGGCTTTTTAGCCAATGCCCTTGCCACAGATACCCTTTGCTGTTCACCACCTGAAAGCTCACTTGGATATTTCTGCAGTTTATCTTTAAGCCCTACTGCTTCAATCACCGCTTTATAATCCCTGTTTGCCGCTAGATCAGCTCCCATCTTCACATTCTTTACAACATTCATATGAGGCAGTAAATAATACTGCTGAAAAATAAATCCGATATTCTCCTTGCGGAACTTTGTCAATTGACTGTCGGAAAGTCCTGCAATATCTTTCCCGTCATAAAGAACCTGACCACCCTCCGGACGTTCTAATCCTGACATTACATTTAGCAAAGTAGATTTTCCTGAACCTGAAGCGCCTAAAATAACTGCAAAATCTCCATCTTCTACTTTAAGGCTGATATTCTTTAGTACCTGGAAACGGCTTTCTCCGCTTCCGTAAAACTTACTTAACTCTTTTACTTCAATCATCTTTCTTTTCCTCTTTCATCTTACTTAACAGACCGGTAAACACCTCTGTCATCATTTTGCTTATTTCTTCACCTGTAAAACGGCACATTTTTGTAGCACACAAGGATGCAATTCCATGGGTATAGATCCATAAATGCTGATACAGTCTTTGGGCATCTTTTCCTTTGAGTCCGTATGCGGTAGTAATGGATGCAAGAATTTTATCATAGCTTTCATCAATGACAGGCAGCACATTGTCAATATCAGGCAGCTTTGACTGCTCGCTCATAAAAAGAACCTGAAACAGTTTGGGCTCCTTTATTGCAAAAAGAATATACTGTGTTCCCACACCCTTGAAAGCAGGATTTTCTGACAACCCCCTTTTTACATATTCCTTGTAAATGCCTCTGGCAGCTTCCATCACTGCCTGCTGTACTTCTTCCATGTTCTCAAACACAGTAAAAATAGGGCATGCAGAGCTGCCAAGCTTCTTTCCCAGTGCTCTTGCTGTTAAACTTTCAACGTCTTCTGCCCTTACAATCTCTAAAGCAGCTTCTATGATCTGCTCCCTTGTGAATTTTGCTTTTGGCGGCATAGCGTTTACCTCTTTCTAAAACAATTGTTCTATAACATCCGTTCTAATTATATATATTTTCTTTCCATGAGTCAATTACATTTTTTTTCATAAGTTTTTTCACACAAAAAGAGCAGAGACTCTTTTGAATCTCTGCTTGGTGGTAAGGCACTGGGGAGTGGACACCTTTCTCCCTCTATGATATAATGAGCGTTGACGAGAAGAATAAGTGTACTTATTCGGCGAGCGACGAATGACGATCATAAATCGCAGATTTATGATATAATACAACCAATGGGATATTTGCTATAGGAAAAGGAGGCTCATATGAAAGCTTCTTCTTTTTTATATTTTGCGCGATTTGGCATCCGGTCAATCTTGCTTCACAAAAAGGAGCCAATTTTGGGAACGATTATTCTGACAGACAAATGCAATCTCCATTGCAAACATTGTTCCGTCAATAACATCACAGCTGTCGTCCATCCTTATCGGCAGATTCAAGCCGAAATGCGTCAGCTCTATGAGATGGGTATTCGCATCCTTTTCTTCTGTGGCGGCGAGACCTTTTTGTGGAACGACAACGGGAAAACGCTGCGTGATCTGGTCATAGAAGCAAAGAAAATGGGGTTTCTCATTGTCAATGTTGTCACCAACGGCACCTTCCCGCTGGATTTGCCGGAGGCGGATCTGATCCTGCTGAGCTTAGACGGAGATCGTGAGCGGCATAATGCCATCCGAGGTGACACCTACGACCTGATCTTTGAAAATATCCGTCGGGCCACGGCGGATAACATCTGTTTCTATATGGCGGTCAATCAAATCAACAAGGATGCCATCCGGGAAGTCTGCATCGCTGCCAGAGACACCAAAAATGTCCGGGCCGTGTCCTTCAACTTTCACACGCCCTATCCGGATACCGAGGATCTGGCTCTGTCCAGTGGGGAGAAGGAAGCCTGCTGTCAGATTATATCGCAGATGATGGCCCAGGGCGTTCCGGTATTCAATCTGAAAAGTGCCTTTCCCTACCTGATCCACAACCGTTTCCCAACGCCGTGCTATCAATGTGTTGTGATGGAAAACGGGAAGCTCAGCACCTGCGGACGGTGTATCGAGGTTCCCGGCCTGTGCGAGCGGTGCGGCTACTTCTTTGTGGCAGAATACACGCTGCTATTCCGTGGAAATCCCAGAATCATTTTTGAAATGCTGCAGACTTATCTGAAATACATATAGGAGTGCTATGAGTATCATAACCGATCTGACCAGAATGTGGCTGACCCGTTCGGTCAAGCCCTTTGTCTTCCGAAACGAATACGATCAAGTCCTGCCTTATGAGGAATGTCAGAACTTGGGGCTCTATGTTCATATTCCCTTCTGCAAGCGGCTGTGCGGCTTTTGTCCTTACTGCAAAGAACTCTATTCGGAGGAAGCGTGTAATCGCTATCTGGATGCCCTGATCCGTGAGATTCACATGGTAGGCGGGCAACAGAAAAAGCGGGCTACCAGCCTGTATTTCGGCGGTGGGACACCTGCCTTGGCCGCAGAGCAGTTAAAGGAAATCATCACCGCTCTGGGAGAGCATTTTACCATCACTCAGGGGATTGGCGTAGAACTGCACCCGGATAATGTGACCGTTCCGGTGCTGCGAACCCTGCGGGATGCCGGGGTCACAAAGCTCAGCATCGGCGTTCAGTCGTTTCAGCAGAAGTATCAAAGCATTCTGGGACGAACGGCAATAGACAGGTACGCCATGGCGGAGGCCCTGGCTGAAGTACCCTTTGAAACGGTATCCATGGACTTTATCTTTGCTCTGCCCGGTCAGAGCTTTGAGGATTTAAGGGCGGACATTGATACCGCCTTTCAAAACGGCGCAAACCATGTGGCAATCTATCCGTTCATTGATTTCAGCTTCACCTCCAGCACGGTTCCTCCAATGGACAAGCGGGAAAAACGTAAGCTGCTGGACAATATCACACGCTACTGTCTGGAAAAAGGATATATGCGGAACTCCATATGGACCTTTTCAGGAGAAGCGGCGGCAAGCTATTCTTCCATGACCCGTGACAACTTCCTGGGCTTCGGCTGTTCCGCGACCACCCTTTTGCGGGATCAATTTAAGGTCAACACCTTTTCCGTGGAAGAATACTGCAAGCGAATCGACCATAAAACCATTCCCACCGCACTGACGCTTCGTTTTACGCTTCGTCAGCGGATGGTCTATTACCTGTTCTGGACAGCTTACAGCACCAAGGTGGATGCCGAGACATTTTGGCAGTTTTTTGGCGTCCCCTTGGAAAGGATGTATGGCTTTGAACTGAAACTCGCTAAACTTTTTGGTTTTGTAACCGAACGAGGCGGTGTGTATGAGATGACGCTGAAGGGTGCGTTTTACTACCACTACTATGAGAATTTTTATACCCTGGCCTACATTGATAAGATGTGGGGACTGTTGCGGAAAGAAGCTTTTCCCGAGGGAATGGAGCTTTGACCCACAGCTTGGTTCAGAATATGGTGATTATTACAATGTCCTAAACGGAAAGACGCTAAAAATCACACAAGAACTTTGCACAACCCACATCATACTTCTTAATCGGAGTACCATGAAACTCTACATCTTCTCCCTGTACAGCTCCTTCCAATATGCGGCAGGCTCCCTCGTACAGTTTCGGTATCAATTCCGGCTGGACGGGAATTGAGCTGTGAGAAGGATAAATCTCATCAAACCTCTCACGGCATCTCTCCAATTTTTTCAGGCTGTACATATATGCATGAAATTCTCGCTGAATCCCAAACATGAAAATAACACCATCCTGAACGGTATCCCCGCTATAAAGAATACGATTGTCAATATCAAGCACGGCAATGCTTCCCGGCGTATGCCCGGGTATATGGATGATCTCTAACTTCCGGTTTCCAAGATCAAGGATATCCCCATTTTCCACCGAAATAAAATCCCCCGTTTTCTTTTGGGTATGATAATAATTTGATGCTTCTGCCGGATTCATGTAAAATTTTTCAAACTCGCCATTGCTTCCAACATGATCCATATCGCCATGAGTATTTAGCAACTCTATTGGCAATGATACCAGCTGTTGCGCAATTTCTTTTGCATTGTGAATCTTCATACCACTATCAATCAAAAGAGCCTTTTCATCACCTGCCAGCAAAAAGAAACGTACACCTTCATCTTCAATCCGCCAACTGTTCTTTGACATTTTTATGATATCCATATATACAAACCTCCTGTAAAAACTCACAATGTGTTGTCAAAAACAGAGCTGGCATCCTGACTCCATAAAGCTTGCCAGAATGACGGCAAATTCCTCCAGCCCGGCAACATCTTCATGATCAAAGCGAGCCGGCTTGGGACTGTCAATATCAATCACGCCTACGACCTCATTGTGAACAAAAATTGGCACCACGATCTCTGAATTAGTAGCAAGGTCACAAGCAATATGATTACAGCAGCTATGCACATCTGCCACCAGCTGGGTTTTACGTTCCCACGCCGCAGTACCGCAAACTCCGGTTCCCACAACGATCTCAGCTACAGCAGGCTTGCCCTGAAAAGGCCCCAACACCAACCGCTCTTCTTTCAATAAATAGAAACCTGCCCAGTTGACACTTTCCAGCTGCAATTTCAACAAAGCCGCCGCATTAGCAAGCACTGCGCCAAAGTCTGAT
>CAZTKJ010000013.1:0-63260 GCA_964614185.1 uncultured Lachnospiraceae bacterium
TGGCGAACCTGTATTTTTGACCAAAAATGGCAGGGGCAAGTTTGTAGTTATGGATATTGAGGATTATGAACGCGAAAAGGCGGAGAAAAAGCTGCTGATGAAGCTGCAGGAAGCAGAAGAAGCGGTTAAAGACGAAAGTGCATGGATGAGTCTAGACGAACTGAAAACATCTGTTGGGGTGTAATCTATGATGAAATTACGGATTAACCCTGTTGTTGCAGAAGATTTAAAGAATATTAAAAAGTATATTGCTGAAGATAATGAAGAAATGGCAGTAAAAACCATTCAGGAGATATATGCTCAAATTGAGAATATACAACAATTTCCGCATATGGGAGCAGATCTTACTAAGAGGGTCAGCTTCAGAACTGATTATAAGTATGTGATTTGTGGAAATTATGTAGTGTTGTATAAGATTGGGGACGAGTATGTGGAAATTTTCCGAGTGGTGAATCGGTATCAGGATATTACGCAAATATTATGGAGATAACAGTGATTAAAAAAATGATGTTGGAAAATTCAATGTTTATAAGCTCTAAATTTATTCTTTAATAACTGTCAAGGATGTAACCGGTGTCAGACGAAGAGGATTGAAATGATATGAAAAAGAGGATTTGTGAAATTGTTGTTATCGTAGTCATCATGTTTTCTTTATATTATTTTGCAGAAGATTGGGAAGAAACAAGTCAGGCAATGCAGAAAGCGGAAGAGATACCTGATACAGATGTTGCTGTACAGCCATCTGAAGTAATGGACAAGTCCTATGCAAAGGAAGCCGGGGAAGTGTTGGATCAAAGCACCTCCGGTAATGAAGCTATGGAATACGAGAAGGCACAGAGCACAGAGAGCATAATACAACAAAATGAAGAAAAGTTTTATGAGGCAGCGGATAAACTGGGATTAGATAAATTGGAGGCGGCGGATTATTATGCAAGGCTCTGCGAGGACAATGTTTTTCTGGACGGAACAAGACTGTTTTCTGCTTTGGAAATATATGACCTGGATGGAAATGGACAGAAGGATATGGTAGTGATGGTACAGGAAGGAGAACTCTATTTTTATGGTGAAGGTTATATTTATTTTTATATGAATGAAGATGAGGCTTACTGTTTTGAGGATGAAGAATATCCATTCTTTTCTTTTATTAACATTGTGAGCGGAGATTTTGATAGCGATGGGAATATTGAGCTTGCATTCGAATCGCCGGGGATAGGAAATGGAGGTTCAGGAGACTGGCATAACAGGATATTAAAATATAAGGATCACAGCATGGAAAAAATGGAATTCCCATTTGAGACCTGTGAAGATGATATAAGAAGTATAAATATAGAGATTACGCAGGAAGCATTGGAGAATACCTATAGTGCGTATTGTCCATATTTTGATGAAACAATCATATTTGAGACGGATAATATATTTGAACCGAGTGGTCAGCGCGTGGTTGGAAGCAGTTCCAGAGGTTATTTTGATTTATGTACTACGGAGTATGAAGGCCAGGATGCGTTGGTAGCATCCGAGTATCTTTATGGTGAAGGAGGCCATGTGCATTGTGTGGGTTTGGCAAAATTTTTGATTGTGTGGGAGAAAGACGGGAGTGGTTGTGTTAAAACATGGTGGATAGAATCATCCGATGGATCAAAAAAGTATCTATGAAACCTTGCCTGGAAATATGATGTTTCCGGGCTTTTTCTTTTTTGCCTTATTCTCAAAACATAAATTCAAGTTTTTTATTGACAAGCAGAAGACGATAAAGTAAGATATAAGCGTGTTACAAATGTAACCCACGCGTAAAAGGAGCAAAATAATGAATGCGATAAAATGTAAGATTTCTGATGCTGAGCTTGAGGTGATGCAAATACTTTGGCGGGAAAAGCGGGCTGTACCCTTTGGCGATATTCGTACTGAGTTGAATAGTAAAATGGGTTGGGAAAAATCTACAATTGCAACGCTTTTAAGAAGGCTTTTAAGAAAGGGAGCTATTTCGATTCAGGAGAAAGAAGTCCATTACTATGTATCGAATATTTCAAAGGAAGATTTTATCAAGTTTAAGGAAAAGAGTTTGATAGATAAACTCTATGAGGGTAGTGCAAAGAATTTTGTCGCTGCTCTTTGTCAAAGCGGGGAACTCACAGAAGCTGATATTGATGAACTAAAAATGTATTTCCGAATGGGGGACAAAGATCAATGAATGCTATTGAAGAATATTTTGTAGAAATTATTAAGCTTATTCTTACAATGACATTTACCGGAAGTATCGTATCAATTTTCTTATTTGCAATAAAGCCAATGATCAAAGAAAGGCTGCCAAAGTCATTTCAATATTACATGTGGTTTCCGGTGATAATAGCTTTGATATTGCCTTTATCCAAAATCGTTGTGATATCTGCACCTGGTAGTTCAGAAATGCCAATTAAATCAATGCATGATATTGCTCAGAAGATTTCAGATACAGCATTTGAAAGGCCTGTAACTTTTGGGGGAGTGTCGCAGGTGGGGAATAAACAAAATATTTTGCAAACTACTGCACATTTTCCAAGTATTGCAACGATGCTATTTATTTTCTGGCTATTGGGAATGATTGTGGTTCTTAGTTTTAATATTATATGCTATGCGCTATATGTTCGAAAGCTCAAAAAATATAATATAAGTGCGGATAAGCAGGAAATGGAGTTATTGAATAAGCTGTCCGGAAGTAAGAATACTCCGCGGTTGTATAAAAATTCCATAGTAGCCACTCCTATTTTGATGGGTGTGTTCCGGCCCGAAATTATTTTGCCTTATAAAGAGTATGAGGAGATGAAACTTCAAGGTATTCTTTTGCATGAAATTACACACATGCGGAAGTATGACATTGTTATTAAATGGTTGTTAATTCTTGCTGGTGCATTACACTGGTTTAATCCGATTATATATTTTGTTCGTCTGGAGATTAGCAAAGCATGTGAACTTGCCTGTGATGAATCTGTTATAAAGAAATTCGATAATGACGGAAGGCAGCATTATGGCGATTCATTAATTATGGTTGCTGCTGATACAATAAGAAAGATTCCCGTTTCGGTAACTATGTTCGAAGACAAAAAAAATCTGAAAGAAAGATTAAATGCAATTATGAAATATAAGGATTTTTCTAAAAAAACTATTTATTTATCCTGCATATTATTTATTATTATTATCTGTGGTACATTTTATTTTGGCATAGCAAGAAGTTCAATGAATATGGAGAATGGAGATACAATAACATATACAGATGAAACCCCGATACAGAGACAAAAGCATAAGAAAGAGATTGAAGTAAAGCAAGCATTATGTGATTATGATAAAGATAATATAGTTGGAGTGTGGGTATTCCTGGCGGCCTCTGATGATGATATTATCTCTGCAAATATCTTGGTTGTAAGTAACGATGAAATTACCGATGTAGATGAACAGGATAAGATAAAGGCTGTTGCATCAGAGAGTCTTAATCTTGATGTTCAAAAGATTAGTTTAGAATATATGGATAAAGAAACATTTCTCATGCAGGGAAGCCAGGCCAAAAATGATTTGCAGCAAAACCTTGAATCAGAGGAAATGCAAATGCTGTTGAATGAAGAAATAAAAGAATCAGAAGAAATGCAAAGGATATTGAATGAAAATTTAATAAATATACAAAAAGAATATGAAAAACAAATAGAAGAGTTAGAAAAATTGTATAAAGAGAAAGAAGAGCTGCAAAAGCAAATAGAAGATTTGGAAAATAGTAATTAAAATATGATGCATATGAAAAAAGATGAAAACCCACAGGCATAAAAACAGGTCTGTGGGTTTTAGTAATTTGCAGAATAATTATTGTTTTATGATATGAATATGGTACAATAGTAACAGATAATAATGGATATAAAAGGGAATCTTACATGATAAAGATAAAAAGTAAAACAGTTGTTTTTTGCATAGGAATATTGATCCTTTTTATAAGCGTAGGAAGAGTTTCCCTTCAGGCAGATGGAGCATCCGGCAGCGATGAGGGCAGAATCCTGTTTATCAGTTCTTATGACTATGGCTGGGATACGGTACAGAGCCAGATTGAGGGGATTAAAGCTGGCGCAGGGGCGATGACTACCATTGATTATGAATTTATGGATACAAAAAGGGTAGATGATGAAACCTCGGCAAGACAGTTTTATGAAGGACTGAAGTATCGTATGTCAGAGGTAGAACCCTATGACGTGATCATTCTGGGAGATGATGCAGCTCTTATATTTGCTTTGGAATACAAAGAGGAACTCTTTGCAGAGACTCCTCTTGTTTTTGAAGGAATCAATAATGACGAACTGGCGCTGCAGGCGGCAGAAGATCCTTTGATTACGGGAATAATAGAAAAACTGTCTGTAGAGAAGAATATTGATTTTGCCCGTACTTTAATACCGGATGCAAAGAAAGTTATTGCTATTTTAGATGATACTGTTACAGGAGAGGCGGAGAGGAAACGTTTTTTCAGCTATCAGGATAAGTATCCGGAACTGGAATTTTCAGAAATAGATGCATCAAAATATAGTACCCTGGAATTGAAGCAGCAGATCAGACAGGTGGAAGAAGACAGTATCCTTATATATGTAGTTATGACAGAAGATGCAGATGGAAAGCAGTATTCCAACAAAGAGGCGGTAAAGATGGTAACTACCATATCTCGTGTACCGGTATTCCGTATGTTGGAAGCCGGTATAGGAGAAGGAATTCTGGGAGGCAATGTGGTGTCCATGTATAAATCCGGAGAAATTGCCGCCAATATAGCCATGGATATTATTCATGGAAAGAAGAGCAGTGAAATCGGGGTTATTGTTGACAGTCCTAACGTTTATTGCGTTGATCAGATGGTCATGGAAGAATATGGACTGAGCATGGATCTGATACCGGAAGGAACGCAGATTGTAAATTACAGGATGTCTTTTGGTGAAAGAAATAGAGAAGCCCTGATTCCCGCAAGCATTTTAGTGGCGGCGCTTCTGATTATTATATTTGTCTGCGTCATTGATATTATGAACAGGAGAAAGTTATTAAGAGAGCTGGAAGCGGCCAGAAGTCTTATGGAATCGGCTTCACAGCATGATTTCCTGACAGGACTTCATAATCGGAGTAAATTTATGGAGGATTTGGAAAGCACCATTGCAGAAAAGACTCCATGTACGATCATGATGATCGATATTGATGAATTTAAGAAAATCAATGATACTTATGGACATACGGCAGGAGATGTGGCACTGAAGGAAGTGGCAGCCAGACTGAAAAAGCTGGAATCCCAGATATTGACGCCTTACCGATTTGCAGGAGATGAATTTATTATCATTATCAAAAGCACGCAGGGTAAAATAGTAGATAAGACAGCCTTTCAGTGTAAGGAGTTGTTTGGCGTTCCCTTTAATTTTGGCGGTGGCGAAAGAACAGTATATGGAAGTATTGGTATTGCTTCCTATCCGAAGGATGCAGAAGATGCAGAGCATTTGATCATATGTGCGGACCATGCAATGTATAGAATTAAAAAGAGCGGCAAAAATAATTTTGCTTATTATGAGTCGGATATGGCAGACTGATTATCAGATGAAAACGTGGAGGCATGAATATGAATATTGAAGTTGTGTTATCACAGTTGGATGATTTGTTTGCAAACCATCAGGTAAACCGTGTAGAAGATTTTTTGATGGGGAAGCTAAAGGAAGCTTCCGAAGAGGGAGATCAGAATGCAGTAATTACGTTGATGAATGAACTGATCGGACACTTCAGGGAAATGGGGGAAGCGGACAGATCCGTAGAGTATTGTCATCAGGTGTTATTGCTTATGCAGAATATGGGAATGGAAGGAACCGTACCTTATGCTACTACCCTTATTAATGTAGCTAACGCTTATCGGGCAGCAGGATTGCTGCGTGAATCCATGGAAGCTTATCAGGGTACAAAAGCGATTTATGAAGACAGGATTGCGTCTGATGATTTCAGATATGCCAGTTTATATAATAATATGAGTCTCCTTTTTCAGGAAATGGGAGATTATGAAAGCGCCTGCGACTGTCTGGAAAGAGCCCTTGGCATTGTTTCTTTGTATAATGATGCAAGAATAGAGGCAGCTGTAACTTATACGAATCTGGCAGCCTCACAGCTTAAACTTAGCAGATATGAGGAAGCAATAGAAAACTTAAAAAAGGCATTTTCCCTTTTTGAGATGGATGAAGACAGAGATTACCATTACAGCGGCGCTTTATCTGCCATGGGAGAAGCTCAGTATATGGCAGGAAATTTAGCAGAATCAGCCAGATATTACCAACTGGCATTAAAAGAAATTGAAAGGAATATGGGAAGAAATAAGGCATATGAGATTACACTTCAAAATCTGAATGCAGTTACTATGCAGATGTCCCACCTGCCGGAAGGAAACAGAACTTTTAAAAATGGTCTGGAATTGTGTGAAGCTTTTTACAAGGAATTCGGCATTCCGATGATTCGTACCAAATTTCCTGCTTATGAATCGGTTATCGCAGTAGGACTTGTAGGGGAAGGCTCGGATTGCTTTGGATTTGATGATGAAGTGTCAAGAGACCATGATTTTGGCCCCGGATTTTGTATGTGGCTGACGGATCAGACATATGATGAAATTGGCGCGGAATTGCAGAAGGCATATGAGGAACTTCCCATGACCTATATGGGAATTACCAGATTTCCTACAGTCAAGGCATCGAAAAGAGTGGGAGTGTTCAGAATCAGTGATTTTTATGATGGCCTGATTGGACTTGCGGATGTTCCGGCTACCAATAGCCAATGGTTGTTCCTTGAAGATTACCGCCTGGCGTCTGCCGTAAACGGCAAGGTATTCAGAGATGATCTGGGAGAATTTACCAGAATCAGGAACGGCATCTTAAGCTATTATCCGGAAGAGGTAAGACTTAGAAAAATTGCCAGAGAAGCAGCTCTTATGGCGCAGTCCGGTCAGTATAATTATTCCCGGATGCTTGGACGTGGCGAAATGGTGACGGCCCAGATTGCACTATCTGAATTTTTAAAACATACCATGGCCATCATATATCTGCTCAATAGAAAATATGCGCCTTTTTATAAATGGATGCATAAAGGTCTTTATAAATTGCCGATTCTTAAGGAGATAGGTGATATTTTAAACAGACTTGTAGAGCTGCCTATAGAAGATGAAAGGATTCCCCAGACAATTGAATATATTGTGGCACGGATTATAGCGGAAATGAAAAAGCAGGGTCTTACCAGTGGGGATGATAATTATCTGGATCATCATACAGACAATATATTAAAGAGAATTCCACAAAAGAATCAAAAAGAGGAGTCTTTCCACCAGGCACTGGTTCGGGAATTGGTATTATTAGAGTGGGAGGCCTTTGACAAGGTAGAGAATGAAGGTGGTAGAGCAGACTGTCAGGACGATTTCAATACATTCTCTATTATGCGGACCAGCCAGTACAATACATGGACCAGCGCCATGCTGCAAAGTTATATTCATGATTTTCGCAGTGCCAATGAGAGAGGATGGAATCTGATTACGGAAAAGTATGGAAGGATGATGGAAAGTACAGCGCCTTTAAAATATGAAGAAATAAAGGATTCCCTCCCAATTGTTCCGGAAGGGAAAAAAGAGATCATCGAGGAGATTGTAAAGATTCAGATTGACTGGATGGAAGATTTTGCAAAGCAATATCCTAAGGCGGCAGGCAATGCCAGAACCATCCATACCTCAGAAGATACGATGTTTGATACCTCTTATGAAACATATCTGAGAGGAGAGATTTCTACCTATTCTGATGAAACGCTGGATTTGTATGGAAGGTTTATTGCAGACCTATGCAGAGAAGGGAAAAATCTGGCGAAAATGACCATGGAGAATACAGCTGTTCTTTATGGATATCAGTCATTGGAAGAGCTTGAGACAAAATTATAAAAGAAAAATCTGCCGTATACAGCCTGACTCATAGCTGTATCCGGCAGAACTTTTGCTATAGACATAAGTATTCCCCTGGGAATAGCCTGGCATATGATCTTCAAAGATTGCCCTTGGAATATTATATGATTAAAAGTGAAAAGGTGAATAAAGAGAAATGACTAATGACAAAAGAAAAAAATCATTTGAAATAGATATGTGCACGGGGGCGCTTCTTCCCAAAATACTGCTATTTACACTGCCGCTTATTCTTTCAGGCATCCTGCAGCTTTTATTTAATGCAGCAGACGTGGTGGTTGTGGGAAGATTCGCCGGGAATGAATCATTAGCAGCAGTAGGCTCTACAGGCTCCCTTACCAACCTTCTGGTCAATTTGTTTATAGGATTATCAGTGGGAGTTAATGTGCTGGTAGCAAGATATTATGGAGGCAAAAAAGAAAAAGATGCAAGCAGTACTGTACATACGGCTGTTATTATCAGCGTTGTGGGAGGGATTTTTCTTGCAGCATTTGGATTTGTTGCAGCCAGGCCTTTGTTACAGCTGATGGATACCCCTGATGATGTGATTCATTTATCAGTGATTTATATGAGAATTTATTTTTTGGGAATGCCGGTAATGCTTTTATACAATTTTGGAAGTGCAGTTCTTCGTGCCATTGGCGATACAAGGCGCCCATTGTTCTATTTAATGATAGCAGGTGTTATTAATGTCTGTCTCAATCTTTGGTTTGTAATCGGATTTCATATGGGAGTTGCAGGAGTGGCATTGGCCACAGTGCTTTCCCAATGTGTATCAGCGGCTCTGATTGTTAGATGTTTGATTTGTAGTGAAGGATGTATCAAGCTCACCCTTAATCAGCTGCATATAGACTGGGATAAGTTTGGCAGGATTGTACGTATCGGTCTTCCGGCGGGAATACAGGGATCCCTTTTTTCCATTTCCAATGTACTGATTCAATCTTCTGTTAATTCCTTTGGCTCCATTGCTATGGCAGGAAATACGGCAGGCAGCAATATAGAGGGCTTTGTTTACACTTCCATGAATGCTGTCCATCAGGCGGCGGTAAGCTTTACGGGACAGAACCTTGGAGGAAGGAAACTGGAACGTATTAATAAGATTTTAATAGAATGTCTGCTTCTTGTTACTGCAATTGGTCTTGTTATGGGAAATGGAGCTGTTCTTTTTGGAAATCAACTTCTTGGGCTGTATTCCACAGATCAGGAGGTTATTTACTATGGAATCATGAGAATGAGTGTCATCTGTACCACTTATTGTCTGTGCGGTATTATGGATGTTCTGGTAGGCAGCATCAGAGGACTTGGATATGCTGTAATGCCTATGATCGTATCTTTGATGGGAGCCTGCGTATTCCGTATTATTTGGATATATACTATATTCCGGTGGAACAGAACCTTAGAAACATTATATATCTCTTATCCCATATCATGGGCATTGACAGCCTTTGTCCATATGATATGTTTTGTGATCGTAAAGAAGAAGATTGAAAAGAGGATGGGGATGCAGCGAGCATAAGTACCACAGGCAGGAAAGGAACTGATAGTATCAATGGGAAAAGGACAAATTATAAGCGGAAGATATGACACGGTAATATTTGATCTGGACGGTACGCTTCTGAATACACTGGAAGATTTAAAGGATAGTGTAAATTATGGACTTAAAAAGTATGGGATGCCGGAACGTTCCTTAGAAGAAATACGATGTTTTGTGGGAAACGGTGTGCAGAAGCTGATTGAGCGTTCTCTTCCAAAAGAAAGAACGAAAGAAGAAGAGCAGCTGGTTTTTGCAGCATTTCGGGAACACTATGATATTCACTGCAATGACAAGACTGATTTATATCCGGGTATCCGGGAACTCCTTAGAGAGTTGAAAAGCTGTGGTTATAAAATGGCTATAGTATCTAATAAACTGCAATCCGGTGTGGATACTTTGCGTGATATATACTTTAAAGAGTATATTACTACAGCAATCGGCACGAAAGATGGTATACCTAAAAAACCGGCGCCGGATATGGTGCTTGAGGCAATGCGTCGCCTTAGAGCAACTAAGGAAACAACAGTGTATGTGGGGGACTCTGAGGTAGATATTGCAACAGCTTTCAATACAGGAATAGATTGTATTGCGGTTGCCTGGGGATTTAGAACCAGGAAGGAGCAGGAACAGGCCGGCAGCAAAGTATTTGTTGATAAACCTCTTGATATTTTGGAGCACATTAAAAATTAAATGGAGATTTAATAATATGACAACATCATTTTATGTAAAAAAAATAAAAGAGCCTGGGGAGATTGAAGTACAGGTTCCGGGTTCTAAAAGCATTACTAACAGAGCATTACTGCTGGCAGCTTTGTCAAATAAGAAATGCACGCTTCATGGAGTGCTCTTCAGTGATGATACCAGAGCGTTTCTTGACAGTCTTCAAAAATTGGGATTTTCCGTAATGATCGATGAAAAAATAAAGGATGTTATTATATTGGGGACGGGTGGGAAAATACCTAATTCCAAAGCAGTAATTAACGTGGAAAGTGCAGGTACAGCTGCCCGATTCCTTACGGTCATGCTGGCATTTGCAGGAGGAGATTATGAGATGAATGCTTCTCCTCAGATGTGTAAACGTCCTATGGAGCCTCTTTTGACAATTCTAAAAGAAAATGGAGTGGAGTTTACCTTTTTAGGCGAAGAAGGACATTTTCCTTTTCTTATGAGCTCACACAATATCTTTATGGAAACAGTAGACATTGATACAGGAATAAGCAGTCAGTTTGCAAGCGCTCTGTTAATGGCAGGTGTGCTTTTAAAAGATGGACTTAAGGTAGTAATGTCGGGAGACAGAACGGAAGGTTCTTACATCCAAATGACTCTTAATATGATGAGGCAGTTTGGCATTGATGTGGTCAAAGAAGGAAACTGCTGCAAGGTTCCTAATACGACAGAGTTTGGAGTTCCCGAGTATCAGATAGAGCCGGATGTATCAGGCGCCTGCTATTTTTATGCTATGGCGCCGTTATTAAGAACGGATGTTATTGTTAAAAATGTGCATATGGATTCTCTCCAGGGTGATATTAAATTTGTAAAAGTCCTGGCAGATATGGGATGTATTTTGGAAGAAACGAAGGAAGGTATTCGAGTGATAGGAAGCTGTGTGGATGAATATCCGGGGCTTACTCTTTCCATGAAAGATTTTTCCGACCAGACTATGACCATGGCGGCGATTGCTCCTTTTGCCAAGTCGCCTACGTTGATTCGGAATGTAGGACATATCAGATTTCAGGAATCTGACAGAATTCATGCCATTGTTACGGAACTGACCCGTATGGGAATTGTCTGTGAAGAAGCAGAGTCAGAAGAAGGTATTCGTATTTTCCCTGTCTTAGCAGAGGATGTCAAAGAGGTGGAAACAGAGACTTACGAGGATCACAGAATGGCTATGGCATTTACCCTTATAGGACTTAAAACAGGGAAGATAACCATTAAAAATCCGGAATGCTGCAGAAAAACCTTTGAAAATTATTTTGATCTGATCCGTGGGTTATATGAGAATCAAAAGACGGATGATATGACTGCCCATCATAAAACAGAGATTCCTAAAGAAGAACAGGATAAGCAGACAGAAGACAGAAAAAAAGCTGTGCTGGTAGGTGTGGAACTTTTGACGGAAAGTAAAAAAGGCAGTGATGAATTTGAACGTTCCATGACGGAACTTGGTTATTTGGCAGAGGCCTGTTTTATGGAACCGGTGGCAGTAGCCATTCAGAGAATGGAAAGCATCCATAAAGGGTTGTATATAGGAAAAGGTAAGGTAAAGGAAGTTCGGGACGTGGCAGAACGTCTGGAGGCAGATGTTATCATTTTTGATAATTCCCTTACGCCTTCACAGCTTAGAAATCTTCAGGATGAATTGGAAAAACCTGTTATAGACAGGACAACATTGATTCTTGATATTTTTGAAAGTCGGGCCGGAACGAGAGAAGCAAAATTGCAGGTGGAATCAGCCAGATTACAGTATTTGCTTCCACGTCTTAGCGGTATGCATGAAGCCTTAAGCAGACAGGGAGGCACCAGTGGAAGCATGAGCAGCCGCGGTAGTGGAGAAAAAAAGCTGGAACTGGACAGAAGACGGATAGAACATCGGATTTCCATGCTTAGAAAAGAGTTGGAAGAAATTTCTTCAGAAAGGGTCATTCAGCGAAAAAAAAGACAGAAATCCGGTATTCCTATGGTAGCTTTGGTAGGCTATACCAATGCCGGGAAGTCCACTATTATGAATGCCATGGTAGATAAATATGTGGGAGATGATGAGAAACGTGTTTTTGAAAAGGACATGCTTTTTGCCACACTGGATACAGCCATAAGAAGAATTAATACAGGAAATAACAAAGATTTTCTTTTATCGGATACCGTGGGATTTATTCATAAGCTGCCCCATGGACTGGTAAAGGCGTTCCGTTCAACGCTGGAAGAAGTGAAAAGTGCAGATCTTCTGCTTCAGATAGTAGATTATTCCGATCCCTTTTATACACAGCAGATTGAAACCACCAACAGAACACTGGCAGAATTAGGCGCAGGAAATATTCCCATGATCACTGTTTTTAATAAAACGGATCTGTGTGAGCCAAAAACATCATACCCTAAATGCGGCAGGGACAAAATATATATTTCTGCGAAGGAAGATTCTTCCATAGAACTGCTGGTGCAGATGCTTCTTGAATATGCTTATGCCGATTACGTAGATGCAAAGTTTCTGATTCCTTATGAAAAAGGCAATGTTCTGTCATATTTCATGGAAAACGCCCAGATTATCAGTAGGGAATATGTAGAAAAGGGTACTGAGCTTATGGTAAGGTGCCATAAAGCAGATCGGGATAAATATGCAGAATATATTGGAGATGAGTAGGATGGAGAAAGAACGGTTAAATAAATATCTTGCGGCCTGCGGCATATGCTCCAGAAGAGATGCAGACAAGCTGATCGAAGCAGGAAAAGTTACGGTAAACGGTGTGACTGCCGTAGCAGGAGTTAAAGTAAGCAGCAGCGATGAAGTGAAAGTCAATGGCAGACTGCTGTCAGGAAAAGAAGAAAAAGTGGTATTTGCCTATTACAAACCTGTGGGAGTCATTTGTACTCAGAAAGATAAGTTTGCGGATAAAAAGATATCGGATATGGTGAAACTGCCGGTCAGAGTCACATATGCGGGGCGGCTGGATAAAGATTCGGAAGGTCTTTTGCTGCTTACGAATGACGGCGATCTGATAGAAGCCATGATGAAAGGCAGTGCAGGCCACGAAAAGGAATACATTGTTAAAGTAAACAAGGAAATGACGGATGAGTTCCTTGAAAAGATGTCTTTAGGGGTTTATTTAAAAGATCTTCATATAATGACGAGACCTTGCAGTGTTGAAAAAATAGGGAAATTTACCTTTCGTATTATATTAACCCAAGGGGTCAACAGGCAGATTAGAAGAATGACGGAAGAATTTGGTTATCATGTCAGAGCCATTAAGCGGGTGAGAGTAGTAAATATTGAACTTGCAAATTTGAAACCCGGAGAGCTCAGGCAGGTAAAAAATGACGAATTACAGGTGTTATATAATTCCTGTGGGATGTAGAAACGGGTATTTTTAGATAAAAACACAAAATCTGGTAGGGAGTGGTTATAGATATTGTGTATGAAAAAAAGAGAAAAAAATTTTCTTTTTTCCTGTTATAAGGCTAAAATGATATTATATGGCTTTAAAAGAGAATAGATTTTAAAGAAAACAGGTTTTATGAAATTATATTTTGAAAGAAAAATGGAAAGTTTTGACGGAAAACTTGCAGCATTTTTGCAGATGCCGGATTATAAAGGTAAGGGTGCATAAATATGGATGAATTGAAGAAGAGATATGAAGAACTGGTACAAAAATTAAATGAAGCTTCAAAAGCCTATTACGGAGGGCAGGAAGAACTGATGTCCAATTATGAATGGGATGCTATGTTCGATGAAGCAGCAGCGTTAGAAGCAGAGACAGGATATATTCTTCCGGAAAGTCCAACTCAGAATACAGGTATGGAAGAAGATGGTGGAAACAGAGAGCCTCATGAGTTTCCAGCCTTATCCCTTGCCAAGACAAAGCAGATTTCTGAACTGCAGAAATGGGCGGAAGATAAACCCATCTGGTTATCGTGGAAATTAGATGGCCTGACATTGGTGCTGACTTACGATGGAGGCAGACTGACGAAGATCGTTACAAGAGGAAACGGAAGTATGGGCACCAATATTACTTATCTGAAAAATTCCATAGCCGGATTTCCTCTGAAAATCAAATATCAGGGACATATGGTAGTCAGAGGAGAGGCCACCATATCCTATACCGATTTTGAACTGATCAATCAGACCATTGAAGATGATAACGAAAAGTATGCTAATCCCAGGAATCTGGCATCAGGAACTTTGAGTTTAGATGATCCGGAAAAGGTAAAGGAACGTTGTGTTCATTTTAATGCCTTTACGCTTGTCTATTTAGATGATTCTATAAGGTCATGGGGAGAACAGATGAGCCTGCTGAAAGAAGAAGGTTTTACGGTAGTTGACAGTGAGGCAGCCACAGCAGATACCCTTCCGGAAGTAATAACAAGATGGACGAAAAAAGTGGAAACGGGAGCAATGGATATTCCGGTAGATGGACTTGTGATCTGTTTTGACGATACGGAATATGCAGCAACAGGCAATGTAACGGGACATCATGCAACGAAAGCAGGATATGCTTTTAAGTGGCCGGATGTGTCGGCGAAATCCAAGCTTCTATATATAGAGTGGTCTTGCGCAGCATCTACCATTTCACCTGTGGCAGTATTTGAACCTGTCAGGCTGGAGGGAACCACAGTCTCCAGAGCTTCATTATGCAATATCAGTGAGATGGAACGCCTTGGAATCGGAAAAGAGTGTACACTGGAAATTATAAAAGCCAATAAGATCATTCCCAAGTGTATAGCGGTGACAGAAGTCAAAGGAGAGATTGAGATACCTGACAGTTGTCCGGTATGTAAAGCTGCCACCCAAATTCATATCAGCGAAAAAAGCCATACCAAAACATTGCATTGTACCAATTCCGAATGCAGCGCCAAACATGTGAAAAAGTTTACCAGGTTTGTCAGCAAGGCCGGTATGGACATTGACGGATTGTCTATACAGACCATGTTGAAATTCATGAATGCAGGATTTATTTCGGAATTTGCAGATATTTATCATCTTTCGGATCATGCAGATGTAATTATGAATATGGAAGGATTCGGAAAGAAATCCTGTGAGAATATGATGCGTGCCATTGAAAAGAGCAGAAAAACAGAGCCTGTCAGATTTATTTATGCACTGTGCATTCCCATGTTCGGAACAGATGCGGCGAAAAAAATAGTTGCCTCAATAGGATGGGAAGGATTTCTTGAAAGGTTAACGAAAGGGACAGGATTTGAGGATATAGAAGGAATCGGCCCGGAGAAATCAGGTTCTGTTATGGAGTGGTATGCAGATTCCAAAAACCGGACTTCTTTGGAAGCATTGCTTAAGGAAGTAGAAATAGAAAAGACGGAACCGAAAACAGAAGAAGGAGAAAAATGTAAGGGTCTTACCTTTGTCATTACCGGTGATGTGCACCACTATAAAAACCGGGATGAATTCAAGGCCTATGTAGAAGCGGCGGGAGGGAAAGTAACAGGAAGCGTGACTTCCAAAACAAATTATCTTGTAAATAATGATGTGAACTCCGCCTCTTCTAAAAACCGCAAGGCTAAGGAATTGGGAATACCGATTATTTCCGAAGATGAATTTTTAACAAAGTTCGGTAATCTTTAACAATAATTATAAAGGGAATGGAGCGATAATATGCCTATTAAAGTACAAAGTGATCTGCCTGCAAAAGAAATACTGGAAAATGAAAATATATTTGTGATGGATGAATACCGTGCGCTGCATCAGGACATCAGACCGCTGAAAATCTGTATATTGAATCTGATGCCGGTAAAACAGGATACGGAGCTGCAGCTTTTGAGAGTTCTTTCCAATACGCCGCTGCATATTGACGTGTCATTTATGAAGATGAACAGTCATATTTCATTAAATACGCCCATCCAGCATCTGAACCGCTTCTACAATACCTTTGATGAATTAAAGGATAATAAGTATGATGGATTGATCATTACGGGAGCACCGGTGGAGCAGATTCCTTTTGAAGAGGTTGATTACTGGCCAGAGCTTTGTGAGATCATGGACTGGACGAAGGAACATGTAACATCAACGCTGCATATCTGTTGGGGAGCCCAGGCAGGACTTTATTATCACTTCAATATTCCCAAGGTATTACTTCCTCAAAAGCTGTTTGGTGTCTTTGAACATAAGGTAATGAACCGTAAGATACCGCTTGTTCGCGGATTTGATGATTCTTTTTTGATTCCTCACAGCCGTCATACTGCCGTACAGGCGGAAGATATTTATAATTGCAAGGAGCTGACGGTTTTAGCACAGTCCCAGGAAGCAGGGATTTTACTCTGTATGACGGAAGGCGGAAAACAGATTTTTATTACAGGTCATCCTGAGTATGACAGATATACCCTTCACAATGAATACAGGCGTGACAAAGATAAGGGATTGGATATCCAGATTCCAAAAAATTATTATCCCGGAGATGATGATACTCAAAAACCCGGTCTGCAGTGGCGTTCCCACAGCAACAATCTGTATTCCAACTGGCTCAATTATTACGTATATCAGGTAACGCCTTATGAACTTTAAGACATATATTTTAGCTATTGAAGGCTTCTGAAAAAATGCTATAATTTATAAATAGTGGGTTAAGGGAGGTTATGTAGATCATGTTGTTTATAGTAATATTGATACTTATTGTTTTATTAATGGCGCTTATACTTTTTGTCAGTTCTTTGTTTATTAAGCATATTCTGGAAGCGGTGCCAAACCGCAGTGAGATGGAGGCAGATTCTCCTACAAGTAATGAACAGGAACCGGCGAATGCCGAGGTGGCAGCCTTTTTAAAGAACAGAAAAGAGTTAAGAAAGGGCGGGGCAGAATTTAAAAAGCTGACTGAAAAAGCAGAAATAATGAGTAAGGATGGGTTGAAATTAAAGGCCAGATACCGGATGCAGGAAGGAACAAGCCATGACTGGATCATTTCCATCCATGGCTATAAGGACAGCCATAACTTTATGCTGCCTTACGGCGCAGCTTTTTATGAAAAAGGATATCATGTACTGATGCCCGATAACAGGGCTCATGGAGAAAGTGAAGGCAGTTACATAGGCATGGGATGGCTGGATAAAGAAGACATCATGGAATGGATCAAGTGGATCATTTCAAGAGATGAAGAGGCAAAAATTATTCTGCATGGCATTTCTATGGGCGCAGCCACCGTTATGATGACGTCAGGTGAGAATCCGGAGCATGTTGTAGGTTATATTGAGGACTGTGGGTACACCAGTGTATGGGATATTTTTGCATGTGTTATGAAAAGAGAATATCATCTGCCGGCATTTCCCATTTTGCATGTCTGCAGGATGATCTGCAGGAAGAAGATCAAATATGATTTTGTGGAAGCTTCCTGTATCGATCAGCTTAAGAAATGTAAAAAACCGATGTTTTTCATTCATGGAGAAAAGGATGGTTTTATACCTATAGACATGGGATATCAGGTCTATGAGGCATTTGAAGGAGCAAAGGATATATATATCGCAAAAAATGCCGGACATGCAGAGTCTATGGATTATGATCCTAAAGCTTACTTTAACAGAATATTTGAATTTATAGAAACGAAAATCAATCAGTGAGGTTGCAATAGTGGCGCAGCAGCAGGGAAATGAGAAGAAAAAAGCAGAATATAGCAGAGAAAATATTCATACCACCTTTCAGATGGCATGGCCCTCTATTGTAGAATCTTTTTTTGTGGCATTTGCAGGACTTGTGGACTCTCTGATGGTGAGTTCATTAGGCTCTTATGCGGTAGCGGCAGTAGGACTTACTACGCAGCCTAAATTTATAGGATTTTCTTTATTTTTTGCATTGAATGTTTCCATATCTGCGCTGATTGCCAGGAGAAGAGGGGAAAAGAAACCGGAAGATGCCAATAGGATTTTAAGTACGGCTATTGTCTTTGTTCTGGCAGCAGCAGTAGTGTTAAGTATCTTATTTGTGGCATTGGCAAATCCCATTATCCGTCTGTGCGGTTCCAACCCGGAAACCCACGAAAGTGCAGTTATTTACTTTAGGATTATTATGGGAGGCATGATTTTTAACTGTATTCAGATGGGAATCAATTCAGCCCAAAGAGGAGCAGGCAATACGAAAATAACCATGCGGACCAATGTAACTTCCAATACGGTGAACATCATTTTTAATTATCTGCTGATCAACGGTCATCTGGGATTTCCGGCCTTAGGGATACATGGAGCGGCGCTGGCAACAGTTTTAGGAACAGTAATTGCCTGTATCATGAGTATTTTATCAATCCTCAATCCGGAAGGCTTTATCAGCATCCCTTATATCATAAAGAATAACGTCATGCCGGCTTTTGTCAGCTTTCGGCATCTGGTAAGAGTAGGATATAGTGTTTTTTTTGAACAGATTTTAATGAGGATTGGCTTTATGATGACGGCAATCATGGCAGCTGATCAGGGAACCGGAGCCATGGCTGCCCATCAGGTGGGTATGAATATCATGGGACTGTCATTTTCTTTTGGAGACGGTTTGCAGGCAGCTGCAGTGGCATTGATCGGACGAAGCCTGGGAGCAGGTGATGAAAAACAAGCGAAAGAATTTGGAAGTATCTGCAGAAGATTCGGTATGGTCATTTCCATATGTCTTGCAGTGTTTTACTTTGTGGGGGCAAGACCCCTTTACCGACTGTTCTTTCAGGAAGAAAAAATCGTTTCCATTGGTGTTGGAATTATGAGGGTCATTATTTTTGTTGTGGTATTCCAGATAAGCCAGGTGGTTTATATGGGATGCTTAAGAGGTGCAGGAGATACTCTTTATACCGCAATTGCATCCACCATCAGTGTTACGATTATACGTACAACGGTATCTTATGTGGGAGGATATGTCCTTGGATTTGGCATCATTGGAATATGGCTGGGAGTTTTAGGAGATCAGATTTCCCGGTTCATTTTTGCATCTCTTCGTTTTAAGCAAGGAAAATGGACACAGATCAAGATTTAAGGGTGCTGCTATGGAAAAAGATTTAACACAGGGAAATGTAACAAAGACAATGCTCTTATTTGCAGGCCCTATGATAGGCGGAAACCTTCTGCAGCAATGCTATAATATAGCAGATACCCTGATCGTAGGCAGGTTTTTGGGAGCCGGGGCGCTGGCAGCAGTAGGATCTGCTTATACCTTAATGACTTTTTTGACGTCTATTATCATCGGACTTTGCATGGGCAGTGGAGCCGTCTGTTCCGTTGCTTTTGGGAAAAAAGAATATGAACGGATGAAAATGAGTATATCGGCCTCCTTCCTGTTTATTGCTTCTGTTACAGTGATAATGAACGGGGCGGCTTTTCTGGGAATTAATATGATTCTGCGGTTTCTGCGTGTGCCGGAAGATATTTTTATGCTGATGCATGAATATGTATGGGCAGTTTTCTTTGGCCTTTTCTTTATTTTTCTCTATAATTATTTTGCATTTCTGCTAAGAGGAATAGGAAATTCCGTAGTTCCTTTATGCTTTCTGGGTTTTTCAGCACTACTCAATATTGTTTTGGATCTTGTTTTTGTATTATGTTTTCAAATGGGAGTAAAAGGCGCGGCCTATGCTACTGTGATTTCCCAGGCAGTGTCAGGAATCGGCATAGGGGTTTATGCATGGATAGGAGCGTCAAAACTGCGTCCGGGGAAAAAAGAGCTTTTTTTTGAAAAAAAGATTTTGAAGGAAGTGATCAGGAATTCTACAGCAGCATGTGTACAGCAGTCAGTAATGAACTTTGGCATTCTGATGATACAGGGATTGGTAAACAGCTTTGGGACAGCAGTCATGGCAGCTTTTGCGGCAGCGGTAAAAGTAGATTCCTTTGCTTATATGCCGGCCCAGGAGTTTGGTAATGCCTTTTCACTTTTTCTGTCCCAGAATCATGGCGCAGGGAAAAGAGAGAGAGTGGAGCTGGGAATGAAGAGAGCTATGCAGGTTTCCCTAAGTTTTTGTCTTATGGTATCGCTTGGAATCTGGCTTTTTGCGCCGAAGCTTATGGGGCTGTTTGTTCATCGTGAAGAAATGGAAATCATAGGGATCGGTGTGGGATATCTGAGGGTAGAAGGAGCATTTTATTGTGGAATCGGCTTGTTGTTTTTGCTTTACGGATTTTATCGTGGCGTGGAAAAACCGGAAATGTCGCTGATTCTTACAGTGATTTCTTTAGGAACCAGAGTGCTGCTTGCTTATATGTTATCTCCCTTTCAAGCCATAGGTGTATGGGGAATCTGGTGGGCTATTCCCATAGGATGGTTTCTGGCTGATATAACCGGAGCTGCCCTTATCAAAAAGATAAGCGGTTATAAGATACCGAAACTGTATGGCAATGGAAAAATGACCTGAATCTGCCAGTGCAGACTTTAGAATCTATAGTTGACATTTATTATTGAAGAGTAGTATAATAACTAACGTAATTATAGGGAGATTAATGTTGTTAATCACACCTGCGACAACGATATGTAAAGGGACATGATATGAATAAACAACAGATACTAATTGTCGATGACGAAGAAATAAACAGAGAGCTGCTTAAAGAGATGTTTCAGGACAGTGAGGATGATTATGAACTGCTTGAAGCATCAAACGGACAGGAGGCAATTTCCCAGATTGAGACTAATGAAAATATTGTATTGATTCTGATGGACATTGTAATGCCTGTTATGGATGGCTTTAAAGTACTGGAATATATGCAGGAGGATCGTCTGATAGAAAAGATTCCTGTTATTTTAGTTACCAGCGAGGCTATTTTAAATAGTGAAGAAGAAGCATATTCTTATGGTGCGGCAGATGTAATACATAAACCTTTTTATCCGCATATAGTTCAGAAAAGAAGCAAGAATATCATTGAACTGTATCAGGGCAAGCAGAATATGGCAAAGAGGCTGAAAGAGCAGGAAGAAGCTCTTTTGGCACAGCAAAAGGAAATCAGTGAAAATAACGAATTTATAATCAATGCCTTAAGTTCGGTGGTAGAATTCAGAAGCGCTGAAACCGGAGAACATATCAGGCGTATCAAGTATTTTACAAGAATCATGTTGAAATATCTTGCAAAATATTTCCCCAAGTATGGTCTGACTGAGGCCCAGATTGATAAGATTGCCAGAGCTTCTGCTCTGCATGATATCGGTAAAGTAGGTATTCCTGATTCTATTTTATTGAAACCGGGGCGGCTGACAGAAGAAGAATTTGCCGTTATGAAAACCCATACAACAATCGGTTGTGAAATGCTTGAAAAATCATACAGAAATCATTCAAATGAGTTTTACCGTTACTGTTATGATATTTGTCGTTACCACCATGAAAGATGGGACGGCAATGGATATCCCGACCACTTGGTGGGAGATGAGATTCCGATTAGCGCACAGATTGTTGCCATTGCAGATGTTTATGATGCACTGGTAAGCCCGAGGGTATATAAGAGCCCATATGCAAATAAAATAGCCTTTGATATGATTAAGAACGGTGAGTGCGGACAGTTCTCGCCGGATGTGCTGGAATGTTTCGAACTTGCCAAAGCAGATTTCTTCAATATTGTAGAAGTTATTAAGATGTTTAGTTTTACGTGATGCTTGAAACAGCTAAAAAACAGCAAAAAAGAGTAGTTTTTGCTGTTTTTTTAATGTTTGTCTAAGGAGGAATCTTATGGACCGGAACGAAAATAACATTTTTCCTATAGAAGATGCGCTGGAAATGATTTTTGTATTTGACAGGATGGGAAAAATTTCTTATGCAAATACAATGGCAAGAAAGAAATTGGGATATGAAAATGACTTATGTGACAGGCATATCAGTGATGTTTTCCCTAATACCTTTAAGGCTGGTCAGGGGGGATTTTTAACAGAATATCCCTTCGGGAGTGAACTACAGGATATGGTGGCATACCGTAAGAATCTTACCTGCTTTCCTGTAGAGACAAAAATTTTAAGAAATAATGAAGATCCGGAAACATACATATGTATGGCCAATGATATATTGGAAAAAGAATTCCTGAGCAGGGAAATCGAACAGGTCCGGCAGGAAGCCCAGGAAGCAATGAAGGTGAAGTCGGAATTCGTTGCTAATGTAACCCATGAGCTTCGTACACCGGTGAATGGAATACTGGGTAATGTGCGGGAACTGCTTGATGAAGTGACAGATCCGGGGGAAGTCAAATCATTGCAGCTGATAGAACGCTGCTGTGGTGATATGAATAAAATTATTAATAATATTCTGGACTTTTCCAAGCTGGAAGCAGGGAAATTCACTTTGGAACCCCGCAAATTCCATTTCAGAAATATGCTGGATTATGTGAAGGCCCAGCATATTAATAAGATTACGGAAAAGGGCTTGAGGTTTTTTATGACGGTATCTCCTCAGATACCGGAATATGTTATAGGAGACGAGCTGCGTATTGTGCAGATCCTCAACAATCTTCTGTCCAATGCACAGAAATTTACTTCTGTGGGGAAAATTACCGTGGAAGCAGTCAGAACGGCACGGGTAAACGATAAAATAGAATTATTCTTTATTGTAAAAGATACAGGTATCGGAATTGATCATGCAGATAAAGATAAATTATTCCAAAGCTTTTCCCAGGTGGATGCGTCTATTTCCAGAAAATACGGAGGCACAGGTCTTGGACTGAACATCTGTAAACAGCTGGTAGAATTAATGGGCGGAAGAATAGAAGTGGAAAGTGAAAAGGGGCAGGGAAGTACATTTTCCTTTTCCATATGGGTAGGTATTGATGAGACGGAAGAAAACAGGCAGTCCTTAGAGAACATGCAGAGTTCTGAATATACCATGAATATGCAGGCACCTCTTATGGAGGAGGATTCGGAAAATATTAAGGAATATGGAACGCCGGAAAATATAGAGACCTTTAAGAGGAATATGTCAAAATTGATTCTCTGTGTAGAAATGGAAAACTGGGAAAAAGCAGAGATGTTTATGGAGACCATCAGGCAGCTGACAGAAGGAGCGCCTTGGGAAGTGAGCCGTAAAGTCCTAAGGTTAAAAATGGCAATTCAAAAGGAAAATTATGATAAGGTAATTGCTGAGTTTGAAGAATTGAAGCATCTTGTAGAAGGCCAACCTTAAATGCTGTCAGGATTTGGGGGACCGGAAGGGAGTATACGCATGGCCTATAAGGATATAAATACAGGCGGAGAGAAGATTCTGGTTGTAGATGATGTGGAAACCAACAGAATTATATTGGAAGAAATCATAAAAGACATGGGGTGTGATCCTATATTGGCTGAGAATGGAAATCAGGCTCTTGATATGGCCAGGGAATATCATCCTCAACTGATTTTAAGTGATATATCCATGCCCGGTATGGATGGCTATGAGTTATGCAGGATTCTCAAGAGTGATAAAAAGATGAGAGGAATTCCGGTGGTTTTCATTTCAGCATTTGATGAACCGGAGGATATTGTGGAAGGCTTTTCCATTGGAGGGGCTGATTATATTACAAAACCTTTTATTCCTGAGGTAGTGCAGGCCCGGGTGGGAGTGCATCTGCGTTTGCATGTAGCTAATAAGGAACTGATGGAAATGAACAGAAAGCTTCAGATCTCTGTCAGCGAGCAGCTGAAACAGATGGAGCAGGAAAAGAAAAATATATTATATGCGTTGGCAAATCTTGCTGCACAGAACTCTAATTATGAAAAGGAACATATGGAGAGGCTAAGACGTAACTGCAGGACGCTGGCACAGGGAATGCAGCTTTCTCCCTGGTTTGAAGATAAGATCTCAGATACTTATGTTGATACCATAGAGCTGGCAGCGCCTCTTTGCGACATAGGAAATATTGGTATTCCTATGGAGATCCTGCAAAAACAGACAGATTTGTCAGAAGAAGAAAAAGCAATTGTACAAAATCATACAGATATCGGAGCAAAGCTGCTTTGTGATCTCCATGTAAATAATGACTACAATGATTTTATCAGTACAGCTATTGATATGGCTCATTGTCATCATGAAAACTGGGATGGAAGCGGCTATCCTAAAGGTTTGAAACAGAATGAAATCCCGCTTGCAGCACAGATCGTAGCTGTGATGGAAAGCTATTGCACGTTAACAGAAAAGCAAAAATACAGCAGAGAGGAGGCCCTTGAAATTATGAGCGGGGAATCAGGAGTGAAATTTAATCCTGACATTTTTCAGATATGCCGTAAAATATCACGCCAGTTATGTTGAATTATGCGTCGGAAATTCTAAACCGGCAGTATATGCTGAAGAATCGCTGAAGCGATTTTTCCTATAGGATCTATGATGGGAGGAATAAAAAGTGATTACGGATGAAGAATTTTTAAGAATTTCAAGTTATATGAAACAACGGTATGGCATAGATTTGAGCCAGAAAAAAGTCATTATAAACGGACGTCTTGAAAACTATATTAAACGAGGCGGATGGGGCAGTTTCAATGAATTTATGAATGCTGTAGAGAATGACAAGACAGGCAATCAGGAGAAAATGCTGGTAAACTTCCTGACAACGAACCATACATATTTCATGAGGGAATTCGAGCATTTTGATTATTTTAAGAATATTGTACTTCCCTGGCTGAGAACAAAGGAAAATGCAAAAAAGGATCTGCGTATTTGGTGCGGCGCAGCATCTTCGGGAGAAGAACCATATATGATAGCCATGGTTTTATCAGATTTCTTTGGTCTGGAGAGAGATAAATGGGATACCAAGGTTTTGGCAACAGATATTTCTACCAAAGTATTGCAAAAAGCAATGATGGGAGTTTATGATGCAGAACAGTTAAAAAATCTTCCGGAACAATGGAAGAGACACTTTTTTAAGGCGATCAATGGCGGTAACCAGTATGTAGTAACAGATGAACTGAAAAAAGAGGTCATTTTCCGTCAGTTTAATTTGATGGATCCGCTTCCGTTCAAGAAAAGAATGCATACGGTATTTTTACGTAATGTTATGATATATTTTGATGATCAGACAAAGAAAGCTTTAATCCAGAGGGTATTTGACGTGATGGAACCCGGAGGATATCTTTTCATAGGAACTACGGAAACTCTTGACAGAAGCAGTACACCTTTTCAGATCATCCAACCCTCAATATTCAGGAAACCGCTTTAGAAAATAAATTATGAATATGAAAAGGAAGGGAATGATTAAGATATGCTGCCAATTAAGGTATTAATAGTAGAAGATTCTATTGTATTTCGGGAATTACTGGTTCAAAACTTAAGCAAAGATCCGGCAATCAAAGTTGTGGCAACAGCAAAGGATCCTTTTGAAGCAAGAGATCTCATTCTGGCGCACAAACCGGATGTTATGACTTTGGATGTAGAGCTTCCCAGAATGAACGGAATTGATTTCTTGAGGAAACTGATTCCTCAGTATCCTCTTCCAGTTGTAGTTATCAGTTCCCTAAGTGATAAAGTTTTTGATGCAATGAATGCAGGAGCTGTGGATTTTGTAGCCAAACCTGCTGTATCCAACAGAAATCAGCTGGAGGATTTTATCCGCAATGAGCTTTTGGTAAAAATAAAAATTGCTTCGACTGCAAAGATCAGTAATATTAAAAAGACAGTTATGATGCAGCAGGAGCAGCAGGCTCATCTGGCTGTAAAAAGAAGCAATCTGATTGTAGCAATTGGTGCTTCTACGGGAGGAACAGAGGCGATTTTCTCTGTAGTAAAGGATTATGGAACAGATATTCCAGGTATTGTCTGTGTACAGCATATGCCTCCCGGATTTACTGCAATGTATGCTAAGAGACTTAATGACCAGTGCCGGATTCAGGTAAAAGAAGCAGAAACAGGCGACAGAGTATTGCCGGGTCATATGCTGATTGCTCCCGGCGGTGACAGACATATGCGGCTGGTGAAAGTAAACGGAGCTTATCAGGTAGAAGTCAAACAGGGACCCAGGGTAAACGGACACTGTCCTTCTGTAGACGTATTATTCGATTCTGTTGCGCAGGTGGCCAAATCTGATGCGCTGGGAATCATTCTTACGGGAATGGGCGGTGACGGTGCAAAGGGATTGCTGAATATGCGGAAGGCAGGAGCCAGAACAATCGGACAGGATGAATCCACCTGCGTTGTTTATGGAATGCCTAAGGTTGCCTACGATATAGGTGCAGTGGAGTATCAGGAAAAATTATCTGATGTTGCAGGAAGAACATACGCATTATTAAATAAAATGTAAAGGAGAAAGGGCATGAAGATTCTATTGGCAGAAGATGATTTTGTAACAAGGAAATTTATGGTGAATTTCCTGTCAAAGTACGGTGAATGTGATGTTACTGTAGACGGTATGGAAGCAGTAGATGCATTTATGATGGCTTTGGAGGACGATGAACCCTATGACTTGGTATGTCTTGATATTATGATGCCGGTCATGGACGGATATCAGGCGCTTGTAGGTATCCGGAATCTGGAAAAAGAAAGGAATATTCCAGAGGAACAGGCAGTTAAGGTAATTATGACAACTGCTTTGAATGAAGAAAGAAATGTCAAAATGGCATTTGAATTGGGGTGTACCATTTATTCCGGAAAGCCCATTGATCAGGACAGATTTGAACAGGCTATGAAAAAACTGAACCTGATCTGATGAAAGAACATTTTAGAATATGCAGGAAAGGAGAAGAATATGGCTGAAGGATTTAACACAGATGACATGCTTGACATGTATCTGTTTGAGAACGGACAGCTGCTTGAGCAGCTTCAGGAAACGGTTCTGGAACAGAAGGATGCAGACTGTTTTGATGAAGACAGCATAAACGATATATTCAGAACCATGCATACCATTAAAGGCTCTTCAGGTATCATGATGTTCGAAGATATCACAGCTGTATCTCATAAGCTTGAAGATGTTTTCTATTTTCTTAGGGAATCTCATCCTGATAATGTACCGCATCTGGAGCTGGTGGAACATGTATTGGAAGTGGAGGATTTCATTTCTAATGAAATGGAGAAGATCCGTAACGGTGAGCCGGTAGATGGTGATTCCAGCGGAATTGTAAAGAATCTTGACAAATTCCTGACGAAGCTTAAGACAGGCGCAACAGAAGAAGGAATAGCGCCGCCTCCGGAAAACGTACATGAGGAACCAAAACAGTTTTATATTGCACCTGTTGCCACTAAAGACAGTCGCTTTTTCAAAATTGTGATTACCTTTTTCCCGGAAACAGAGATGGCAAATGTCCATGCGTACAAAACAGTATACGCATTAAAAGAAATTGCAGAGGATATTTTATATTCTCCGGAGGATATCATCTCAGATGAAAAGAGTGCAGAAGTTATTTTAGAGGAAGGATTTAAGATCCTTTTACAGGCACAGTGTGGTGAAGAAGAAATCCGCGAGCTGATTGGCGTTGGATATGATATTAAAGAAGTTGGTATCTATGAATGCAAAGCAGAAGAATTTCTTCAGGGATTTGACTTTGGTGAGGATCAGCCACTGGCAGTTATCGACCTGGATTCCAGTGTAGAGGACATTGAAGCCAGAATTCAGGATGGTGATGGGGAAAAGAAAGAAGAGGAGCAGGAGAAGGCGCCTGCCAAACCGGCCATAGCTCCTGGTGATTTCGTCATTCAATCAAAAGAACCAGGTAAAAAGAAGAAACTGGCAAAGGATAAGCCAAAGACAGAGAAGGCTTCCTTTATCAGCGTTAATGTAAATAAGATGGATCAGCTGATGGAACTGATCGGAGAGTTGGTTATTTCAGAATCGGTAGTACTGCAGAATGCAGACCTTAAGGTACCGGGACTGAATCTTGATAACTTTAATAAAGCGGCAGCACAGTTGTCCAAGATCTCTACTGATCTGCAAAATGTAATCATGTCTATGAGAATGGTTCCATTGGCAAATACGTTCCAAAAGATGAACCGTATTGTTTTCGATGTATCCAGAAAACTGGGAAAAGACATTGAATTTGTGATGGTTGGAGAACAGACAGAAGTGGATAAGAATATTATTGAACATATTTCAGATCCACTGATGCACATTGTAAGAAATTCCGTAGACCATGGAATCGAAGACAAGGCAGAACGAACAGAAAGCGGTAAGTCAGAGAAAGGCAAGGTTATTCTGTCAGCGAAAACAGAGGCCGGTAAGGTATGGATCAGCGTAGAAGATGATGGAAAAGGCCTTGACAGAGAGAAAATTCTTGCTAAAGCAAGAAAACAGGGATTACTGGATGAGAATAAACCGGATTCTGCTTATTCTGATAAGGAAGTGTACCAGCTTATTACGCTGCCCGGCTTTTCCACCAATGAACAGGTTACCGAATATTCGGGACGAGGCGTGGGCATGGATGTTGTTGTCCAGAACATTCAGTCAATTGGTGGTGCACTGGAGATTGAAAGCAGTCCCGGACTGGGAAGTATTATGAGCCTTAAGATTCCTTTGACACTTGCTATTATCGATGGCATTGTCATGGAGATAGGTCATTCTTCCTTTGTCATGGAAACCGGTGCAATTAAGGAGTTTGTCCGTGTAAGAGAAGATATGATGATTCATGAGCCTAATGGCGATGAGTATATCATGATACGCGGGGATTGTTATCCGGTACTCAGACTGGGTAAGTGGTATGGCTTGGAGGAGTACCAGGAATCCGTTGAAAAAGGAGTGATGTTGATCCTTGAGGTAGAAGATAAAAAAGTTTGTCTGTTAGTTGACAGGCTGATTGGCGAACAGGAGATAGTGGTAAAACCCATACCTTCCTACATTAAGAAGGTGAAAGGTTTATCCGGTTGTACCCAGCTTGGTGACGGAAGCATTGCTTTGATATTGGATGCCAATGGATTAATAGAATAAAATTTATAGAAAGGAACGGTATATCAGATGGAGGAAACAAGCGAATTAAAGAAATATGTAGAAAATCATGGCACTCCAAATGAGCAGGACGCACAAAAGGGAAAATATATGACCTTCAAGTCCGGAAATGAGTATTTCGGGCTGGAAATCCAATATGTAAATGAAATTATCCAGCTGCAGGCAATTACGGCAATTCCTGAGACAGAAGATTATATTAAAGGTCTTATCAATCTGAGAGGCAAGGTTATTCCTGTTGTTGATGTCCGGTTACGATTTAAGCAGGAGCCATTTGAGTATAATGACAGAACCTGTATCATTGTCATTAATGTAAAATCTATGATGGTCGGACTGATTGTGGAGAAAATTGCAGAGGTAGTGGAAATCAAAGAAGAAAATATACTGCCGCCACCTACATTCGGACGCGTTGAAAAAGCACATAACAAATATGTATATGGCATTGGCAAGGTAGGAGATGCAGTGAAGCTGCTGTTAGATCCTGACAAATTGCTGAATGATGAAGATTTATCAGTTATGGAACAAGCAAATGAAATGAATATTGATGAAGAATGAGAGGTATGAGACATGAAAAACGTGAAGATGAAAACAAGATTGATTGGGGGATTTGCTATCCCTGTTATATTAACATTTATTAATGTTGTTTTTGGTATTTTTGCGATGGAAGAAGTAGCCAACGTAGAAGCTGAATTGGAAGAACGTTATGCGAATATATCAGCAGGTATATCGATTGCGCTTTTGATTTTATCCGTTATTGTTACTGTATTGATTGGACTTTCCATTGTTAAGGCAATTGACAGATCCATAAAACAGCTTTCTGATGCAGCTAAAGAAATTGCATTAGGACGTGTAAATAATCTTAAGTTAGAAAAATATGCAAATGATGAATTTGGCGCTCTGGTTGATGAATATGTAAAGGTAATTGATAATATCAAATATCAGGCAGGCATTGCAGAAGAAGTTGCAAACGGTAATCTTACAGTCGCAGTCAAGCCCAGTTCTCCTGAAGATATGTTAGGTAACTCCTTAAAGAAACTGGTTGAAGATAATCTTCATGCTCTGGGCAATATCAGCGATGCAGGTTCTCAGGTTACAGTCAGCTCTTCTCAGGTAGCAAGCGCAAGTCAGGCATTGGCACAGGGTTCTACAGAGCAGGCAAGTGCAATTGAAGAGATTACAGCATCTATTGATGAAATTGCAGAAAAAACAAAACAGAACGCTGAACAGGCAAATGAAGCGGCAAACCTTGTTTCACGTGCTATTGAGGATGTCAGCGCAGGCAACACCCAGATGCAGGAAATGATGGTTGCTATGCAGGATATTAATAAGTCTTCTGAAAGCATTTCTAAGATTATTAAGACAATTGATGATATTGCATTCCAGACCAATATCCTTGCACTGAATGCAGCAGTAGAAGCAGCAAGAGCAGGTGAAGCAGGTAAGGGCTTTGCAGTTGTAGCAGAAGAAGTAAGAAGCCTTGCAGCAAAGAGTGCAGCAGCTTCTGCAGAAACAGCTGAATTAATTGAAGATTCTATCGAAAAGGTTGATTCCGGTTCTAAGATTGCAGAAGGTACTGCAAAGGCAATGGAAGAGATTGCAAAGGTAGTAAAGGAAAGCGAATTGATCATCAATGGTATCGCAGAATCCTCCAACTATCAGGCAACCGCAGTTGCACAGATCGAACAGGCAATTACACAGGTATCTCAGGTAGTACAGACGAATTCTGCTACCAGTGAAGAATGTGCTGCAGCCAGTGAAGAACTTTCCAACCAGGCATCCAGAATGAGAGAGATGTTATCTATCTACAATTTGGGTTCAGGCAGCTCTTCAGGTTCTTATAAGAGTTCATCTTATTCACCATCTATGGCAAGCGCAAATGAGCAGATGATCTCACTTGGAGATGATTTTGGTAAATATTAAGATATATATGTTTGTGTAATATGAAAACAACGGACGCTGCGCTTTGCGAACCGTCCTTATGTTAATCAAAAACCCCGCAGCTTGCTGTGGGGTTTTTGATTTCTGTGTCTTTTGATCTTGGAAGAAAGCAGGATGGAAGAGACAGGAAAACTTTTTATAAATATTACACAAAGGATATATGAATTTTTCCTGAAATATAGTATAATTAAATAAAAGAAACTTATTGACACACTCTGATAGGAGAAAGATCATGCTTGCAACATTAATACCATTATTTGATGAAACTATGGCGGTTCGCGCCTATTCTTTGTTTGCACAAAGAGAAAATTATCTGTTAAATCCCAGACTTTTTGGAACAGCCAGTTTTGATGGAGCAGGAACCATAACAGGACTGGATATTATTCAGAGCATGGGGATTGAATCACTGTCTACAGATAAGGAAGTATTTATAGAAATGAACAATGTTTCTATTTTTTCCGCTATTGAAGAACAGTGTAGTGCGCCTCACGAGAGGCTGGTACTGCTGATTGATTCGGCTATTAAGCCTGAAACTATGTATATTGACCGCTTAAAGGCCCTAAAAGATATGGGATATAAAATGGCAATCAGAAAACTTCCCGTAGCTCAATTTGAGGTATATCGTGAAGTGCTTCTTTTGATGGATTATATTCTGCTTGATCATAAAAAAATAGATATTGACAAAGCCAAAATTTACTTTGGAAAGATTTATCCGAATATTAAGTTATGTGCTGTAAACGTTGACTCACAGGAGGAATTTGACCTCTTGAAAGAGGATGGCGGATATGACCTTTATGAAGGTGATTTCTTCCGTGTTCCAATTACGAAAGGGCAGTCGGAAGTAACACCTTTGAAAGTAAATTATATTGAACTTTTAAATATTGTAAATGATAATGACTTTGAACTGACCAAGGCGGCAGATGTTATTGGACGAGATACAGCCCTTGTTATTTCACTGCTGAAGATGGTAAACAGAATGACTGTTAATTCTGAAATTGAATCTATCAGACATGCAGCTGCAATGCTTGGACAAAAGGAATTAAAAAAGTGGATCAATACGGCAGTTACCAATGAGCTTTGTGCAGATAAACCAAATGAGATTACCAGACTGTCACTTCTGAGAGCTAAATTCGCAGAAAATCTTGCTCCTGTATTTGAAATGGCTCATGCATCTTCAGAATTATTCTTAATGGGACTATTTTCCGTATTGGATCTGATCTTGGATAAGCCTATGGCGGAAGCGCTGGAAATGGTTAAGGTTTCTAAAAATATCAGAGACGCATTGCTTAATCACAGTGGAGAGTTTGCGGAGATGCTTGAGTTTATCATTCATTATGAAGCTGCTTCCTGGCAGGAGGTTTCCAGACAAATGGTACTTAAAGAGATTGATATGGATGATGTATATCATGCCTATATTAATTCCCTTCAATGGTACAGCGATTTATTCAGAGCAGACTGATTTTGCGAGGGTGTTGATTTAATAACCAAAAGAGGTATTTGACCATGTTTCCCTGGTCAAATACCTCTTTCTATCTTATGGGAAACGGCTATTTAATATCATCTGCCTGTATGGCTTTGACATTGATACCGTTTACCTCTACATGGTCATTAATTTCAATTACCAGGCAGCGTCTGCCCTCAACAACCATAGTATTTATAAGATCTGCTCTTGCAGGATTTACCTTCACGACTACATCAGGTGTTTTTACCTCAAAAGAGCGTGTACTTGCTACATTGCTGACAAATAATGAAGTATCTTCACCTGCGGCAGCATCATAGAGTTTATCAAAGTCTTTCAGCTTTTCCTCAGAGGCGCCGCTTTTTTCAAGCAGATTCTTAACTTCACTTTTATTAAGAGTAAGAGGTTCAGGAATTTCCTTATGTTCTTCGATCATTTCCGTCAGATTTTCATGAATATTCTTAACCACTTCATATTCACAATCATTGCCAAGAGTTTCTTCAATAATTGCCTGAAAGGTTTCCTTTTGGCTTCCGGCAGAAAGCGGGAGAGCACATCCTAAAATGTTTTCCACAAATTCATGATGAGGTTCTTCTGGGTTCTTGTTGAAAAATAAAGTGCTGTGGATGTCGGTACATCTGTCATTGAATGCAGGGAATAAGAATCCGGTTTCAGGCATATTTACAACCCAGTCTCTGACCCGGTTATGAAATTCATTGTTTTGGGCATCATAGCTCAATGCAGGTTTGGAGAGGGCTACAGGGCAGATACAGCACATAATATACTCAAATACCGTATCAGATGCATCCTCCATAATAAGGCCGTCAGTTGTTTTGCCGGGCACATCATAAGCATCATGAATCAGCAGGATCAAATAATTTCCTACAAATTCATAAGAATGGATGATCCGGTCATAAAATTCCTCTAAAAGTCCGTCATCCTTTAATTTACTGTTACGAAGACGAAGCAGAAGTTCCTGGGTGCCGCCTTCCTGTTCCATATCTGTTGAAAATTCAAGGTTCAGAAGATTTTTGCCGATATTTCCGGATAGGGTCTTTCTGAAAAGCTCAAAATATTTGAAGATTTCTTCTTCCGGAAGAGAAAGAAAAGCTTCCTTGAATTCTGTTTTTTTATTTTTTTCTCCGTCTACATAGCAGCCGCAGACACGGGTAATAGAGCAGCTGTTTGGAGTAAAAAGACGTTTGATTTCATTGATTTCCTGTTTGATCATTTGCCATTCCTTCTATTTCTTTAAAAATTTTTCTTCATATTTTTCTGGGCAGTAGAGAGCATTAATTTAATGCGGTTCAACTGATTGACTTCACTGGCGCCGGGATCATAATCAATGGCTACAATATTGCTTAAGGGATATTGCTTTCGCAGTTCTTTAATGACTCCTTTTCCGACCACATGGTTGGGCAGACAGCCAAAAGGCTGAGTACATACAATATTGTTTACGCCGCTGTGAATCAGCTCCACCATTTCACCTGTCAGGAACCAGCCTTCTCCTGTTTGATTGCCGATAGAGACAATAGGCTTAGCATATTCCACAGTCTGGTAAATGCTGACAGGAGGATTGAAATGCTTACTTTTCTCAAAAGCTTTCCGCGGGCTTTGACGCAGGAATTCAAGGGCATCAATGCCAAATCTTGAAAGAAGGGCTGCTTTCTTACTGGTGCCGAGATGATTAGCTTTATATATCTGGTTGTAGAAGCAGTAGAGCAGGAAATCAAGGAGGTCAGGGACAACCGCCTCAGCGCCCTCAGATTCTAAGAGCTCTACCAGATGATTATTTGCTGCAGGGGCATATTTGACAAGGATTTCCCCTACAATGCCGACTTTCGGCTTTACCTCTTCAGTAAGAGGGATTGCATCAAAATCTGCGATGATTTTCCGGCACATGTTTTGGAAACGGAAAAAGCCCATGTGTTTTCCCGAAACAAAATCACAGCAGCGTTTCAGCCATTTTTGATGGACAGCTTCTACGCTTCCTTTTTCCAGTTCATAAGGACGCATACGGTAAACGCATCGCATGAAAATATCTCCGAATACAGCTCCATAGGCAGCTCTCATGAGCATTTCAAAATTTAAACGGAAACCGGAGTTACTTTCTATTCCTGCCATGTTTAAAGAAATAACAGGAATCTGAGGCATATCGGCTTTTTCAAGGGCCCGCCGTATAAAGCCGATATAATTGGTAGCACGACATCCGCCGCCGGTCTGAGTCATGATAATGGCTACTTTATTCAGGTCATATTTGCCGGATAACAGCGCGTCCATGATCTGTCCCACCACCATAAGAGAAGGGTAGCAGGCATCATTATTTACGTATTTAAGGCCCACATCCACTGCATGCTTATTATCATTGGCCAGCACCTCCAAATGGTATCCGCAGGCCTCTAAGGCAGCCTGAAGGACATCAAAGTGGATAGGCGACATCTGAGGACATAAAATAGTATAGTCTTTACGCATGTCCGTAGTAAATTCCACTTTATTTATTGCAGAAGAGCGGATGATACGTTCCTTGTGCTGCTTTTCTCTGACACGGATGGCAGATAAAAGAGAGCGGATACGGATCCTGGCAGCTCCCAGATTGTTGACCTCGTCAATTTTCAGACAGGTATAGATCTTGTCTGAGCGGGAGAGGATGTCATTGACCTGATCGGTAGTGACAGCATCCAGGCCACAGCCAAAAGAATTAAGCTGGATAAGATCAAGGTTATCCACGGTTTTTACATAGCTTGCAGCAGCGTAAAGCCTGGAATGGTACATCCACTGGTCAGATACGATCAGGGGACGTTCAGGCTTTCCTAAATGAGAAATGGAATCTTCTGTCAGTACGGCAATATCATAAGAATTGATCAGTTCAGGAATACCATGATGGATCTCAGGATCGATATGATAGGGGCGTCCGGCAAGAACAATTCCTCTTTTTCCTGTTTCATTTAAATAAGCAAGGACTTCTTCTCCTTTTTTCTGCATATCCCGGCGAGTATTTTCCAGCTCTTTCCAGGAAAGACGGACAGCTTCAATGATCTCTGCGGGAGGAATTTCGGTAAATTCCTTTGTGAGAGCATCACTGATTGTTTTTTCATCCCGGAAGGACATAAAGGGGTTCCGTAAAACGGCTTCCCCTCTGCCGATTTCTTCTACGTTGTTTTTAATATTCTCAGAATAGGAAGTAACAATGGGACAATTGTAGTGATTATTGGCTTCCTTAAATTCATTTCTTTCATAGAACAGGGCAGGATAGAAGATAAAGTCTACCTTCTGGTCAATCAGCCATTTCACGTGACCGTGGGCCAGCTTGGCCGGATAACATTCCGATTCACTGGGAATGGATTCAATGCCCAGTTCGTAAATTTTACGATTGGATACAGGAGACAGTACGACCTGATAGCCAAGATGCGTAAAAAATGTGAACCAAAAAGGATAATTTTCGTACATGTTAAGTACACGGGGGATACCCACACGTCCCCTTTTAGTTTCGTCTGCAGGCAGAGGTTCATATCCGAATACCCGTTTTAACTTATAATCAAACAGATTAGGAACGCCGTTTTCATTTTTCTGTTTGCCTAATCCGCGTTCACAGCGGTTTCCTGAAATATACTGACGGCCTCCTGTAAATTTATTAATGGTAAGGCGGCAGTGATTGGTACATCCTTTACACTTGGCCATGCTGGTTTCAAATTCCAGAGCATTGATTTTTTCAATAGGAAGCATCGTTGTTTTGCAGCCTTCCTGATAACGTTCTCGGGCAATAAGAGCAGCGCCGAAAGCGCCCATGATGCCTGCGATGTCAGGGCGGATTGCTTCACAGTCTGCAATCTTTTCAAAACTTCTCAGAACAGCATCATTATAGAAGGTACCACCCTGCACGACAATATTTCTGCCCAGTTCAGAAGCGCTTGACACCTTGATGACCTTAAAAAGAGCATTTTTGATGACAGAATAGGCAAGTCCTGCAGAAATATCGGAAACAGAAGCACCTTCTTTTTGGGCCTGTTTTACTTTGGAATTCATAAATACGGTACATCTGGTACCAAGGTCGATAGGATGCTCTGCAAAGAGAGCCGTATAAGCAAAATCCTCGACACTGTAATTTAAGGATTTGGCAAAAGTTTCAATAAAAGAGCCGCAGCCGGAAGAGCAGGCTTCATTTAGCTGTACGCTGTCAACAGTCTGATTTTTTATTTTGATGCACTTCATATCCTGACCGCCAATGTCCAGAATGCAGTCTACATCAGGATTAAAAAAAGCGGCAGCATAGTAATGGGCAACAGTTTCCACTTCCCCATCATCCAGTAAGAAGGCAGCCTTTAAAAGAGCTTCGCCATAACCGGTAGAACAGGAACGGACAATGGAAGCTTCTTCAGGAAGCAGCTCATAAATTTCTTTAATGGAACGAATTGCTGTTTTTAAAGGACTTCCGTCATTACTGCTGTAAAAAGAGTAAAGAAGAGAGCCATCCTCTGAAACAAGGGCAATTTTAGTAGTAGTGCTTCCTGCATCAATACCCAGATAACAATTTCCTTTGTAAGAAGCAAGTTCCTTTGTCTTAATATGATGTCTGGAATGTCTTACCTTAAAGGTCTCATATTCTTCTTTTGAAGCAAAGAGCGGCTCCATACGCTCTACTTCAAATTCCATCTTAATATCGGAAGCAAGCTTTTCTGTCATTTCCTCCATGGTATAGGAGACATTTTCCTTTGCGTTCAGAGCAGACCCGATAGCAGCAAAAAGATGGGAATGAGCAGTTTCTATAACATGTTCCTCATCCAGCTTTAAGGTTCTGATAAAAGCAGTCTTTAATTCTGAAAGGAAGTGGAGAGGACCCCCAAGAAAAGCAACATGTCCGCGAATAGGTTTTCCACAGGCAAGACCGCTGATAGTCTGGTTTACAACAGCCTGAAAAATAGAGGCGGCCAGATCTTCCTTGGTAGCGCCTTCATTGATCAGCGACTGGATATCTGATTTGGCAAATACGCCGCATCTGGCAGCAATGGTATACAGAGAGTGGTAATCTTTTGCGTATTCGTTTAAGCCGGAAGCATCTGTCTGCAAAAGCGAAGCCATCTGATCGATGAAAGAACCGGTTCCTCCGGCACAGATTCCGTTCATACGCTGCTCTACATTTCCACCTTCAAAGTATATGATTTTAGCATCTTCACCACCAAGTTCAATGGCTACATCTGTCTTAGGCGCCAGTTCTTTAAGTGCAGTAGCCACCGCAATGACTTCCTGCACAAAAGGCACTTTTAGATGGTTAGCTAAAGTAAGACCACCGGAACCTGTGATCATTGGATGAAGAGTAATATTTCCAAGCTTATTGCAGGCATCCTGCAATAAAGAAGATAAAGTTTCCCTGATATTGGCAAAATGCCGCTTATAATCAGAAAAAAGAATATGATGTGCATCATCCAGAATGGCAATCTTTACCGTTGTAGAACCGATGTCGATTCCCAAAGTATAATGCTTATGATCCATGAAATAACCGCCTTTCTTTGCTGCCAGTTTCTTCTTATTTATTATGTTGTCAAATGAAACCGACACATTTAGATATTATACGACACTCATATGCAAAATGCAACGCGTGAAAATAAACATTTTGTTAAGAAAAAATTGGCAAATTCTAAAATTTTTGTGGCTAAGTTTACAATTTGTCAGGCTGATGGTATATTAATTAAAAGAAACAAAGCATCTGTGTGGAGGAAGTCTTTTTATGAAACCTATGAGCAATTTTGAAAAAAGATTCGGCAAATATGCCATTAAGAATATATCTCTTGTATTGATCATGTTTTATGGGTGCGGATATCTGATCAGCTGGATCAATCCGGACTTTTTGCAGTATCTTACCTTAAACCCCCATGCAATTTTATTTAAGGGACAGATTTGGAGAATCGTTACATGGCTGATCATACCGCCGGAAGGATTCAGCTTTTTTACCATAATCATGTTGTACTTTTACTATTCCATCGGTACTACATTGGAAAATACATGGGGAACCTACCGCTACAATCTTTATCTGTTTCTTGGTATGATTTTTACGGCACTGGGTTCCTTTATTATGATGGGATATGTATATTTATTCCAGAGAGAAGTGCTTGATGTATTTGGTTCAGAGTACTATTTTTCCTATATTTCAACATTATTCAGCACTTATTATGTCAATATGTCCATATTCCTTGCATTTGCTGCTACATTTCCTTATATGCAGGTATTCCTGTTTTTCTTTATCCCCATCAGGGTAAAGATTCTCGGTATTCTTTATGGCGCCTTGCTGGTATACGATTTTATAGCGGGATATAGTGACAAATACAGGGCGGCGGCCAACCGCTTTGTAATAGGAGCATCCCTTCTTAATTTCATTATCTTTTTTCTTACCAGCAGAAGTCTGATCCATATGTCGCCGGGGCAGGTGAAAAGGCGTCAGGAATTTAAAAGGGAGGTAAAGCAGTCTGCCAGAGTTACAAGGCATAAATGTGTGATCTGTGGCAGGACTGAGGAAACGGATCCGGATTTGGAATTCCGGTTCTGCTCTAAATGCGAAGGTACTTATGAGTATTGCGAAGATCACCTGTATACTCATGCGCATGTGAAGCATCAATAGGAGTGAAATCAGATGGAAGTAAATCAGGAACTGTTATTTGCAAAGGCCTTAGAAAAGGTAAAAAAGCAGGCTAAGGAACAGGGCAATTTCATAGAAAAGGAGCAGGTGGAGGCAGCATTTTCGGAACTCTCACTGTCCAAGCAGCAGTTTGAACTTGTTTATGATTATCTGCAAAAACATAAAATCGGTATTGGCGTGCCTGTAGATTTGGATGAATACCTTTCCAAGGAAGAAGTGGATTATTTAGAAGAATATAAGAAGGAGTTAGCGCTTCTTGAAACTTTTAGTCAGGGAGAGAAGGAGGCTCTTACCATTTCTGCCATGGCAGGTGAAGTGGGGGCTCAGGAAAAACTGATTCATATCTATCTGCCTCAGGTAGTGGAAATTGCGAAATTGTATTCGGGACAGGGAGTTTTTCTGGAGGATTTGATAGGAGAGGGTAATGTTGCCCTGACGTTAGGCGTTACTATGCTGGGATGTCTTGAGCACGCCGCAGAGGCAGAAGGTATGCTGGGTAAGATGATCATGGATGCCATGGAGGATTATATCCGGGAGAATATGGAGGAAGCAAAGAAGGATAAAAGAGCTCTGGAAAAAGTCAGGAAGGTGGCCAAGGCCGCTAAGGAGCTTTCAGATGAACTGCACAGAAAGGTGACGGTAACTGAGATTTCCCAGGAAACAGGCCTTTCGGAAAAAGCAATCCTGGATGCAATGCGCTTAAGCGGTTATACCATAGGAGAGATTGAAAATCCATTGTAGGATTGGAAGGGAACAGATGAAAGCCGGAGAAGAATTACAGAATAATGATTTTAAGTACGTCATGATGGATATGGGAAATATATACCTTGGTGCGAAACTCAGCTATGAGGAACTGTTACATGAAGAACTTTCTCCTTTCAAATTAAAAGCCATAATACGTCAGTACATATTAAAAGAAACAATGGTGGATACTACTTTGGAAAGTCAGTTCTATTATCTGGAAAAGGATATGTTTCTATACGAGATATTCAGCCAGCTGAAAGTTAAAGTGAAGGTCAATATACAGGTGGAAAAGAAATCTCTGTGTGGGAAAAGCGTTTACAGATATGAGGAACGGATTCTGAAAATTAAGGAATTGGCGGAGATGAATCTGGCTAAAAAGAAGGCTTTAGGAGTAATCGTTTGCGAAGTTATCGTGTCAAAGCTGGGATTGATGACTTTTAGTTTATAAATGCGAAAATTTTACTTGCTAATTATCAGTATGTTTGATATACTTTGTATATGGCATAAGAGAGGTTTTTACAGGGTGTTTTTCATTGATTTTAATATTGGTAAAATTCCCCTTTTACACTGAGCGAGTACGAACTTTGTTTCGACTCGCTCTTTTAAAATAATAGGAATTTGCTCTTGTAGCAGCCACAAGAAAGTAATAAAGTGTTTGTTTTTCTGATTTTGGGACACAATAAACGCAAATAATTTTATGAAAGGAAAGGGTTAGATGGCGTATCAGATGGAAAAATTATCAGCTTATGAGATCTTGGAGAAGAAGAACATATCCGATTTAAACTCGGAAGGATATATTTTAAAACACAAAAAAACAGGGGCGCGGGTCACGCTGCTTTTAAATGATGATGAAAATAAAGTATTTTATATTGGTTTCCGCACACCTCCTGCAGACAGTACCGGAGTAGCACATATACTGGAACACTCTGTGCTCTGCGGTTCGGAACATTTTCCGGTTAAAGACCCTTTCATTGAACTTGCAAAGGGGTCTTTAAATACTTTTTTAAATGCAATGACCTATCCCGATAAGACAGTTTATCCTGTAGCAAGCTGTAATGACAAAGATTTTAAGAATTTAGTGCATGTATATCTTGATGCAGTATTTTATCCCAATATTTATCGTGAAGATAAGATCTTCAGACAGGAGGGATGGCATTATGAGATGGAAAGCAGTAAAGATGATCTGACCATTAACGGAGTGGTTTATAATGAAATGAAGGGAGCTTTTTCTTCTCCGGATGATGTGGTGGAAAGAGAAATCATGAATTCCCTTTATCCTGATACTGCCTATGGCACGGAATCCGGCGGTGATCCGGAAGTGATTCCTATGCTGACATATGAAAACTTTTTGGATTTCCATAAAAAGTATTATCATCCCTCTAACAGTTATATCTACCTTTATGGCAATCTTGATCCGGAAGAGTATCTGACTTTTTTGGATGAAGAATATCTGAGCAATTATGAAACACTTACTATTGACTCTGAAATCAGAAAGCAGCGTCCTTTTGAGACCCCCAAGGAACTGGTACGGGAATATTCCATTATGGAAGACGAGCCTGTTACCGATAACACATATCTGACATATAATATTTCCATGGGAACAAGCCTTGACCCTAAACAATACGTGGCTATGGATGTTCTGGATTATGTACTTTGTTCTGCACCGGGAGCTCCTGTTAAGCAGGCTTTGATTGATGCTAAAATCGGCAAGGATGTATATAGCAGTTTGGAAAACGGCATTTTACAGCCTTATTTCAGTATTATAGCTAAAAATGCCAATGCCGGGCAAAAAGAGGAATTTGTGAAAATCATTGAAGAGGAGCTTACGAGGCTTGCAAAAGAGGGACTGGACAAAAAGGCCCTGAAGGCAGCAGTAAATTATTTTGAATTTAAATACAGAGAAGGAGATTTCGGTTCTTATCCCAAAGGCCTGATGCTGGGACTGCAATCTCTTGACAGTTGGCTCTATGATGACAGAATGCCTTTTATGCATATTGAGGCAAATCATACTTATAAGCAGCTTCGGGAATCCATTGAAACAGACTATTTTGAAACATTGATTCGTACCATGATACTTGACAATGCTCATAAGACTATTATGACTGTAAAGCCGGTGCCGGGACTTACTACGAAAAAGGATGAAGCCCTTCATCAAAAGCTTCAGTCATATAAAAATACACTGAGTACGGAAGAAGTGCTAAAAATCGTAGCAGATACAAAAGAGCTTCATGCTTATCAGGAGCAGCCAAGCTCTAAGGAAGCCCTTGCTACCATTCCCCTTCTCACTAAAGAGGACATGAAAAAGGAAGCGACGCCTTTTATCAATGAGGAAAAGAAAATCGGAGATACTACGCTGCTGATGCATGATATTTTTACGAATGGAATCGGATATTTTAATTTGGTATTCGACCTTAAGAAAGTGCCGGCAGAACTTTTCCCTTATGTAGGAATTTTAAAAGCTGTTTTAATGATGGTAAATACTGAAAACTATAGTTATGGTGAGCTGTTCCATGAAGTGAATATCCATACAGGCGGCATTCGGGTGGGAGTAAATGTCTATGTGAATGCGGAGAACATGGAAGAGTATAGGGTGGCTTTGGAAGTGAAGGTTAAAACCCTTTATGAAAACAGAGATAAGGCAATGGAGCTGATAAAGGAGATTATTCTTACTTCAGATTATGAAGACGAAAAACGGCTCCGGGAAATTATTGAAGAAGCAAAATCCAGAATGCAGGCCTCTATGACCAGCGCGGGCCATACTCTTGCAGCTATTCGGGCTATGTCTTATTTCTCTCTTTCTGCGGCAGTATCGGAGCAGATAAACGGTATTCCGCAGTACAGGCTGTTAGAGGAACTTTGTGAAAATTTTGAAAGCAGGAAAGAAGAATTAAAGAGAAATTTAAAAACTCTTGCAGCATGCATTTTCCGGCCTGAAAATCTCCTGGTAGACTATACGGGAACGAAGGAAGGAATTGACAAAATAGAAGAACCGATACAAAGATTGGAAAAAGAGCTGTTTAAGGATCCTATAGAAGGAATTCCTTTTACGCCGGTATTCTCTGTTAAAAATGAAGGCTTTATGACGGCAGGCCAGGTGCAATATGTATGCAGAGCAGGTAATTTCCTGCAAAAGGGACTGCCCTATACAGGTGCCCTTAAGGTACTTAAGGTAATGATGGGATATGAATATCTCTGGAACCAGATCAGGGTAAAGGGAGGCGCTTATGGGTGCATGAGCAGCTTTTACAAAAATGGAGACGCCTACTTTGTTTCCTATCGTGATCCTAACCTGGAAAAAACAGTGGAGGTCTACAAACAGGCTGCTGAATATATTAAGAATTACGATGCAGATGAGCGTACCATTACACAATTTATTATCGGAGCAATCAGTGAGCTGGATATACCCATGACTCCCCAGACAAAAGGAAGTTATTCCCTTGGCGGTTATATGACACATATGTCTATGGAGAGAATGCAGAAAGAAAGAGATGAACTGCTGGGCATTACAGCAGAAACACTAAAGGGTCTGTATCGCTATGTAGAGGCATTTATGGAAGAAGACTGTCTGTGCGTAGTGGGTAATGGAGATAAGATCAAAGAAAATAGAGGAATGTTTAAAAAAGTAGAACAATTATTTCACTGATCACCCATAAATACAGCAGTATGAAACGTATCCTCATCAGAAAACAAAAGAAGACCGGGGAGGAAAAGTTATGAAAAGAAAAAATCGAATAGTCAGAATGGGTTCCATTCTGCTGTGTATACTTTTGCTGACAGGATGCGGAGGCTCTGGTAAATCCATGCCCACGGAAGCCGCTGCAGACACCATGGCATACGAAACAGATAATCTTTATATGAGCGAAGCTGCTCTTTTGGAAGAACCGGCGCAGGAAGCCGGCGGTTCTTCAGAAGTGTCCGTAAAAAATGAAACAAGAAAGCTTATAAGAAATGTAGGCCTTAATGTGGAGACCGAAGAGTTTGATGTATTGATGCAGAATGTGGTGCAGAAAACAGAAGACTTTGGGGGCTATGTGGAAAACAGCAATATTTATAATGGCAGCTATTATAACGGTGACCGCAGAAGAAGTGCAGATTTAGTCCTTCGTATTCCGGCAGAGCGCCTGGATGAATTTTTGTCGTTAGTAGCGGAGATTTCCAACGTCATCAGCAAAAACGAAAATGTTACGGATGTGACTCTTCAGTATGTGGATATGAAAAGTCATAAAGAAGCGCTGGAAACGGAAAAAGAGCGGCTTTTGGAACTGCTTTCCCAGGCAGAAAGCGTAGAAGATATTATTACCATAGAGAGCAGGCTTTCAGATGTACGTTACCAGATTGAAAGTATGGAATCCCAGCTTAGGACCATGGATAATCAGGTATCTTACAGTACTGTATCTCTCTACATAAATGAAGTAAGAAAGCTGACGCCCGTACAGGAACAGACTACATGGGAAAGAATCAGAACCGGTTTTGCCGAGAGTTTGTACCGGGTAAGCAAGGGAATCAAAAACTTCTTTATCGTACTGATCATAAAGATTCCTTATCTGGTGGTATGGGCCGTTATCATCACCATAATAGTGGTGGTGATCAAACGGATCAAAAAAGCCAGAGCCAAAAAAAAATCGGCAAAGCAGGAGAAGAAAAGTGCTGATGATCAGCAGGAAGAATCCGAAGATAGAGGAAAACAATGATGAGCGACCAGTATAAGTCAGGATTTGTAACACTGATAGGAAGACCCAATGTGGGTAAATCAACCTTAATGAATTGTCTGATCGGGCAGAAGATAGCAATTACTTCCGATAAGCCCCAGACTACCAGAAACAGAATACAGACAGTATATACTTCGGAAGAAGGGCAGATCATATTTGTAGATACGCCGGGAATACATAAATCAAAAAATAAACTTGGGGATTATATGGTGAATGTGGCAGAGCGTACCTTAAAGGAAGTAGACGTGATTCTATGGCTGGTGGAGCCTTCCAATTTTATAGGCGCGGGAGAAAGGCACATTATAGAAAAACTTTCTAAGGCGAATACACCGGTTATATTGGTAATCAATAAAATTGATACGGTAAAAAAGGAAGAACTGTTTGGTTTTATTGACACTTACAGAAAAGAAATGGATTTTGATGAGATTGTACCGGTCTCCGCTTTGAAAAGAGATAATACCCAGGAACTGGTTAAGTGTATTATGAAATATCTGCCCTTTGGACCGGCTTTTTACGAGGAAGATGCTATCACGGATCAACCGAAGCGTCAGATTGTTGCCGAAATGATCCGTGAAAAGGCTCTCTGGAGTCTGAATGAAGAAATTCCTCATGGAATTGCCGTTACCATTGAAAAGATGAACCGAAAAAAAAATATCACAAATATTGAAGCTACGATTATTTGTGAAAAAGATTCCCATAAAGGAATTATTATCGGTAAACAGGGAAATATGTTAAAGAAGATTGGCTCAAGCGCCAGAAGGGATATTGAAAATCTGTTGGAAAATAAGGTTAATCTGCAGCTTTGGGTCAAAGTAAAAAAGGATTGGCGAGACAGCGATTTTCTCCTTAAAAATTTCGGTTATAACCAAAAGGATTACGAATAGAAAAAAGAAAAAAGCACACCCTAATAGTATACCTTATTAAGCCTGCATGACTTAATAAGTAATGTACATTGTCAGGGGGCACAAGATGAAAGAAGAAATTTACTGGCAACAATTTTGCAGGACAGGGCGGGTGGATGATTATTTATCATACCTGAAGCAGAAACAGGACGATAAAGTAATATGCAGACCGGAAAAAGAGGGAGAACAGTCAGGTGCAGAATCCATGCAGCGTTACAGGAATAATATTGAAGGCGGAACCTTTCGGGGAATATGACCGAAGGGTAGTAATACTCACAAGGGAGAGGGGAAAGATAGCAGCTTTTGCAAAAGGGGCAAGAAAACAGGGAAGCAGGCTGTTAGCATCTACCAATCCCTTTTGCTTTGGAGAATTTAAGCTGTATGAGGGAAGGACCTCTTACAGCATATCCGAAGCAATGATCAGCAACTATTTTGAACAGTTTCGGGAAGATTTTGAAAAAGCCTGTTATGGCATGTACTTTCTCGAGGTGATGGATTATTATACCAGAGAGAACAATGATGAAAAGAACATGCTCAAGCTCTTATATCAGTCACTGCGGGCGCTCTGCCATGAAGGACTTAACAACCGGCTGGTACGATACATATTTGAAATCAAAGCATTAGCCCTTAACGGAGAGTATCCGGGACTTCCGGAAAAGAAGAAATATCAGGAATCCACGATTTATACTCTTTCCTATATTGTGAATACTTCTGTAGAAAAGCTCTATACTTTTATTGTTACTGACAGTGTGCTGACGGAACTACAGGAGATCGCGGATGATTTCAGAAAACGCTTTATTGACAGGAATTTTAAGAGCCTTGAAATATTGAATGAAATTCCATGTTGAAAAACGAAAATAAGTCATATATAATTGTATGAGTATTATCAGAATTAAAGGATAGGAAAAGCAGGAATCACGATGGTTTTAAACAGATATTTTTCGTACAAATTATGGTTTACGAAAGCGGTGGCATTGTTAATGGCAGCAGGAATCCTGCTGCTTACCTCATGCAACATGAAAGAGGAAGAAAGTGCAGTTTCCATTTTAAAGGATGGAACCATTGATGCCCGGATAGTAGACAGCTTTGAAAAATCCTACTATAACCAGGAGGAATTACAGCAGAAAATACTGACGGAGGCAGCCGGCTACAACCGCCGTGTGGGAGAGGACGCCATTTCTGTTGAAAAAGTAGCAGTAGAGGATGGAATGGTAAAGGTAAAAATGACTTATGCCAGGGCATCTGATTATGCGGATTTTAATAATGGTGTTTTTTTTGTAGGTTCTATAGAAGAAGCCAGGGAAGCAGGATATGATCTGAATAAAGTATTAGTGTCTGTAAAGGACAGTCTTGTAGCAGTAGGCATGTCAGATATCCTTGCAATGACAGATGTGCAGATATTGATTACGGATATGAAAGAACCTGTTCATTTAAACGGGAAAGCAGCTTATATCAGCAGTAATGTATCTGTTGATGAAAAGTTAAAATCAGTTATTTTTAATGAAGAATCCGAAGAAATGTCATATGTGATCTTTGCCAATTAAATATAGGATATTTAATCATACAAAGTCAAAAGAATGAAAGGTATATGTATTATGGAAAAAACAATGGAAAAAATCGTAGCATTAGCAAAGTCGAGAGGATTTGTATATCCAGGGTCTGAAATATATGGAGGACTGGCCAATACATGGGATTTTGGTAATCTTGGTGTGGAACTGAAAAACAATATTAAAAAGGCATGGTGGCAGAAGTTTGTGATGGAAAGTCCTTACAATGTAGGTGTGGACTGTGCTATTTTGATGAATCCCCAGACATGGGTTGCCTCCGGGCATCTGGGAAGCTTTTCAGATCCCCTTATGGACTGCCGGGAATGTCATGAAAGATTCCGTGCGGACAAGATCATTGAAGATTATGTGGCTGAAAAGGGAATTACACTGGAATCTTCGGTGGATGGCTGGAGCCAGGAACAAATGAAGAATTTTATTGATGAAAATCAGATTCCTTGTCCTACCTGCGGTAAACATAATTTTACGGATATCCGTCAGTTCAATCTGATGTTCAAGACCTTCCAGGGAGTTACGGAGGATGCCAAGAATACAGTGTACTTAAGACCTGAGACCGCACAAGGTATTTTTGTTAACTTTAAGAATGTACAGAGAACTTCCCGTAAGAAGATTCCGTTCGGCATCTGTCAGGTGGGTAAGTCCTTTAGAAATGAGATCACACCCGGTAATTTTATCTTCCGGGTAAGGGAATTTGAGCAGATGGAAATGGAATTTTTCTGTGAACCGGATACGGACCTGGAATGGTTTACATATTGGAAACAGTATTGTATTGACTTTTTAAAGAGCCTTGGCATGAAGGAAGAGGAAATGCGGGTTCGTGACCATGATAAAGAGGAATTGTCCTTTTACTCTAAGGCCACTACGGATATTGAATTCCTGTTTCCTTTCGGATGGGGTGAGCTTTGGGGAATTGCGGACAGAACTGACTATGATCTGACTCAGCATCAGAATGTATCGGGACAGGATATGAGTTATTTTGATGATGAAAAACGTGAAAAATATATTCCTTATGTGATAGAACCTTCTTTGGGCGTAGAAAGACTGTTCCTTGCAGTGCTTTGCGGTGCTTATGATGAGGAGGAGATTGGAGAAGGCGATGTACGTACCGTACTGCATTTCCATCCGGCGCTGGCACCTGTAAAGATCGGAGTACTGCCTCTTTCCAAGAAGCTGAATGAGGGCGCTGAGAAGATATTTACCCAGCTCTCTAAGAAATATAATTGTGAATTTGATGACAGAGGCAATATCGGTAAGAGATACCGCCGTCAGGATGAGATCGGAACGCCTTTCTGTGTGACTTATGATTTTGATTCTGAGACTGATAACTGCGTAACGGTAAGATTCCGTGATTCCATGGAGCAGGAGCGTATTGCAATTGCAGATCTGGATGCTTACTTTGCAGAGAAGCTTGCTTTTTAAGTGGCATTATGCTGATGAGGAAGAATGAGGAGAGGAAAATATGAGACAATTCACTTCAGATGAACTGAGAAAAACATGGAAGCAATTTTATATAGAGCGTGGACATGTAGATGTAGGAGCAGTTTCACTTGTATCTGACGGTTCTACGGGGGTTCTCTTTAATGTAGCCGGAATGCAGCCGCTGATGCCTTATTTGCTGGGACAGAAGCATCCTCTGGGAACGAGGCTGTGTAACGTGCAGGGATGTGTCCGCACCAATGATATCGATTCTGTAGGTGATAAGAGTCATGTGACTTTTTTTGAAATGATGGGAAGCTGGAGCCTTGGTGATTATTTCAAAGAAGAGCGCTGCAAGTGGAGTTTTGAACTCTTAACGCAGGTATTTGGTTTTGATGCAGATCATCTTGCTGCAACAGTATTTGCAGGGGATGAAAATGCGCCCAGAGATGAGGAAGGCGCGCAGTATCGTATTGCCTCCGGATTTAAGAAGGAAAATATTTATTATCTGCCGGCAGAAGATAACTGGTGGGGCTTGGAATATGGTCCCTGCGGTCCTGACAGCGAGATGTTTTATGTGGCTGACAGACCGGATTGCGGACCGGACTGCGGACCGGACTGCGGACCGGGATGCCACTGCGGAAAATATACCGAATTAGGAAATGATGTTTTCATGCAGTATGAAAAGCATCATGATGGCACTCTCACTCCTTTAAAACAGAAAAATGTAGATACCGGATGGGGATTGGAGCGTATTCTGGCATTTTTAAACGGAACCAGAGACGTTTATCAAATCGATCTGTTTTCCCCTGTGATTGCCTATATTGAGAAGGTTTCAGGAACGAAATATGAACAGGATGAGAATTTAACAAGGTCTATGAGAATCCTGGCAGACCATATCCGTACCAGCGTGATGCTGATCGGAGATGAAGCAAAGCTTTTGCCCTCCAATGTAGGTGCAGGATATGTGCTGCGTCGTCTGATCCGGCGAGCTGTAAGACATGGACGGGTGCTGAACCTGAATGCTGAAAATATTATAAAAATAGCAGAAATTTACATTGATGATATTTATGCGGAAAGCTATCCTCTTTTGAAAGAGAACAAAGAGTTTGTGATCACAGAGCTTAAGAAAGAAATTAATCGTTTTGAGAGCACTGTGGAAAACGGCATAAAAGAATTCCGTAAGATTCTGGATATGAAGAAAAAAGCCGGTTTAAGTGAAATTGACGGTAAATCTGCATTTTACTTATATGATACCTTTGGCTTCCCTATCGAACTGACTGTGGAAATGGCACAGGAAGAAGGACTTAAGGTGGATGAAGAAGGATTTGCACAGGCTATGGAGGAGCAGAAACAAAAGGCAAAGGATAATCAGAATTTTCAAGCAAAGCTTTCTGTAGAAGATGCGGGACTTTATGATAGTCTGGCTGCTTCTGTGATCAGTGAATTTGTGGGTTATGATGCATTAACGGCCCAGAGTGACATTGCAGCTATGAATACCGGCAGAGAATGGAAGGATTTGCTAAGCGAAGGAGAAGAAGGAACTATCATTACCTATAAAACGCCTTTTTATGCAACTATGGGCGGTCAATGTGCGGATACCGGAATCATTACCTGCGGTGAGAGTGAATTTCAGGTGGAAGATACTGTTAAACTCCCCGGCGACAGGATCGGGCATGTGGGTAAAGTCGTAAAGGGAGTACTTAAAACAGGGGATATGGCAACCTTACAGGTAAATGAAGCAAACCGCAATGATACCTGTAAAAACCACAGTGCCACCCACCTTCTTCAAGGAGCACTCCGTGCGGTTCTCGGAACCCATGTGGAGCAGGCAGGTTCCTTTGTAAACGGAGACAGGCTTCGGTTTGACTTTAGGCATTTTTCTGCAATGACGAAGGAAGAGCTGGAAAAAACAGAACAGATTGTAAATGAGCAGATTGCACTGGGACTGTCGGTGGTGACACAGGTTATGTCCATTGAAGAAGCCAAAAAGACAGGGGCAATGGCTTTGTTTGGAGAAAAATACGGAGAAGAAGTCCGTGTAGTAAAAATGGGTGATTTCTCGACGGAACTTTGTGGCGGTACTCATGTAGGAAATACCGCTGAAGTAAGATTATTCAAGATCGTATCTGAAAGCGGCGTTGCGGCAGGAGTAAGAAGAATTGAAGCCCTGACCGGAAACGGTGTATTGAAGTATTATGCTGACATGGAAACAAGGCTTCAGGAAGCGGCAGAGATCGTTAAGACTGCTCCGACAGAGCTTACATCGAAGCTTACCCATCTGATGGCGGAATTAAAGGTTTTGCAGAGTGAAAATGAATCTCTAAAGAGTAAAGCTGCCAAAGATGCCTTAGGAGATGTAATGGGTCAGGTGGCAGAGATAAAGGGTGTGAAGCTTCTTGCCACAAAGGTATCTGGTGTGGATATGAACGGCCTTAGAGATTTAGGTGACCAGCTTAAAGCTAAATTAGAGGAGGGCGTGATCGTACTGATCTCGGATAAGGACGGCAAGGTTAACATGGTGGCTATGGCAACTGATGAAGCCCAGAAGAAAGGTGCCCATGCAGGTAATCTGATCAAGGGAATTGCAGCGCTTGTTGGAGGCGGCGGAGGCGGACGGCCCGGCATGGCACAGGCAGGAGGTAAAAATCCCGCAGGGATTGATGCAGCCATAGCAGAAAGTGCAAAAGTCCTGGAAAATCAGATTCAATAGAATAATAAAAAGCTAAATTATGCAAAAATAGTAAAAATTGGGTTGACTTGCATTGAAATTGTGGTATAATCAAATACGTGCATAGGCGTGAAGTATGCGTATTATGTGCGAATAAAAACCCAATCAGTCGTGTTGCTAGGAAGGGACTGAAGGGAGGTCAGGTGTAAGATGTCAAACGTAATCGTTAAAGAGAACGAGACTTTAGATAGCGCTTTACGCCGTTTCAAAAGAAGCTGCGCAAAGGCTGGTATTCAGCAGGAAATTCGTAAGAGAGAACATTACGAAAAGCCAAGCGTAAGGCGTAAGAAAAAATCTGAAGCTGCAAGAAAACGTAAATACAACTAATTATAATGCCGTATAAAGTTCCTGATAGTTGTCAGGAACTTTATTGCGTCATATATGATAAGTAAGGAATTATATGGAAGGCGGATTGCTATGTGGACTAAAGAAATGTTTGGAACAGATGTTTACCATCTGATTGCGGCATTTATTATTTACAGTATGTTAGGATGGCTGATAGAATCCATTTATATGTCATTTTGCAATAAAAAAATAACCAACAGAGGATTTGCAAGAGGTCCCTTTTGTCCGATTTACGGATTTGGCGGTGTAATAGGGTATCTGCTCTTAAATCCTTTAAACGGGCATTACATACAGCTGTATTTTATAGGCGCTTTATTAGCTACGGCTTTTGAATATCTTGTAGGGCGCCTGATGCTGAAATTTTTAGGTGAAGTATGGTGGGACTATAATGAAAAGCCATGTAACTTTCAGGGGATCATTTGTCTGGAGAGTACAGTGGCATGGGGATTTTATGCAATTATCATCATTGGGTTTTTGCACGGCAGGATCATTGGTTTTATAGATCATTATGATTCCGCTCAGGTAGTGGGGATCTGCAAACTGGTATTAGTGATCGTTACTGTGGATTATGTGATACGGCTTTATAACCTTTTTAAAGAAAATTTAACGGAGTATAAGGAAAAGATCATGGACAGGTATGAGTCTTTCAGGACCAGATGGTACTAGGGAAAGAAGAAGGATTTATGATAAACAGGGAAAACAGATAAAATCTGATTTCCCTGTTTTTTTGTACTTGCATTATGAACGGAAAAAAAGCATATTCATGGTAATAGAATACATACAGGGAGAGTACACAGTGAATAAAATTTTAAAATCCACCTTATGCTATATGATCAGTATATCTGTTTTTCTGATGAGCGCATTAACCGTAAAAGCAGCTCCCCAGGTGGAGGCTCCGTCTTATATTTTGATTGAAGCCTCTACAGGAAAGGTTATTTGTGAAGAAAACGCTACAGAGAGAAGAAGTCCTGCCAGTATTACAAAAATCATGACTCTTTTATTGATTTTTGAACATCTGAATACCGGACGCATCAGCTTAAACAGCGAGATAGTAACCAGCGCTTATGCCAAATCTATGGGGGGTTCCCAGGTATTTTTGGAAGAGGGAGAAGTACAGACGCTGGATACCATTATTAAATGCATTGCAATTGCTTCCGGAAATGATGCCAGTGTGGCAGCAGCAGAATTTATTGCCGGAAGTGAAGAGGAATTTGTAAAAATGATGAATGAAAAAGCCGGCGAACTTGGCATGGAAGATACACATTTTGAGGATTGTTGCGGCCTTACGGATTCAGATGGTCATTATACTACGGCAAAGGATGTTGCCATTATGTCCAGGGAATTGATCACCAAATACCCGGAGGTCCTGAATTATACCCAGATCTGGATGGAGGATATTACTCATGTAACGGCAAAGGGCAGCTCAGTATTTACTTTATCCAGCACCAATAAACTGCTGAAAATGTATGAGTGGACCACGGGACTGAAAACGGGTTCTACAAGTAAAGCGCTGTATTGTCTTTCCGCCACTGCCAGTAAGGACAATATTGATTTGATTGCAGTTGTAATGGGATCTCCCAACAATAAAGTAAGGTTTCAGGATGCTATGGCGCTTTTAAATTACGGATATAGCGTCAGTGCTCTTTATGAGGACGCTAATGAAGATGTTCTGCCCTCCATACCTGTTAAGGGAGGAGTGGAAGATGCAGCTCCTCTTGTATATCAGGGACCTTTTAAATATCTGGACATAGATGGGCAGAACTTAAGCGCAATTGAGAAGACCATAAGCCTTCCGGCAGAAATTACTGCCCCTGTAAACAGAGGGGATGCTGTTGGGGAAGCGGTATATCAGCTGGATGGGAAGCGGATTGGCAGTGTGTCCATTCTTTCGGATGTGACTATAGAGAAAGCAGGATATAAAGATTATGTGTTCAAAGTAGGGAAACTGTTTTGTAGTTTTTAACAGATTGTGATAAGATATTCTCAGATGACAAGGAGAGGAAACAACGTGATAATGTTTTTAGGAGTAATTGCAGTAATTGCTGTTTTCATGATTGGAGTAATGATATATGACTGCAACAATTTTGTAATAAGGAAATATACCTGTAAATCAGATAAACTGCAGAAGGATGGCACCTTCATCCTTCTGTCGGATATGCACAATAAGTCCTTCGGAAAACACAATAAAAGGCTTCTGCGGGCAATAGAGGGAGAGCGTCCGGATGGGATACTGATAGCAGGAGATATGTATACCTCTTCAAAGAAAGAGAATAACCAGGAAGCAGCTGAATTTGTAAGCAGGCTTTCAGAAAAATATCCGGTTTATTACGGAAACGGGAATCATGAACAAAAAACAAGAATGTTTCCTGAAACCTTCGGTACAATGTATCAGAACTATATAGATAAGATCAAGAACGGTGGTGCAATTATTCTGATTAATGAAAAAGTGGCGCTTCCGGAATACCATATGGAAATATATGGCCTTGAAATAGACAGATCCTACTATCAGAAATTTAAAAGCAGGAAAATGGAAACAGAATATCTTGACCGTGTGCTAGGGAACCCTAAGGAGAATTGTTTTAACCTTCTCATAGCCCATAATCCCGATTACTTTGATGCATATGCTGACTGGGGAGCCGATCTTACGGTATCGGGACATGTGCATGGAGGACTGATGAGACTTCCTTTCCTTGGGGGTGTGATTTCACCAAGAATCCGGCTGTTTCCCCACTATGACGGAGGCAGATTTGAAAAAGACGGCAAGGAAATGATTCTTTCCAGAGGACTTGGCACCCATACGCTGCCTATCAGAATCTTCAATCCGGGAGAACTTGTGGTAATTTGCCTAAGAAAGAGCTGATCTGCAGGCTGCGTGGGCAGTTGACGGAAAAAACGTAACATGATAAAATGAAAAACTGCATGAGAGAAAAGAGAGGAATTATAATGTTAAGTACCAAACTGTTTGATCATACCATACTAAAAGCAGATGCCACAAAAGCAGAAGTGGCAAAGATTTGTGAGGAAGCAAAAGAATATCAATTTATGTCGGTCTGTGTGAACAGCTATTATACGGCTTTTGCAGCACAGCAGTTAGCAGACAGCAAAGTGAAAGTATGTACCGTGGTAGGATTTCCCTTAGGACAGATGAGTACCGGGGCCAAAGCTGCAGAAACAAAGATTGCTGTAGCAGATGGTGCAGATGAAATTGATATGGTTATAAATGTGGGAGCTCTTAAAAGCCGGGAATATGATATTGTTTTGAAGGATATCAAAGAAGTAAAAGATGCCTGTGGGCAGGCACTTCTTAAGGTCATTATAGAAACCTGTCTTCTGACAGAGGAAGAAAAGGAAAAAGCATGTCTTTTGGCCAAGGAGGCAGGAGCAGACTTTGTGAAGACATCTACCGGTTTTTCTACAGGAGGTGCAGTGGCAAAGGATGTTGCCCTGATGCGTAAAACAGTGGGAGAAGACATGGGAGTAAAAGCTTCAGGAGGAATCCGCAGCAGAGAGACGGCAGAAGAGATGGTAAATGCCGGCGCCAGCCGTTTAGGCACCAGCGCTACAGTGGCCATCTGCAGACAGGAAGGTTAGGGTCATGGCAATACCGGTTAAACTGGAGGTGTTCGAAGGTCCCTTAGATCTGCTCCTTCATCTGATTGAAAAAAATAAAGTAGATATTTATGATATTCCCATTGTGGAAATAACTGCCCAATATCTTGAATACATAAAGCAGATGCAGACAGAAGATATGAATATCATGAGCGAATTTCTGGTTATGGCTGCTACGCTGCTGGAAATCAAATGTCGTATGCTGCTTCCTAAGGAAGTGAACGAAGAAGGAGAAGAAGAAGATCCGAGAGCTGAACTGGTTCAGAAACTCCTTGAATATAAGATGTATAAATATATGTCTTATGAGCTGAAGGACAGGCAGGTAGATGCAGCCCATACATTCTTCAAGGAAAAGACGCTTCCCAAAGAAATAGAAGAATACAGACCGCCTGTTGACTATGAGGAACTTTTGGGAGATGCAGACTTAAAGAAGCTTCAGCTATTGTTTAGAACGGCAATGCGAAGGCAAGAGGATAAGATCGACCCGGTCAGAAGCACTTTCGGTAAAATAGAAAAAGATGAAATTGATATGGATTTAAAAACTTCTTATATAGAGAACTATATCCATACCCACAAAAGGTTCAGCTTTAAGCAGTTATTGGAAAAGCAGAACAGCAAAATGGAAATTATTGTCACCTTCCTTGTAATACTGGAAATGATAAAAGTAGGAGCAGTTTCCATCCTGCAGGAAGATACTTTTGATGACATTATTATTACTTCAAGCGTAGCATAGGAGGTTATCAGGTGGAAAGAGAAAAGGCAAAGGCAGTGCTGGAGGCCATACTTTTTACGATGGGGGAATCGATAGAAGTGGACAGGCTTTCAACTGTCATTGAAGAGGACGAAAGAGAAACAAGAGAACTTCTTATGGAAATGAAGGAAGAATATGAGAAAAGAGACAGTGGAGTTACTTTGATGGAGCTGGAAGACTCTTTTCAGATGTGTACGAAAGGAGAAATGTACGAATATCTGATCAAGATTGCCAAAACACCAAGAAAGTATGTGCTTACAGATACGCTTCTTGAAACCTTGTCTATTGTGGCGTATAAGCAGCCTATTACCCGACTGGAAATTGAGAAGATCCGCGGTGTAAGCTGTGATCATGCCGTTAACAGGCTGGTGGAATTCGGATTAATAAAAGAAGTGGGAAGAATGGATGCACCGGGGCGCCCGCTGCTCTTTGGAACTACGGAAGAGTTTCTTCGCAGCTTTGGAGTAAAATCCCTGGAAGAGCTGCCTGAGCTTTCCCAGGTACAGATCGAGGAATTTAAGGAACAGGCGGAACAGGAAATAAGTTTATCAGTGGATGTGTAGGGATATTTAAAGTCCGGATTACATAGAATGAAAAAAAAGAAAAAGCCGGACACGATATGATACATAACTTACGAAGAATAAAAGCAGCAGGGATACTTACAGTGTTTATATTCTTTACTGTTTCCGTTATGGCAGTAAAGGCACAGGGAAATGATCAAAGTAGTACAAACCTGCAGCTGTACGCCCAATCGGCTATTTTAATGGATGCCGGTTCCGGGCGTATTTTATATGAAAAAAACGGTCATGAAATAAGACCTATGGCAAGCACCACTAAAATCATGACATGCATCCTGGCGTTGGAATATGGCAATATGGAAGACTATGTAGAGGTCTCTTCCTATGCAGCAAGTATGCCTAAAGTGAAACTGAATATGCAGGCAGGTGAAAAGTATTTGTTAAAGGATCTGTTGTATTCGCTGATGCTGGAATCACATAATGATTCGGCAGTGGCTATAGCAGAACATATTGGCGGCAGCGTAGAGGGTTTTGCAGCTATGATGAACCAAAAAGCATGGGACATCGGCTGCTTTGATACTTTCTTTATAACACCTAACGGATTGGATGCTGTTGCTTCCACAGACAATGGAGAAACAAGGAGCCACTCTACCACAGCGGCAGATTTGGCAAGAATTATGTCCTATTGTATTATGGATTCTCCTAAAAAAGACGAGTTCCTTGCCATTACCCGGACACCCTCCTATCAGTTTACATCATACAGGGAAAAAGAGGGGGAGATCCTCTCTAGCGGCAGAAACTTTCAGTGTAATAATCATAATGCATTTTTAAATATGATGGAGGGATCGTTATCCGGCAAAACAGGATTTACGGGAAAGGCAGGATACTGTTATGTAGGCAGTCTGCAAAGAGGAGACAGGACATTTGTAGTAGCTCTCCTGGCTTGTGGATGGCCCAATAATAAAACCTATAAGTGGAGTGATACGAAAAAACTCATGGATTACGGACTTGAAAATTTTGAGTATCATTCTTTAGAGGAAGTGGAAATAGAAGAAGACAGTCTTAGCGGCATTTTGGTAAAAGACGGACAGACAGGAAGAATAGGGGAAAGCATTTATGTACCTATAGGCATTGCAGACAGAAAAGACGGCAGACAGAATGAGGGCGTCCTTCTTTCCAAAGAAGAAAACTTTGAGGTGAAAAGGGAGCTGAAAGAATTCTTAAGCGCACCCATAGAGGCAGGGATGGAGGTCGGAAAAGTAAGCTATCTTTTAAATGGAGAGGTTTATGGTGTAGACTATATTATTACGAAAGAAGCAGTGGCAAAAATAGATTTTAAATGGTGTCTTATGCAGATATTGAAATATTACAGCATTTGTTGACCTAAACTATAAGAGATAAAGCAGAAAGGAATACGGTTATAAACATGAAAAAGATTTTAATAGTTTTAACAGGAGGAACCATAGGAAGCCAGGTGGAAAATGAGATTATCAACGTCAGTAAGAACTCTCCTTACAGACTGATTTCCATGTATGAAGAACTTTATGGCAAAGAAGAATTTGAAATTATAAATCCTCTTAATATATTGAGTGAAAATATGACGCCAGACACTCTTTTGATATTGTTGAAAGCTCTGGATGCAGTCCGTTATGAAGATTACAGGGGCGTTATCGTGACACACGGTTCCGATACATTGTCTTATACATCAGCCTTTATAGGACTTTTGTTTCATCATGTGCCGGTACCTGTTATCCTGGTTGCCAGCAATTATCCGCTTTTGCAGGAAGGAAGCAATGGCCTTGATAATTTTGCCAAGGCAGTGGAATTCATACAGCAGAAAGCAGTAAGAGGGGTATTTACCATCTATCGGGATGAATCCGGTATAAGTCAGGTATATCTTGCTACCAGAATCATGGAAGCAGATCCTTTCCGTGACCAGTTCAGGGATTTTAGCGGGCAGCCATATGGCAGAATGGAAAACGGAATGTTTATCAGGAATATCGGAGGGAAACAGCCTGCAGTAGAAGAAGTGGAGGCAAATGACAAAAGAGAAATAGAAGTGCCGGATTCCTTTTTACGGGATGTTATGATCATACACCCTTATCCGGGAATGGATTATTCAAGATTTTGCTTTAATGAGGAAACAAGACCGGCTGCAGTGCTTCATATCCTGTATCATTCGGCAACAGCATGTTTAGAAGGAGAAAAGCACAGTTTCCTTAATTTTGCCGAAAGATGCAGAGAGCAGTCCATAAAGCTGTATGCCGCATCCTACAAACGGATAGAAGGAAACAGATATGCAACGGGCGATGGACTTTTAAAGGCAGGAGTTATTCCGATGCTCAATATTTCGCCGGAGGCTGCTTATGCAAAATTACTGCTTCTTTACAATGGGAAAAGAGAAGTCAGCAGCGAAAGAGTACGGCAAAATATTTATTTTGAATCGGCAGATGGCAGAAACATGTAAAAATTGTGTAATTTTTGCAAATTCCTTCTAGGCGAATCTGAGCTTTTATGGTATACTGCTATAGACGCATTTATGGGGATAGTCTGCCCCGGCGAATGAAGTTATTATTTTTTTAATATAAAATGGAGGGCTGAAAAATGAGTACTACTTCACAAGCGAGTCAAAGAATTGCAGCTTTACTCGATGAAAACAGTTTCGTTGAAATCGGCGGTTCGGTTACGGCAAGAGCTACTGATTTTAATATGAAACAGACGGAAACTCCTTCTGACGGTGTTATTACCGGTTACGGAGTGATAGGCGGTAATCTTGTGTATGTTTACAGCCAGGACGCATCCGTATTAAATGGTTCTATTGGTGAGATGCATGCAAAGAAAATTGTAAATCTTTATGATCTGGCATTGAAAATGGGAGCGCCTGTTATCGGACTGATCGATTCTGCCGGACTTAGATTGCAGGAAGCAGCCGATGCTTTGAACGGATTTGGAGAAATCTATTTAAAACAGGCCACAGCTTCAGGAGTAATCCCTCAGATTACGGCAATTTTTGGAACCTGCGGCGGTGGACTTGCCCTGATGCCTACGTTAACAGACTTTACATTTATGGAAAGCACTAAGGCAAAGCTGTTCGTCAATGCACCCAATGCATTGGACGGAAATGTAATTACCAAATGTGATACATCTTCAGCAGAATTCCAGGGTAAGGAAGCAGGTATTGTAGATGTGGCAGCAGATGAAGCTTCTGTCCTTAGCCAGATCAGAGAACTGGTAAGTATGCTTCCTGCTAATAATGAAGATGATATGTCTTTTGAAGAATGCACAGATGATTTAAACAGAGCATGTGCTCAGATTGCTAATTGCGTAGGAGATACTTCTATTGCCCTTTCACAGATAGCAGATCACGGCATGGTATTTGAAGTGAAAAGGGAATATGCCAAGGATATGGTAACCGGTTTCATTAAATTAAACGGTGTTACCATTGGCGCAGTTGCAAACAGAACAGAAGTTTATGGAGAAGACGGAAAAGTTGCTGAAAAGTTTGATGCCGTATTATCAGCAGCAGGATGTGAAAAGGCAGCAGATTTTATTAATTTCTGTGACGCATTTGAAATTCCGGTATTATCACTTACAAACGTGAAGGGCTTTAAAGCTGATAAGTGTAATGAAAAGAGGATTGCAAAGGCAGCTGCTAAGCTTACATATGCATTTGCCAATGCTACTGTTCCGAAAGTAAATGTAATTATCGGACAGGCTTATGGAAGTGCATATGCAGTCATGAATTCCAAGGCTATTGGTGCAGATATCACCATGGCATGGCCGGATGCAGAGATTGGAACTATGGATGCCAAACTGGCAGCTAAGATCATCTGTGACGGACAGGGAGCAGATGCTATTGAAGCCTGTGCCAAAGAGTATGCAGCGCTGCAGACAAGCGTAACAGGTGCAGCCAGAAGAGGATATGTTGACCAGATCATTGAACCTGCCAGCACACGTAAGTATGTAATCGGAGCATTTGAAATGCTGTTTACCAAAAGGGAAGAACGTCCGGCTAAAAAACACGGCACAGTTTAGAAAGGATGATACTTAATATGAAAAAATGGTTGTTAATATTAGGTATGATTACCTGTATGGCTGGTCTGACGGCATGTGGTAATAAAGAGGAGATCACTCCTTTTATGACCGAAAGCGAGGCGGCGGATTATGCGAAGGAAAACATTATGGCCATGAACCAGGTCACTTTGCAGAATGCACAAAGTCAGGTAGTAGATCCGGTTTGGATCAGCGCTCTTGAGAGTTGGGGAAATGCTCTTGAGGATATGGGTAGTTATGAAGACATTATCAGCACCGAATCTCACTTTGATGAAAATGACGGTGTTATTGAAGCGACAATAAAATGTTCAGAACGTGATGCGGTTGTGGAATTTGTATTTGATAACCAGGTGATTGCCAGCGTTTCCACTAATGTGAAATATTCATTAGGTGAAACTATGGAGAAAGCGGCATTAAATACACTTCTTGGAATGGGAACCGTATTTTGCGTACTGATTTTGATCAGTGTGATTATCAGTTGTTTTGGCATTATTCCCAAAATCCAGGCGAAACTTACCAAAAAGCCTGTAAAGAGTGAAGCCAAGACAGCAGCTGTTGATAATACCATTGCACAGATTATTGAAAAAGAAGAGTTGTCAGATGATCTGGAACTGGTTGCAGTTATTGCAGCTGCTATTGCAGCAAGCGAAGGGGCATCATCTGCAGACGGATTTGTAGTAAGAAGCATTAAGCGTGCCGGAAGACGGCAGAGGGCATAGTTTCAAACAGTGAAATGATAAGTATATTACAGGAGGAATTTAGTAATGAAAAATTATACAATTACCGTTAATGGAAACGTATATGATGTAGTAGTAGAAGAGGGTGCATCCACAGGCGCACCTGTAGCAGCTCCCGCAGCACCGAAGGCAGCTCCTAAAGCAGCACCTGCGGCAGCTCCTAAAGCAGCAGCCGGAGCAGGCAGTATCAAGGTGGAAGCCGGAGCAGCCGGTAAGGTATTTAAGATTGAAGCAAGCGTAGGCCAGGCTGTAAAAGCAGGTGATGCTATAGTTATTGTGGAAGCCATGAAAATGGAAATTCCTGTTGTTGCACCTAAGGATGGTACTGTGGCAAGTATTGATGTGGCAGTTGGCGATGCAGTAGAAGCCGGCGCTTTACTGGCAACACTCAACTAGTATTCGCCGCGGATCCTGTGCGGATTCATTTCACCGCACGGTGTAAAATAACAACAGGAGGTAAAAGAAATGGATTATATAGTAACTACACTGTCCAATCTGATTCATCAAACAGCGTTTTTTAATCTGACTGTGGGAAACTATGCGATGATCATCGTGGCATGTGTATTTCTTTATCTTGCAATTGCCAAAGGCTTTGAACCGCTGCTTCTTACGCCAATCGCATTTGGTATGCTGCTTGTTAATATTTATCCTGATATTATGATGAGTATCGAGGATTCTGCCAACGGCACAGGCGGTTTACTGTACTATTTTTATCTCTTAGATGAATGGGCAATCTTACCATCACTGATTTTTATGGGTGTTGGCGCCATGACGGATTTTGGTCCCCTGATTGCCAATCCTAAGAGTTTCTTACTTGGTGCAGCAGCACAGTTTGGTATTTTTGCAGCATATTTTGGAGCCATTGCAATGGGCTTTAATGATAAAGCAGCAGCAGCAATCTCCATTATCGGCGGCGCTGACGGTCCTACGTCTATTTTCCTGGCAGGAAAACTGGGACAGACAGCTTTACTTGGCCCTATTGCGGTAGCGGCATATTCCTATATGTCACTGGTGCCGATTATTCAGCCGCCTATTATGAAGTTATTGACAACAGAAAAGGAAAGAAAGATCAAGATGGGACAGCTTCGTCCTGTATCAAAGCTTGAGAGAATCCTTTTCCCGATTATTGTAACAATTGTTGTATGCCTGATCCTTCCAACCACAGCGCCCCTTGTAGGTATGCTGATGTTAGGCAACTTGTTCAGGGAGTCCGGTGTGGTAAGGCAGCTTACTGACACGGCTTCCAATGCATTGATGTATATCGTGGTTATCCTTCTCGGTACTTCCGTAGGTGCAACAACCAGTGCTGAAGCATTTTTGAATTGGGATACCATTAAGATCGTTGTACTTGGTCTGATTGCCTTTGCTTTTGGTACGGCAGCCGGTGTATTGTTTGGCAAGCTGATGTGTATTGCCACCAAGGGTAAGGTTAACCCGTTGATTGGTTCCGCCGGTGTATCGGCAGTTCCTATGGCGGCCCGTGTTTCACAGAAGGTGGGTGCAGAAGCGGATCCTACTAATTTCCTGCTGATGCATGCAATGGGACCCAACGTAGCAGGTGTTATTGGTACAGCCGTAGCGGCAGGTACCTTTATGGCAGTATTTGGAGTATTTTAAAAACAAGGAGGATAAATCCTCTGCTCCTGCGAGGGCGCACGCCATGCAGGCATGGCAGACATTTTTCTTCAGAAAACAAGGAGGATTAGAAAATGGCAGAACAGGCTAAAAAACCGGTTGGAATCATGGAAACCGTTCTTCGTGACGCGCATCAGTCTCTGATAGCGACCAGAATGCCTACCGAGATGATGCTTCCAATCGTAGAGAAAATGGATAAAGTTGGTTATCATGCAGTAGAGTGCTGGGGCGGCGCGACATTTGACGCATCTCTTCGTTTTTTAAAGGAAGATCCCTGGGATAGACTTAGAAAGTTAAGAGACGGATTTAAGAATACGAAACTGCAGATGCTCTTTAGAGGTCAGAATATCTTAGGATACAGACCCTATGCAGATGACGTAGTAGACAGTTTCGTAGAAAAGTCTATTGCAAACGGTATTGATATTATCCGTATTTTTGACTGCTTAAATGATTTGAGAAACTTGCAGGAAGCAGTAAATGCAACCAATAAAGTAAAGGCCAGAGAAGGAAGAGGTCATGCACAGGTTGCTCTTTCCTATACATTAGGTGATGCCTATAC
>CAZTKJ010000014.1:0-63252 GCA_964614185.1 uncultured Lachnospiraceae bacterium
AGGAATTGCTGGAACGTTTTGAATTAGACCCAAAAAGCAAGATAAAAAAGATGAGTAAAGGGATGAAACAAAAACTTGGAATTGTTGCAGCATTTATGCATGATCCTGATATTCTTATTCTTGATGAACCAACCAGCGGACTTGATCCGTTGATGCAAAGTAGGTTTGTTGATTTGGTTGCGGAGGAAAAGGAACATGGCAAAACGGTTTTGATGTCAAGCCATATGTTTGAAGAAGTTGAACGGACTTGTGACCGTATCGGTATTATACGGAAAGGCAGGATGATAGTCGTTGATTCTGCTGCAACACTGCATGAACGGCATACCCGCAGTTACACGGTAACTCTTGAAAACGAAGCTGCCGCTGAAGCATTTGCCGCAGATTTTGATGGTATATGCAATGGGATAAAAGTTACTGTTACAACGAAGCAAAGTCTGGAAGAAATCTTTATGAATTATTACGGAGGTGAGAAACATGATTAATATGGCACTATATAAACATGAAATGAAAGGAAGTGTAAAGCTGCTTATAATTTTTAGCGCAATTATCACCATGTATGTGTCTATTATCATCAATATGTATGACCCTCAAATGATGAAAACGTTAGACAGTTTTGCAGAAATTATGCCAGAATTGATGGCATCTGTCGGCATGAAAGCAAATGTTGCGAATCTTTTGGGATTCATGGTATCTTACCTTTATGGATTTATACTGTTAATTTTTCCGATGCTATTTGGCATACTGCGTGGAAATGCCCTAATTGCAAAGTATGTAGATAAAGGTGCTATGGCTTCGTTGATTGCTGCGCCTGTAAAACGGCGTACCATTGCATTTACACAGATGGAAGTACTCGTAAGTGGAATTTTGCTGCTCATTCTTTATAGCACAATTGTAGAGTTGATTTGCGCCGGAAGTGGTTTTCCGGGAGAGTTAGATGTAACAGCACTCTTTATATTGAACGGCGGACTGTTATGCCTGCATTTGTTTATTGGAGGCATATGTTTTCTTTCCTCTTGCATCTTTTCTGATACAAAATATAGTGTTGCATTCGGAGCAGGGATTCCGGCATTTATGTATGTATTGCAGATGCTTGCAAATGTTGGCGGAAATGCGGAAAAAGCAAAGTATTTCACATTTTTCACCTTGTTTAATCCGGATCACATTATTGTTGGTGAAAGCAGTGCAATAGCCGGTACACTTATGCTTTTTGCCGGTGCCGTTGTGTTGTACGCACTGGGAATCATGGTATTTGAAAGAAAAGATTTGCACATCTAAACAAATGGAGGAAATATGGATCAGGCAAAGATAAAAGAATTTATTATGCAGTTATGCAGATATGGAGAGGAAGATGATGCCTTTGGGGCTGCTTTCTATGAAAATCTAAAGGCAGATGAAGAAATCATGGAGGAGTTTCTTTATTTCATGGAGCATGGAAATTTTGCCTGCAAAGCCAAGGTGCATGGATATACGGTAGTAGATATTATGATTTGGCAGATGGATCATTTCAAGGCCTGGCTGGATCGTGATACAACAGGAACCAGACAGAATGGTGACAGAATGTTGCTGCTTTCCTTCGATACTTTTTTGAAAATGAGAAAAGATCCCGAAAAGTATATTCAGAAAATGCAGGGAGAGACGGGAACGGACTATGAGGGAAAATATAAGTAAAGCTTCTGAAAACTATGGCTTTTTTTTTCTTTTCCAATAGTAGTAGCCAATGAAACCATACTGCAGAGCTACATTGGTAAGCATGATTCCCAAAAGGAACAGATCTGATTTCATAAGCAGATTCTCCGGTATTATAGCACTTATAGGATATTATATGCGAAAGGAACCCGGAAGGTTCAGAAATGAAGCCTCCTTTGCACAGCCTCACGCAGCCTTCTTTTAGAAAGGATGGTAAGCAGAGTAATTGTAATGACGGCACATATTGTCAGGACAATGGCAGACCAGGTAAGGTGAAGAGGAGAGCCGGCATAGTGCCAAATGAGAAGCTCAAGAGAGACACACAGCACAGCAGCTTCCACGAAGAAGTATAAAGCGGTAGTAAGAAAAGAAATGGGAAATGTCCGAAGCAGCAGAGCAAAGATTTCCACCAGAATCGTTGCCAGAACAACAATGGGAAGAGCAAGTGCAGTGAACCATCCGGTGGTATTTGTATTAAAGGTGATCATATACAGATAAAATCCCACAGCGGCTCCATCCAGCATAAGAGAAAGATATATGGGCAGCTTTGTATAAATGATCAGTGGAAAGACCATAACAAATAAAATCAGGCAGGCACCAATAATAAACAGGGACCAGGGAGTTTTTGTAAAAACGAAAATGTTCAGAAGCAGACAACATAAGGATGTGGCAATCAGGATCACGGAAGTAAGAATTGCCAGATCCTTTTTTTTGACAATATCCACCTGACCTGTTTCCCGGGGATAGGGAGAAGAGGCAGAGTTGATTTTTATCAGTTCATTTGGATTAAGGACAGGAGTATTGCAGAGGGGACATTTTTCAAGAGAACTTTCCAATTCCACACCGCAGTTAACACAATATGACATAATGATTCCTTTCTATCAGGTTCGATTGCTTTCTATTGTAACGTGAATACCGTCCTGAACCAGCTTACGGAAAAAATACCGCTCCACATCTGATTCTATAATACTGCTGGCAAAATTGACGGTCAAAACATCTTCAAAACTTATAATGGCACAATTCGTGCGGGAGGAGAAGGGTTGTCCCATATAAATATCGAAGCGCTCAATAAAAGGTTTCATGGTTTCGGGGACTTTCATGGCTCCCATATTGGTAAGACCCGCAGATGAATTTCTGTCCTGTACCCGGGTATAGAACAGTCTGACTACGAAGTCCTTGATAAAGAGCGGAACGACGCGAATAAAAGGGTTTCGCTGAGTATTAGCGTTGGTGGTAATATCGCCCCGAAGAAACTTCTCATTAATATAATAACGCATGTAATGATGTACCTGGTTAATAATTTCTTCAAACGTATAGTCTCCAAGCCGGGGATCGATACCGGGATAGATCATGGTAATAAAGTTGCGCAGAGTTTTGGAAGGGAAAAAACGGCGCAGGTTTACAGGCATAGCGATTCTGACAGGTTTAAGATTAAGGTGCCAGTCGGTTTCCTGTTTTTTTAATAGAGCATAGAGCAGTACGGAATTGAAATATTCTGTAATGGAAGCATTGTATTTGCCGGCAACAGCCATTACTTCTTTGACAGACATGATGCCGTCAATGACATTAAAGGTATAGAAGGGTTCTCTGGTACCTCTGACACGATATGTTTTATCCCCCGGCCTTTTGGGACAGACCTTGGCATTGGCGTATCGCATGTAGGCGTCTTCCAACTCTTCGGGATCAGGCTGCTTAGAAACATCCTTTACAAAATATCCATTATCAATTTTGTGACCGAGAAGCCTTAGATAGATAGCAGTAAGGGTTTGCAGCACATACATCCCGCCACTGCCATCTCCCAAAGAGTGGTGAACCTCTAAAGAAATACGGCAGTCGTGATAGTATACCCGCAGAAGATACCGGTTTCCGGCTTTAAAAGGCATAGGCATACAGAAATTGCGGATATCCTTTTGGACAAAAGGGCCGGGCCGGTAATTTGGTTCCAAATAGCGCCAGAACAATCCTTTGCGGATAGCTGTTTTATAAGTGGGAAAGCGCGTAAGGGCAATATCTACGGCTTTTTGCAGGACATCCGGTTTCACAGGTTCCTTCAGAACTACGGAAAGGCGGTACACGGAAGAAAAATCTCTACGCTGCAGAGTGGGATATACAATAGCTGAAAGATCCAGTTTATACCATATTTTTCTTTCCTTATCCGATCTGTCAAAGACAGATTTCTTAGAATCCAAAGTTCTTTTTGACATATTCTTACCCTGCAAAATCACCAAACCATTACCCACAAAGTTTTTGATTAGTATATCACAAAACAGATAAAATGTGCTACACTATCCGCAAAGAGTATATTATTTTATCGCATCAGACAGTAAAAGGAGACATTATGGCAATAATACCGAAGAAAAGACTGACGAAAAAGCCTTCTCAGGAAGCAGTTAATTTAAGTATGATGAGCCTTATCAGAAAGGTCCATGGCATGATAGATCATCCGGATATTGAAAAGCAGCGTCATTCCCAGGATCAGGTGGGTGCACTTTTCGGTAATGCGAAAGATGTGATCATAAAGCCCCTGAAAATTGAAAACATGGAAGCAGAATGGATCTGTGTGGACAGAGTCCATATGAAGAAATATGTGATCCTGTATTGTCATGGCGGAGGATATTCCACCGGAAGCAGTGTGTATGCCAGAACTCTTACTACGAAACTGGCGGCTTCCACCTCTATGGATGTGCTCTGTTTTGACTACAGGCTTGCACCGGAATTTCCTTATCCGGCAGCCACCAGGGATGCTATGAAGATTTGGGATTATCTGATGCTTTTAGGATACGGGGCAAGGGATATCATCATTGCAGGAGATTCGGCAGGCGGAAATCTGGCATTATCCCTGGTATTGCACCTGAAAGAGGAGAAACGGCTTTTGCCAAGGGGTATCGTTCTGTTATCTCCATGGACTGATCTGACCTCTTCAGGAAAGAGCCATGTAAGCAGAAAAGAGCGGGATCCTGTTCTGGATGAAGCTTACCTGAATCAGATGATCAAAAATTATGTGTCCGGCGAAGAGTTGAAAAATCCTTATATTTCGCCTTTGTATGGAGATTTTTCAGGATTCCCGCCTACCTATATCCAGGTAGGAGATAATGAAATACTGCTGAGCGATGCCCTTGAACTTCATAAGAAAATGATAAAGGAAAACGTATCGGCCAAGATAGATGTTTATCAAAAAATGTGGCATGTTTTTCAGATGTCTCCTCTTAAGACATCCTATGAAGCCATGGAGAAATGCGCGGAATTTATTTATGATATTTGCCGGTGACGGGACTGTATCAGAAGATTGGAATGATGATATATTTTTTACCGGAAAACTTTTCTGGTAAAAATTTTTCAGGAAATCTTTTCTTCGAAAAGAGGAAATCACGGACAAATACAGAATAATGTAATTAGATGTGTTCGCAAAAAGCGGTGGTTATAGCTAAAAGGAGCTACTTATGAACATAAGGGAAAATCTGGAACAGCTTGAAACAGAGTACTTAAGTCAGTATGCAGCCCATAGCAGGGATTCCAAAGGGCGTATCCGCCAGGAAGAGCAGTGCGATATCCGTCCTGTTTATCAAAGAGACAGAGACAGGATTCTGCATTCCAAATCTTTCAGGAGACTAAAGGATAAGACCCAGGTATTTTTGTCGCCGGAAGGGGATCATTACAGAACCAGGCTGACTCATACACTGGAGGTTTCCCAAAATGCCAGAACCATAGCCAAAGCCCTTCGGATGAATGAGGATCTGGTGGAGGCAATTGCGCTGGGACATGATTTGGGACATACTCCTTTCGGACATGCCGGGGAGAGAGCTTTAGATGAAATCTGTCCTTATGGATTCCGGCACAGTGAGCAGAGTGTAAGAACTGTCAATCTTTTGGAAAAAAACGGCCAGGGATTAAATCTGACCTTTGAAGTGAGAGACGGTATCTTAAATCATCAGACAGACGGCACGCCCGCCACGTTAGAGGGGAAAATCGTCAGATTCTCCGATAAAATTGCCTATATCCATCATGATATGGACGATGCCCTCAGGGCAGGTATCCTGAAGGAAGAAGATGTTCCAAAGGAAATCGGTGATGTAATTGGTTATACTACAGGTGAACGTTTAGACCATTTCATACATGATATTGTAAGTACCAGTTACGGTAAGGATGATATTATAATGTCCGATCCGGTAGTACAGGCAATGCAAAGCCTGCGTCGGTTCATGTTTGAAAGAGTTTATCAGAATAAAGAGGCAAAAAGCGAAGAAGGTAAAGCAGAGATGCTGATGCAGACCCTTTATAATTACTATATCAGCCATCTGGAGCTATTGTCGAATGATCTGCTTAAGCTTATTGAAAAAGGGGAACCGAAAGAAAAAATCGTATGTGACTACATAGGCGCCATGACAGACCGGTTTGCCATTGCAAAATATGAAGAAATTTATATCCCCAAGTCATGGCATGGTTAGGGAGAGAACATGTATTATCCGGATGAACTGGTAGAAGAAGTACGTATAAAAAATGATATAGTGGATGTAATTTCCGGGTATGTGAAGATTCAGAAGAAAGGAAGCAGTTATTTTGGTCTGTGTCCTTTCCATAGTGAAAAATCACCTTCTTTTTCGGTATCGCCTTCCAGACAGATGTACTATTGTTTTGGCTGTGGAGCCGGCGGCAATGTGTTTACTTTTATTATGGAATATGAGAATTACACATTTCCTGAAGCAATCAAATTTCTGGCTGAGAAAGCAGGCATAAGCCTTCCTGAGGCAGAATATGGAGAGGAAGCCAGGAGAAGAGAAAGCAGAAGGGGGCAGCTTCTTGCCGTTAACAAGGAAGCTGCCAAGTATTTTTATTATCAACTTCGGACAGGACGGGGTGCATTAGGATATGAATATCTGAAAAACAGAGGACTGTCAGAGGAGACCATTAAAAGATTCGGTCTTGGTTTTGCGGATATGACCAGTAATTCCCTTGTGAAGTATCTAAGGGAGAAAGGATATGAGGACAAGCTTATACTGGAAGCGGGTTTGGCCGGTTTTGATGAAAAGTCCGGTCTTCATGATAAATTCTGGAACAGGGTCATGTTCCCCATTCAGGACATCAACCACAGAGTAATTGGATTTGGCGGACGTGTTATGGGAGAAGCGAAACCCAAATATCTGAACTCTCCGGAGACCATGATTTTTGACAAAAGTAAGAATCTGTATGGTTTGAATCTGGCCAGGACTTCCAGAAAGAACAATATCATCTTATGTGAAGGCTACATGGACGTGATCACTATGCATCAGGCAGGATTTACACAGGCTGTGGCATCCCTGGGAACAGCATTTACAGAGGGACAGGCGGCTTTGCTTAAGCGGTATACGGAAGAGGTGATCCTCTCTTATGACAGCGACGGCGCCGGAGTGAAGGCAGCCCTTAGGGCTATTGGTATTTTAAGGGAGGCCGGCATAACCGGAAAAGTGCTGAATCTAGATCCTTACAAAGATCCTGATGAATTTATTAAGAATAAAGGCCAGGAAGCTTTTTTTGAAAGACTGGAACAGGCTGAAAATACCTTTTTCTTTGAACTCAGAATGTTGCAGAGGGAATATCGTTTGGAAGATCCTGAGTCAAAAACTAAATTCCACAGGGAAATTGCAAAAAAATTATGTGGTTTTTCAGAGGAAGTGGAAAGGGAGAATTATATACAGGCAGTAGCAGATAAGTACGGCATGGGAGTCCAAAATTTAAGAAAACTAGTGTTATCTTATGCTTCCCAGACCGGCCTTGTGAAACCTGTAGAGCGGCCTAAATCCGGTATTCAAAAGAAAGCGCTTCCGGAAGAAAATAAAAAGAAATCTCAGAGACTTTTATTGACATGGCTTACAGATGAGCCTTCTTTATACCCCAAAATAAAGAAATATATTTCTTCGGAGGATTTTACGGAGGACTTATATAAAAAGGTAGCAGAAAGATTGTTTGAGGACTTGGAAAAGGGAGTGTCAAACCCCGCCTCCATTATCAGCATGTTTACCGATGAAGCCGATCAGAGGCAGGTGGCGGAGGTCTTTAACACCAAGTTGATGAAGCTTGCTACGAAACAGGAGCAGGAAAAGGCTTTCCGTGATATTGTTTTGACAGTGAAGAAGAACAGTTATGAATACTTTTCGGAACGGCTAGGCAATGATATGAGTGCATTAAATCAGGTAATTGCTGGCAAAAAGGCACTGGAAGAACTTAGCAAAACGCATATTTCATTAGATTAAGGCTAATACTTTTACTATAATTTTCAGGAAGGATGGAAATTCACAATGGATGAAAACACGCAGGCAAAATTTGATGAGAAACTGCAAAGTCTCTTAGGAATTGCCAGAAAGAAAAAAAATGTATTGGAATATCAGGAAATCAACGATTATTTTGCTGATATGGCTTTGGGCGAGGAACAATTGGATAAAATACTGGAGACTCTGGAACACAGCGGAGTGGATATTCTTCGTATTACAGAAGATGATGATGTGGATGACGAAGAAATCATACTGACCGATGAAGATGAAGTAGATATGGAAAATCTGGATCTTTCCATACCTGATGGAATCAGTATTGAAGATCCCGTCAGGATGTATCTGAAAGAGATCGGTAAGGTGCCGCTGCTTAGCGCAGAGGAAGAAATTGAGCTTGCAAAGAAGATGGAAATGGGAGATCAGGATGCCAAAAAGCGTCTGGCAGAGGCAAATCTCCGTTTAGTAGTCAGTATTGCCAAAAGATATGTAGGCCGTGGTATGCTGTTTCTGGATCTGATTCAGGAGGGGAACCTAGGTCTTATTAAAGCAGTGGAAAAATTTGATTATCGTAAGGGATATAAATTTTCTACTTATGCCACATGGTGGATCCGTCAGGCCATTACCAGGGCCATTGCAGATCAGGCCAGAACCATAAGGATTCCCGTGCACATGGTAGAAACTATTAATAAATTGATTCGTGTAAGCAGACAGCTCCTTCAGGAGCTGGGGCGTGAACCTACTCCCGAGGAAATTGCCAAGGAAATGAATCTTCCGGTAGAACGTGTCAGGGAAATTCTTAAGATTTCCCAGGAACCGGTATCTTTGGAAACCCCTATCGGCGAAGAAGAGGATTCACATCTTGGAGATTTTATTCAGGATGATAACGTGCCTGTACCTGCAGATGCAGCGGCATTTACGCTCTTAAAGGAGCAGCTGGTAGAGGTACTCAGCACTTTGACAGACAGGGAACAGAAAGTGCTTCGCCTGCGTTTTGGACTGGATGACGGCAGAGCCAGGACGCTGGAAGAGGTGGGAAAAGAGTTCAGTGTTACCAGAGAGCGTATCAGACAGATTGAAGCAAAAGCTCTGCGTAAGCTCCGCCATCCCAGCAGAAGCCGCAAATTAAAGGATTATCTGGATTAAGGATTTATATATGGGCAGAATGGTGGAGCTTTCAAAACGGATGCAGGCTGTAGCGGACATGGTGTCGGCAGGCAGTCGCGTATGTGATGTGGGATGTGACCATGGCTATGTGTCGATTTATCTTCTGCAAAGCAAAAGAGCACCTGCCGCACTTTCTATGGACATCAATCAGGGACCGCTTTTAAAAGCAAGAGAGCACATACGCAAATATGAGGTGGAAGATTACATAACGCTCCGTATATCGGATGGTCTTGCTGCTTATCAGAAGGGAGAGGCGGATACCCTTTTATGTGCAGGAATGGGAGGCCGGCTGCTTATGAATATCCTTAGCAGAGAGCCGGATAAAACAGCTGATTTTAAAGAGCTGGTTTTACAGCCACAGTCGGAAATTCCCGTTTTTCGGAAATTTTTAAGAGAAAAGGGATATTATTTCCTAAAAGAAGATATTGTTTTAGAAGGGGGAAAATTCTACCCTATCATGAAGGTGGCAAAGGGAGAAGAGCAAGAAGAAAAAGAGTTTCAGATTCAGGCAATGGAAGATTTACTGGGACCGCTTTTATTACAGCAGCGTCATCCTGTTCTTTGGCAGTTCCTTAAAAGAGAAATCGGTATAAGACAGGAAATCTTAAATAAACTTGAAAAGCAGGAAGCAGGTGAACGGGCAGCTCTCAGAAAAACCCAGCTGCAGCAGGAACTGGAACTTTTACAAAAAGCCGAAGAAATGTGGGATGTATAAGGAGGATTTGATGGTTACAATTACAGTTGAGGGTGTAGAAAAACAGTATGAAGAAGGTATTACTTATGAAACAATTGCAAATGAATATCAGGCCAAGTATGGAAATATGATAGCCTTAGTGCTTGAAAACGGAAAGATAAGAGAATTGATAAAAAAGGTCCGCAAAGATTGTGAGCTTTCTTTTTTGACATTGCATGACAATATCGGTCATAAGGCATATGTCAGAACGGCATTGATGACTCTTGTTAAGTCTGTTTATGATGTACTTGGATTTGACAGAGTAACAAAGGTGAAAGTGGAATTTGCCATCGGACAGGGTTATTACTGTGATATCAGAATGGAAGAAGAACTGACCAAAGATATGGTAAAGAAGATCAGTGACAGAATGAGGGAACTGGTTAAGCAGGATCTGCCCATTACCAAAAAAACCTATCCTATTGATGAAGCACGTGCTATTTTTAAGAACCGTTATATGGAAGATAAGGAAAAACTGTTCCGCTATAGGAGAAGTTCTTTTGTAAATATCTATAATCTTGATGGATTTTATGATTACTATTATGGCTATATGCTGCCCAGTACGGGATATGTGAAATATTTTGATCTCATGTTTTATGAAAAAGGAATTCTGCTTTTGATTCCGGGCACGGAAGAACCTGATAAGATTCATTATTTTGAACCCAGGGAAAAACTCTTCAATACGCTGAAAGTGTCTTCAAGCTGGGGTGAGATGCTGGGGATTGATTCAGTAGGTGATTTAAATGATGTGATCTGCAGCGGAAGCATCAATGATATGATTCTGGTGCAGGAGGCGCTGTTAGAACGCAGAATTGGTGAAATCGCAAGAAAGATCGTGGATAAGGGCGATGTTAAATTTGTGTTGATTGCAGGCCCTTCTTCCTCAGGAAAAACCACCTTTTCCCACAGACTTTCCATTCAGCTGCGTACTTATGGCAAGATTCCCCATCCCATAGGGCTTGATGATTACTATATTGACAGGGATAAACTTCCCAAAGACGAAAACGGGGAGTATGACTTTGAATGTCTGGAAGCTATTGATGTAAAGCAGTTCAATGAAGACATGACAAGGCTGCTTAATGGAGAGAGCGTAGAGTTGCCCAGTTTCAACTTTAAGACAGGGAAAAGAGAGTACCGTGGTCACGTAAAAAAATTAGGACCGGAAGAGATTCTTGTTATAGAAGGGATTCATGGATTGAATCCTGCCACAACATATTCCCTGCCGGATAAAAGTAAGTTTAAAATTTATATCAGTGCCCTGACAAGTCTTAATATTGATGAGCACAACAGGATCCCTACCACAGACGGAAGGCTTTTACGAAGGATTGTAAGGGATTCAAGAACAAGAGGGGCCAGCGCCAAGATAACTATTGGAATGTGGCCTTCTGTCAGAAGAGGGGAAGAGAACTATATCTTTCCTTTTCAGGAAGATGCTGATGAGATGTTCAATTCTGTGTTGATTTATGAACTGTCAGTTCTGAAACAGTATGCAGAACCGCTTCTGTTCAGTATTCAGCCGGGGGAACCGGAGTATTATGAGGCAAAGAGACTGCTGAAGTTTCTTGAGTATTTCCAGGGGATTGACAGTCAGAACGTACCCAGTAACTCCATATGCAGGGAATTTATTGGGGGAAGCTGTTTCCCTGTATAATTGAAAGAAAGTCAAGTAGGATAGATGATCGCGGCTGCTTAGGGCAGGTGAGGAAAGTCCGGGCTTCAAAGGGCAGGATGCCGGATAACGTCCGGTGGAGGTGACTCCAAGGCCAGTGCAACAGAAATATACCGCCCTTGGCGCTGTTGCGCCAAGTGGTAAGGGTGGAAAGGCAGTGTAAGAGACTACCGCCTGCACGGTAACGGGCAGGGCACATGTAAACCCCATCCGAAGCAAGACCAAACAGAAGGCGTTTGAACCGGCCCGGTGAGCTTTCAGGTAGGTCGCTGGATGCTGCTGGTAACAGCAGTACTAGATAGATGATCATTCACGACATAACCCGGCTTATAGTCCTGCTTGACTTTTAATATATTATGTTGGCCTAAAGGTCTTATGTGCGGTATATGATGAAAAAATATATTTCTCTTTTTTTGCTGGCAGCATTACTTGTTATAGTTCTTTTTTGCGGACAGCAATCTTTAGAAGTTCCCATATTAACAGAAGAAAATGTAGAAAAGGCATATGAAAATGTGCTCTGCAGCGCTGTGCGTATACAGGGCAGTCAGTGTTATGGAAGCGGAAGTATCTTTGAAATCAACAAAAGTGAGATCATAATTGTGACAAATGCCCATATGATAGCTTCTATGGATGAGAACAGCTATGTGACTTTTTTTAATGGGGCAGAATGTAAGGGCAGCATCATAGGAAGCAGTGAAACTACAGATATCGGTTTTTTAAGGGTGTCATGTTCGGAACTAACTAAAAAAGAGAAAAAACAGCTGAGAAGTGTAGGCAAAGCAACAGCATCTTATGAAAAACTGAAAAGAAACGACTGTTTTTTTATGATGGATATAGCAAGTGACAGTGAAAATCCTATCAGATATTCAGGAACGATAGTAGATAAGGCGAGATTTCTGACGGATTATAACAGGGAAATGCTTTATGGAGACGGAATGGCAGTTCCGGGAATGTCAGGCAGTGGAATTTTTGATTATTACGGAAATTATATCGGAACCCTGTCGGGAGCAACAGAACACTATGAGCTGGCCGGAGTTCCCCTTGATGCGGTGCTGGAAGAATATGAGAAATGTCTTACAAACTAAAAAACCCGGAGCATAAGAGGGTATTTATGCTTCGGGTCTGTTATTTATATGATAAAATACTATTAAGCCATCTTGCTTACAGCCTGCGCTAAACGAGACACTTTTCTGGAAGCGGTATTTTTATGATAAACGCCTTTTGAAGTTGCCTTGTCAATCGTAGAAGTAGCAGCGATTAATGCTTCTGAAGCTGCAGCCTTATCATTTGCTTCGATAGCGGCATTTACTTTTTTAACAGCTGTCTTAACGCTGGACTTGATAGATTTATTTCTTGCAGCCTTTGTTCTGTTAACTAAAATTCTCTTCTTAGCAGATTTAATGTTAGCCATGATGTACACCTCCTATTAAAATCATCAGTTTTCACGATGTTTCATTAAAGCCGGAGACACGGACGTCTTAATGTAAACACACGCATATTATTTTATCCTTTGAAAGATTATATGTCAATACTAAATACAGAAATATTTTGCAAAAATGTATTTTATAAAAAGAATTTCGTTTTCTTCTTTTTTAGAGTAGTAACTCAAAAGAATGTGCATACTGTATAGAAGAAAAAATATGATGACTGTTGGAGGGAAAATGAACAGCTTTAAGATAAGAACAGACCTTGCACTGGAGGCCAGGGAAAGTGTAGAAGAGGGAGCTGAAGAGCTTCGCGGGGTTTCTGTAGAAGAATTTTACAATGAAGAGAGCGAAGTTCGGGTGACAAAAGTAGTGATTGAATCCAAAAACAGCGCTAAGATACTGGGAAAACCCATAGGAACGTATATTACGCTGGAAGCTCCTGCCATGATACAGCCGGATGAGGAATATCACAAAGAAATATCAGCAGAGCTGGCTAAGCAGCTTAAAGAAGTGATTCCCGGAATAGAAAAGGAAATTTCTGTTATGGTGGTAGGCCTTGGCAATCGGGATGTGACAGCCGATGCCCTGGGGCCTAATGTAATTGATAATCTCACCATAACAAGGCATATGGTAAAGGAGTTTGGCAAAGCAGCTTACGGGAAAAATAAGATGCATATGGTCAGTGGGCTGGTACCGGGCGTTATGGCTAAAACTGGTATGGAATCGGCAGAAATCATCAAGGGAGTAGTGGAAAAGACAGAACCTGATGTAGTGATCATTGTGGATGCCCTGGCAGCAAGATCCACAAAACGCCTGAACAGGACCATTCAGATAACCAATACAGGCATTCATCCCGGTTCCGGTGTAGGTAATCATCGAAATTCTATTACGGAGGAAAATCTCGGGGTGCCGGTTATTGCAATAGGGGTTCCGACTGTTGTGGATGCTGCTACAATTGTTAATGATGCTCTCCAAAAGATCATTGTTCAAATGTCAGAGAATGGGGTGAAACTGCATGAAGAGATGCGGGAGGGATTGCCGGAACTTTATAATATGTATGTAACAGGCAAAGACGTGGATTATGAAATCAAGCAGATCAGCCACATTATCTGTGATGCCCTTAACTGTGCTTTGGAAGTATAGGGAAGAATGAATGTCCTGACAGCAGCATATACTTCCTTAGTGGGGTGTGCGCTGCATGTCTGATAAAAAGAAAAAATTTAGAAAAAAATATATAGTAGCATGCGTTATTTTATTGCTGTTGTGCTGCCTGCTCTGTAGTTTATCAGGTAAATTAAAGCTGAAGCAGGAAAACCATATTTGGTCTATGCTATTTGCGGGAGTCTGCCGCCAGATGGAGAAAACTTATTTCATACTGCCGGTGTTTCTGGAGGAAGGGGAAGCTGAGATGAACAATTCTTCTCTGCTTTGGCATTTGATGGAAGAGGAACTTCCGTTGTATGGTTATCTTCAGAAGACAGGAAAAGAAGAGGATATAGAAGATGAAATCCTGGCTGAAATAATCAAAAGCCGGGAAGGCGCTGATGAAGATACAAAAAATATCGAAGAAAGCCGCCTGGATTACGGAGAAGATGCACTGCATATTGAAAGCAGCATGATGGAAGAGATACAGAGAGAAAATGATAAGTATAAGGAAGAAATGGAGGAGGATGATTCAAAAGAGCAGGAACAGCCCACGGTTTTTCAGGCAGCAGAGTATCCTGCCTATACTTATGACTGGTCGGAAGAATGGGGATATGAAGATTTAGTTTCCAACTTTTATGCCGTAGACAATACCACGGTTTTAAAAGAGGAATATATGAATCTGGATGATCTGCTCTATAAGGATCTGTCAGTAAATCAAGGAGCTGATGGTCCTCAAATACTGATTTATCATACACATTCCCAGGAAGGGTTCGTAGATTCTGTTCCGGGAGATCCCTCCACTACCATTGTGGGAGCAGGAGAAAAACTTGCAAGAATACTGACAGAGGAATATGGATTTAAAGTTCTTCATCATACCGGCGAATATGATGTGGAAAACAGAGATAATGCATATAATAATTCCCTGACGGAATTAGAAAGAATATTGGATGAAAACCCTACCATAGAAGTAGTGATCGATCTTCACAGGGATGAAATGAAAGAAGGGAAAAAGCTGGTCATTGACCTTCAGGGAAAGCCTACTGCCAGATTTATGTTCTTTAACGGCATGAGCCATATCAGGGACAAAGGGGATATTTCCTATCTGGAAAATCCTTACATACAGGAAAACCTGGCTTTTTCTTTCCAGACCCAGGTGGCGGCTAATGAGTATTATCCGGGAATTGCCCGCAGGATCTATCTTAAGGCATATCGATACAATATGCATTTAAAGCCCAAAAGCATGCTGATCGAATTAGGCGCCCAGACGAATACCGTAGAGGAGATCATGAATGCCTGCGATCCCCTTGCACATATCATTTCCATTGTTTTGAGCGGATAAATGTGTTATACTCATTCTGTATGATATTTGGCAGGAGGTACATATGGAACGGACCGATCAAAGCAAAATCAGAAATTTCTGCATAGTGGCGCATATTGATCATGGTAAGTCTACATTGGCAGACAGAATTATAGAAAAAACAGGACTTTTGACCAGTAGGGAAATGCAGGCGCAGGTCCTTGACAATATGGATTTGGAAAGAGAACGGGGAATTACCATTAAGGCCCAGACTGTCAGGACGATTTACAAGGCAGAAGATGGCGAGGAATACATTTTTAATCTGATCGATACACCGGGACATGTGGACTTTAACTATGAAGTCAGCAGAAGCCTTGCGGCCTGTGATGGTGCCATTCTTGTAGTAGATGCAGCCCAGGGGATTGAAGCTCAGACGCTGGCCAATGTATATTTGGCTTTGGATCACGATTTGGATGTTTTTCCTGTTATCAATAAGATCGACCTGCCCAGCGCAGAACCTGAAAGGGTCAAGAATGAAATTGAAGATGTGATCGGAATTGAAGCCCAGGATGCTCCGCTGATTTCTGCTAAAAACGGCATTGGTATTGAAGAAGTGCTGGAGGCCGTGGTAAAGAAAATACCGGCTCCTGAAGGCGATCCTGATAACCCGTTAAAAGCCCTTATTTTCGATTCCCTGTATGATTCTTACAAAGGCGTAATTGTTTTCTGCCGTTTAATGGAAGGACGGGTTTCCAAGGGGACAAGCATCCGTATGATGGCTACAGGGGCCGTGGCGGATGTAGTGGAAGTAGGATATTTTGGAGCAGGACAGTTTGTTCCCTGCCAGGAACTTTCCGCAGGTATGGTAGGGTATATTACAGCCTCCATCAAAAATGTAAAAGATACGGCGGTAGGAGATACCATTACAGATAATGACAGACCCTGCAGCCAGCCTCTGCCCGGTTATAAAAAAGTGAATTCTATGGTATACTGCGGCGTTTATCCTGCAGACAGTGCCAAGTACCCGGATCTTCGGGATGCTCTTGAAAAACTGAAATTAAATGATGCTTCCCTGAATTATGAGCCGGAAACATCCATGGCTCTTGGGTTCGGTTTCCGATGCGGATTTCTCGGACTTTTGCACCTTGAGATCATTCAGGAAAGACTGGAGAGAGAATATAATCTGGATCTGGTTACAACAGCGCCGGGAGTTATTTATAAAGTGCATAAGGCCAATCAGGAAGTGATTGAACTTACCAATCCTTCCAATCTGCCGGATCCGGCAGAAATCGAATATATGGAAGAACCGGTGGTGCTTTCAGAAATTATGGTTACAACAGAGTTTATCGGACCCATCATGGAGCTTTGTCAGGAGCGAAGAGGCCGCTACCTTGGCATGGAGTACATGGAGGCTTCCAGAGCATTGCTGAGATATGAACTTCCCTTAAATGAAATCATTTATGATTTTTTTGATGCTTTAAAATCCCGTTCCAGAGGGTATGCTTCCTTTGACTATGAGTTAAAGGGATATGAACAGTCAGAGCTTGTTAAGCTGGATATTCTGATCAATAAAGAAGAGGTGGATGCACTTTCCTTTATTGTGCATAAAGACAGCGCCTATGAACGGGGCAGGAAAATGTGTGAGAAGTTAAAAGGAGAAATTCCAAGGCATCTGTTTGAAATCCCTATTCAGGCAGCTGTAGGAGGCAAGGTCATAGCAAGAGAAACCGTGAAAGCCATGCGCAAGGATGTACTTGCCAAATGCTATGGCGGCGATATCACACGTAAAAAGAAGCTGTTAGAGAAACAAAAGGAAGGAAAGAAGCGTATGCGTCAGATTGGCAACGTGGAAATTCCACAGAAAGCATTTATGAGTGTGTTGAAGCTGGATGAAAACTGAGTATAAACCATTAAGTATCTATATCCACATTCCTTTTTGCATACGGAAATGTCTTTACTGTGACTTCCTTTCACAGCCTGCAGATGAAAGAATGCAGGAAGAATATGTGAACTGTCTTATACAGGAAATAAAAAGGGAATCCAAAAGATTTGCCGGTCATGTAATAAATACCGTATTTATAGGCGGCGGTACTCCTTCAGTGTTACCGGAAGGCTTTGTGGAAATGATCGTTTCTGCCGTTTATGAATATTATAGAATGGCAAATGAGCCGGAAATAACCATTGAAGTAAATCCCGGTACGGTTTCGGTAAAGAAGCTGCAGGCATATCATAGGATCGGCATTAACAGGCTCAGCATCGGATTACAGTCAGCAATTGATGAAGAACTTAAGGCTCTTGGAAGAATCCATACAGCGGATGATTTTTTTGCCACCTATAGAGATGCAGTTAAATCAGGATTTAATAATATCAATGTAGATTTAATGACTGCTATCCCCATGCAGACAATAGAAAGCTTTAAGGAAACTGTAAAGCAGGTACTGGCTCTTGATCCCATTCCTTCCCATGTATCGGCATACAGCCTGATCATTGAAGAAGGAACTCCTTTTTATGAAAATACACCGGAGCTTCCGGATGAAGATACGGACAGGATGTTATATAAAATAACAAATGATATTCTGACAGAGAAGGGATATCACAGATATGAAATTTCCAATTATGCTAAGGCGGGATATGAATGCCGTCACAATAAGGTATATTGGAAGAGGGGAGAATATGCAGGCTTTGGAACCGGGGCTGCCTCCCTTGTACAAAATACAAGATACAGCAATATCAAAGATACATGTGATTATATCAGCAGGATCAGAGAAGGGCTGGATGTCAGGGAGGGGATTCAAAAGCTTTCCGTCAGTGAACAGATGGAGGAATTCATGTTTTTGGGACTTCGATTGACAGAGGGCATTTCTATGAAAGAATTTGAAGATGCTTTTGGAAAGACCATAGAGGAAGTGTATCCGGGATTGATAGGGAAGCTGGAACAACAGGGACTTTTACTTTGTAAAAGAAAAGTAAATGGGGAAAGGGAACGGATATATTTAAGCGAATTCGGCCTGGATGTAAGCAATGTGGTAATGGAAGAATTCCTTTTGACATAATATTCAGACAGGAAGAAGGTTGTCAATTTGTATTTAAATTTGTATAATTAGTTTTGTGGAAAGGCACTTGAAGACCTTTAAAGTCATAGAATAATAAAAATGACTTTGGGGGCGCCCTTTTTGAAAACTTTCAGTCAACCGTTGTCAGCTTCGGAGGAAGCTTACTACTTGCAGATGCTAAAAGAGGGGAGCGGCGAAGAAGCCGAAAAGGCAAGGGATATTTTGATAGAACGGAATCTGCGCCTGGTGGCCCACATTGCCAAAAAATATCAAAACGTAGATGAAGATATGGAGGATCTGATATCCATTGGAACCATAGGTCTTATTAAGGCAATCTCTTCTTTTGATGCGGTAAGAGGGAAGTTAAGCACTTATGCATCCAGATGTATTGATAACGAACTTTTGATGCTGCTTCGTTCCAGAAAAAAGAGCTCCAGAGAAGTATCTTTATACGAACCTATCGGAACCGATAAAGAGGGAAATGAGATTAATCTTCTGGATATTATCGAACAGGATCAGACAGATGTTACAGATCAGATGGAGCTTTGTGAAAATACCAAGAAGCTTAAAAAACTGTTAGCAGAGGTGCTAAATGACAGGGAACGGGAGATTATTTATTTGAGATATGGTCTTTTGACCGGCAGAGAAGTAACCCAGCGTGAAATTGGTGAGGCACTTCATATTTCAAGAAGTTATGTGTCACGAATTGAAAAACGAGCGTTATTGAAATTACGGGAAGGATTTGAACATGGCAACAATTAGAGAAATGCTTGTAATTGCAAAAGATGCAGGCGCATCTGACTTACATATTACGGTAGGTGTGCCGCCTAAGATGCGGGTGAACGGACATCTGATAACCATGGATTTTCCCAGAATGCTGCCGCCGGATACGGAGCAGCTTGCTTCTGAGATCATGGATGAAAAACAGAGAGCGCGTTTTGAAGAAAGAGGAGAACTGGATATATCTTTTGCAATTCCTGAACTTGGCAGATATCGTGTAAATGCTTATAAACAAAGAGGGTCCATTGCAATTGCCCTAAGACTGGTAGGCACGGAGGTTCCTGCGCCGGAAGTGCTGGGAGTTCCTCAGTCTGTTATTGATCTGTCTCAGAGAAAACGTGGTCTGGTGCTGGTGACAGGGCCTACCGGAAGCGGTAAATCCACTACCCTTGCGGCGATTATTGATAAGATCAATAATACCAGGGAGAGTCATGTTATTACTCTGGAAGACCCCATTGAATATCTTCATAAGCATAAAAAGTCTATGGTAAATCAAAGAGAGATCGGCCTTGATTCCCAAAGCTATGCCAATGCACTGCGGGCATCTCTCAGAGAAGACCCGGATGTAATTCTGGTAGGTGAAATGCGTGATTTTGAAACTATCAGTGTAGCTATCACCGCTGCGGAAACAGGTCATTTGGTTCTCTCTACTCTGCATACCATTGGAGCAGCCAGTACTGTAGACCGTATTATAGATGTTTTCCCATCTCATCAGCAGCAACAGATCAGAGTGCAGTTTGCCAATGTGCTGGAAGCGGTGATTTCCCAGCAGCTGATACCCCGGGCAGACGGACTGGGACGTGTGGCGGCTTTTGAAGTCCTCCATGCCAATCATGCTGTGAGGAACTTGATCAGGGAGGGGAAATCCCATCAGCTTATGTCTGTAATGCAGACCAATCGTAAATCCGGCATGATTGCCATGGATGAAGCAATTCAGCAGCTTTTTTATGATGGAAAGATCGAAAGAGATATGGCAATCCAGTTTGCCCAGGATCCGGATAGCATGCAGAATAAACTTTTCTAAAATTTTATTATTTTTAATAAAAAAATTATTGATTTTCAGAGTCTGAGAAGATACAGTAAAATTATCATGGCAGTGGTAATTCTACTGTATCTTTTTTAACATAAGGACAGCTCCTAAAGCGTGGTGTCCGTTGTTAACATAAGGGCGGCTCGCAAGGCGTGGCGTCCGTTGTTTATTCAATAATGCAATTCATAAAGCATTTCAACATTTGATATCAAATATCCGGGCTATTCAGCAGAACATTCCATGATCAACAGCAGAACCAAAGAGAACAGGAGGGATTTTTTGTATAGTACGATTTTATCAGGGGCCCTTTACGGTATGGAAAGCTATCTGGTGCAGGTAGAGGTAGACATATCCTCAGGGCTGCCTTGTTTTGCCATGGTGGGAAACCTTGGCAATGAAGTGAAGGAAGCAGGTGAAAGGGTGCGGATTGCCCTTAAAAACGTAGGGATCTGCCTGCCGCCTATGCATGTAGCAGTTAATCTTGCTCCCGCAGACAGAAGAAAAGATGGGACAGCCTACGACCTTCCTATTGCAGTAGCAGTATTGACATCTATGGAAAAGCTGAAAAAAGAGGATGGAGAAGGAATTCTGATACTTGGGGAACTCGGACTGAATGGTGAGATCAAACCGGTAAGGGGCGTGCTTCCTATCGTAAAGGCAGCATTTTCCGCCGGAATCAGGAAATGTCTGATACCACTGGAAAACGCCGGGGAAGCTGCTCTGATTCGGGGAATGGAAATAGTCGGTGCATCGTCCGTCTTACAGGTTATGGAATATCTTAAGGCTTCAAAGAAAGAGAGGGATAGGATCATCCCGCCTTTTCACAAAGAAAGATATGATGGAGAAAAGGAAACAGAAAGTTCTATGGATTTTAGGCAGATTGCGGGACAGGAAAGCGTCAAAAGAGCAGCAGTAATTGCAGCAGCAGGCTTTCATAATATGTTGATCACAGGACCGCCGGGGTCCGGTAAGACTATGATAGCTAAAAGGCTCCCATCGATTCTGCCGCCTTTATCGGAAGAAGAGAAGCTGGAAGTGGCGTCTGTCTACAGCATTGCAGGAATACTGAATGAAAAATATATTATGACAGGAAAACGTCCTTTTTTAAATCCCCATCATACAATTTCGCCGCAGGCTCTGACAGGTGGTGGGCGCAAACCCAAACCCGGCATTATCAGCCTTTCTCATAGAGGTGTCTTGTTCTTAGATGAATTTCCTGAATTTAAACGACAGACTTTAGATGCCTTAAGGCAGCCCTTAGAAGACAGGAGCGTCCAGATTGCCAGGACATATGGCACTTTTTCCTATCCTGCTGATTTTATGCTGGTAGGTGCCATGAATCCCTGCCCCTGCGGCTACTATCCCGACAGAAACAAATGCCGGTGCACGCCTTTTGAAATACATAATTACGTTTCTCACATATCAGGGCCGGTTCTTGACAGGATTGATATCTGTGTGCAGGCGCCTAAAATGGAAATAACTGAATTACAGACAAATAGACAAGGAGAAGACAGCAGCTCCATGAGAAAAAAGGTAATGGCAGCAAGAAAGCTGCAAAGGGACAGGTATAAGGGGACGGCCCTTCGGTTCAATGGGGACCTTAGCGTGGAAAATATGGACAGATACTGTTTCCTTGGAAAGGAAGAAGAGCAGATGATCAAGAATATCTTTCAATCTATGGATTTAAGCGCCAGAGCGTATCACAGAATGCTTAAAGTGGCCAGAACAATTGCAGATGTGGAGGGCAGCGAGGCAATCAGAAAAGAGCATCTTGCAGAGGCTGCCTGTTACTATCAGGCAGGGGAGAGGACTTAAAAGTGGAAGAGAGAGAAGATGCTTACAGATATTGGCTTCATGGAATAGAAAAACTGGGAAATGTGACCAAACAGAAGCTGATGGAATGCTTTGGAAGTGCACAGGCTGTTTATCATATGCCGGATGCCCGGCTTAAAAGAGTGATTACGGAAGAACAGCTGGAAATGATAAACCAGTGGAAAAAGAACTGGAAGATTACGGAAAACTACGAAAGAATGCTGGAAAAAGATATTTATATGGTCAGCATCTGGGATAAGGAATACCCGGAGAGACTGAAGAAAATGAAATATCCTCCGCCGGTTTTATATTATCGCGGGCATCTTCCGGATCAGAACAGGAGCGCCATTGCCATGATTGGCGCCAGAGAATGTTCTGATTACGGAAGCTTTATTGCCAGATCCTTTGGCGAGAGGTTGGGAAGTGCCGGAATAAATATTATCAGCGGAATGGCAAGAGGAATTGATGGGATAAGCCAGAAGGCGGCTCTTGATGCAGGCGGTCTTACCTTTGCAGTATTAGGATGTGGAGTGGATATCTGCTATCCGGCTTCCGGCCACCAGCTTTATCAGGCTATTTGGGAAAAGGGTGGCCTGATTTCTCCTTTTCTGCCGGGAACACAGCCCAGGAAGACATTTTTTCCTTATAGAAACAGTATTGTAGCAGGTTTATCAGATGCAGTGCTGGTAGTGGAAGCAAGGCAGAAAAGCGGGACATGGATTACGGTAGATATGGCTTTGGAGCAGGGAAAGGATGTATATGCGGTTCCGGGACGCCTTACTGACAGATTAAGCGATGGCTGTAATCTGCTGATCCGGCAGGGAGCGGGAATTGCCCTTACTCCTGAAGATATGATAGAAGAACTGACCCTTATGAAAAACCGGCAATGGGAAGTGAAAACAGAGAAAGAAAACAAAAAAGTTCCGGAGACGGAAGGGGAAAAAACATCGGATTTCTTAAGATTTCTGGATTATATGCCCCGGTCCTCTGATGAGATTCTTCAAAAAGTCCAAAATGCAGGAATGGAAATAACTCTTCCAGGACTGCTTTTTGAACTGGTGCAGTTGTGTATGTCGGGAAAGGCAAGACAAGTAGGCGGAAATTATTTTATCAAAACCGGATGAGGATAGTATTTGCATATTTGACGGAAAAATAGTAAAATTATTATAGCTATAAATAGGAAGGAAAATGGCGAATGCAGGAAATGAACGTTTTTACTTACGAGGTTGTCAGTATTGACGGCGATTATGCCAATTTAAAGAGGACAGATATTGCGGAGCCGGAGGAAAAACTGGTTGCAAGGGCACTGCTTCCGCCTGAAATTACAGAAGGAACCAGGCTGAAATATGAGTGGATGCAGTATGAAATCATTAACGGCTGATATAATAGGAGCATTATGAAACTGGAAAAAAGAAAGCGGATAAATATAGATAATAGTGGCTTTTCTCTGGTGGAACTGCTTGCGGTCATTCTTATTATGACAATCCTGGTGGTCATCATGCTGCCTTGGATGTTACAATATGCTGAAAGAACCAAGGTGACGGCTGACAAGCAGTTGGCAGAGAACGTACAGAGGGCCATCAGAGTGGCTATGATGAATCCGGAAGTGCTGAACGATGCGGATTCGCAAGAAGAAATCGCCACAATAGCAAGGATCAATAATACTTGCAGCAGGGCTATTTCCTTAAGCACTTTATCTGATTCGCCCACGGCTTTTGCAAGATCAGTGGCGGAAACCTTGGAGATTACTGTGGCAGAACTGGCGGATTTGGATGACCGGCTGTGTTCAGGAGACGGCAAAGGAAAAAGCATGGAGATTCGATTCTGGCTTATGAAGGGAACGGATGCCGGAGTGGTGATTGCAGGCAGTGACGATGGTTTTGGAAAAGAGATTATTGTGGAATAATAAGATATGAGGCATTTATGGAATACATAGTTTATTGCATCATTGTATTTTTAGCAGGAATTACAATAGGGAGTTTTTTGAACGTATGTATTTTAAGGATTCCCCAAAAGGAGGATATTGTTCTCAAACCTTCCCATTGTATAAAATGCGGTAAGGTTTTGAAGTGGTATGAATTGATCCCATTACTTAGTTTTTGCATACAAAGAGGCAGATGCAGAGGCTGCCTGGCTAAAATCTCCCTGCAGTATCCATTGATAGAATTGGGAAACGGACTGGCATATATATGGATTTTTGCGGTAAACGGATGGAATCCGGAAAGTGTGCTGTTTAGTTTATGCGCCTCTGTGCTGATCGTGATAAGCGTCATTGACTGGAGAACATTTGAAATTCCGGCAGGATGTAATATGATCATAGGTATTTTAGGTATTTTCCGGATGATTTTGGATCTTGCACATTGGTATGATTATGTAATAGGATTTTTTGCAGTAAGCAGTTTATTTGCTGTAGTTTATCTGCTTACAAAAGGAAGAGGAATCGGCGGAGGAGATATTAAACTGATGGCGGCGGCGGGTCTGCTGATTGGATGGCAGAAAATTCTGCTGGCGCTGATGATAGGTTCTGTTGCAGGATCTGTTATACATCTTACCCTGATGAAGCTAAAGGGAAAAGACAGAGTTTTAGCATTTGGTCCTTATCTGGCACTGGGGATCTTTACGGCCATGCTTTATGGAGAACAGATCATTGCCGCATATTTAGGTTTATTTGTTTTTTAGACTAATAATGAAATATATTGCATATAATTAAGAAGAAATCCGCATAGCTGATGTGGATTTTTTTTCTGATATTTTTTATTTATAAATTTTTAACTTGCAACACTATAAAAATAGGTGTATGATTTAGCACGTTATTAACTTTGTGACAAAGGGGTATGCAGACAATGGCAAAATATCTGGTTATTGTAGAATCACCTGCCAAGGTAAAAACAATCAAGAAATTTTTAGGTTCCAATTACGAAGTAATGGCAAGCAACGGTCATGTCCGGGATTTGCCAAAGAGCCAGCTGGGAATTGACGTGGAACATGATTATGAGCCTAAGTATATTACGATCCGTGGTAAAGGTGATATATTGGCCAATTTAAGAAAAGAAGTAAAGAAAGCAGAAAAAATCTATCTGGCAACGGACCCTGACCGCGAAGGAGAGGCAATATCCTGGCATCTTCTAAAGGCGCTTAAGCTGGAAGATAAAAAGGTGTATCGTATTACTTTTAATGAAATTACGAAAAATGCAGTAAAAGAATCTTTGAAAAATGCCAGGGAAATCAATATGGATCTGGTGGATTCCCAACAGGCCAGACGTGCTCTGGACCGTATGGTGGGGTATCGGATCTCTCCCCTTTTGTGGGCAAAAGTAAAGAGGGGACTTAGTGCGGGACGTGTGCAGTCTGTAGCGCTGCGCATCATTTGCGACAGAGAGAATGAAATCAATGATTTTATTCCGGAGGAATATTGGACATTAGATGCCTTTTTTTCCATACCGGGAGAGAAGAAACCGTTAAATGCGAAATATTATGGGATTAAAGATAAAAAGGTAACGATTTCCTCTAAGGAAGAGATGGATCAGATCGTGAAGGATCTTGATCAGGTTGATTTTAAGATAAATGAGGTTAAAAAGGGGGAAAGGATCAAGAAGGCGCCTCTTCCCTTTACCACTTCCACATTACAGCAGGAAGCCAGCAAAACACTGAATTTTTCCACACAGAAAACCATGCGCTTAGCACAGCAGCTTTATGAGGGAATTGATATTAAAGGCAATGGAACCATAGGTGTGATCACATATTTGCGTACAGATTCAACAAGAGTTTCTGCAGAAGCAGAGGCAATGGCAGAAGAATATATAACTGCCAATTACGGTAAAGAGTATGCAGCGGGAGCTTCTGTAAACAAAAAGAGCGGACAGAAGATCCAGGATGCCCATGAAGCAATCCGGCCTACTGATTTAAAACGCACACCGGCTCAGCTGAAAGATTCTCTCTCAAGAGATCAGTTCAGACTCTATCAACTGATCTGGAGACGTTTTACCGCAAGCCGTATGACATCTGCCAGATATGAAACTACTTCTGTCAGAATTGACGGCGGAAAACATCGCTTTACAGTATCCGCCTCAAGGATCGTGTTTGAAGGCTTTATGAATGTTTATACCCAGGAGGATGAAAAGGAAGAGAGCAATGCGCTGGTTAAGGGGATTGACACTTCTACAGAGCTTACTTTAAAAGAACTTGAGCCTAAGCAGCATTTTACCCAGCCGGCTCCTCATTATACGGAAGCTTCTCTGGTACGTGCACTGGAAGAACTGGGAATCGGACGCCCCAGTACTTATGCTCCGACTATCACAACCATTCTGGCCAGAAGATATGTAGTGAAAGAAAACCGCAATCTGTATGTGACGGAACTTGGTGAAGTAGTTAATCATATTATGAAGGATGCATTTCCAAGCATTGTGAATGTGAATTTTACAGCCAACATGGAAGCACTGTTGGATAGTGTGGAAGAAGGCAGTGTTAACTGGAAAACAGTAATAGCTAATTTCTATCCGGACCTTGATGAAGCGGTAAAAAAAGCGGAAAAAGAATTAGAAGAAGTTGAAATTGCAGATGAGGTTTCAGATGAAGTGTGTGAAGCCTGTGGCAGGTTAATGGTAATCAAGTACGGACCTCATGGTCGTTTTCTGGCGTGCCCCGGTTTTCCGGAGTGCCGCAACACGAAACCGTATTTTGAAAAGATCGGTGTAGCATGCCCTAAGTGCGGCAAAGATATTGTACTGAAAAAGACCAGAAAAGGAAGAAAATATTACGGATGCATCGATAATCCCGATTGCGATTTTATGGTTTGGCAGAAGCCTGCAGATATAAAATGCCTTCGCTGTGGTTCTCTGATGCTTTATAAAGGAAACCGGCTGGTATGCTCCGATGAAAACTGCGGATTTGTAACAAATATACCGGATAAGACAGCGGCTTCTTCAGAAAAATAGTTTTCTGAAGAAAAAGAAAACAATCGTCAGAAAATATCTCCTTCCCATATAAATAGTGTTGAAAATAAGAAGAAGTCATGTGAAGATTTGCATAAATTCCGACAGAAAGATTGAAATTATGATAAATATGTGCTAAAATAAAGCGATAGTGTTTTTAAGAGGTTCATGTTATTTCACAGGGAGGGATCGCCCATGAGCAGTGTACAATTGCTGGATAAAACCAGAAAAATAGGCAAACTTCTTCACAATAACAATTCAAGTAAAGTGGTGTTCAATGATATCTGCAGGGTACTGTGTGAAATTTTGGATTCCAATGTTCTTGTAATCAGTAAGAAGGGTAAGGTGCTTGGAATTGGGGATGCTGCAGGTGTTGATTCTATTACAGAGCTGATAGTGGATCATGTGGGCAGTTTTATTGACAGTATGTTGAACGAACGCCTTTTGGCAGTTCTTTCAACCAAAGAAAATGTAAATCTGGAAACCCTTGGGTTTGAAACAGAGGATGTGAAAAAATTTGAGGCTATCATTACTCCCATTGAAATAGCGGGAGAAAGGCTCGGTACGTTGTTTATTTACAAATGTGATAATAAATATGATATTGATGATATTATTCTCTGTGAGTATGGAACTACGGTAGTGGGACTTGAGATGCTTCGTGCAGTGAATGAGGAAAGCGCAGAGGAAAACAGAAAACTGCATGTCATCAAATCAGCCATCAGTACCCTTTCTTATTCTGAGATGGAAGCTATTGTCCACATTTTTGAAGAATTGAATGGCATGGAAGGAATCCTTGTTGCCAGTAAGATTGCAGACAGAGTGGGGATTACGCGGTCTGTGATCGTGAACGCACTGCGTAAGTTTGAGAGCGCAGGCGTCATTGAATCCCGATCCTCCGGTATGAAGGGGACATATATTAAAGTCTTAAATGATATGGTGTTTGATGAAGTAGAAAAGCTGAAGCAGGAAAATGTGCATTAGCGGTTTATTAATTGAATAGTATGATATAGATAACGGAGCATAACGGATTATGTGAGAAAATAAAAGGACTTATGAACTAAATGTCGTAGGTTCTTTTTGTAAGTTGGGAAAAAATACAAGAGGACAAAACAGGTACAGATATATTATAATATATATTGATAAACTCTTAACATTTTTTTTGCAAATTGACTTGTTTTTTTCCTAAAAGAAACTATAATAATAAAGTGCGTAGGGTATGCCCTTTTGAAAGGAGACATCTATGATTAACAGTAATGTATTTGATTATGTGAATGTACTTCAGAAAGCAGCAGATGCATCAGCGGTGCGTAATGAAGTGCTGGCCAACAATATTGCTAATGTGGATACGCCCGGTTATAAAAGGCAGGATGTAGATTTTGAGACACAGTTAAGGCGGGCTTTGCGCAGTACCAGATTTAAATCTGTGGACGCCAGAGTAGGGAATATCAATATGACGGAATTAAAACCAAGAGTATATACAGATTCTGCGGGATATTCTTACAGGCTTGACGGCAACAATGTGGATATTGATACGGAGGGTACTGAAATTGCAGCTAACCAGATTAAGTATAATGGTTTGTCTGTCAGTTGGAATCAGGAATTTTCTAACCTTAAATTAGTTATGAAATAAAAGGAGGAGCTGGTTATGAGTATTTTTTCAGCATTTAATATTAATGCGTCCGGTCTTACGGCGCAGCGTTACCGTATGGATGTAATTTCTGAAAACATAGCAAACGTTGATACCACCAGAACAGAAGACGGCACGCCTTATAGACGAAAAGTTGTTACTTTTGAACAGAGGGGTGAAAGAGTAAACAGCTTCAAAAATGTGTTCAGTCGTGCCAGTGATGCTTATAGAGGACAGGGTGTCAGGGTAAGCAGAGTTAGTGAAGATACGTGGACGGATATGATTATGGCATATGACCCGTCCCATCCTGATGCAGATGAAAACGGATATGTTATGTATCCCAATGTTAATATTGTAACGGAAATGACTAATCTGATAGATGCCAGCAGGTCTTTTGAAGCTAACGCTACAGCATTTGAAGCAAGTAAGGCAATAGCATCCAGAGGACTTGAAATGAGTCAGTAATTAGGAAAGTATAGATAGTACTGAGAAAGGATCAGGATCATAAACATGGATATTTCATCTTTTTATAATATATCATCAGGAGCCATCCGGGAGGCAGCAGAAAGCTATGAATCCTCATCTGCAGCACAGAAGACAGGAGATTTTGGAAGTATTTTTGGGAAAGCTCTTGACAGTTTGAACACTACCAATGCTTATTTATCTGATGCGGAAAATGAAGAGTTGAAATGGGCTCTTGGAGAAACTGAAAACACCCATGATCTGTCCATAGCGCTGCAGAAGGCGTCAGTAGCATTGCAGTATACGGTGGCAGTCCGCGATAAATTCCTGGATGCATACAAAGAAATTATGCAGATTCAGATTTAAGGTCTGATAAGCGAGTTTGTGAAGAAAACGGGAGCAAGTCATGCCGGAAAGATTAAAAGAAATATTAAACAAAATACTGGAATGGTGGAATAAGTTTTCTGTCAGACAAAGAATCTTTAGTATTGCAGCAGTCATGCTCATAGCGGTTGCCATTTTGATGACTGTGTTTATCAGGTCAGAATACATATTACTTATTGAGGATGAAACACCCAAGGAAGCTTATAACATTGATAATGTTACTGTCGGTGTCACAGAAGAAGATAAGCAGAGACGATATGAAGTATATCTGGAGACAAGGATCGCAGATGATATGATTGCCCAGTTCGGGGCAGTTAAAAATGCAATGGTGGATATCAATATACCGGAAAATAACGATGTCCTGATTGATGAAAAGGAAGATGCTTTTGTCAGTATCATTCTTGAACTGGATGGTGAATTTACTACAGATGATGCAGCTCTTTTGGCAGAAGTAGTTTCCAAAGCAGTGGGTAATGAAACTGCAGAAAACATAGTTATTCTGGATACAAATGGCAATATGCTGTTTTCGGGAGAGGACAGCTATGGTGCAGCAGGCATCGCAAGTTAGATTAGTTTGTGAAGAAAACGGGAGCAAGTCATGCCGGAAAGATTAAAAGAAATATTAAACAAAATACTGGAATGGTGGAATAAGTTTTCTGCCAGACAAAAGACCCTTATTATCGCAGCAGCGGCAGTTGTTATCATAGCGGTTGCTATTTTGATAACCGTGTTTACCAGACCTAAATACATATTACTTATTGATTGCGAAACGACTAAGGAAGCATCTGAAGTATCGGATCTGTTGACAGACCAGAATCTTGATTTTCGGGTCTCTGATGACGGTTACCGGATAGATATCAATAAAAAGCAGCAGTCAGAGGCCAATCTGCTTCTTGGAGCCAATGATATCCAGGCAGCTGCTTATACCATTGATAATGTTACTGCCGGCGGATTCAGCACCACGGAAGCAGATAAGCAGAAGCGCTATGAATTATATTTGGAAACAAGGATTGCAAATGATATGATTGCCAAGTTTTCATCGGTTAAGAGCGCTACCGTGGATATTTCTATACCGGAAAACAATGGTACGCTGATTTATGAAAAGGAAGACTCCGGCGCTTGGATCATTCTTGAGCTGGATGGTGAATTTACTACAGATAATGCTGCTTTTCTTGCAAAAGCAGTTTCTAAAGCATTAGGTAATGAAACGGAAAAAGATATCGTCATTCTGGATACAAACGGCAATATGCTGTTTTCGGGAGACGACAGTTATAGTGCAGCAGGTACCGCAAGTTCTCAGCTGGGAGTTAAAACACAGTGGGAAGCTCAGGTGAAAAGTGAAATCAGGCAGGTGCTGCTTGGAACTAATGAATTTGATAAAATAGAGGTTGCAAGTAATTTAGATTTAAGTTTTTCCACCAGTGAAGAGACTTATCACGAATATTCCGCTCCGGAGGGGAGCAGCCAGGGATTAAAGAGTTCGGACAGAACCTTTACTTCTGAGTCCCAAAACACAGGCGGAGGACTGCCCGGCACAGATTCCAATGGAGAAGATCTGGAGTATGTTTATCAAAGCGCCGGTGACAGCAGTTCTTCCACAGAAGAAACGGAAAATAATTATCTGCCCAATGAAAGGATCACAAGGACAAATAATTTGCCGGGAGCCATTGATTACAGCAGTTCTTCTATTGCCATCACAGGAATAAAATATAGAGTTATCAGAGAAGAAGATGTACGGGCTCAGGGACTTCTTGACGGCATTACATGGGAAGAATATAAAATCAACAATGCAGAGGGCGAAAGAATGGAAGTTGATGATGCCATTTATGAAGTGGTATCTAAAGCAACAGGATTTCCTGTAGAGAATATTGCATTTGTAGCTCGTACTGAAAATGTATTTTTTGATAGAGAAGGACTTAATATCAACACGTCTGATGTTATACAGATTGTTCTTATTATCATTATTCTGGCGCTACTGGCATTTGTAGTACTTAGAAGCATGCGTTCCGAAAAATCAGCAGAACAACCGGAGGAACTGCCGGTGGAAGCACTGCTGCAGTCTCAGCCTGAGGTTGAACTGGAAGATATTAGTACAGAACATTTATCCGAAACAAGGCGGCTGATTGAAAAGTTTGTAGATGAAAATCCTGAAGCAGTAGCAAATCTGCTGCGTAACTGGCTTAATCAGGATTGGGGTTAATTTAGATCATGCATTATGCCGGAAAGAAATGACAGGAGGGGAGTATTAAGATATGGCCAAATCTGCAGATGATAAAATGCCGGGTATTCAGAAGGCAGCCATTCTTTTGATTGCTTTAGGCCCTGAAAGATCTTCTACCATTTTCAAACATTTAAAAGAAGAAGAAATTGAAGAATTGACTTTGGAAATTGCAAATACAAGAAGCGTAACACCTCAAATCAAGGAAGAGATCATTGATGAATTCTATGAAGTCTGCCTTGCACAGCAATATATTGCAGAAGGCGGTATTGCATATGCCAAGGATCTTTTGGAAAAGGCTCTTGGCAGCGACAAGGCTATGGATGTTATCGGTAAGCTGACAGCGTCCCTTCAGGTAAAGCCTTTCGAGTTTGTCCGTAAGGCAGATCCTTCCCAGCTTCTTAACTTTATTCAGGATGAGCATCCCCAGACAATTGCCCTTATTTTGTCTTATCTGCCGGCAGGGCAGGCTGCACTGATCGTTTCAGCGCTGCCCCCTGAAAGACAGTCAGATGTGGCAAAGCGTATTGCCCTGATGGACAGAACCAGTCCTGATGTGATCAAGGAAGTGGAAAAGGTTTTGGAATCAAAGCTGTCCTCACTGGTAAATCAGGATTATACCATTATCGGTGGTGTGGATGCTGTTGTAGACATCTTAAATACCGTGGACCGTGGAACAGAGAAGCATATCATGGAAACTTTGGAAATCGAAGAACCGGAACTGGCAGACGAGATCAGGAAGAAAATGTTCGTATTCGAAGATATTCTGCTGCTTGATGACCGCGCTATCCAGAGAGTTCTCAGGGATGTTGATAATAATGATCTGGCCCTTGCCCTTAAGAGCGCCAATGAGCAGGTACAGACTGCCGTCTTTAACAATCTGTCCAAGCGTCTTGCAGTTATGATCAAGGAAGATATGGAATTTATGGGACCTGTACGTATGAAGGATGTAGAAGAGGCACAGCAGAAGATCGTCAATATTATAAGAAAACTGGAAGACTCCGCAGAAATTGTTATATCCAGAGGCGGAGGTGACGAGATCGTTGTATAACAATAATTTGTATAAATCAGGCTGGGTTGTGGTACAGGATGATGAAACCCGGATAATAGATAATAACAGGCTTCTGGAAGAAAAGATCAATATGGCAATACGTGCAGCAAGTCCCGTAGAAAAAGAGCCTCAGGAAGATGCGGAAGGATTTACAGACGGACTTGATGCTGAGCCGATAGATGCTTTGTTTGCTGCGGAAGAAAGTGAAAGTATCATTAAGGGAATGTCTGATGATGAAAGGGATGCTATTTTACAGGAAGTAGAGCAGGCAAAGGCTGAACTGGAGGATATACGTGCTCAGGCGGATTCCATGATCAGTGATGCCAAATCTAAAATCGGCGCTATGCAGATGAAAGCATATGAAGAAGCCAAACAGCAGGGCTATCAGGAAGGAGAACGCTTAGGAAGGCAGGAAAGCGATGCCGCAAAGCAGGAATATCTCTCAAAGAAAAAACAGCTGGAAAGTGAGTATGATAAAATGTTCCGGGAATTGGAACCGGAATTTATAGAGACCCTGACGGGAATATATGAACATATTTTTAAAGTGGACTTAAGCCGCTATAGGGAGCTTGTTACCAATCTTCTGGTAAATGCAATACAGAAGATGGAAGGCACCAAGAATTATCTGGTACATGTATCCAGAGAAGATTATGAAAGCGTTATGACCAATAGAGAACGGCTTCGTGCAGAAGCAGGAGGCGGGAATGTATCTGTGGAACTGGTGGAGGATATGACTCTGTCCCGTTCCCAATGTTTTATAGAAACCGAGAACGGTATTTATGATTGCAGCCTTGATACCCAGTTATCTGAGCTGAAGAGAAAATTAAAGCTTCTCTCCTATGAGAGAAACGAATAAAGGATGGAAAGCAATTGGAAGTATCCACAATTAATTTATACAAATATAACAGTGTGGTGCAGGACAGCTTCTTTAGAGTTAAAGGTAAGGTAGTAAATGTAGTTGGTCTGACTATAGAGTCCAAAGGCCCTCAGGCAAAACTGGGTGATATATGTCTGATTTATCCCAGTATGAAGAATGACGGAAGTAAACCTGTTCAGGCTGAAGTGGTAGGATTCAAGGAGGGTAAGGTCCTTCTGATGCCTTATGACAATGTGGAAGGAATCGGACCGGGAAGCAGTGTGGAAAGTACAGGAGCGCCTTTGACGGTAAAGGTGGATAACAGCCTCCTTGGAAGAACATTAAACGGTATGGGTCAGCCTGATTCAGGCGAAATGATAATGGGCAGAGAATATCCGGTGGAAGCCAAGCCGCCGGATCCCATGAGCAGAAAAATCATCAGCGATGTGCTGTCTCTTGGCGTCAAGGCTGTAGACGGCCTGATTACAATAGGCAAAGGACAGAGAATCGGAATTTTTGCCGGTTCAGGTGTGGGCAAATCGACTTTGATGGGTATGTTTGCCCGCAATACCAGGGCGGATATCAATGTAATTGCCCTGATCGGCGAGCGCGGCAGAGAAGTAAGAGAGTTTATAGAAAGAGATTTAGGGCCGGAAGGTATGAAGCGTTCTGTTGTAGTAATAGCCACTTCAGACAGACCGGCTTTGGAACGTAAAAAAGCAGCCCAGACGGCTACCGCAATTGCGGAGTATTTTAGAGATCAGGGAAAAGATGTCCTTCTGATGATGGATTCCATGACACGTTTTTCCATGGCACAGCGGGAAATCGGACTGGCCAGCGGGGAACCTCCTGTGTCAAGAGGATATCCTCCCAGTGTGTATTCTGAGATGCCTAAGCTCCTTGAGAGGGCAGGCTGTTCAGATAAAGGTTCTATTACAGGACTTTATACGGTTCTTGTAGATGGTGATGATTTTAATGAGCCCATTACAGATACGGCAAGAAGTATTCTGGACGGGCATATTATGCTGAACAGAAAGCTGGCTCATAAGAATCATTATCCGGCCATCGATGTATTACAAAGTATCTCCAGATGTATGAGTCAGATTGCGCAAAGAGAGCATAAGCAGGTGGCAGGCAAGCTGAAAAATGTGCTTGCAACATATAATGAAGCAGAAGATCTGATCAGTATAGGGGCTTACAAAGCAGGAAGCAACCCTGATATTGACTATGCTATCAGTAAGATCCAGGCAGTCAATCAATTCCTGATGCAGGATGTAAATGATAAATTTACCTTTGATGAAACCATAAAAATGCTGACGGATATTTTTGAAAAATAGCAGGTGATACATGGCTAAGTTTATATATAGAATGCAGAGTATCCTTGATATTAAGGAAAAAATGGAAGAGCAGGCGAGGAATGAGTTCGCCCAGGCAAGACTGCATCTGAATGAAGAAGAAGAGAAACTGAAAAATTTAACAGACAGAAAAGAAGGGTATGAGCAGCAGGGAAGAAAGCTGCAGGAAAGCGGACTTAACGTAATTGATATTTTAGAGAACAGAAACGCTATTGAGCGGATGAAGGAATTTATTGCAGTGCAGAAAAAAGCAGTACTTACGGCACAGGCACAGCTGGAAGATGCCAGAGAGAAGCTGCAGCTTGCCATGCAGGAAAGCAAAACCCAGAATAAGCTTAAGGAAAAAGCATTTGACGAATTTGTAAAAGAAGAAAATGCCAAAGAATCCAAGGAGATTGACGAACTTGTCAGTTATACCTACGGACAGAAAAAATAAAAGGGATTTTGGTAAGTGGAGAAACAATTATGCCGTTAGATGAAGAAATGAGTAAAGAAGACGCCAAGGCAGATCAACAGCAGCTGAAGGAAGAGAAAAAGAGGCTGAAGGCGGAAAAAAAGGAACAGAAAAGAGCAGCGAAACAGCGCGCAAAGGAAATTGCCGATAAGGAAGCGGAGCTTATGGACGAAGAGGGAACAGGCTCCGGTTCTGTTTTTGCAGTGACCTTTGTAATTGTACTGATATGGGTTGCGATTCTGTGTTTGATCGTAAAACTGGATTTTGGCGGTTTCGGCAGCAATGTGCTTACTCCTGTTTTGAAAAATATACCGGTTCTTAACCTGATCCTTCCAAATAGCAGCCCTAAGGTTTCGGAGGAGGAAGGCGGAGAGGCAGAGGCTTATGGCGGATATGATAATCTGCGGGATGCTGTAGATTATATCAAAGAGTTAGAACTTGAACTTGAGAGAGCCAAATCGGCAAACAAGGACAGTAGTGATGAAGTAGCGGAGTTAAAAGCAGAGATTGCCCGTCTGACAACATTCGAAGAGAGTCAGGTGGAGTTTCAGCGGATCAAAACGGAATTTTATGAGGAAGTTGTTTATGCTGAAAAGGGTCCGGGAGTGGAAGAATACCGGAAATATTATGAACAAATAGATCCGGCTGCGGCAGAACACCTGTATAAGCAGGTAATTCAGCAGATTGAAGAAACGGATGAAGTGAAAGATTATGCCCAGGCTTATTCGGAAATGAAACCTAAGGAGGCTGCTGCTATTTTTGAAGAGATGACGGATAATCTTGATCTGGTGGCCAGAATCCTGAGCGTTATGGAAGCAGGAGACAGAGGAAAAATACTGGGAGTCATGGATCCTGAAGTGGCATCCAGAATTACCAAAATTATGGATCCTGAGTCTTAAGGAAATAACTTTTTTTGCCGATATAGAAGTGTACCTTGAAAAAAGGTCCAAAAGAAGGACTTATAGAAAGGAGGAATGTGGATGACGGGCACATTTGTAAAAGATGTAGGATCCCTTTTGAATTTTGTTGGAAATCAGGGAACTTCCAATATGGCTGCCAAAACGGGAAATACAAGTGGTTTTGGTGATGTTATGAGTAAGGCATCCTACAGCGACAAAGGCCTGGCTGCTCAGAACAAATCAGGGAATGAGAAGCCCCAAAGTTTAAACAATGACAGGGTCAATCAATCTCATCCGCGAAAGGAAGCGCTTCAGACTCGTGACAGCAAAGGAACAAAGCCAAGCGAGGTGACAGCGGATCAGGAACAGGCGGTTAAAGAAGCCGGCAAAGAAATGATTCGTGAAACAGCAGAAGAATTTGATGTCAGCGAAGAAGAAGTGGTGAAAGCCATGGAAGAACTGGGACTTGGAATGACATCCCTGCTTGATCCGGAGAATCTGACTAAACTTGCACTTGCTCTTTCGGGAGAGGAAAGCTCACTGGCGCTTTTGACAGATGAAGGATTATATGGAAAAGTGCAGAATCTGTTACAGAGCTTTGAAGAAATCCAGGGTGGTTTGATGGAAGATTTATCCTTAAGCACTGAGGAATTTGATCAGATGATGACAGAGCTGAAGTCCAAAGGAATTTCTGAAGGCGAACCGGCCTTTTTGGAAGCTGTTTCTAAACAGCCGGATGAGGACGGAAAAGAACAAGGCAAGGTTACTGTAACAGTAGAAGAAGGAACACAGACGGTAAAACTTGCAGTGGATGAAAACGGCAACAGCGCTTACGTAGAAGATGTGAAAGCCAAAGAAGAGACGGATCAGAATCCTTCGGAAAAGCATGGAAAAGGAAATGCTGAAAGCGGAAGTGAGAACCGGGGACTGGAGAATACCAATCCTTTATTGAATCCTTTGATTCAGGATCAGCCGCAGAACGTTGAAGCAGGTTTTGAACAGATGGCAATGGCTTCAGCACCGGATACAGATGAAATCATGAATCAGATTTTAGATCACATGAAAGTTCAGCTTAAACCGGGCATGGATCAACTGGAGATGCAGCTGCATCCGGCAAGTCTTGGAATGGTGCATGTACAGCTTACTTCCAAAGGCGGCGAGGTAACGGCTCAGTTCCAGGTACAGAACGAATCAGTGAAAGCAGCAATTGAAAGCCAGTTGACAATTCTGAAAGAGAATCTGAAGGATGCCGGCGTTAAAGTGGAAGCTGTTGAAGTAACCGTAGAAAGCCATGCTTTTGAAAGTAATCTGTGGCAGGGACAGGAAAGAGAAGACGGCAGCGCTTATCAAAGCAGCAAAAAAGGTCCCAGAAGAATCAATCTGAATGCTCTTGATGAAGACTTTGAAGAAGAAGCAGATGAAGAAGAAATTTTGGCAGCTGAGATGATGAGAGCTAACGGCGGAACGGTAGATTATACCGCTTAGCAGTAAAATATTTAAGTACAAAGCACGGAAAGGAGTATTATATGGCAGTTGGAGCAGTAGTAAAGAACGGAGAAATACAGGAAACTGCGTCACAGACTTCCGTTCAGGGCGCCGCAAAAAACGGCATGGACAAAGAGGCATTCTTAAAACTTCTGGTAGCTCAGATGAAATATCAGGATCCCTTAGAGCCTACTTCCAATACAGAATATGTTTCACAGTATGCAACCTTTTCACAGGTGGAACAACTGCAGAACATGGCATCAAGTATGGATTTGATGAGGGCATCTTCTATGGTAGGAAAGCTGGTTACGGTAGAAACTACGGATAATAGCGGAAATGCCAAACAGTTACAGGGTACAGTGGAATATGTTACTTACCAGAATAATAAGGCTTATGTTTCCATCGATGGAAGTTTATATGCAGCAGAAGATGTAGTAGCAATCGTTGATGAAACTTATCAGGATGCTTTTGATCTTGGAAAAACTTTTGCAGGAGCATTGGAGGAACTTCCCGCTTACGAATATCTGTCTTTGGACGACAAAGACGCAGTATCCATTCTTCAGCAGGCTTATAACAGTATGACAACCTATCAGCAGTCCTTTGTTTCCAAAGCAGATCTGGAAAAGCTTCAAAGATATGTGGCAAGGATTGCAGAACTTACAGCTCTGCAAGAAGCAGACAAGAGCAGTTCATCAGAAACAGAAGGTGTTGACAAGACAGAGGAAACAGAAGGTACAGCCGAAGAAGGAACAGAAGCAGAAGCTTAAGCAGGATGCAGATAACCACTCATGGAGGAGAGGAAATGAACATTCAAAATAGAGGATTCCTTTCTATTGAGCAGCTGCAGGATCAATATCTTAGCCAAGGTAAAAATGCAGGTCAGGCCAAAACTCCGGAAGGGTTGTCTTTTCAGGAGATATTGAACCATCACAGTCAGCCGGGAGAAGTTAAATTTTCCAAGCACGCGGCAGGAAGACTGGCAGATCGGAATATTGAACTGACAGAAGGTCAGATGGAGCGTCTGAATGCAGGCATGGCAAGAGCAGGACAAAAAGGAATCAAAGAATCATTAGTAATTGTTGATCAGATGGCTTTTATTGTAAATGTTCCCAATAATACGGTGGTAACAGCCATGAATCAGCAGGATGCACAAGAAAACGTATTTACAAATATTGACGGAGCCGTAATTGTATAGCTGGACCTTACGGAAGCTATAGTTCCTGAATGACAGAAGGGACTGACAAGGCTCAAATACCTTAAGGAGGTCATTTAATTATGATGAGATCATTGTTTTCTGGTGTTGCAGGTTTAAAGACACACCAGACAAGAATGGACGTTATTGGTAACAATATCGCCAATGTTAATACTACAGCTTATAAATCACAATCCATGACATTCAGCGATCTGATGTATCAGACTACTCAGGCAGCTTCCGGTGCCAATGCAACTACCGGAGTGGGTGGTATTAATGCAAGACAGATCGGTCTTGGTGCTAAGACAAGTGCCATTAAAACAGCGATCACCCAACAGGGTTCCGCTCAGTCTACCAACGATCCCTTTGATATTATGATTACCGGTGATGCATTTTTTGTAGTTAGCAACGGCCTCAGCAATTACTTTACAAGAGATGGTTCTTTCTATATAGACGGAGCCGGCAATCTTGCTATGACCAGTACAGGTTATAATGTTATGGGATGGCAGGTCGACCCTTCTACAGGCAATATTAAACAGGATAATGTTTCTGCACTTCGTCTCATGACAACCGAAAATTTGACTTATCCGGCAGAAGCTACAGAAGCAGCTACAGTTGCGGGTATCATTGATAAGGACGATACAGATGTCAACAGTGATGTAGGTAAGATCAGAAATCTGGAATTTTATGATGACAGAGGTTATAAGTATACAGCAAGATTCAGTATTCACAATGAAACACCGGGAGCTGATACCGGTAAGTTTTATGTGCAGCTGGATGATATCTTAGGTCCTAACGGCAAGAGTATCGTAGAAGCCGGCAAGTCGGTTGAAGATTATGCAACTCTGGGCGGAGATGTTAAAGCAGATTTATTTTTTAATTCAGGTAACGGTTCCTTTAACGGAGTTGGAGCAGAAGGAGCAGATAATAAAACCATCGACCTGCAGTTTGTTAACATGGATAATTTTAAAACCATTACTATGGATTTCTCCGGATGCAGCAATATTGCACACAACGGAGCATCTACCGTGGAAACTCTTCGTGGAGATGCCGGCGGTCTGAAGGCCGGACGTAAAGTAGGTGAGATGACCGGTATTGATATTCAGAAGGATGGTATGATTTATGCTACTTATGATAATGGAATGTCAAGACTCCTTGGACAGATTGCAGTAGCAACATTTCCTAATGCGTCCGGTCTTGCCAAGGAAGGTGATAACCTGTATTCCGCAACACAGAACTCAGGTGAGTTTGACGGAATCGGAGTAGACATTACTTCTGACGGCGGATATATGAATACAGGTGTTTTGGAAATGAGTAATGTAGATCTTTCCTCCGAGTTTACGGAAATGATCACTACACAGAGAGGTTTCCAGGCAAACAGCCGTATCATAACAGTTTCAGATACATTGTTGGAAGAACTGATCAATCTGAAGCGGTAAGGTACATAAGTAAAAGCTCTGTAAAGAGCAGATAAATGCAGAACTTTAGAAAGATTCAAATTTTATAAACGTAGGAGGGAACCGGATTTTCCGGTTCCCTTTAGGCGTTTGCAATTTCGGTAAAAAGAGAGGAAGCCGGATGATAGAGGTAACGAAAATAAACGGAACAAAAGTGCTTATAAATCCCGATTTGATCGAGATGGTAGAAGAAACGCCGGATACGGTAATTGCATTTACCACCGGCAGAAAAATAATTGTAAAAGAAAGTAGACAAGAAGTGAAAAATCTTGTAATATTGTATAGAAAGGATATTTTTGCGAATTAACGTGAAATGGGTGTGAATTGTGGATTTAGCGTCAATTTTAGGTTTATTGTTGTGTTTTGGTATGTGCGCATATGGTATCATCAAGAGTGCCGGAATCGGAAATGTGGGCCGTTATGTAGACGTTGCCTCAGCAATTATTACTTTTGGCGGCGCTTTCTTTTCGGTTATGGCATCTACTTCCATGAAGGAGTATGTTGCCGGACTTAAGAGTTTTACGCTGGTTTTTAAGGCGCCTGTGCTGGATGCACGTTCAATGATTCAGAAAATTATTGATTTATCCAATATTGCCCGTAAAGAAGGACTTCTTTCTCTTGAAGAAGCAGCGGGAGATTTGGATGATGAATTTATGAAAAAAGGAATTCTTCTTATTGTTGACGGTACAGATCCTGATCTTGTCAGAGGTATTCTGGAAACCGAACTTATTAGCATAGAAAGCAGACATAAAGGTAAGATTTCCTTTTGGGAGGATCTCGGCGGCATGGGTCCTGCATGGGGTATGATCGGTACATTGATCGGTCTGGTTAACATGCTCTATGAAATGGATGATCCTTCCGCATTAGGACCTAATATGGCAGTTGCATTGATCACTACCTTGTATGGTTCTCTGTTGGCCAACTGGATATGCGCACCTGTTGCAGGTAAGTTAAAGGCTAATAATTCCGACGAGATCATGATGAAAGAAATTATGATTGAGGGCCTTCTTTCCATTCAGGCAGGTGAAAACCCCAGAGTTATTGAAGAAAAACTGAAATCCTTCCTGGCACCTGGCGACAGGATCATGCAGGGTGAAGGCGATGGAGGTGAAGCATAATGGCTAAGCGAAAACCTGAAGAGCCGCCTAAGGGCGCGCCGGCCTGGCAGGCCACCTTCGCTGACCTGATGAATCTGCTGCTTTGCTTTTTTGTCATGCTGTTTTCTATGTCTTCCTTGGATGTTCAGAAATTTGAACTTTTGGCGGCCTCTTTTAATCAGACATTCAGTATTTTTTCGGGAGGTGCCTCTGCTATCGGTGAGGGCCTTTTGATGAGTAATGGCGTCAGCCAGTTAAACGAGCTGGATGATTATATCAACAGTACAGGGCGGGATGCAGAAGGCGATGAGATGCCGGAAGATCTGCAATCCATTGCAGAAACAATGGAACAGGCAAAGTTAGAAGAGTCTGAGCAGCTGGCTGAAAATATTGAAGAAGCTCTTGAGGAAAAGAATCTTTCGGAAGAAATTGACATAGAATTTACAGCACAGTATGTGCAGCTGACATTAAACGGTGCACTTCTATTTGATTCAGGAAGCGTGGAACTAAAGGAAGAATCGCTGCCTATTTTGAATCAGGTGGGAATTCTTCTTCAGAGGTACAGCACGGGCGTCATTGAAATAGAGGGACATACGGACAATGTACCAATGTCAGGTTCTAAATATTCCAATAATGATGAGTTAAGTAATGGACGTGCTCTTTCTGTATTTTATTATTTGGTAGAAAATACCACGTTGAATCCGGCCAATCTGAAACATTCCGGAATGGGAGAATACATTCCCATTGCAGATAACTCCACACCTGAAGGAAGGGCTAAGAACAGAAGAGTGGAAATAAGAATTTATAATTCTCTGAGTTCATATTAATACTGGAAAAAGGGAGCAGAAATATGAAAAGAAATTTGATTTCTATTGTGATACTGGCACTTTTGGCTATTAACATTGTATTTTCAGCTATTACAATGTTCAGCGTTGCAAGTACAAATAAAAAAACAGCTGCGTTAGTCACAGATATTGCCTCAGCTATTCAGATTGATTTAAAGGGAACGGAAGCATCTGGAAATAAGAATGTTCCCATGGAAAATGTAGTGACTTATGATATTTCAGAAATGACCATAGCCCTGAAACGGGGAGTAGATGCAGAGGGAAATGTGGATACCAAAGACCATTTTGCAGTGGTTACGGTTACCCTTTCCATGGACTCCAAACATAAGGACTATAAGACATACGGAGATCTGAGTACCAGAGAAAGTCTGATCAAAGGTGAGATCAATGATGTTATATCAGAGTACACCATAGATGAAGTGCGTGGGAATAATCATGCTTTAGAAGAAGAGATCCTTCAGAGGATTCAGACAATGTTTAATTCCGATTTTGTATATGATATAATTGTAACAGCACTTGTTTCATAAGACAGCAGTTTTGGAATCTGACAGAAATGAAGGAGGTGAACTTCCGTGGGAGAGGTACTGTCTCAAAGTGAGATTGATAATTTGCTGGCAGCCTTAAGTACCGGCGAACTGGATGTTGAACAGATGCAGGAGACAGGAGAGAAGCAGGTTAAGGATTATGATTTTAAGCGTCCTGCGAAGTTTTCCAAGGAGCATCTACGTACATTGGAAATTATATATGAACATTACGGAAGATTGATCTCTACTAATCTTCCGGTTTATCTTAGAAAAAATGTTCAGATAAGTGTTACCAGCTCTGAAGCAGTTACTTTTTCAGAATTTACAAATGCTCTGGCGAACCCCGTTATTTTGGGAATTGTTGATTTCAAGCCCTTAAGCGGCAATATAATCATTGAATTGGCATCAAATCTGGGATTTGCCATGATAGACAGGATGCTGGGCGGACAGGGAATTCCCCTTGACAGAACCAGGGATTTTTCAGAAATAGAAATGACGATATTGGAGAAACTAATGGTTGTCTGTATGCAGTTGATGCGGGAGCCTTGGAGAAATGTAGTGGATGTCAATCCCATTATGGAGCGTATCGAAACAAATGCACAGTTTGCACAAGTGATTTCTCCAAGCGATATGATAGCCATTGTTACTATGAATTTAAAGCTGGGTGATGTTGAAGGCCACATGAATATATGTCTTCCTTATTTTACGCTGGAAGACGTGATGGATAAGTTAAATACCAAATATTGGTTTTCAACTATGCAAAAAGAAGACAGTGAAAGTTATGGTGACCATATTGAAGCGCTTATTAAGAGAATAGACATACCGGTAAAAGCAGTATTAGGTAAATGTCAGGTATCAGTCAATGATTTTATGGGTTTGCAGCCGGGGGATATTATCCGGTTGGGAACAGGAGTGTCTTCAGAAATGAATGTATATGTTGGAAATATTAAGAAATTCACTGCTCTTCCCGGTTCCAGCAAGGATAAATATGCGGTCCGGGTAACTTCAGTAATCAGAGAGGGGGAGTAAAGCATGGACGGAATGTTATCACAGGATGAGATTAATGCACTTCTCAGCGGAATGGATCTTTCCGGCGGATCAGAAGATTCGGGCGATATAGACACTGCGGCCAGCACAGAAACTGTGTCGGAAGGGCAAATTGTCATAGATGAAACTCTGTTAACAGATACAGAAAAGGATGCCATAGGAGAGATTGCTAATATCAGCATGGGCTCTTCGGCAACCACTTTATTTTCACTGGTAAACCGAAAAGTAAATATTACAACGCCGATAGTTAAGCTGGCCAATTGGGAAACGGTAATAGAAGATTACCAAAGGCCATGTGTATTTATTCAGATTAGATATACTGCCGGACTTGATGGTTCTAACATCATGGTTTTAAAGGAGCATGATGTCAAGGTAATCACAGACCTTATGATGGGTGGTGACGGCAGCAATATAGATGGAGAACTTGGTGAACTTCATTTAAGCGCTATATCTGAAGCGATGAATCAGATGATGGGAGCGGCAGCCACCTCAATGTCAACAATGCTTGGCAAGATGATTGATATCAGTCCCCCGGAAGCAAGTCTGGTTGATCTACAGGATTTTAAGCAGGGTGGCGAAATTGCAGAGTTTTTGGCAGGAACCTTTGCAAAGATTTCGTTCAGGATGCAGATTGATGACTTGGTAGACAGTACGATTATGCAGCTGTATCCTATTGAATTTTCAAAAAGTCTTTACGAAACTTTTATGTCATCACAGATGCCGGAGCCGGAACCGGCCAAGGCACCGGAACCGGAACCATATGTTCCACCGGTGGCAGAACCGCAGCCTGCACCAAATATGCCACAGATGGATGCTCAGATGGGAATGCCCCAACCGGGATATGGAATGCCTCAAATGGGAATGCCCCAGATGGGAATGCCTCAGCCGGGGTATGGAATGCCTCAAATGGGAATGCCCCAACCGGGATATGGAATGCCACAGGCTAATATGCAGAATATGAATATACAGCCGGCTCAATTCCAAAGCTTTAATGCCGGTGGAGCCATGATGGCAGGGCAGGAAAATATCGGCCTTATTATGGATGTTCCTCTTGAGGTGACGGTAGAACTTGGAAGAACGAAAAAATCAATTGCAGAAATTCTTGATTTTGCACCGGGAACTATTATAGAATTAGATAAGCTGGCCGGTGAGCCTATAGATGTACTGGTTAATGGGAAATTCGTGGCCAAAGGTGAAGTAGTTGTAATTGAAGAAAGCTTCGGTGTTCGTGTAACAGAAATCATAAAGTAAAAGTATAGGAGAGAAAAAATGGCAAAAAATATTTTAGTAGTGGATGACGCAGCATTTATGCGCATGATGATCAAGGATATTCTTACCAAAAATGGCTATAATGTAGCAGGCGAAGCCGAAAACGGGGCAAAAGCATTTGAAAAGTATAATGAGTTGAAACCCGATCTGGTACTTATGGATATTACCATGCCCGAAGTAGATGGAATCCAGGCGCTTAAAAACATTAAAGCTTCAGATCCTAATGCAAAGATTATCATGTGTTCGGCTATGGGGCAGCAGGCAATGGTTATTGAAGCGATTCAAGGTGGAGCAAAGGACTTTATTGTTAAGCCTTTCCAACCGGATCGTGTATTAGAAGCTGTTAAGAAAGTAGTCGGCTAACTATGCTCCTGACAGGTATGGGCCAAATAGATAATTATCTGCAGTTTATGACAGTTTTGTTTTTATTTATCTTTGTTTTGGGAATCACTTACGTGGCTACCAGATGGATAGCAAATTATCAGAAAGGAAAAGCTGCAGGTAGCAATCTGGAATTAATAGAAGCTATGCCGATTGCCAATAATAAGTATGTGCAGATAGTACGCGCAGGTAATAAATATCTGGTAATTGCCATAGGAAAAGATGAAGTCCATATGCTGACGGAACTGTCTCAGGATGAGATAAAGCGATTGGAAGAGAATGAATCTCAGATGGACTTTAAGAGCATACTTGAGAAATTGAAAAGGCAGAGTGCAAAAGACGATGACTAAGGACTGGACAGCATGAAGGGAATTTTTGCCACGAAAAGAATAAAGAAGATAATATGCCTGCTGATGACGGTGGGCATATTGTGCATTATACCCTGCAGCAATGTCAAAGCTACGGAAGTAGATTCGCATCTGACAGGGACAACAGAAGAACGGACGAACATTGATGAGCCTGGAAGCGCTGAGAATATGGATGATCTGGCAGAGATCAATATTGCCAATACAGCAACCATTACTTACGATGCAGGAAATGGGCAGATAAACGGTACACTTCGTATTCTGATTACGCTGACCTTGATTTCATTAGCGCCGATCCTGCTGATCATGCTTACGTCCTTTACCAGAATATTGATTGTGCTGCATTTTACAAGAGCAGCATTAAATACCCAAACAGCGCCGCCAAATCAGGTGTTGATTGGGTTAGCTTTGTTTCTTACTTTTTTTGTTATGAGGCCTTATATAACCCAGATCTATGAGGAAGCGGTGGTTCCTATGGAGGCCGGTCTTATAGAACAGGATGAATTTTTTGAAAAAGCAGTACAGCCGCTGCGTCAGTTTATGTATAAACAGACACAAAAGGATGATGTCCAGATGTTTATGCAGATCAGCGGAGAAGCGTGGGATGGAGGAACCCTGGATGAGATTCCCCTTACGGTGCTGATTCCCAGTTTTATTATAGGAGAGTTAAGGCAGGCGTTTATTATAGGTTTTTATATTTATATACCTTTTATTGTCATTGATATGGTGGTAGCTTCTACTTTGATGAGTATGGGTATGATGATGCTGCCGCCTACTACCATTTCCATGCCTTTTAAAATACTGTTGTTTGTATTGGCAGATGGATGGAATCTTATTATTATCAATCTGATTGATACCTTTAACCGGTAGGTACAGCCGGAGCAGATCAGATATAAGAAAGGAAGTAATGTAATGATTAATGATGTGACAGCTGTTGCCAGTGAAGCGCTGTTCCTTATTGTCAAAGTAGCGGCACCCATGCTCTTGGTATCATTGACAGTAGGTTTACTTGTCAGTATCTTCCAAACAGTAACATCTATACAGGAGCAGACATTGACATTTGTACCTAAGCTTATTGCCATATTTCTTACCATAATTCTTTTGGGAAACTGGATATTGACACAGATAACGGAATTTATGAACAGGCTTTGGTCTAATTTCAGCTTCTATGTCAGGTAGCGGTTATGATTGATTATGCTTTTAGTTACGCGGATTTGGAGTATTTTCTGTTGATATTCATCAGAACCTTAAGTTTTATTTATGTTGCTCCTTTTTTCAGCATGAGTAATACACCCAGGAATATCAGAATTGCATTTAGTTTTTTCCTTGCCTTGTTGATGTACTATGCAGCGCCCAGGCCGGAAATCATATATGACACATTGCTTGGCTATATGATTATTGTTATGAAAGAGATCATGACCGGAATCATCATCGGATTCGGAGCGAATCTGTGCAGTACGATTGTGGCTTTTGCAGGGCAGGTGGCAGATATGGAAATGGGACTTTCCATGGTAAGCCTTATGGATCCTTCTACTAAGCAGAATACAACTATTACAGGTGTTTATTATAATTATATGGTATTTCTGATACTGATCCTTTCCGGAATGCATAAGTATTTGATTCGGGCGTATGCGGAAACATTTCTTCTGATTCCGGTGAATGGGGCGGTAATTGATGACGGAGCACTTTTACAGTCGCTTCTTATGTTTATGTCCAGCTATATTATTGTTGGATTCCGGATATGCCTTCCTATTTTTGCAGCAATGCTGATTCTGAATACGGTGCTTGGTGTTTTAGCTAAAGTATCACCTCAGCTGAACATGTTTGCCGTGGGAATTCAAATGAAGGTATTATTGGGACTTTGTATTTTATTGTTAACCACTTCCATGCTTCCGGGAGCCGCCAATTTTGTCTATGAACAGATGCGACATATGGTGGTCAGCTTTGTGGAAGTCATGCGCAGCACATAGAATGGAATGATAATATGCTTTTAAGATACGATCTTCAGTTTTTTGCAAAAGAAGGACCGGGCGGTGAAAAAACAGAGGAGCCTACCAGTAAGAAGCTGGATGATGCAAGAAAAGAGGGGCAGGTTGCTAAAAGTAAAGAAATTGTGACAGCCTTTAGTTTAACGGCGTTGTTTCTTCTGTTAAAGATCTATGTAGGCAGTATGGGAAAACGAATGCTGGAAGGGTTTCCGGGAGTTTATAATCAGATCCCGGAAGCTATACAGATGTATGATGGAATGATTCCTTCAGCTACCATACAAATAATTGTCAGAAATATGATGCTGAGAATGTTGCTTATTATAGCGCCTGTTCTGATTTTAGGATTAGTATTAGCCTTTGTATGCAATGTAGTGCAGGTAAAGTGGAAACCTACCAGTAAACCGCTAAAGCCTAAATTTAGTAAATTAAATCCTGTTAGCGGATTCAAACGGATCTTTTCAGTAAGTTCACTGGTCAACCTGGTAAAGGCTATTGTTAAAATCCTTGTGGTAGGTTATGTAGCTTACTCCTTTTTGAAAGACAGGGTAAAAGATATATTTCTTTTGTATGACATCGGATTGAATCCGGCAATTTCCCTGATTGGAGAAATTGTAATTGACCTTGGGATCCGTGTTTCCGTAATCTATATTGCTATTGCTTTTATTGATTATGCATATGAGAAGTGGAAATTTAAAAATGATATGAAAATGACGAAGCAGGAAGTCAAGGATGAGTATAAGAACCAGGAAGGTGATCCTAAGATAAAGGGTAAACAAAGACAGCGTATGCAGGAAGCCTCAAGGCGGCGTATGATGCAGCAGCTGCCGGAAGCAGATGTAGTTATTACCAACCCTACCCATTATGCAGTAGCCGTTAAATATGATCCGGATAAGTATGATGCGCCTTATGTGATTGCAAAGGGTGAAAATTATCTGGCTCAGAGAATTAAGGAGATTGCAAAAGAAAATAAGGTAGAGATTGTTGAAAATAAACCATTGGCGAGAATGCTCTATGCCAATGTAGATGTGGGGGAACTGGTGCCGCCGGAGCTGTATCAGTCGGTAGCGGAAGTACTTGCCTTTGTATATCATTTAAAAGGTAAAGTTTAAAGGAAAATGACTTTAACGGAAAGGAGATGGATATATGAAAAAACAGGATATGGCAGTAGCGGCATATCTGGTATCAGCTTTTGCTATGATGATTATACCCATTCCTAACGCGCTTTTAGATGTTTTGCTTGCCTGCAATATGGCAATTGGTTTTACGGTGTTATTTACTTCCATGTTTGCCAAGGAAGTGTTGGATATGTCTTTTTATCCCACGATCCTCTTATTTACCACCATTTTCAGGATATCTTTAAATATTTCATCCACCAGACTGATTCTGACTACCGGAGATCCCGGTGAGGTGGTAAGAACCTTCGGAGATTATGTGGGCGGCGGTAATTTAATTGTAGGCGGTATTGTCTTTGTTATTCTGATCATTGTTCAGTTTATGATTATTAACAAAGGTTCTGAAAGAGTTGCGGAAGTAACAGCCAGATTTACCCTGGATGCTATGCCGGGTAAGCAGATGGCTATTGATGCCGACTTAAATACAGGAGCCATTGATGATGCGGAAGCTAAAAAAAGAAGAGATAAAATTCAGGAGGAAGCAAGTTTCTTTGGTTCCATGGATGGTGCCGTGAAGTATGTTAAGGGAGATGCTACGGCAGGTCTTATTATTACAGTGGTCAATTTGGCAGGCGGTATTGCCATGGGCGTTCTCATGAGAGGCATGGAGTTCAATACAGCGTTAAATCAGTTTGCCATACTGACTATCGGTGACGGACTGGTAAGTCAGGTGCCTTCTCTATTGATTTCTCTTTCCACCGGTATTTTGGTAACGAAGGGCTCCAAAGATGCTGATTTCGGTTCAGTATTGATCAAGCAGATTTTTGGTATGCCCAAAGCTCTCTATATTGTAGGCATTATTCTTGTGGCGTTGGGAGTTCTTACTCCCTTCCCAACCATTGTATTTTTGGCAATAGGACTTCTGTTTATTGTCTGCGGAAGAGTTATAGCAGGAGAAATTGAAACAGCACAGATTGAAGGAGAAGTCAATGAGGAAGAAGCAGCTGCAGAAGAAATAAGGCAGCCCGAAAATGTCAACAGTCTGTTGCAGGTAGACCCTATCGAATTGGAATTCGGTTATGGAATCATACCTTTGGCAGATGTAAACCAGGGCGGCGATCTTTTGGATCGTGTTGTCATGATCAGAAGGCAGATTGCGCTTGAACTGGGTACTGTAGTGCCTATCATCAGACTTCGGGATAACATACAGTTAAACCCTAACCAATATATTATAAAGATAAAGGGAATACAGGTCAGTGAAGGAGAAATCCTGTTTGATCATTATATGGCTATGAATCCCGGGTATGTGGAGGAAGAGATTACCGGTATTCCCACCTTTGAGCCCTCTTTCCATCTTCCGGCCATCTGGATTACGGAAGGACAAAGAGAGCGTGCCGAGAGTATGGGCTATACAGTAGTAGATCCGCCTTCTATTATTGCAACCCACTTGACTGAAATTATCAGGCAGCATATTTCAGAGCTGCTTACAAGACAGGATGTTCAAAATCTTGTTGACAATTTAAGAGAGAGCAATCCATCTCTTGTGGAGGAATTGGTACCCAAGCTTCTTGGAATCGGAGAGGTGCAGAAGGTTTTACAGAATCTGTTAAAAGAAGGTATTTCCATCAGGGATCTGTTGTCTGTTTTTGAAACGCTGGCTGACTATGCAACGACAACACGTGACACAGATATCTTAACGGAGTATGTGCGTCAAAGTTTGAAAAGAGCTATTTCCAATAAGTTCTTTCCTTCTAATGAAACAACCAGTGTAGTAACTCTTGATCCTAAGCTGGAGCAGGAAATTATGGCAAGTGTGAAGCAGACAGAAGGCGGTGCTTATCTGTCCCTTGATCCGGAGAAGACCAGGGCAATTATGAAATCTGTGGAATCAGAAATGGCCAAACTGGAAAATTTGGGAAAGAGTCCTATTATTATTACGTCCCCTATTGTAAGGGTATACTTTAAACGTTTGACAGAAGATTATTATAAGGATTTGATCGTAGTATCATACAATGAAATAGAAAATAATATTGAGTTACAGTCTGTAGGAATGGTGGCAGCATGATAATCAAAAAATTTCAGGGAAAATCAGAAGCAGAAGCGGTAGAGGCCGCTAAAAAAGAACTGGGCAGTAATGTGGTAGTCATGAATGTCCGTAACGTTAAGAAAAAGGGGATTTTCAGCTTTTTGAAACCCCAGCTGACAGAAGTTACGGTAGCCCTCGAAAAAGAAAACGAACTACGCTATGGGGGAGTAAAGCAGGAAGAAAAAACGGTAGAAAAGCCGCCGGAGGAGTTAAAGGCCCAGCCATTAGTGGATGCACTTACCCGTAATGAGGCTGTTAAAACTGATAGCAGCGCCCTGGAAGAGAAGCTTGATACCCTTCACAGTCTGTTAGAGCAGCAGCTTCAAAAGCCTGAAGAGAAAACAGATGAAGAAGATAGTGATGATAAGGAAGACGAAATGGAACGCTTCATGAAACTTCTTTATAATACTATGCTGGAAAATGAAGTAAATGAAAAATATGTTAATCAGGTAATTGATGAAATAGAAAAAGATCATAAACCGGGAATGCCCTTTGATTATGCTCTTGCAAATGTATATCAAAGAATGATTTTGAAGTTTGGAAAGTCCAATGAAATTACGGCAACGGAAGGAAAGCCTAAGGTCATATTTTTTGTAGGACCTACGGGGGTAGGAAAAACAACAACCATTGCCAAGATAGCATCTAAGTTCCGTGTAGAAGAAAAGAAAAAAATAGTTCTTCTTACGGCAGATACTTATCGCATTGCAGCAGCGGAACAGTTGAGGACTTACGCGAATATTTTGGAAGTGCCTTTCAGAGTTATTTATTCCACAGATGAATTGGGGCAGGCACTGAAGGATTTTAAGGAATATGATTTTATTTTGATTGATACAGCAGGACATTCTCATCATAACGAAAGTCAAAAAGAAATTATGAAGGGATTTTTACATTCCGTGGATGATGTGGTACAGAAAGAAGTATTTTTGGTATTGAGCGCAGCTACCAAATACACGGATCTTATCAATATTGCAGATGCTTATTCAGGGATGACGGATTATAAGTTAATCTTTACCAAGCTGGATGAGACGACAACCCTTGGCAATCTTTTAAATATAAAACTGCATACGGGAGCAGAAATATCCTACGTAACCTACGGACAGAATGTACCGGATGATATTGAAAACTTCAATCCCCAAAAGACGGTAAAGAAGCTTTTGGGAGGCAAAAAAACAGTAACTGAGTAATTATCAGATGAGGCGGAGAAAAGGATGGATCAAGCGCAGCAATTAAGAAATATAATAAAAGCAAATGAGATTCAGCGTCCGGTTGCCAGAGTCATTACCGTTACCAGCGGCAAAGGCGGAGTTGGAAAATCGAATACAACAATTAATCTTGCAATACAGTTCCGTAAAATGGGGCAGAGGGTGATTATTCTGGATGCGGATTTTGGTCTTGCCAACATAGAGATCATGTTTGGCGCGGTACCAAAGCATAATTTATGCGACCTGATTTATCAGGGAAAGAATATTAAAGAGATCATTACCTGGGGTCCTATGGATGTAGGGTTTATTTCAGGGGGATCAGGAATTTCAGGATTATCTAATTTGAGCAAGGATTATCTGACTTATATTATTCAAAATCTGGTAGAATTGGATGCCATAGCAGATATTGTTTTGGTAGACACAGGTGCCGGAATTTCTGATGCGGTCCTGGAATTTTTGGTGGCAAGTGGAGAAATCATTGTAGTGACCACACCGGAACCTACTTCTATTACAGATTCCTACTCCCTGTTAAAAGCATTGAAAGGCCATCCCAGATATTTAGAGAATATGTCTCAGATCAAGGTGATTGCCAACAAAGTGGATGATGATGATGAGGGACAGGCGCTTTTTAATAAGCTGAATGCTGTAGTAGGAAGATATTTGAAATTACCTATTTCATATTTAGGTTCAGTGCTTCAGGATAATCAGCTGGCAAAAGCGGTTATGCAGCAGATGCCCGTATCTTTATATGCGCCTACGGCAAAGTCATCGGTTGCTTATGAAGTGATCGCAGCTAAAATGATGAATCGGGAATTGAACAAAAATGTGACAAAGAGAGGAATGGCAGCCTTTTTCTCTCATATTGTCAATGGAAAGAAATATAACAGTTAAGGAGAGAAATAGTTATGCTGTCAAAGTATGTAGTACCGGGAAATAAAATTGAAATACAGGCGGTGGAAAGGGGTAAGTCTGTTGATGAGACAGAGAAAAAGAAGGTTTATCAGACAAGTGTTTATGATGTTCTTTCAGACGACCGGCTGGAAATCAATATGCCTATAGAAAAATCCAAATTGATTTTACTGCCCGTAGATGTGGAATATGACATATATTTCTATACTTCCAACGGCTTGTATCAGTGTTTTGCCAGGGTGGTGGACAGATATAAGTCAGACGCCAAGTATATCCTGCTTTTGGAACTTACCAGTAATCTGCGTAAATTCCAAAGAAGAGAGTATTACCGTTTAAGCTGCGCTCTTGAAATGAGTGCGCGTATTCTTGAAAAAGAAGAAATACAGGCGGTGGAAAAAAACAACAGATATCTGGTACCGGGACTTCCTTTAAAAAGAAGCATTATTGTAGATATCAGTGGAGGCGGAATACGTTTTGTCGGTACATACGCTTATGAGCCGGATGAACTGATCTGCTGTAAGTATCATCTTCTGATAGACGGAAAAGGAAAAGAATATACACTGGTTGCTAAGGTTATTGGCGTCAGGGAGTTGGATGATAAGCCGGGTGTCTACGAACACAGAGCTCAGTATATCAATATTGATACTTTAGACAGAGAAGAAATTATTAAATTTATCTTTGAGGAGGAAAGAAAGAACAGAAAACGAGAAAAAGGACTAAAATGATTACTTTGCACTCATGTGAAGCAGGAGTTGTGGTATACTACAACTAATATCGAACCGGAACAAACCGGAAGAATAATATATTGAAAGAGTATGGGAAGGATGAAAACAGAAGGAAATAATATTGACAGAAAGCTTATAGCAGTTGCCAGTTCTACCGGCGGACCAAAGGCATTACAGAGTTTAATTCCAAAGCTTCCTTCCAACTTGAATGCACCTGTGCTTATTGTGCAGCATATGCCTGCGGAATTTACCGAAGCGCTGGCAGCCAGACTGGATTCTTTAAGCGAACTGTCCGTTAAGGAAGCTGCAGAGGGAGATGTCATTCAAAAAGGGCATGTTTATCTTGCAAAAGGAGGCAGACATATGAATGTTTCCAAGGAAGCAGGGAAACAGGTCATCCGTTATACGGATGAACCGCCCAGAGAAGGTGTGAGGCCCTGTGCCAACTATATGTATGAATCGTTATCAGACAGTGAATATGATGAAATTATATGTGTAGTACTTACCGGCATGGGAGCAGATGGAACAGAAGGAATCAGAAACCTGAAGAAAAAAAAGAAAGTAACGGTAATCGCTCAGAATGAAGAGACCTGTATTGTATACGGAATGCCCAGAAGCGTGTCTGCCGCAGGTTTAGCAGACAGGGAAATGCCGCTTACGCAAATTGCAAATGAAATTATTAAGAACGTGGGGGTAGTTTGAAATGGATGTGAATCAATACCTTGGAATTTTTCTGGATGAAACAAAAGAGCATTTGGAAAGCCTGAATACACAGATTTTAAATCTGGAGCAGTCCCCGGAAGATGCAGATACGATCAATGAAATTTTCCGTGCAGCACATTCCCTGAAGGGAATGGCAGGAACTATGGGTTACAAGCGTATGCAGACTTTAACTCATGATATGGAAAATGTATTTTCCGAAATCAGAAACGGCACCATGAAGGCGACATCCAATCTGATTGATATTCTTTTTCAGTGCTTGGACGCTTTGGAAGAATATACTGACAATATTCAGGAAACCGGTGATGAAGGAACCAATGACAATAAAGCATTGATTGACCAATTAAACGTTTTCCTAAATGGCGGCAAAGAAAAAGCTGATTCCGGACAGGAAGATAAGCCTGCAAAGGAAGCTCCTCAAAAAGAGGAGAAAAGATGGCTTAAGGTACCTGTTGGAGATCCGGAAAAGCATGTATTTGCCGCTGCTAAAGAACAGGGAAAGCAGATATATGGTCTGGATATACGGGTTCAGGAAAATTGTATCTTAAAGGCAGCCAGAGCTTTTCTTGTGTATAGAGCAATAGAAGAAAAAGCAGAGATTATCGTATGTGATCCTTCCGCACAGGATATAGAGGATGAGAAATTCGATTTGGAGTTCAGTCTGATCGTTATTTCAGATAATCCCATTGATCAGATCATCCATGCCGCTCAGAGTGTTTCCGAAATAGAATCTGTCACCGGTGATGTGCTTGAAGTGGGTGAGATAATAAAGACATTGGAAACAGAAGTGGGAGAAGCTGATAAGCAGGAAGAAGTAAAGCAGACCGGGGCAGCATTGCAGGCTCCTGCCAGTACCCCTGCCAAGCAGGGAGATAAGAAGACCGGAAAACCCATGGTCAACAGAACTGTCCGCGTAGATATCGAAAAACTGGATGTTCTTATGAATCTTGTCAGTGAGCTTATTATAGCGAAAAACTCATTAGTATCCGCTTCCAGTGCAGAGGGCGTTACCGGTTCGGGATTTAATGAGCAGATTGAATATCTGGAAAGCGTTACCACAAACCTTCATGAGTCTGTCATGAAAGTAAGAATGGTGCCTATTGAAAGTGTAGTAAATAAGTTCCCCAGAATGATCAGGGAACTTTCCAAGAAGCTGGATAAAAAGATGGAACTGTATATGTCAGGTGAAGAAACGGAACTTGACAGAACGGTAGTAGATGAAATTGGTGATCCCTTAATGCATCTGCTTAGAAATTCTGCAGATCATGGTCTTGAATCAGCAGAAGTCCGCATGCAGAGAGGTAAGCCGGAAACAGGATCTATCTTCTTGGATGCGTATCAGGATGGAAATAACGTTGTAATAGAAGTCCGGGATGACGGTAATGGTATCGATACGGAGGCAGTTAAGGCGAAAGCTATTGAGCGTGGTGTCATTACTCCGGAACAGGGCGAAAGCATGAGTGAAAAGGATATTATCAACCTTTTATTCAGCGCAGGTTTTTCTACGGCAAAGACAATTTCCGATGTATCAGGAAGAGGCGTTGGACTTGATGTTGTGAAGTCTAAGATTGAATCTTTAAGCGGTGAAGTGGAAGTAAAATCCAAGCTGGGTGAAGGAAGTACATGGATCATCAGACTTCCGTTGACGCTTGCAATTATTCAGGCCCTTATGGTAATTGTAGGTGGTGAAAAATATGCCATTTCCCTTGGAAGCATACAGACACTTGAGGATATTAGTCCCAGTGAGATTAAGCTGGTAGGAAACAGTGAAGTGATCAATCTGAGAGGAAATGTTATTCCCATTATCCGATTAAGTAAGGAACTGGATATTGAAAGCCTGAAAACACCGGAAGACAATATGGTAGTTGTTATTGTGAAGAAGGGTGAGAAGCTGGCAGGCCTTGTGGTGGATGAGCTGATGGGACAGCAGGAAATTGTTATCAAATCTCTGGGAAAATATATCAGCAAATGCAAGATTATCAGTGGAGCCACTATTTTAGGCGATGGTGAAGTGGCATTGATTCTTGACGCCAATGCATTGATTTAGGACAGGGGGGATAGCAGATGGATCAGTTAAGATTGACAGATATAGATGAAACAGGAGAAACAGCACAGTACATAGTAATTAAGCTGGGAGCGGAGCAATATGGCATAGATATTAAGTATATTGATAATATTGTGCGCATGCAGCATATTACCAGAGTGCCTAAAGTGGCAGATTATTTAAAGGGTGTTATTAACCTTCGGGGTGAAGTGATTCCTGTTATGAGTATTCGTGTAAAAATGGATCTTCCCAACGATGAGATCACGAAAGCAACCAGGATTATTATTTTAAAACTGGAACAGCATGGAACCATTGGTATCATGGTAGATGCTGTAAAGGAAGTTGTTACGCTTTCTGCTAATGAAATTGAAAAAGTCTCTTATGATGGGCAGGAAGGAAAAGCCGGTTTCATTATTGGAATCGGTAAGCATGGTAATGAGCTGATCTCATTACTTGATTTGAATGCAGTAGCCATGGAAAAATAAATATACGTTTAAGTTAGGAGACCCTTATGAAAGAACAGCTTAATATGGATGAATTCACAAGTCAGTACTATGACGTACTGAAAGAGTTAGGAAACATCGGCGCAGGAAATGCAACTACAGCACTGGCTCAGATGATTGGCTGTAAAGTAGATATGTCGGTTCCGCAGGTACAGCTACTTGAATTTAATGCCCTTGGAGAAGCGGTAGGCGGTGAAGAAGAAATCATGGCCGGTATTTATCTCCAGGTAGAAGGCGATATTGAAGGAAATATGATGTTTATTCAGAAAAAGGCATCTGCAGCCCATCTGGTAAATACACTTATGGGCGGTATGCTTGGTTCTACGGAAGAAGAAATTGTAAACCGTGAATTTGGTGAGATGGAGTGTTCTGCCATTAAAGAGGTTGGCAATATCATAACAGGTGCTTATCTGAACGCGTTGTCATCCCTGACTAATCTGAAAATATTTCCTTCCGTTCCGCAGCTGGCAATTGATATGGCAGGAGCGCTCTTAAGCGTGCCGGCTGTAGAATTTGGAGTATTTGCGGATAAGATTCTGTTGGTACAGACAAAATTTTCAGACGATGTTGATTTAGATGGTTATTTCATATTGATACCGGATATGGAATCCTATCAAAAGATTTTGACAGCATTGGGCGTTATATAAGACAAAAGGAGATTCTGAGGGCATGAGTACGATTTTTAAAATAGGAATAGCAGATTTGGCTGTTTGCAGCGGTGATGATGCAGTGACAACACTGGGGCTGGGTTCCTGTATTGGCATAGCTATCAGAGATCCTGCAACGGGCATAGGCGGTCTGGTACATATTATGCTGCCAGACAGTAAGGAAATCAGCAACAACACAAACAGGATTAAGTTTGCAGACACAGGAATAGAAGATCTGGTTACTGCAATTATTAAAAAGGGCGGAATGAAAAGCAGATTCGTAGCTAAAATAGCAGGAGGAGCCCAAATGTTTGCCGGCGCCGGCAAAAGCGATACTATCCGGGTAGGGGATAGAAATGTTGCTGCATGCAAAAAAAAGCTGAGTGAATTGGGAATTCCGCTGCTGGCGGAAGACACCGGGGACACTTACGGCAGAACGGTTATTTTTTATCCTAAAACCGGTGAGTATGTAATCCGTTCCATAGGGAAGCCGGAGAAAACCATATGAAGAAACGGAAGATGTTTGCCCCCTTCTTAATGCTTTTGGCAGGGGCCGTAACCTCTATTGTTATGTTTATAGCAGACTGTAGTACGACACAGCTTTTGCTGACGCTGCTTTGTGTATTGATATTCTTTTATATCATAGGAACTGTGATTCAAAAGTTTGTATGGACCTGCATAGATCAGATTGAAGAACAGAAAAGAATCGAAGCAGAAAACGAAGGAGAAGTTATAGAAAAGGAAGCTGTTGAAAACGAAGAAAACAGGACGGAAACCTAAGATAAAAATGGAAATGTGATTGCATGGCAATCATGCTGGAGGGTATAATGGACGAAGCAGGCAGAACAAAGCTCTGGGAAGATTATGCGAAAACCAAATCATCTGATATCAGAGAAAAAATCATACTTGAGTATGCTCCGCTTGTAAAGCTGGTTGCCGGAAGGCTTAGCATGTATTTAGGATATAATGTGGAGTATGATGACCTGGTAGGATATGGTGTCTTTGGATTGATTGATGCCATAGACAAGTATGATAATATGAAGGCTGTTAAATTTGAAACTTATGCCAGCCTTAGAATCCGGGGAGCGATTCTCGATCAGATCCGTAAGATGGATTGGATTCCCCGTACCATCAGACAAAAACAGAAGCGGATAGATACTGCAATGAAGGAAATAGAAGCCTCTAAGGGACGTGCAGCCACTGATGAGGAAATTGCTAAAAGTCTTGGCATCAGCGATGACGAATACAATACATGGCAGTCACAAATGAAGATTACAGGTGTGGTATCTCTGGATGAATTCATGGAATCAGGCAGTGAAGCAACTGCCATACAGAGTACCCAGCACAGGTTTGACGGACCGGAAGAAGTTATTGAAAAAAGTGAAATGAAGGAAGTTTTAAGTCAGGCGCTTGAACTTTTAACAGAGAAGGAAAAGAAGGTCATTCTTCTGTATTACTATGAGGATCTGACTTTAAAAGAGATTAGTAATGTGCTTGAAGTTTCTGAATCAAGAATCTCCCAGCTACATACGAGAGCACTACAAAAATTAAAATCAAAAATGGGAAATTATATGGGAATTTTTTCTGTATAATTCTGCAGAAGAAAGTTTGAAAGTAGATTTTCAAACTACTTATTAGTGCAGTATTGCAGGCATAGCCTGCGATATGCGGGGGTATAAATATGAAAAATGGATATTTTCAAGTAATTTGCAGTGCAACAGGAACTGCGCTTAAGATAGTAGCACCTAAAGACGGGGGAGCAAATGTTTTTGTAAGGGAAGTCATGGATTATCTGAATCTTCATGGCATTACATATGATAGTGCAGGCTTGAATAAAGGATTACAGGATGCCAAAACCTCCGGACAGGATGAATATTCATTTTCCATTAATCAGGATGTTATACCTGAAATTGGGGAAAGCTACCGTTTGACAGTCAGTCCGAACAAGATGACGGTCATTGCAAGATTTTATCCTGCCTCCTTACAGGGAGAAAAGATGAATCCGGAGGAATTGCTCAGCGATTTACAGTTTAAGAAAATAACAACAGGCATAAAAAGGGAAGAAATTGACCGTTTTTTTGAAACCAAAAGTTATTGTACGGATTTTGTAGTGGCCCAGGGGAAAATACCGCGCAATGGTACAGACGGCAGAATAGAATACTATTTTGCAACGGATCTGAAAGCAAAGCCGGCCCTGAAGGAAGACGGAAGTGTAGATTTCTTTCATCTGGATGTTATTTGTCATTGCAATAAAGGCGATGTGCTTGCACGGCTGTTTCCTGAAGATCCGGGAGACCCGGGACTTACTGTTTATGGAGAAAAAATAAAGCCGAGAGATGTTAAGAGAGTGGCGCTTAAATATGGGCATAATATTATTCTTTCCGAGGATAAACTGGTGCTTACCGCAGATGCGGACGGACATGTTACATTAGTAGACGATAAAGTTTTTGTTTCCAATGTTTTGGAAGTGGAAAACGTGGACATTGCTACAGGTAATATTGATTACGAAGGCAGTGTAATGGTAAATGGTAATGTCTGTACCAATTTTCAGGTAAGGGCAAAAGGAAATATAGAAGTAAAAGGCGTGGTAGAAGGCGCTTATATGGAAGCCGGAGGCGATATCATTATTGCCAGAGGCGTGAACGGTATGGCCAGAGGAATCTTAAAAGCCGGAGGTAATGTTGTTTCCAAGTATATTGAAAATGCCAAAGTAACAGCCGGAGGATATATTTCCACGGAGGCTATTCTCCACAGTGAGGTTGGAGCAGGGACAGAAGTTATCGTTACAGGAAAAAGAGGATTTATTACAGGCGGAAAAGTTACAGCCGGAAATTTAGTTCAGGTAAAGACACTGGGTTCTGCAATGGGTGCAGATACTATTGTTGCAGTAGGTGTGGATCCCAGCTTGAAAGCCAAGATGGAACAGCTGCAAAGAGGGATTGCAGAGGATTGTAAAGTGATTGCGCAGATTCATCCCGTGCTTACAGCTGCAAATCAGAAGCTTGCCCAGGGAATTGAACTTAGGCCGGAGTTGATGAAAAATCTGCAGGATATGATACAGAAAGAGAATCAAATCAAGCAGAAGATAGAAGATGATACAAAAGAATATAATGAACTTAAGAAGATGTTGGACGAGAGCAATGGAGCCAAAGTTGAGGTTATGGGAGAAGTATTTGCCGGAACCAGGATCAGTATCTCAGATGTGTCTTTAGTGGTCAAAACCGGTATGTCTTATTGCCGGTTCATTAAGGAACGTGGAGATGTAAAGATGACATCGCTTTAAAAAGCGATATGGAGGTTTGTTATGACAATAAGCCGCATAGAACTTCAGGGGCAGATAACGCGGGCCCAGGATTTTACAACAATTAAACATAATGAAGAAAATAAAGGAATGGTGGATCAGGTCAATTACCAGAAAGTATTTGAAGAGAATGTAGAGACAAAAGTACGTCAGGTACGACAGGGAGACCGTTCTGAAAATGAAGGAAAGCGTTTTGACGCTAAGGATGAAGGAAATGGGCAATATAGCGGTGACGGTGGACAAAGGAGAAAAAAAGAAGAAAAAGACGGCAAAGTTGTCCTGAAGGGGCATGGCAGCTTTGATATGAAAATTTAAGAATATACAGGTGAAAATATGGGTGTAACAGAATTGATTCTGCTGATTTTCGGCGGAATGGTATTTACGGTCAGTTTTCTGCTTCCGGCAGGAGGACGGGAAAGTTCAGAAGGGACCGGGCAAATCAGTGAAGAGAAAATTCAGGAAATTATTGAAAGGGAAATGACGCAGGCAAAAGCACAGATCAGTGATATAGTAGACGAAACCATTCATTATTCTATGGAAAAAACGGAACGCTCCATGGAGCGTCTTACGAATGAAAAAATGATGGCTGTCAATGAATATTCAGATACTGTGCTGGAGCAGATCAATAAAAATCATAAAGAAGCAGTTTTCTTATATGATATGTTAAATGATAAGCACGAAAATTTGAAAACAACTGTCAATGAAGCTGTAAAAACTGCTGCGGAAGTGAAACAGACAGTAAAGGATGCGGAAATCACCGCAAAAGAAACAAAAGCACGGGCAGAGGAAATAAAAGAAAGCCTGAATGAATCCTTGGAAGCGCCTGCTTTGAATGAAGAGTTTGTTCCCATTCAACCGGAGCGGGTGGAGATTGCAGAAGAGGCAGTAAAAGCAGAACCTCCGAAGAAAAGGACAAGAAAGAAACAGACAGAATCCGCTACATTACCAGAATCGGCCAAGGCAAAGAGCACCAGAAAAGCAAAGCAGGATGTCAAGGTTGATTTAAGCATGGCAGCTTCCGGTCAAACCAATAGCAATGAAAGGATATTAGAACTGCATAGGGCAGGTAAATCCAATATGGCGATTGCCAAGGAACTTTCTCTTGGAATTGGTGAGGTAAAGCTGGTAATTGACTTGTTTGAAGGAATTTAAAGATTACGGAGTAAGGCAATGAAGCTGAAATATTATCTGAGGGGACTTGGAATAGGGATCATAGTTACTGCAGTGATCATGGGGGTCTCATCAGGACACAGAAAAGAAACCTTAAGTGATAGAGAAATCAAAGAACGAGCGGCAGCCCTTGGTATGGTGGAACAAGGAAATCTGCTTGCAGATCTGGAAACACCTTCTGAATCCCCTATAGTGGAAGAAGAACCGCCTCAGGATAAGGAAACACCTGAAGCAACGCCTGTAACAACACCGACAGAAGAAGAGGATGTGGTACAGCCGGAGATGACGCCGACAGAAGAACCTACTAAAGAATCTGAAGAAATACAGGAAGAGACGCCGGGGGAATCTTTGCCGGAACCTGGTGCTGAGTTGGAAGAATTTACCGATGAAGGGGAAGAAAATACTGACAATACACCGGAGGAAAATATTACAATTCAAATATTATCAGGGGAAGGCTCCTATGCAGTCTGCAGAAAGTTAGAAGAGGCCGGACTGATCGCATCAGCGTCTGATTTTGATGAATATTTATATACCAATGGCTATGATAGGAAAATACGGATCGGAAGTTATCAGGTGCCGGTTGGCGCAGAACCTGCAACAATTGCAGCCATACTTACCCATGCACAGTAATTTGAAAGCAAAACTTGTAAAACCCCTTGCATAAGGGGTTTTGTTATGCTATAATTTTAATGTTATGACTATAAATCACGTGTATCTGTTTTCTGCCGGTGCCTTAGACGCGGGGTGGCAGATGAAGGAAGGTGCGCGGAAGTAAAACCAAATGGAGGTAGAAACATGAGCGTTATTTCAATGAAACAGTTGTTAGAAGCAGGTGTTCATTTCGGACATCAGACCAGAAGATGGAACCCTAAGATGGCTCCTTATATCTTCACAGAGAGAAACGGTATTC